>CAYZUH010000007.1:84918-87340 GCA_964481855.1 uncultured Marinilabiliaceae bacterium
CCGCCTCGCCGCCCGCGGCGGCCTCACGCTCCCCTTTGCCAAAGAACCTGCCCCTTTTGTCGCTCAATCAGAATTGGCGGCAAAGATAGGCAAGCGCGTTGCTTATGTTGTAAAATATCTGACGCAATCAGAATTCGCCGACGGCGAACGGTCTCTCCCCGTCACACGACATGTCCACCTCGGAGTCGACCTCGCCAAGCGGCAGCCGCGGGACATCCCATTCCGCCACGTTCTTTTTGGACATCCACCACTCCAGGTACTCGGCCGGGCGGCCCTTGAAGTAGGGGTTGTTCTCGCATATCCTCGCCGCCGTGCGCTTCAGCCGCTCCCACATGTGCGGGTACTCCTTGGCGTCGCGCAGCATGTTGCGCGTCGTGCTCATCGGGCAGAACAGGCAGCCCACGCGCCGCCGCCCCCGGTCGTATAGCCCGCAGTGCGGCGCTTGCACGACGTCGTTGAGGTAGCGCCACACGTCTGCCTCCGTCCACTCCAAGATTGGGTTGACGATGATTCTCTCACTCCCGCCGCCCCGGCACTCCGCCTCGACCCGCCTCTCCCGCGTGAACTGGTCCATTGTGTAGCCGGTGAACCTGCGCCCCCTGGCCACCGAGACCTCCTGCCTGTCCGCCCGCCGTTGGCTCTCCTCGCGTCGCACGCCCGTGAGCGTCACCCGCCCCGCTCTTTCAGCTCGGCGCAGCAGAAGCGGTAGAGTCGGGTGGGGAGCATCCCCTTGCGCTCACACATTGCGAAGAAGCTCTCCCGCGGGGCGGAAATCTTGACGGCGGGGTAGTGCCGCCTCACGAATCGGATGACCTCCGGCGGGTCTATCGACGTGGCGTTCATGACCGCCTCGAAAGGCGCGCCCGCCTCCTCGGCCAGGTGGTAGACGCACTGGCTGTCCTTGCCGCCGCTGAACGCCACGATTAGCGGCCCGGCCCCCATCCGCTCCGCCATAGCGGCGGCTTTGCGGATTGTCTCGACGCTTTCGCGCCGCCTCTCCTCGAAAGTCTCCGCGCGGCTAGCCATGGGGCGCCCCCTTTCCGTCGCCGCGCCCGCGGAACGCCTCCAGGTGCCCCCTGTGGAACTCCCTGTCGAGCGTGAAGCCGAGCGCGCTCCCCTCCTTGCGCATAAGACGGAAGCGGAACTTGTCCAGGACGTTGTCCGCGCCCGCGTCGAAGAACGCGGCGAAGCGCTCGCACCACCCGCGCTGGGCCGCGTCCATGGCGGCCCACATGGAGGTCCCGCGGAGCTCGTCGAGCGTCGCGTCCGTCCTGCCGAACAGCTCCATGTTCCTCTCGACGGTGCGCGCGCGCTCCTGCCGCCGCCCTATCCTGCCGAGGGCGTCGCGCCGCTCCTCGCTGTAGCGCGCCAGGGCCTCGGTCACCGCTAGCGGGTCGGCCGCGCCGTAGAACCTGCCGTAGCGGCCCGCCTTGAACCGGGAGAAGAACAGCATGATGTCAGTGACGCGCAGGTCGGGGTAGCCCGCAAGTATGGCCTCCGCCGTGATGATGAGCGCCTGGTCGTCCGCCTTGACGCCGACGGCCGACATCTTGAACAGGTCCTCAATCTGCCCGACGAGCCACCCCAGGGCGGCGTTAGCGCCATAGACGCACTCCACGACCGAGAGGAGGGGGGCGTCGGGGTCCGTCATGCACCCGTCGGGGTCACGGGCGAGCATGTGCTGCCGTTGCGGCGCGAACTCCTGCGCCAATGCCAGGGCGCCCTCCATGCCCTCGCCGAACCTGCTAACGACCCTGGACTCTGCCCGTGATAAGGTTGTAGGCGGTGTTGAGCACTTTGCGATGTCGCAACTCCTCCCGGATTTCGGCGTCAGTGGGCCTGACGCCGTAGGCCGCGGCGGGGTACTGCCATCCGAGGAGGGCGGCGGGGTCCGCACCGTCGCCATTATTTCCGCCAATGTTCTGATTGCCATGGTTCCCTGCTTGTCCGTTCGTTCTCTGTTGCCGCTCGCGCTTCTTGCCGAGCCAGTAGGCGAAGTGCATCGCCAGCCTCATGCCGTGCTCGCCGCCCTTGCCCTCCAACGCGAGCTGGCCCGCGAACTCGGGGATGTAGCCCTCGATGGCGGCCATGTCGTCCATGCCCGACTTCTGGTGCACCTGGTAGCGGACGCCCTCGTTGGCGAGCAGCCCGCGCACCTCGGCGCCGATGTCCTCCTCCGTCGCCCCCTGCGGCGGGGCGGGGGGAGGCGCTTCCGCCCCTTTCCCCGACGGCTTCCGCCCCTCGCGCGTCGTCGACGTCGACGGCGTTGATGTTGTCTTCTCTTCTTTTCTCTTCTTTTCTTTTCTCTTTATGGCATCGTCTTCGCATTGCGCTCGCATCGCCTCCGCATCGTCTCCGCATTGCGTCCGCATCGCCTCCGCATCGTCTCCGCATTGCGTCCGCATCGCCTCCGCATCGTCTC
>CAYZUH010000007.1:87440-93056 GCA_964481855.1 uncultured Marinilabiliaceae bacterium
CGCATTGCGTCAGTCCCGCGTCAGCCCCCCGCGCCCCCCACCTTGTCGCCGCGGCGGTCTTGGCGGCGGCGGAGCGGTTGGCGGCGGAGACCTTGCGCTCCTCCACGGCGGCCTTGCGGCGGCTCAGCGCCTCGCCCACGCGGTGGGAGCTGAACGTCCCCGCCTCCTCGTCGACCACAAACAGGCCGAAGTCCATGACGACGCTCCGCAGCTTGGAGGCGCGCACGTTGTAGCACTTCGCCAGCACCTCGATGCCGTCAAGAGGCAGGGCGCCGTCGTTGCAGTACAGCTCCTCGATGAGCATCCAGAACAGCCCGTAGCCCTCGAAGCCCATTTGCGCCCGCAAGGTCCTGACCTTGAAATCGAGGCGGGCGTTGTAGTCGTGGTTGAAATACTCCTTGAACATAGCATCCCCCCCCTCCTATCGCCCGGCATTCGCCGACGAGCCGTTCCACTGTATTACCGCGTCAATCCGCGTCTCGCCGACGGAGAACGTCTCCATGTCGTAGCCCTGGCGCAGAATCTCGTACGTCCGGGCGCACGCGCGGCTGTGGTCCGCCGCCTCGACGAGCATGAGGCTCTTGACCTTGCGCTCCTTGCCGTCGCGCCCCGCGTCGTAGGTGTAGGCCACGACCTTGTAGAACGTCCGCGGCTCGCCGCCGTCGCCCAGGGGGTAGGCCTCGCGGAACCGCGAGAGGTGGCACGAGTGGACGTCGCCGACAGACTTAAGCTCGCCCGTCGCCATGACGGCCGCCACAGCGTCGACCACGTCGGTGGCGCCCTCGACGACATAGTGGGCGCCCCGGCCCGCCGTGTCCTTGAACTTCACTTCATACATGTCCTTGATTCCTTTTTTTTGCATTTGTATCACACGCACGACAGGTCGAGCCTCAGCCCCGCCTCGGCCACGTAGGCCGGGAGGCCAGTGGCGGCCTCGACGCGCGCCTTGAAGCCCGCAGCGTCGGAGTGGCGCGACGAGAGGTGGAGCAGGACCACCTCGCGGGCGCGGGACAGGTCGGTGGCCGCCAGGGTGGCGAGCGCCGTGCCTATCTCCATGTGGCTCCCGACGATGCGCGCCCTGGCGCCCGCGGGCGTGACGCCCGCCGCCACGGCCCCGCGCAGGGCCTCGTCGGAGTAGTTCGCCTCCATCATGACGTGGCGCAGGCCCGACACGCGGTAGCGGAACGCCATGGTGTCCGTCACGAACAGGAGGGGGCCCATCTCGGCGTGTGAGACGACGTAGGCCATGCACGGCGCGTCGTGCTCCACCGAGAGGGGCAGGAGCGAGAAGCCCCCCATCCGCAGCCCCCGCCTGTGGCGGGCGGCGACGGCGACGGGCGACGCCGGGAGGCCGCCGAGCGCGTCGGGCGGCGCCGCGACGGGGATTCCCGACCGCAGGGCGTCCGCCACGCTCCGGGCGTGGTCGCCGTGGCGGTGGCTGACGGCGCACCCGGCCAGCCCGCGCAGGCTGAAGCCCAGGGCGCGCTTGACATCCGCCCACGGCACGCCGAGCTCCAAGACGAGGCTCTCGCCGCCCTCCGCCCGGAGGACGTAGCAGTTGCCGTCCGACGACGAGCCCAGCACTTGCAGCTCCATGGCCTCTATGGGACTGCGGGATACACGGGGTCGTCGAGCGTCAACGGCGATATGCCGCGCTCCACGGCGCGCATGAGCTTGTCGGGAGGGGCCTGCCCCTCGAAGCGCGAGCATATCATGGGGGCCACGTCGCCCCATGTCGCGGCGCCGAGGTCGGCGGCGATGATGTGGCGGAACTGCCACTTCATCTCGCCCGCCACCCACCAGGCGGCGTGGGCCGCGGCCTCCTCGCGGGCGCGCGGCAGGAGCAGGAGGATGCCGTCCTCTATCGCCCCGGATGTCTTGATGTCCATAATGTCCTCGTGTCTTTTTGGTGTCGAAAAAAAATGGCCCCATGACCGTCGCGGCTGCGGGGCCCGATTTGCATTACCACTTGTCTCTTCCTAGAAGTCGGGCTCCATGGCCGACGACGGCGCGGGGGACGGGGCGGCCTCGGCGGGGCGCACCTCCTCGTAGGACGCCTCCTCCACGTCGACGGCCTCGGCGTCGCCCATGCCCGCCGCGGCGGCGTCGCGCTCCGCCTCCTCGGCGCGCGCCTCGCCGCTCAGGGCCGTCTGCATCTCGATGGAGAGGATGCCGTACTTAGACAGCAGGCGGCGGAGGCACGTCTTGAGCGCCATGTCGTCGAAGCACCCCTCCCAGCCCACGGACTTGCCGCCGCCCTCGCCCGCCAGGGCCGCCAGGGCCTCCGCCGTCGTCTGGCGGCCCACCGACGGGCTGTAGCGCTTGGCGTACTCCGCCATCTCGCGCACGCCCATGTAGAGCGTCTTCGAGAAGCCGTTGAGCAACTCGAAGTGGGCGAAGTAGCCAACCACTTTGTCACTGACGCGCTCGCCCGTGAGGTCCACGGCCCCGGTCAGCTTGTCGCGCCCGCGGAGCTCGCCCTCATACACCACGTCGCAGTTGATGACGCGGTACTGCCCGCTCCGCATGGCGAGCTGGATGTAGCCCTTGTAGCCAAGGACGAACGTCGGCGTGACGACCTTGCCCCACGTGCCGTCGGCCATCTGGCGGCTGTTGCGGTAGCAGACGATGTAGGCGAAGCCGAGGCCCTTGGTGAGGGGGAGCCGCAGGACGGCCGCCCTCAGGCTCTCGCGCACGAAGCCGCCGTAGACGTCGCGCCGCTGCTCGGGCGGCACGGCGGCGAGCTGCCTGTCGTCGCCGAAGAGGTCTATGAGGCCCGCCGTGAACTCGTCGGCGTGGTCGCCCATGGCGTTGCGGAACTGCTGGCGCACGCTCGGCGCGTCGAGTATCCCTTTCAGTGTGTCGACGGGGCGCGGCGGGCGCGCCTGGGCCGTCTGTAGTTGCTGGGTGTTGTCCATTTCTTTATCGCGTTATTTGTTGGTCCATCCGTGTCCGCTCATTCGCCGCGGCGCACCGTCAGCTCCCTCTCGGCGGTGACGACCAGCCGCACCTGCTGCCCGGCCGTCGCCATGATGTCGTTGACGCCCTCGGCGTTGTCTATGAATATCGGGGCCGCCACCCCCTTGGCGCGCGAGATGGCGTTGATGATGTCAAGGCCGCAGTTCACACGCCCGGCGCTGTTGAGGTCGGGCCACGGCACGCCGCCCACCGTCGCGACGCACGTCTCCGCCTCGCCGCCGTTTATCTGCCTCTCGAACAGCTTGAAGCGGGCGACGCTGAACAGCCCGTTTATCCGCGCCTCGACCATCTCCATGCGCGCCTTGGAGAGGCGGCCGAGGCGGTACTCCGTCCCCTCCAGCTCCGCCATCTCCTCGCCCAGGGCGCGGAGGGAGCCTTGCAGTTCCTCCACGCGGGCGACGTTCGCCTCCCACACCTTGCGCAGGGCCAGCTCGGCGGAGAGGGCGGACAGCTCCGACCTCAGCCCCGCCAGGCGGGCGCGCGCGCCGTCGGCCCCGGGCGCGGCGGCGGGGGCGTCGGCCGCCGACGCGGCCTCCATGGCCTCGACCTCGGCCTTGAGGGCGGCCCACCCGGCGTCGGCCATGAGGTCGGGCTCTCGGGCGGGCTCGGGCCCGGCGCCGGGGACCAGGCCCGCGCGCCTCCGGGCGTCCTCCGCCTCGGCGCGGGCCGCCTCCAGCCCCTCCTTGAGGGTGTGGCCTCGCCCGCTGATGGCGCGGAGGCGGTCGGCGCGCGCCGCGTTCCATCCAGCCTCTATCTCGGAGCGGCGGGCCTCCATCTCTCGGGGGCTGAACTCGCGCCCGCACGCCGGGCAGCGCGGGGCGAGGCCCGAGTAGTCCGGGGCCTCGTACGAGACGGCCCGCCACTCCTCCCGCACCGCCTCAAGCTCGGTGGCCAGGGCGGCGGCGCGCCTGTCGGCGGCGGAGGCCTCGGCGGACAGCCGGGCGCGCTCGGCCTCGGCCCCGCGGCGGGCGTAGTCCCACGCGTTCCACGCGTCGGCGGCGCGGGCCCTCAGCCCGGCCTCGGCCATCTGCAGCTCCACGCGCTTGTCGGCCAGGGCGCGCGCCCGCGCCACCCGCGCCTCCCCGGAGGCGGCCTCGTCGGCGCCCCTGTCGGCCAGGCGGCGCTCGGCCTCCGCGACCTCCGCCTCCTTGGCCCTCACGGAGGCGGCGAGCGCGTCCCAGTCGCGGCGCGAGGCCTCGGCGTCGCGCATGCGCTCGTCGACGCGCGCAGGGATGCCGTCCATCTCCTCCTTGACACGCCGCCGCCGCGCCGCCACCTCCTTGCGGAGCGTCTCGGCGTCGCGCCCGCCTAGCTCGGCCGCGAGGGCCTTGAACTCGTCCGACGAGGACATCACCTCGGCGTCGGTCACGTCGCCCGCCAGGGACAGGAGCAGGCGGCGCTGGACGTCGGGCTTCCGGGTGCAGAAGTAGGAGGGCGAGGTCACGTACTTGAACACCTCCTCGTCGCACAGCGACGAGACGCGCTCGCCCCACTCCCTGACCCCAAGCGGCACGCCGTTCCACAGCCGCTCCTCCTCGTTGCCCGTGAACTCCTCGCGGCTCGACCCGCGGCGGCGGGTCCACTTCTCGCTGAGGCGGCGGCGCAGCTCCACCTCCTCGCCGCCGACGGACAGGACGGCGCGCACCTCGTGCGGCAGGCGCGGGATGGCGTTGCCGTCCTCGTCGAGCGTCTTGACGCTGAAGGCCTTGCGGTCGGAGCTGTCCTTGCCGAACAGCAGCCACACGAAGGCGTCGAAGATTGTCGTCTTGCCAAGGCCGTTGGCTCCGCTGATGGTCGTCACGCCGTCAGAGAATCTGATAGTCAGACCCGCAAGACGCTTGAAGTTAGTCAGCTCCATCTCCTTTAGAATCAAGGAGCGTAGCGTTTTTCCAGCATTACTCATATTCCATTGTCAGTTGGTTTGCACACCCAAAGATAAAGATAAATGTTTTACATCGCTACTTTCTGACATCAATATCATCATTCGCTGTTGCCGTCAGAAAATCAAAGACGACAGACGAAACCCGCCGACGGCTCGGGGCGGGCGGCACGGAAACAACGCAACACGAAGACGAGGTGGGGCTTTTTTTTTTGGGGGGGGGGGCGTCAGGGGCGGACGGTCAGAAGTGGTCGTCGAGCATCTTCTCAAGGTCCGAGACCTTGATGTACATCCGCGAGTTGGCTTTCCACACGTACGCCTTGAGCGCCCCCTGCCTTATGTACTTGTAGACGGTGTGCCGGCTGACGCCGAGCCGGGCGGCCACCTCCCTCACGGACAGGCGCTCGGGGGCCGCGGCTGTCTTCCCGCTCATAATGCAGTCTTCTTTCTGATGATTTGGCGCACCATAATCTCACTGAGCTCGTACTTCTCAGCAATCTTGCGAATCGACTCCGGCCTCTTGAAGCCCCTGCCCATCAGCTCGTTAAACTCCTCACGGATGGCATTGTTGCGCTTCAGACGCTTCATCTGCTTTTGCGTCAGGACGTCCCACACTTCCATATTATTAATATTTTATATAGTTTTGTCATGCCACACTTATGCGGTGGCACCCACGGCAAAGGTAACAATCTTTTAATATCAGAGAGAATGCGTCGAAAGAAAGTCGTCACGGGCGAGAGGATTGTGGACAGGCTCCG
>CAYZUH010000008.1:0-83014 GCA_964481855.1 uncultured Marinilabiliaceae bacterium
CGGGCGCCGGCCATGGGCGGGTGGCTCCCCTTTTTTGGGGGATCCGTTTTTTTTTTTGGGGGGGGGGATAACAGGAAGAGGGCGGAGGGTGAGTTGAGGGTTACGGATTGTAATTGCGAGTCGGGGCGGGACGGCAGTTTTTGAAGGAGCGGAGGGGACAGGGGCGACCACGGCGTTTATGAGTAAATTCGATATGGGAAATATTTTATCTGATATTGACGGTGTTTAGAAATTTTGAGGTATCTTAGAGCCGCCAATAATAAACATTCAATCGGATGAATAGACAAACACTCCCATCTAGGAGGCCTCCATGACGCAAAGTGATGAAGATTTGCACCAGACCTCAAAAAAGGGCAAGCTCAACGCCCAGAACCGACACAAGCATTAACAAACTAAACACAACTCATGTTTAAGATTTTGACAATGGGGGGGGGTATTTTACGGATTCTCCTCCCGATATGGCTGACCCTGTGGGCGTTCGCCGTCCCCGCCTCGGCGCAGCAAGCGCTCCGCGGCAAGGTGGTGGACACCAAGGGCGAGCCATTGGCCGGCGTCTCGGTGGTCGTGAAAGGCACCGTGACGGGAACCGTCACCGACATTGACGGCAACTACACACTAACACCCCAAGTGGGCCAGACCGTGGTATTCTCGTTCATAGGCTTCAAGAACCAGGAGCACGTCTTCAACGGCACGTCGATTGACGTGACGCTGGAGGAGGCGGCCCACGACCTCGACGAGCTTGTGGTCGTGGGCTACGGGGCGACGACGAAGCGCGACCTGACGGGGGCGGTGAGCCAGGTGACGATGGACGAAGTGCTTGGCGACCGTCCCGTGATTAACGCCGCGGCGGCCCTGCAGGGTGCGATGCCGGGGCTGATGGTCTCCGGGGGCTCGGGGCCCGGCCAGGGCAAGAGCTTCAACATCCGCGGCACGCTGAGCATCAACGGCGGGTCGCCCCTGGTCCTGATAGACAACGTCGAGGGCGACCTGGGCACCTTGAACCCCGACGACATCGAGAGCGTGACTGTGCTGAAAGACGCGGCCTCGTCGGCCATCTACGGGGCGCGGGCGGCCGGCGGCGTGATACTGATTACGACGAAGCGCCCGAAGACCGACGCCCGGTTCAGCGTGACGTACAGCCTCAGCCGCGGGTGGGAGAAGAGCATCGGGCGGCCGAAGCAGGCGAGCCTGACGGACTACATAGCCGCCTACGAGGAGGCCGGCTACTCCAGCCAATATTGGGCCGGCGACGGGCAAATAGGCACGTGGAAAGAGCTGCTGGAGCAATATAGGGCCGGGACCCTGCAAGGCGTGGAGGAGAACGGCATCTACCGCCACAGCGACGGGCACGTCTACTACCTCAAAGAGGGCGACCCCCAGGGCAACGCCCTGGGCACGGGCGAGCTGTGGAACCACAACCTGTCGGCGGAGGGCGGCACGGACAAGCTCCGCTTCCGCCTCTCCGGCAACCTGAGCAAGGAGGACGGCCCGCTGGTGACTGACAAGGACAAATATACCCGCAAAGCCATCGCGGCCTACGTCTCGGCGGACGTGACGGACTGGTACACCCAGGAGGTTACGATGCGCTACGCCGACACGAAGCAGACCGCGGCCGCGAGCCTAATCCGCGACCCCTACGCGACGCGCCTCATAAGCTGGTATCCCGAGGGCTACATGCCCGGGAGCCTCCTGAACCGGGCGGACGGCCTCATAGTAGACTCGCCGAAGAACGCCCTGGAGGCGGCCCCAGTCTCGACGACGCGCAACTCGCGCCCGCGCATCCAGCTGAAAGCCACACTCAAGCCGCTGAAGAACTGGGACATAGTGGGCGAATACAGTTTCGACCGCAACGACTACCGATATGAGTATTACTCGGGGCTGATGCAGTATGCAGACGTCCAGCTGGCGGTGAAGACACAGCCGTCGGACAAGCGAGACACATACACCATAAACCAGTCGACGACAAAATACAACGCCGCGAACATCTACTCGACCTACAGCCTGGAGCTGGAGCGCCACAAGGCGAGCCTCATGTTGGGCTACAACCAGGAGAAGTCGTGGCATGGCGCCCTCAACGCCTCGATATACGAGCAGGCCGCGCAGACCGTGCCGAGCTTCGGTGGCGGTACTGGGGACAAGCGCCTGGAGGACGAATATACGGAATACGCCATCCGCGCCGGCTTCGGGCGCCTCACGTACAGCTTCGACGACAAGTATCTGCTGACGGTGAACGCCCGCTACGACGGGAGCAGCAAGTTCCCAAAATCGGAACGCTTCGGCTTCTTCCCGAGCGTGAGCGCCGGGTGGCGCCTGGGGCAGGAGGGCTTCATGGAGTGGAGCCGCGGCGTCCTGGACGACATCAAGATCCGCGGGAGCTACGGCTCGATAGGCAACCAGAACATCAGCCCCTACGGCTTCGTGAGCCAGATGGGCGTGAGCCAGGGGACGACGTGGCTGAGCGGCGACGACCGCGTGAGCGTGATAGGCGTGCCGGGCCTGGTCCGGGCCAACTACACGTGGGAGACGGTGAAGACGCTGGACGTAGGCTTCGACCTGTACATGCTTGAGAACCGCCTGAGCGCGACCTTCGACTGGTACCGGCGGACTACGGAGGGCATGCTGGCGAGCGGCGTGGAGCTGCCGTCGGCGGTTGGCGCCTCGGCTCCGCTCCAGAACGTGGCCGACATGCAGACCGACGGATGGGAGCTGGCCGTGACGTGGCGCGACAGAGTCGGCGACTGGAACTACTCCGTGAGCCTCAACGTGTATGACCACATGAGCAAGATAACAAAATATAACAACGAGAGCGGCAACATCGGGACATATCACAACGGGCAGAAGCTGGGCGAGATATGGGGCTACGAGAGCGACGGGTTCTATGGGCGGGACGACTTCAACATGGAGGGCGTGACGAGCCGCAACGGGCCGTGGACGCTGAAGGAGGGCGTGACGAGCATCCAGGGCGTGACGGTGCAACCGGGCGACGAGAAGTTCAAGGACCTGAACGGCGACGGCACAATCAGCAGCGGCGCCAACACCATCTCCGACCCCGGGGCCGCAAGGTGATCGGCAACAGCACTAGCCGCTTCCAATATGGCGCGAACCTGAGCGTGGGTTGGAAAGGGCTGGACCTGAGCGCCATGCTCCAGGGCGTCGGCAAGCGCGACGTGACCTTGGGCGGCGCCTCCCTGTTCCCCTTTGGCGGGGCGGGCGACGGTGTTTTCTTCCCAATATACTACAACCAGACGGACTATTGGCGCGCGCGGAGCTACGACCCGGAGAGCCCGGACTTCATGGTGGCCGAGAACCCGAACGCCAAGCTGTTCCGCGTGTATGGGCAGATGGGCAACGTCGGGTCGAACACCCGCACGAGCACCAAATATTTGCAGAGCGGGGCCTATATGCGCATCAAGAACGTGACGCTCTCCTACACGTTGCCCGCCGAGATTCTGTCGCCCATCTACGTGAACAAGCTGCGCGTCTACGTCTCTTGCGAGAACCTGGCGACGTTCACCTCGTTGCCCAAGGGCTACGACCCGGAGAGCCTGGCATGGTCATACCCGTTCTACCGCACAGTGTCGGTTGGCGCGAGCATCACATTCTAAAAAAGCGAAACGATGAAAAAGACAAGATATATGGCACTTGGCGCCGCGGCCCTGTCGATGGTGGCGGCCTCGTGCAACGACGACTACCTGGAGCTGTATCCGAAGACGACGATGACGGAGCAGAACGCGTTCCGGACGTACGACAACTGCCGCGCCTTCGCGTATAACCTCTACTCGATGTTCATCGACTCGCGGATATACACGAACTTCAGCGGCAACAGCTACTATCAGGGCGGGCAGTGGGCCAGCGACTTCTACGCCGGCATCATGACGACCCGCGAGAACCCCCAGAACCCCTACGCCTATGGCGGCATAACGACCACGACGAGCTCGAGCAACTGGGACTTCTCTTACGTCCGGACGGCGAACATCTTGCTGAGCCACCTGGACGACGGCGAGCTGACGGCGGCGGAGAAGGCGCATTGGCGGGCCGTGGCCTACTTCTTCCGCGCATTCTGGTATATGGAGCTTGTGGCGAAATATGGCGACGTGCCCTGGATCAACACCGTCTTGAACGACGCCAGCCCCGAGGCCTACGGGGCGCGGACACCGCGGGCGGAGGTCGCGGACAGCATAGTCGCGAACCTGGAGTGGGCGGCGGCGCACCTTGGCGACACGAGCCGCGACGGCGACAACGCCCTGAGCGCCAACGCCATCAAGGCCGCCTTGAGCCGCTTCCTGCTCCGCGAGGGGACGTGGGCCAAGTATCACGGGTCGGACAACCGCCGAGAATTCCTGGAGAAGTGCAAGACAGTCTCGCATGAGCTGATGAACGCCTACCCCACCCTGCACAAGGGCAGCGGGAACAACAAATATCCGGGCGCCGGGTATGACGAGGTGATGACGAGCAAGAGCCTGGCGGGCGTGGCGGGCGTCATCATGCACAAGCAATACCTGGACCCGCTGTTGCGCCACCGGTGGAGCGACCTGATCCACGTCGAGGCGCACAGGGCCGACGCCCCCCAGGCCACGGTGGACTTGTTCCTCATGAAGAACGGGCGGCCGATTGCCAACACTGGCAGCGGCTTCAAAGGCGGCAAGGGCAAAGACCTGTGGGACTACTACGAGGACCGCGACCCCCGCCTGCACGTCAACTTCTGCCCCCCGGCCCAGGCCAACGCCAACAAGACGTTCACCAACCCCGACAACGTGACGACGTTCCGCAAGTGGACATTTTGGAAAGTCGGCGACACGCTCAACTACAATCCCAACAACAACCCGGTCAAAATCATCACGGAGGAGGAGGCCAAGAAGTTCCGGAAGTATATCGACTACTTCGGCCCCAACATCCGCTGCGACAACGGCGACAACGAGGACGAGAGCATCGGCGCGAAGCGCCTGCCCGGCCACAACTGGGGCGGCACCATGAGCCACTCCGCCCCGAACATCACGCAATTTTGCCAGACGGACAACTACATGCGCTGCTGGACGGGCTACTACTTCTGGAAGCACTTCACGATGTGGGAGATGGGGAACAACGGCAACTTCCAGCAGAGCGACAAGCCCATCTTCGGCATCGAGGAGGTGATGCTGAACTACGCCGAGGCGGCGGCGGAACTGGGCCAGTTCTCCCAGGCCGACGCCGACCTGACGATAAACAAACTGCGCGAGAGGGTCGACGTGGAGAAGATGACCGTGGCCTCGATTGACGCGAACTGGGACCCCGACCGCGACAAGGGCGACGCGGCATGGATTGCGCGCTACGACGCTCGGACGAAGTATGCCGTGGGGCCGGTGCTTTGGGAGATTCGGCGCGAGCGCATGGTGGAGCTGATGGGCCAGGGCTTCAGCTTCTACGACGTGAAGCGTTGGCACAAGGCGCCCTACTTCGCCAACCGCCAGCCGTGCGGGGCGTGGATCACGGCATCGAACGTCCCCTACGGGACGGGCAGATACACTGGCCAGTTCGTGGACTACGAGGAGATCAAACGGACCGGCTCGTCGGCGGCGCAGTCCAACAGCGCCGACAGCGGGTGGATCGCGACATGGCCTGGGCCGCTCCAGCAGGGCGCGGGATGGGAAGACACGTTCTACCTGGAGATGGTGCCGCAAGACCAGATAAACCTGAACCCGAACCTGACGCAGAACCCGGGCTACAACGAGAAGTTCGGCCTTGGAGGCTCCTCAATTGACAATTGACAAATTCCGGGTGTTGACCAGGGGCTACGCGCGGGGGACGCGCAAGCCGCGCGTCCCCCGCGCCCGCCCCTCGGACAAGGGACAGAATATAAACCATCAATATAAGACATGAGCAGACATCCGAAGATAGGAATCCGCCCGACGATAGACGGCCGCCAAGGCGGAGTGCGCGAGAGCCTGGAGGAGAAGACGATGGCCCTGGCCCGGGCCGTGGCGGAGCTGATTGAGGGCAACGTGCGCCACGGCGACGGGAGCCCGGTGGAGTGCGTCGTGGCCGACGGGACTATAGGGCGCGTGGCGGAGAGCGCGGCCTGCGCCGAGAAGTTCGAGCACGAGGGCGTCGGCGCCACCATAACGGTGACGTCGTGCTGGTGCTACGGTGCCGAGACGATGGACATGCACCCCCACTGGCCCAAGGCCGTGTGGGGCTTCAACGGCACGGAGCGCCCGGGCGCCGTCTACCTGGCGGCAGTCCTGGCCGGCCACGCCCAGAAAGGCCTGCCGGCATTCGGCATCTACGGGCGCGACGTGCAAGACCTTGACGACAACAGCATCCCCGCCGACGCGGCGGAGAAAATCTTGCGCTTCGCCCGCGCCGCCGTGGCCGTGGCGACGATGCGCGGCCGCTCATACCTCTCGATGGGCAGCGTCTCGATGGGCATAGCCGGGTCTATTGTCTCGCCGGACTTCTTCCAGGACTACCTGGGGATGAGGAACGAGAGCGTGGACCTGACGGAAATCATCCGCCGCATGGAGGAGGGCATCTACGACAAGGCGGAGTATGACCGCGCCATGGCGTGGACCGCGGCCCACTGCAAGGTGAGGGAGGGCGACGACTTCAAGAACCGCCCGGAGAAGCGCAAGAGCCGCGAGGCGAAAGACGGCGACTGGGAGTTCGTGGTGAAGATGACGATAATCATGCGCGACCTGATGCGCGGCAACCCCCGCCTGGCAGAGATGGGCTTCAAGGAGGAGGCGCTGGGGCACGACGCCCTGGCCGCCGGCTTCCAGGGTCAGCGCCAATGGACCGACTTCTACCCCAACGGCGACTACGCCGAGGCCATGCTGAACACGTCGTTCGACTGGGACGGCATCCGCGAGGCCTACGTTGTGGCCACGGAGAACGACTCGCTGAACGGCGTGGCGATGCTGATGGGCCACCTGCTGACGGGGCGCGCCCAGATTTTCTCGGACGTTCGGACATACTGGAGCCCCGAGGCCGTGCGCCGCGTGACGGGGCGCCTGCTGACGGAGCGCGCCTCCGGCGGCATAATCCACCTCATCAACAGCGGGGCCACGACGCTCGACGGCTCGGGCCAGTGCGGCGACAAGGATGGCAACCCCGTGATGAAACGTCCGTGGGAGATGACGGCGGAGGACGTCGAGGCGTGCCTGCGGGCCACGACATGGTACCCCGCGGACCGCGACTATTTCCGCGGGGGCGGCTTCTCGTCGAACTTCCTGACCCGCGGCGGCATGCCGGTGACGATGAGCCGCCTCAACCTGGTGAAAGGCCTTGGGCCCGCCCTGCAGATTGCCGAGGGGTGGACCGTGGACATAGCCCCCGAGGTCCACGCGAAGCTGAACACGCGCACAGACCCGACGTGGCCGACGACATGGTTCGTGCCGCGCCTGTGCGACAAGCCGGCATTCCGCGACGTCTACTCGGTGATGAACAACTGGGGCGCGAACCACGGGGCCATATGCTACGGCCACATTGGCGAAGACCTGATTACGCTGGCGTCGATGCTCCGCATCCCGGTGTGCATGCACAACGTGGACGAGGACAAAATATTCCGCCCCGCGGCGTGGAACGCATTCGGCATGGACAAGGAGGGCGCAGACTACAGGGCCTGCGCCAACTACGGACCCCTGTATAATTAATAATTAGGAATTATCGGGGATGTGGGGACTGGGGAATTCCGACCGCGGGCTTCGCCATGCCGCATCACGACGGACTGACGCCTCGTGCTTCCGCACGCATCGGCACAGGCCGCAAGGTTGACAATTGACAGACACAACATTCAAAACCAAGACTGACACAAAGAGAGCTAACCACAAGATTGGCGAGATGCCGACACAGTGCCGGCGACGCCGCAGGAAAGAAACACTGTGCGGGGCGACAGAGGGTCCGCCCCGCACACCCCAAAAGACCACATCTTCAAACACTCAAAGCTAATTGTATGTTAAGACTTAAACGGGGGGGGTATTTATACACATCGTCCTCCTACTACTGGCCTACGCCGCCCAAACGCCAGACGCCATGGCGCAGACGCGGCTGAGCGGCATCGTGCGCGACGCGCAGGGCGAGCCCCTGGCGGGCGTCTCGGTGATTATCCGCGGGACGACGACGGGGACCGTGACCGACGCGGAGGGGAACTACGAGCTTGCGGCGGAGCCTGGACAGACGATTGTCTACTCTTTCATAGGCTTCCAGACCCAGGAGCACACGTGGCGCGGGACTCCCATCGACGTGACACTCCTGGACGACGCCCACGACCTGGACGAGGTTGTCGTGACGGGCTACGGCGGGCAGCAGCGCCGCGGCACGCTGACGACTGCCATCTCGAAGATGGACGACGCCGTCCTTGACAACGCCGCCATGGACAACGTGGGCAAAGCCCTGCAAGGGACAGTGACGGGCCTACGCGTGGTGAACACCACGGGCTGGCCGGGCTCGACGCCCAACATCGTCTTGCGCGGCGGCGCCAGCATCTCCAGCTCGCCCGGCGGGGCCCTGGTCATTGTCGACGGCATCATCCGCAACAGCCTCAGCGACGTGAACCCCCAGGACATCGAGAGCATCCAGGTCCTGAAAGACGCCGCCTCGACGGCCATCTACGGATCGCGCGCCAACGGCGGCGTCATCCTCATCGAGACCAAGAAAGGGGGCGAGGGGAGCTCCCGGATAGACTACAACTTCAAGATAGGCATGAACAAGGCCCGCTACGGCTACGACTTCCTCAACGCCCGCGACTACATATATTACAACCGCCTAGGCATGCGCCGCATCAACGAGGCCGTCACCGGCCATGTGGACCGCCTGTATAACGTCGACGCCCAGATGGGCTACGGCACGGGCAACGGCTATGGCACGACGGCCCCCTATTTCGACATAGCCTACCTGGGCGACGCCACGCGCCACCTGCTCAACGAGGGGTGGCAGCAGATGGACGACCCGTATTATGACGGGGCGGATTTCGTCGGCGGGCGTCGCGAGACCATCCTCTTCCGCGACCACAGCGGCAAGCTGGACGACGACGTCTTCGACGACAACGCCATGACCCACGAGCACTATCTGAGCTTCTCGGGGGGCAACGACCGCGCGGCGTTCCAGGCCAGCACGGGCTACTACAAGGAGGAGGGCATGGTTGTCGGGACATCCTACAAGCGCTTCACGGGGAACCTGAGCGGGTCATACCGCGTCCTGCCCTTTTTGAGCGTGCGCGGCGCGGCCCAGCTCCACTGGTCGTCGCAGCCGGGCCTGTGGGTCTCGACGGCCAACCTGTTCTACCGCACTCGCAGCGCCCGCCCGACATGGAACCCCTATAACGAGGACGGCACGCCCTCGGCGGGCTTCGGCACCTCGGACGGCAACCCCGCCTATTGGCGCACGAAATATCACAACGACAACGTGACGACGAAGACGACGTTCAGCACGGGCCTGACGGCCGACCTGCTCAAAGAGAAGCGCCTCGTCCTGGACGCCAACGCGTCGTACCTCTTGTGGGAGAACCAGGAAGACACGGCGTGGGACGCCTACCAGCAGCAGAACCAGAGGACCCCCAACACCCGGCGCAACATGAGCGCCGACGTCTCGAAATATCGCCAATTCCAGACGAACGCCACGCTGACGTGGCGCGACAAGTTCGCCGACGCCCACGACCTGGACGTCATGGTGGGCGGCGAATACTACACCTACGACTACTACAGCATCTACATGGCCGGCCACAGCGCCCCGACCGACGACATCCACACGATGAACGCCGCCGCCGAGATAACCGCCAGCTCGACGGGCACGAGCAAGACCGCCTACCGCATCTTGTCGGCCTTTGGGCGCGCGCAATATAACTACGACCTGCGCTACCTGCTGTCGTTCACGGCCCGCCACGACGGCATCTCTCGCCTGGCCGACAACCGCTGGGGCTTCTTCCCCGGCGTCTCGGCCGGATGGAACGTCGGTCAGGAGGAGTTTTGGCAGAACTCGGCGGCGGCGGATGTTGTCTCGACGCTCAAGCCCCGCGTCTCCTATGGCGTGAACGGCAACGTCTCGGGCCTGGGCGACTACGAGGTGTGGGGCAACTATGGCACGACGACGGCCTACGGCGGCGTGTCGGGCATAGTGAACACGAGCCTTGTGAACAAGGGACTGCGCTGGGAGCAGAGCCAGACTCTGGAGGTGGGCCTGGACATAGGCTTCCTGGACAACCGCGTCTCGCTCATCCTGGACTACTACAGCCGCCAGACGAAAGACCTGCTGACGAGCCTGACGCTGCCCAACTACACGGGCTTCGGCAGCATCCGCACGAACCTGGGGACGCTTCGCAACCGCGGCTTCGAGGCCGAGGTGCGCGCCAACATCCTCAACATTGGCGGCTTCGCGTGGGACATGACCGCCAACGTGACGACGGTGAGCAACAAAATCCTCAAACTGCCGGCCAACGAGAACGAGAACAACCGCCAGGGCGGCCACCAGGTGGCGGCCGGCCCGGCGAACGCCGACGGGACGTACAACCTCAAGTGGGTCGGCGGCTACCAGGAGGGCGGCTCGCTGGACGACATCGTGGCCTACAGGCAAGACCACATCTTCCGCGACTGGGCCGACGTGGAGCGCAACGCCAACACCCGGCGCGACGAGGTCAACCTGCTCTACGGCCCCGGCCTTGCCAACGAGGTGAACCCCACGACGGGCAGCACCTACGCCACGAGCGCGGGCTGGAAGCCCATCGAGCCCGGCGACGTCTGCTGGGAGGACATCGACGGCGACGGCAAGATAACGACCTACGACCGGAAAGTGATAGGCCACTACCTGCCGACGGTGACGGGCGGCTTCAGCAGCACCATGACCTGGCGCGGGCTCCGCCTCTACGCCCGCTTCGACTACGCCCTGGGCCACCTGCTCTACAACGACCTCATGGCGCGTAGCCTGGGGCAGTATCAGGGCTCGTTCAACATAATCTCGATGGTGAAAGACACGTGGAGCGAGACGAACCGCGACGCGGACCTGCCCAAGTTCTACTACGCCGACCAGCTGGCGAAGAACAACATGAGCCTCTCGAACCGCGCCGCCTACAGCACGCACAACAACAACTCCCGGCTCTACGAAAAGGGCAACTACATGGCGTGCCGCGAGATGACGCTGAGCTACAGCCTGCCTCGCCACATAATCTCGGCGGCCAAGCTGCGCGACGCGCAGGTGAGCCTGACGGGCCAGAACCTGTTCTACGTGACGAACTACACCGGCGTCTCGCCCGAGCCGGTGACCGACAGCGGCATAGACAGCGCCCGCTACCCCACCCCGCGGACATTCCTCTTCGGCCTTACCCTGTCGTTCCAGAACTAAACAAAGAAGCAAGGACATGAAAACGACATATATGAAGTGGCTCCCCGCCTCCACGCTGGCCCTGGCCCTGGCCGGGTGCGACGCGTTGGACTTGGAGCCCGAGAGCTCGATAAGCGACAACAACTATTGGCGCACGGCGGACCAATATCAGGCGGCCTACGTCGGCAGCATGAGCTGGTTCCGCGGCTACCAGGACTCCTATTTCACCCTTGGCGAGCTTCGCTCCAACCACTTCAACGGGACCCCGTTTGGCGGCGAGGCGACGCAGGGGATGGAGGACCTGTGGAACAACACACTGAGCAACGAGCGGAGCGGCGTCTCGAACTACGGCGGGATGCATTATGCCGTGAACCAACTCAACCTGCTGATTGCCAAGACCAACGAGAATAGCGGCCTCGGCGCCGCGAACCGCGGCAAATATCTCGGCGCCGCCCATGGGATGCGCGCCTTCCTCTACTTCCAGATGCTGCGCTCGTGGGGCGACGTCATCATCTATACCGACTACACCCAGGGGAGCAACGTCGACATAGGCGCCATGGCGCGGCCGCAAGACCCCGCCGCCGACGTCATGGCGCAGATAAAGAGCGACATAGCGGCCAGCGAGGCCGCCTACGACGGCAACTGGGCTTTCTCGGACGGCAAGACCTATTGGAGCCTGTCGGCCACGAAGATGCTCAAGGGCGAGGTCTTCCTATGGAGCGGGACGCAGATGGGCGGCGGCAACGCCGACCTGAACACCGCCAAGGCCGCCCTGCAAGAGGTGGTGGACAACTCCGGGTGCTCGCTGCTGGCGAACTACGCCGACGTTTTCAAATACACCAACAAGGGCAACGC
The DNA here is from genome assembly GCA_964481855.1 of uncultured Marinilabiliaceae bacterium. GTDB lineage: Bacteria > Bacteroidota > Bacteroidia > Bacteroidales > Marinilabiliaceae > W3P20-009. Next base: position 12,142 of record CAYZUH010000008.1, read on the forward strand.
CGAGATAATCTTCGCCCTGCGCAACGCCGAGAACGACGGGACGTACCTGTGGGGCGGCACCTACGCCCAGATGCTGCCACAGCAGAACAACACGGGCGCGAACCGCTACACGGAAGACGGGCAACTGATCCGCGAGACGGAGGACTACCAGTTCAACGCCGTGATGCGCATCCCCCTGGGCCGCGACCTCTACCAGAAGCTCTACGCCGACAACGACCCCCGCAAGCGCACGAACCTGCGCGGCATCTACCAGAAAGAGGGCGACAACGCGCTGACCTACGAGGCGTGCTACGCATATAAGTTCCAGGGGACGATGCTGAGCGGACAAGCGCAGCGCTCGATGCTCGACGACGCCCCCATATACCGCTACGCGGACTGCCTCCTGCTGATGGCCGAGGCCAAGGCCCTGCTTGGCGAAAGCCCGAAAGAGGAGATTGACCATGTCCGCCGGCGCGCCTATGGCGACGCGTGGGACGAGACGACGCTCGGATACCCGAACGACAACGACGCCACGCTCTATGCCGACAACCGATATGTGGCGGCAGACAACGCCAGCGCCGTGGAGGCCGTGGCCAAAGAGCGCCTGCGCGAGCTGATTTTCGAGGGGAAGCGGTGGTATGACATCCGCCTGCTGAACCTGGCGACGAAATATTCGCTCGCCACCGCGGACCGACTGCTGTGGCCTGTCAACCAGAGCGCCATGACGAACAACAGCGGATTGCGGCAGACACCGGGATATTGAGCAATTAACAATTTACAACAAGAATTCAGTGGTGGTCGGCCGGGAGAGGGACGATTGGAGACCGGAGGGGCGACAAGGGGGGTGCGCCCCCGGCTCGCCGCCGCAGACGGCGCGCGCAGAGCTCGCAATGCGGCGGCACTCTCCCGGCGGCCGCCATTCTTCGACAAACAAAAAAAAGAGGAAGCATGGGGAACGTGCGCGCTTTTTAGACAGAGAGACGCGCCGCGCGGCTCGCGCTTGGCGCAATGCGACCCAACACCCTACGGCAGGAGGGCCGGGCGCGATGAAATGGAGAATAAAAAAAACGATGATAGTTTATGGTAAGACGATTTGTGCTTAACGAGGTGTCGTATTTCGGCGCCGGCGCGCGGGAGATGCTCCCGCATGAGGCCCGGCGGCTTGGCCTGCGCAAGGCGATGGTCGTGACAGACGCGGACCTGATTGCCCACGGCGTGGCGGAGATGGTCCTGGACGTGCTTCGCCGGGGCGGCATCGAGTATGACGTTTTCAGCGACGTGAAACAGAACCCGACGGTAGGCAACGTCCGCACGGGCGTGGAGGCTTTCGCCGCGTCGGGCGCCGACTTCCTGGTGGCAGTTGGCGGCGGCTCGCCGATAGACACCGCCAAGGCGATAGGCATAGTGTCGAACAACCCGGAGTTCGCCGACATTGTGAGCCTGGAGGGCGTGGCCCCGACAAAGCGCAAGTCGGTGCCAATCATTGCCCTGCCGACCACGGCGGGGACTGCGGCGGAGGTGACGATAAACTACGTCATAACCGACGAGCTGAGCCAGAAGAAGATGGTCTGCGTGGACCCCAACGACATCCCCTGCGTCTCGATTGTAGACGCCGAGCTGATGTACACCCTGCCCCGCGGGCTGACGGCGGCGACGGGGATGGACGCCCTGACGCACGCCATCGAGGGACTGACGACGAAAGGGGCGTGGGAGATGAGCGACATGTTCGAGCTCCGCGCCATCGAGATGATAGCCCGCCACCTGGAGACGGCCGTGAACGAGCCAACGGACAAGTCGGCCCGCGAGGGCATGGCCGTGGCCCAATACATAGCCGGCATGGCTTTCTCGAACGTCGGCCTGGGACTGGTCCACGGCATGGCTCACCCCCTCGGGGCCATCTTCGACATAGCCCACGGCGTGGCCAACGCCCTGCTCCTGCCGCTGGTGATGGAGTATAACGCCCCCGCGGCCCTGGACAAGTATGGCGACGTGGCCCACGCCATGGGCGTCCGGACCGACGGCATGAGCCGCGAAGAGGCGGCGCAGGCGGCCGTGGAGGCCGTGCGCGGCATGGCTCGGCGCGTGGGCATCCCCGAGCACCTGCGCGAGCTTGGCGTAGGCGAGAGCGACCTGCCGCGCCTGGCGGACCAGGCGATGGCCGACGTGTGCACCCCTGGGAACCCCCGCGAGGTGACTCGCGGGGCAGTGTTGGACCTCTACAGGAAAGCGCTATGACGACCGAGAAAGAGATTGAGGAGTTCGTGGCCCAGGCGCGCCGCGTCGGGGCGGCCGGGCTTACGCAGTGCAGCTCGGGGAACCTGTCGTGGCGGCGCGGCGACGTGGCCCTGGTGACGGGGACGGGCTCGTGGGTGCCCGACCTGCGGCGCGAGAACGTCTCGACGCTCCGCATTGCCGACGGCGAGAGGGTCGGCGGGCCGCGGCCGTCGATGGAGAGCCTCTTCCACCTCGGCGTGATGCGCCGCCGGGCGGACGTCGGCGTCGTGCTCCACTTCCAGTCGGAATATGCCACAACGGTGTCGTGCATGAAAGAGAAGCCGGCGAACTTCAACGTGACGGCGGAAATTCCCTGCCACGTAGGCTCGGAGATCCCGATAATCCCCTACCTGCGCCCCGGCTCGCCGGAGCTGGCGGCGGCCGTGGTGGAGGCCTTGTCCGGCCACGACACCGTCCTGCTTGCCAACCACGGGCAGGTGGTGTGCGGCCGCGACTTCGACGAGGTTTTTGAGCGCGCCGTGTTCTTCGAGATGGCGTGCCGCATAATTGTGCAGAGCGGGGGCGAATATTCCGTCCTGCCCCCCTCGGCCATCGACGACCTGGAAGTGTACGTCTTGGGAAAGAAGAAGCCATGAAACGATGTTATTTGGCCGTCGACTTTGGCGGCAGCAGCGGCCGCGTCGTGGCGGGGAGCCTCAACGCCGGGCGCATGGAGCTGGAGGTCGTCCACCGCTTCGAGAACCGCCCCGTGCGCCTGGGCGACACCCTCTATTGGGACTTCCCCTCTCTGTTCGAGGACATGAAGGCCGGCCTTAAGATAGCCTCCCAGCAGGGTTGGGAGGTGGCCGGCATAGGCATCGACACGTGGGGGGTGGACTTCGGGCTTCTCGACCGCAAGGGCCGGCTCCTGGGCAACCCTGTGTGCTACCGCGACAAACGCACCTCCGGCATGCCGGAGGCGGTGTTCGCCAAGATGGACCACTCCGCCCACTACCGCAAGACGGGCCTCCAGTCGATGGCCATAAACACCATGTTCCAGCTCTACAGCATGAAAAGCCGCCACGACCCCCAGCTGGAGGCCGCGGACCGCCTGCTCTTCATGCCCGACCTGTTCAGCTACTTCCTGACGGGCGTGGCCCGCAACGAGTATACCATAGCCTCGACGTCGGAGCTTCTCAACGCCCGCCGCCGGACATGGAGCGGCGAGACGATAGGTCAGCTCGGCCTGCCGTCCCACCTGTTTTGCGAGATTGTCCCCCCCGGGACAATCTTGGGCAAGCTCCGCCCCGACATTGCGCAAGAGACGGGCCTGGGGCGCGTCGACGTCATTGCCGTGGCGAGCCACGACACGGCGAGCGCGGCGTCGGTGGTGGCAGACACCACGGGGACGACGGCCTTCCTCAGCTCGGGGACGTGGAGCCTGCTCGGCATCGAGATTGACGAGCCGATATTGACGGAGGAGGCCCGGCTCGCCTCGTTCTCGAACGAGGGCGGGGCCTGCGGGCGCATATGCTTCCTGCAAAACATCACGGGGCTGTGGATTCTGCAACGCCTGATGTCGAAATGGCTGCTGAGCGACGAGGAGTACCGCTACGACGTCCTTATTCCGCAGGCCAAGCGCGCCACGATAGACACCGAGATTCCCGTGGACGACCCCCGCTTCATGAACCCCGACGACATGGAGGCCTCGATTGCCAGCTACTGCCGCGAGCACGGCCTGCGCCCGCCCGGGAACAAGGGGGAGCTTGTGCGGTGCGTGCTGCAAAGCCTGGCGTCGCGCTACAAGAGGGCCGTGGAGGGGCTGAACAGGTGCCTGCTCCGCCCCGTGTCGCGCCTCAACATCATAGGCGGCGGGAGCCAGAACGGCCTCCTCAACCAGCTCACGGCCGACGCCCTGGGCATCCCCGTGGTGGCGGGCCCCGTGGAGGCCACGGCGATAGGCAACATCTTGATGCAGGCCATGGCCAAGGGCGAGGTCCGCGACCTGGAGGAGGCCAAAGACATCGTCTCGCAAAGCTGGGAGCGGGACAAATATCTGCCGAACATTATCAACTGACCGCGGCGCCCCGACTTGGCACTATCAGGGGCGGCACAAAAAAAGGACTACGCATGGAAGAGGCAAAGAAAGGATACACGGTGCGCACCGGCGTGAAGCGGTATTGCCAGACGCTGGACTTGCGCGACAACCCCGACCTCGTTGCCGAATACCGCCGCCGGCACAGCAGGGAGGCCGTGTGGCCGGAGATTGTGGAGGGCATCCGCTCGGTGGGCATCCTGGAGATGGAGATATACATTGCCGGGACCCGCCTGTTCATGATTGTCGAGACGCCCCCGGACTTCGACTGGGACGGCGCCATGGCCCGCCTGTCGGCACTGCCCCGCCAACAGGAGTGGGAGACCTACATGTCCGCCCTGCAAAAGGCTGAGCCGGGGATGACGTCGGCGCAGAAGTGGCGGCTGATGGAGAGGATGTTCTCAATTGACAATTGACAATGGGCGGTTTCCGGGGCATGGGGGCAGCCGGGGGCGCGAGCCTTAGGACAAAGCTGGAGGCAAAAAGACAGTAGCCAATTATTCAAACATATCGGAAAAAGGAAGATGAAGAGAGAACGTGAGCCGATATTGCGGAAAGACGGCGTGAGCTACGTCGTGCCGTTCATCCTGATAACGTCGTGTTTCGCCCTGTGGGGGTTCGCCAACGACATCACAAACCCGATGGTCAAGGCGTTCTCGAAGATATTCCGCATGAGCGTGACGGACGGGGCGCTGGTGCAGGTGGCGTTCTACGGCGGCTATTTCGCCATGGCGTTCCCCGCGGCCATGTTCATCCGCCGCTTCTCATACAGGGCCGGCGTGATGCTCGGGCTGGGGCTCTACGCCGTGGGGGCGTTCCTGTTCCTGCCCGCCAAGATGACAGGCGAGTACTACCCGTTCCTGCTCGCCTACTTCATCTTGACGTGCGGGCTGTCGTTCCTGGAGACGAGCAGCAACCCCTACATCCTGTCGATGGGCAGCGAGGCCACGTCCACCCGCCGTCTGAACCTGGCCCAGTCGTTCAACCCGATGGGCTCGCTGCTGGGGATGTATGTGGCGATGAACTTCATCCAGGCCGAGCTGAACCCCATGGAGAGCGCGGAGCGCGCGACGCTCGGGCCGGCGGAGTTCGAGGCCATAAAAGAGCACGACCTGGGCGTCCTCATCGGCCCCTACCTGGCGATAGGCATCGTCATCGTAGTGATGCTGACGGTCATTGGCCTGGCGCGCATGCCCAAGACGGGAGAGAGCAACCACAGCATAGACTTCGTGCCGACGCTCCGCCGCATCTTCGGCAGGGCCCGCTACAGGGAGGGCGTCGTGGCCCAATTCTTCTACATCGGCGCGCAGATAATGTGCTGGACATTCATAATCCAATATGGGACCCGCCTGTTCATGGAGCAGGGGATGGACGAGAAGAGCGCCGAGGTCTTGTCGCAACGCTACAACATTGCGGCCATGGTGATATTCTGCGCGAGCCGCTTCGTGTGCACGTTCCTGCTACGCTACCTCAACGCCGGGCGCCTGCTGACCGTCTTGGCCGTCGGGGCCGCGGTCTTCACCGTCGGGGCCATAGCCCTCCAGGACATATTGGGCCTGTATTGCCTGGTGGCCATCTCGGGGTGCATGTCGCTGATGTTCCCGACGATATACGGCATTGCCCTGCAAGGACTTGGCGACGACGCCAAGTTTGGCGCAGCGGGCCTCATCATGGCGATATTGGGCGGCTCGGCGCTCCCCCCGCTCCAGGCGCTGATTATAGACCATGGCGTCGTCTTGGGGATGCCGGCGGTGAACGTCTCGTTCGCGCTCCCACTGCTCTGCTTCGTGGTCGTGGCGGCATATGGGAGCAGGTCGACGGACAGGGCGCAATAGAGAAAAAAGGACATATGGAAGCAGTGACAAGGATGAGGAACACACTGACCGCGGCGGCGCTTTGCGCCTGCGCCCTCGCGTCGGGGCAGGAGCCGCGCGGCGGCCTGCGGATATGGTTCGACAAGCCGACATCGCTCGACGGGCGCACGGTGTGGTGGGGCGGCAACCCGGAGATGTGGGACGCCGAGAGCAAGCCCGAGAGCGCCGGCGACCAGATTGCGAACCCCGACCGGGAGTGGGAGCGCGCCTCCCTGCCGATAGGCAACGGCAGCATCGGCGCCAACATCATGGGGTCTGTCGAGGCTGAGCGGCTGACCCTGAACGAGAAGACCCTGTGGCGCGGCGGCCCCAACACGGAGCTCGGAGCCGAATACTATTGGGACGTCAACAAAGAGGCCGCCCTCGTCTTGCCCGACATCCGCCGTGCCTTTGCCGAGGGCGACGACGCCCTGGCGGCGCGGCTGACCCGCGAGAACTTCAACAGCACGGCGGCCTACGAGTCGGCGGCCGAGAGGCCGTTCCGCTTCGGCAACTTCACGACGATGGGCGAGGTGTATGTGGAGACGGGCCTGAGCGTGATAGGGATGAGCGGCTACCGCCGCGGCCTGTCGCTCGACTCGGCCGTGGCCACCGTCGGCTTCCGCAAAGACGGCGCGGCTCACGAAAGGCTCTTCTTCGCCTCCTACCCCGACAACGCCCTTGTGATGCGCTTCCGCGCCGACAAGCCCGGGCGGCAGAACCTGACGCTGAGCTACGCGCCGAACCCCGTCTCGACGGGGCGCATGGAGCCCGACGGCGAGGGCGGCATGGCCTGGACGGCCCGGCTGGACAACAACGGCATGGAACACGTGGTCCGCTTCCGCGCCGTGGCGGCGGGCGGGCGAGTGGCGTATGAGGACGGGCGGCTGCGCGTGGAGGGCGCCGACGAGGTGACTTTCATTGTCTGCGCCGACACCGACTACGCCCCCAACTTCTCGCCCGACTTCACAGACGCCAAGGCATATGTGGGCGTAGACCCCAAGGCGACGACCGCCGAGTGGGCGCGTCGGGCCGCCGAGGCGGGGTTCGACAAGCTCCTGAGCGCCCACGTGGCCGACTACAAGAGCCTCTTCGACCGCGTGCGCCTGCGGCTGAACGACGGCGGGGGCGGGGCGGACGTCCCCACGCCGCAGAGGCTGGCCAACTACCGCAAGGGCATGGCGGACAACCACCTGGAGACGCTCTACTACCAATTCGGGCGCTACCTGCTCATTGCGAGCTCGCGCCCGGGCAACATGCCCGCCAACCTGCAGGGGCTGTGGCACAACAACGTCGACGGGCCGTGGCGGGTGGACTACCACAACAACATCAACATCCAGATGAACTACTGGCCCGCCTGCGCCACGAACCTGTCGGAGTGCGCCCTGCCGCTCGTGGACTTCGTCCGCACGCTTGTCAAGCCCGGCGAGCGGGTCGCCAGGGCATATTTCGGCGCCGGTGGGTGGACGGCCTCCATCTCGGCCAACATCTTCGGCTTCGCCTCGCCCCTGGCGAGCCAGGAGATGTCGTGGAACTTCAGCCCCATGGCCGGCCCGTGGCTCGCCACCCACGTGTGGGAATATTACGACTACACCCGCGACGCCGAGTTCCTGCGCACCGTGGGCTACGACCTCATCCGCGGCGCCGCTACTTTCGCCGCCGACCACCTGTGGCGCAAGCCCGACGGGACGTATACCGCCGCGCCGTCGACAAGCCCGGAGCACGGCCCCGTGGACCAGGGCGCGACATTCGCCCACGCCGTGGTGCGAGAGATTCTCCTCGACGCCATAGACGCCTCGAAGGCCCTGGGCGCGGACAAGGCGGAACGCAAACGATGGGAGGGCGTCCTGGACCGTCTCGCACCCTACGCCGTGGGGCGCTACGGGCAGCTGATGGAGTGGTCGAAAGACATCGACGACCCCCTCGACCAGCACCGCCACGTCAACCACCTGTTCGGCCTCCACCCCGGGCGGACCCTCTCGCCCATCACCACGCCGGAGCTGGCGCGGGCCTCGCGCGTAGTCCTCGAGCACCGCGGCGACGGGGCCACGGGGTGGAGCATGGGCTGGAAGCTGTGCCAATGGGCGCGCCTGCACGATGGGAACCACGCCTACACCCTCTTCGGCAACCTGCTGAAGAGCGGGACCCTGGACAACCTGTGGGACACGCACCCCCCGTTCCAGATTGACGGCAACTTTGGCGGCACGGCGGGCGTGACGGAGATGCTCTTGCAGAGCCACATGGGCTTCGTCCACCTGCTGCCGGCCCTGCCCGACGCGTGGGCCGAGGGGCGCGTGAGCGGGCTGTGCGCCCGCGGCAATTTCGAGCTGAGCATGGAGTGGCGCGACGGGGCGCTGACGAGGGCCGACATAACGTCGAAGAGCGGCGGGCCGCTGACCGTGCGCTATGGCGACTCGACGGTAAGCATAAAGACGAAAAAAGGGGAGGCATACAGATTGGTATGCTCGGGCGGCAAATTGGTTCGTGAGAAGTGATTGCGGGCGTCCTCCCCCGCCCTGCCGCCGGTTGATGTAGTGGCGGGAGTTGCGGCCCCATTCCTATGGGCGCCGCAACTCCTTTTTCCCTTTTGTGGGTATATTTGCCACAGGCGAAACGCAAAGAACACAAGGAGGGCATGGAGAACAGACAATCAAGGAGCGCGCTCCGGCTTCTCGCGTCGTGCGCCGCCATAGTCACGATGTCGGCGCGCGCCCCCGCGGCCGGGCAGGTGGCGGACGGACTGACGGACGAGGAGCTGCGGACGCTGGAGCGAGCCGCCCTCGACGCCGACGGCGGCGAGGCGGCGAGAGCCGTGGCGGCCATGGAGGCCCTGGCCCGGCAGCACCCCGACAACTACGCCGTGGGCTACGAGCTGGGCTACACCCTGATTGCCAACGGCGAATATCGGCGCGCGGCGGAGACTTTCCGCAAGCTGCAGGGGCACAAGGGGTGCGACGACCGCTCCTATCAGATGGAGGGCAACGCCCTGGACTACATGGGACGCCGCGGCGACGCCATGCGCGCCTACCGCCGCGGCCTGGCCCGCTTCCCCCGCTCGGGGCGCATCATGATGGAGATGGGGAACATGAGCCTCGCCGACGGCGACTACGACACCGCCCTGCGCCTCTACGAGCAGGGCGTGGAGGCAGAGCCCGGCTTCGCGTCGAACTACTACCGCGCGGCGTGGGTCCTGCTCCAGAGCAGCGCGGCGGAGAGCGGGCTGGCCCTGGGGGAGGCTTTCCTGCTGATGGAGCCCACGGGAGAGCGCGCCGAGACGATGAGCCGCATGGTATGCGACACGTACCGCGCCATGTCGCCCCGCGGGTCGGCCACGACAATCCGCCGCGTGGCCGAGACGAAACGCGCCCTGCTGGCATTGCGCCGCGGCGAGAGCGAGAGCGCCACGGCCGGGGCCCGGGTGCGCGCCGTGGAGGACGCCATAGTCGGGGCGGGCCATTGGACGGCATACTGCGCATGGCTCGTCCGCAAGTGCGACGCCGACGGACTGTCGGCCTGGATGACGTTTAACGAGGCGGCGATGGAGAGCTTCGCGGAGTGGTTCGACGCCAACGTGAAAAACGGCGAACTGCGCACAGGGCGAAAGCGATGAAAGCGTATATTTGCGCAGGTAACGCCACCTGCACATATGGGGCGCAACCTTGCACGAGCCCCACAACTCAATGCCGACAAACCCCTTGTTAGCCGACCCGATGTGTTGGGACGGCCACGTGGAGAAAGTCGGGACTGGCACAGAGGACATAGCCGACAAGTGCCGCAGGTGCGGTCTTCGCACCCCCGAATTCATCCTGGAGGAGAATTTCAGAGTTGCCTCACGGCGTGCCAACAGACCGCGAGAGGGTTCTTGCGCATATTGCCGCCAAACCCTCGGAGACAAGGGCGGATCTATCGGCAAGCCTAGGGACAAGCGCCCGCCAGCCGCGCAAGACAATCGACGCCCCGCGGAGCGGGGGCGCCATATGGCGCAAGGGGGCGGACAACACGCGGGTTGTGACCGGCACGGACGCGGAAGATGAAAAAACAAGACAAAAATAGATAAGCAATGAGCAAGATTCTTGTAACGGGCGGCACGGGCTTCATCGGGTCGCACACCGTCGTGGAGCTCCAGGAGGCGGGCTACGACGTCATAATTGTCGACGACCTGTCGAACTCGAAGGCGGAGGTCGTGGACAACATCGAGAAGATAACGGGCAAGAGGCCCGAGTTTGAGAACTTCGACCTCTCGGACCGCGCCTCGACCCTCAACTTCTTCCTGCGCCACCGCGAGATTGAGGCCGTCATCCACTTCGCGGCGTTCAAGGCCGTCGGCGAGAGCGTCTACAAGCCGCTGGAGTACTACCGCAACAACCTCAACAGCCTGATGAACATCCTGGAGAGCATGAAGTTCGCCGGGGTCCGCCACCTTGTCTTCTCGTCGAGCTGCACCGTCTACGGCCAGCCGGAGGTCCTGCCCGTGACGGAGTCGACGCCCCGCCGCCCCGCCGAGAGCCCCTACGGCAACACCAAGACGGTGAACGAGGACATCATCCGCGACTACTGCCACGCCGAGAAAGGCATCAACGGCCTGGCCCTGCGCTACTTCAACCCCATCGGCGCCCACCCCAGCTCGCTCATTGGCGAGAGCCCCGTCGGCGTGCCCAACAACCTCATCCCCTACCTCACCCAGACGGCGGCCGGACTGCGCAAGGAGCTGAGCATCTTCGGCAACGACTACGACACCCCCGACGGGACGCCCATCCGCGACTACATAGACGTGGTGGACCTCTCGAAAGCCCACGTCGTGGCAATCCGCCGCCTCCTGGAGGGCAAGAACAAGAGCAACTACGAGTTCTTCAACATCGGCACGGGCCGCGGCCTCTCGGTCCTGGAGCTCGTCAACGCCTTCGTGAAAGCCACGGGCGTCGCCCTGCCCTACAAGATTGTCGGCCGCCGCGCCGGCGACATCGAGAAGATATGGGCCGACACGACCCTGGCCAACACCGAGCTCGGATGGAAAGCCGAGGCGCCCATTGAGCAGACGCTGCTCAACGCGTGGAAGTGGCAGGAGCGCCTCGGCGCAAAAGGCTAGGCCCCCGCGCATCGCAGAGCCAAAGGGTGGCGCGCCGCAAAAGCCGCGGCGCGCCACCCCAATTTTTTGCGCGAGGAACGTTAAAGGGGGCCGCGGCATGCCGCAGAGCGGACAAAAATGACTATCTTGCGGTTGGCAAGAAAAACGCCATTATTAATTCACAACACATTAACAGCATGGAAAAGACATTCCCCACCGACGGCAAATTCAGCCTACTGACGCTCCCCTACGCGCCCGACGCCCTCGCGCCCGTCATGAGCGCCGAGACCCTCAGCCTGCACCACGGCAAGCACCTGCAGACCTACGTCAACAACCTGAACAACCTCGTGGCCGGGACACAGTGGGAGGGCCGCGCCCTGGAGGACATCGTGGAGGGCAGCGCCGGCGGCCTGTTCAACAACGCCGGCCAGGCCCTGAACCACAACCTCTACTTCACCCAGTTCCACGCCCCCCGCGAGGGCAACGCCCCCTCGGGCCGCCTGGGCAAGCTCATCGACGGCCAATGGGGCGGCTTCGAGGCTTTCGCCGCCGAGTTTGAGAAGCTCGGTGCGTCGCTCTTCGGATCGGGCTGGGTGTGGCTGTCGCAAGACGCCGACGGCAAGCTGGTCATCAGCCAGGAGGCCAACGCCGGGAACCCCCTGGCCCACAAGCTCCGCCCCCTGCTTGGCGTCGACGTGTGGGAGCACGCCTACTACGTGGACTACCGCAACCGCCGCCCCGAATATCTCCACGCCACGTGGCAGATTGTCGACTGGGGCGTCGTCGAGAGCCGCCTCGGCTAGGCGCGGCGACATCTTCCAACCACCGACAGGCGACAGACATCGACGGCCTCCCGCATGGCGACGCGGGAGGCCGTCTTGGCGACGGCGCCACAGCTAACCTGCGCCTCTTTTTCATATCTTTGCGGGCGGAAAACGCACTTGCGGCGGCAAAACGTAAAGAACAACACATGGCAGAAGAGAAACGATTCAGACGGACACTGGTGACCACGGCACTGCCCTACGCCAACGGGCCCGTCCACATAGGGCACCTGGCGGGCGTATACGTCCCCGCCGACATCTACGTCCGCTACCTGCGCGCCAAGGGCGAAGAGGTCCTCATGATTGGCGGGTCGGACGAGCACGGCGTGCCCATCACGATAAGCGCCCGCCGCCAGGGCGTCTCGCCGCAAGACATCGTGGACAAATACCACTCGCTGATAAAGAAGTCGTTCGAGGAGTTCGGCATAACGATGGACGTCTACAGCCGCACGACGAGCGCCACGCACCACGAGGTGGCGTCGGACTTCTTCCGCAAGCTCAACGACGGGGGTCAGTTCGTCCAAAAGACCTCGAAGCAGTATTATGACGAAGAGGCCCGCCAGTTCCTGGCCGACCGCTACATTGTCGGGACGTGCCCCCACTGCGGCAACGACGGCGCCTATGGCGACCAGTGCGAGAAGTGCGGCACGAGCCTCTCGCCGCTGGAGCTTGTCAACCCGCGCTCGGCCATAAGCGGCTCCGCCCCCGTGCTCCGCGAGACGACGCACTGGTACCTGCCTCTCGACAAGCACGAGGCGTGGCTCCGCGAGTGGATTCTCGACGGGCACAAGGAGTGGCGCCCCAACGTCTACGGCCAGTGCAAGAGCTGGCTCGACATGGGCCTGCAGCCCCGCGCCGTGAGCCGCGACCTGGACTGGGGCATCCCCGTGCCGGTGGAGGGGGCCGAGGGCAAAGTCCTCTACGTGTGGTTCGACGCGCCCATTGGCTACATCTCGAACACCAAGGAGCTGCGCCCCGACGACTGGGAGAAGTGGTGGAAAGACCCGGAGACTCGCCTCGTCCACTTCATTGGCAAGGACAACATAGTCTTCCACTGCATAGTCTTCCCCGCCATGCTCAAGGCCCACGGCGGCTACAACCTGCCCGACAACGTGCCGGCCAACGAGTTCATGAACCTGGAGGGTGACAAAATCTCGACGTCGCGCAATTGGGCCATATGGCTCCACGAGTACCTGTCGGACTTCCCCGGCAAGCAGGACGTGCTGCGCTACGTCCTCACCGCCAACGCCCCGGAGACCAAGGACAACGACTTCACGTGGCGCGACTTCCAGGCCCGGAACAACAACGAGCTTGTCGCCATCTTGGGCAACTTCGTGAACCGCGTCGTGGTCCTGACCCACAAATATTTCGGCGGCCGCGTGCCCGATGCCGGCGCCCTGGAGGCCATCGACACCGAGGCCGTCGAGGCGTTCCGCGCCGAGCGCGGCGAGGTGGAGAGCCTGCTGGACGGCTTCCGCTTCCGCGACGCGCAGAAAGAGGTGATGAACATGGCCCGCATCGGCAACAAATATCTTGCCGACACCGAGCCGTGGAAGCTGGCCAAGACCGACATGGGCCGCGTGGCGACAATCCTCAACGTCGGCCTGCAGTTCGTGGGCAACCTCTCGATAGCCCTGGAGCCGTTCCTGCCGTTCACGGCCGAGAAGATGCTCCGCCAGCTCCGCCTGGAGAAGATGCCGTGGGGCAAGATTGGCGACATGGGCCTTGTCGGCGCGGGTCACGAGATTGGCGCCGCGGAGCTTCTCTTCGACAAGATTGACGACAGCGCCATCGACGCCCAGCTGGCCCGCCTGGACAGGATCCGCGAGGCCAACAAGGCCGGCAACTGGAAGCCGGCCCCGGTGGGCGAGACGGTGGACTTCGGCGCGTTCGAGAAGCTCGACATCCGCGTGGGCGTAGTCAGCGAGTGCGCGAAAGTGCCGAAGTCGGACAAGCTACTCGCGTTCAAGATTGACGACGGCATGGGCGGGCGCACCATAGTGAGCGGCATAGCCAAGCACTACAAGCCCGAAGACCTGGTGGGCAAGAGGGTCTGCTTCGTGGCCAACCTGGCCCCGCGCAAGCTCAAGGGCATAGAGAGCCAGGGGATGATACTCTCGGCCGAGGGCGCCGACGGGGCCTTGTCCGTCATCACGCCGGACGCCGACGTCAGGGCCGGAAGCCAGGTGAAATAGCCACTGGGATGGAGGGAGGGACTTTGAACCCCTCACGAGAATAGAGACGTGGGGCCGACACCCGCGAGACCCGCAAGGGGGCGCGGCGGTCGGCCCCTTTTTTTGCACAGCCCAAAGATGGGAGAGATGAAGACAGACAGCCCCAAGGCCGCCCCGGGGGCCTCGCCCACCTCGCTCCACGCCACCATGTCGCCCGGCGAGATGCCCCGCGAGCGGTTCCTGCGCCACGGGGCGCAGAGCCTCAGCGACGTGGAGCTCATTGCCATAATGCTCCGGACGGGCGTGCGCGGCAACAACGTCATGGACGTGGCGCGCAACATCTACCGCCGCTATGGCGGCAGCCTCGTGAGCATGGGCGACGCCACCATCGACGAGCTGAAACAGGTCGAGGGCCTGGGCGAGGCCAAGGCCATAACCCTGGCGGCGGCCCTGGAGCTTGGCCGCCGGCGGCAATACCAGGAGGTGGCGCGGACTACGCTCCGCACACCCGCCGACGCCTTCCGCTTCTTTAGCAGCGTGATAGCCACGGCGGCCGTGGAAGAGTTCCACGTGGCAGTGCTGGACCAGGGCAACAACGTGGTCCACACCGAGAGGGTCTCGCAGGGCGGGCTTGCCACGACGACCGTGGACATCAGAGTCCTGCTCGGCATCGTGATCCGATGGGGCGGGACGCAGTTCATGGTGGCCCACAACCACCCGGCCGGAAGCCTCAGCCCCAGCCGGGCCGACATAGATTTGACGAACCGCATTGTCCGCGGGGCCGAGACCCTAGGGCTTCGCCTCCTCGACCACATAATAGTGGCCCAGGGGCGCGGCTCCGACGGCTTCTACAGCTTCCGCGACAATGGCAACCTATAAGAGAAACCGATGGAGACAATAGTATTGGACAAGACGGACAGCGTTGTGAACCGCTACCTGGCCGAGATGCGCGGCGTGGAGACACAGGGCGACCGCATGCGCTTCCGCCGCAACATCGAGCGCATAGGGTCCATCATGGCCTATGAGGTGAGCAAGCGCCTGGCCTACGAGGCGCGCGAGGTGACGACGCCGCTGGACAAGGCCGTGGTGCGCCTGCCGAGCGAGAGCCTGGTGGTGGGGACAATCTTGCGCGCCGGGCTGCCGATGCACCAGGGCGTCCTAGACATCTTCGACGACGCCGACAACTGCTTCGTCTCGGCGTGGCGCGCCTACGACCCGCACCACGAGGTCGAGATCCACCTGGGCTACGCCGCCACGCCGCGCCTGGACGGCAAGACGCTGATTGTGGCCGACCCGATGCTCGCCACGGGGTGCAGCATGGTGCAGACGCTCCGCGAGCTGATGCGCTACGGAGTGCCGAGCCACATCCACATATTGGCCATAATAGGCGCCCAGGCCGGCGTGGACTACCTCGCCGCCAACACCCTGGGCGTCGAGACGACGCTGTGGGTGGCGACGGTGGACCCGACGCTCAACGCCGACAGCTACATAGTCCCCGGCCTGGGCGACGCCGGAGACCTGGCCTACGGGGGGAAGATATGACCCTCCCCAGGCCGGGAGGGACGCGCCCATAGGCATTATTGGCAACAGACGGCGGCGGACGAAAGATGGTCTTTCGTCCGCCGCCGTCCGTTTTTTTTTTGCCGTATCAAAAAAAAATTGCGGCCGAAGCACCCTGCATACATATAGCTTGCGCTATATTTGCGACATCGCACAACCAATATCAAACACATAAGTAACATGGAGCACAAAATGGCAATAGTGCTTTGCGCACTATCGGCGTTGAGCGGAGCTTGCACCGATGAGAACGTGACACCCGACAACAGCCAAAGACAATCGACTCCGCAAGACGCCCCAGTCACAAACGCAAAAGCCACGCGTGGCAAGGCCGAGGCCATAGCCCGCCTCTTCGCGCCCTACAGGGCCACGGACGAGAGCGGGGAGAACAAGGCGGCCGAGGTCGTCCCAGAGGTCACGAGCGTGAGCTTCTACGTCGCCGACGGCGACACGCTCCTCTACGCTTTCAACTATGGCGAGGGCGAGGGATACACCATCGTGAGCGGCTCTACGGCCTCGTTCCCCATCTTGGCACAGTCGGGCGAGGGGCGGGTGGACTTCAACACAGCCGACGAGGACAACCCATTCACGTTCTTCGCCGGGCTTATGGCACGGTCGGTCAAGGCGATGCTCAGCGAGGCGACTACGGCGGACACCGCATACGCCGCCCTGTGGCGGCACGTCGACGACCCGGACTACACGTATGAAGTGACGCCACTCGACGAGGAGGGGGAGAGCATAGGCAACAAAGGCCGACTGACCAAGACCGGGCGGGCGTACATCCACCCTTACACGGGCCTGGAGCTGAAGAACTGGGGACAGTATGGCGACTACAACTCCGCCGCGCCCAACCAGGCGTGCATAGGATGCCCGGCCGTGGCGATAGGGATGCTACTCTACGACGTATGCGTAAGGCCTTTCGGCAAGATTGAGGAGACGAAACCGTCATTCTCCATGGAAGACCGGCTTGCGTACAAAGCAAAACACGTATCAGCAATGCTACGTGAGATTGCAAACACAATACCCAACTACAACTGGGGTAAGTTGAAAGGAGCAGAGAGCGGCGCATCGCCTACAAACATATTGGCCGGGCTACGCCGTCTCGGGTTTACAAGCGCAAGGCTTTCCCCCTACAATTTTGAAACGGCCTACTCCAGCTTGTCGTTTTCCACAGCCAGCTTCGGCACACAAATCACAGTGAACAGAGGGATTCTGCTATTGGGATACAAAGGAAAGAATGGACACATTTGGTTCTGCGACGGATACAGGGAGACTGCCTACAAGGTAACGAGAACAAGACGAAGATTTTTCCGCAGGACAAGAACAACGTGGACGGAGTATGAGGACACATTCTATATGAACTGGGGATGGGGCGACAATAGAAACGGATGGTATCATACGGGAGAAATCGGCTACAACAACTTTTTTCACATGATAACCGGTCTCGACAAATACACGAAACTATGAGACTTGCACAACTGGCAATGGGGCTAGTCCTGCTTCCCATAATCTCCTCCGGATGTTCCACCTCCCCCCGAAACGAACCGGAGTACGAATACGACCCAAGATTCACAGGCCGGACGCAACCGGCCATGCGGGTGAAAGTGGAGGGCGAAGCCGCAGACGAGGCCATGCTAGCGTCTGTTCGCTTCTACTGCCATGCGAACCGCAGAGACCTGACGGTGACTCCGTCTGCCGACAGCTCCCTGCTAATCATCCTGCCATGGCCCGACATACGCGCAAAAAGCGAAATCGTATTGCAAAACGACACCGCAATTGTCAGTGAGACAAGCTACAACAACACACTCACAATAGGCGGGTCTTCGTGCGAGATGGAAACAACATTCAGAGATTTGGCGATACCATGGATGTTGGGCGGCGGCCTGTCATGGAGAGTGAGCATGGTGACCATAGACGACGCCTCGCAGACGTTCGACTGGCTGCGCGGGGACACTGCGGCCGTGGTCCTAAGACACATGCCAGGACGGCGGTTGGAACTCAAAAGGGACTGACGGCCCGCATTGGCCACAACTCCGTCCCGGATGGGGGGGGGGCAGGACAGACGCCCTATCCCCACCCGCCCGGCTTTGCGAAAAGTCGTAACTTAGCGTCATGTATAAGACGGACATCGACAACCTGTTGCGCCCCAAGACGACAGAGACGGCGCGGGTCGTCGACCTTTTCGCCGGTTGCGGGGGTCTGTCGCTTGGCTTCGAGGCCGCCGGGTATGAGACAATAGGCTACGAGTTGGAGCCGGCGGCGGCGGCGACCTACAACCGGAACCTCCATGGACGATGCCTCAATCAGAGACTAGAAGTGGGCTTCGACTACCCCGCCGCCAACATAGTGATTGGCGGCCCTCCGTGCCAGCCGTTCAGCGTCTTCGGCAACCAACGGGGCATGGAAGACGCCCGCGACGGCTTCCCCATCTTCATCGACGCGGTGAAGAGAATCCGGCCGAAAGTATTCCTGTTCGAGAACGTCCGAAACCTGGCTCATTCGCACAGGTGGTACTTCGAGCTGATTCGCAAGGCCTTGTGCGGGTTGGGCTACATTGTCGACTCGCAGTGTCTCAACGCAGTGAACTACGGAGTGCCTCAAAATCGCGAGAGGATGATTGTCGTGGGCCACAAATCGACCTTTGCGTTCCCCGCCGCAAGCACAGCCAAGGTGACGGTGGGCGAGGCCATAGGCGACCTGATAGACTCGATAGGCGACGAGAGCAAGATATTGACTCCTAGGCAGGACGAATACATCGCCGCATATGAGAAAAAATCGGCCTGCGTCACGCCTCGCGACCTGCACCCAGACAAGCCCGCACGGACTCTTACGTGCCGCAACCTTGCCGGCTGCACGAGCGACATGCAGAGAGTGAGGCTTAGAGACGGGCGAAGACGGCGCATAGTGGTCCGCGAGGCTGCGAGGCTTCAGAGCTTCCCCGACTGGTTCGAATTTGAAGGGACAGAGAGCAAGCAGTTCTACCAGATTGGCAACGCCGTCCCGCCGTTGTTGGCATACCGCCTTGCACTACAGATTAAGGAGACATACGCCTTGCCTGCGAAAAGCGCAGAAATGATTACGGCAGAGACCGTACCACAGACTCTTTTCGATTGACTATGGAAATACAGACAACAGGCGAGAAGTCGCACGAAGTGAAGAGCTTAATATTCTCAATACTAGACTTGCTGCGGGATGTCGGCATCCCATTAGACGGGACATCACGAAGGCTAGAGAGAATGGCAATGGCATGCTTGGCCGTAGGAGGCGTAAAAAACTCATTCAAAGAGGTGAAATACGCACTAGACTGCGAAATGCAAATACACATCATATATGAGTATATCGCAGACTTCCGATGGCATGCCAACAGCGTAAAATGGGCGGGAGAGAGAGCCCCCCTGCGCAAAAGAATCGCCTACCCCTCCGAAGTCCTTCTGCGCATGGACGCAGATGGGCGTCTCCACCCCACGATGCACGACTAGCAGACACATCCCGCCTCACCCGCCGAGCTTCATGAGCCTGACGGCGGCGGCCATGAAGGCCTGGAGCTCGGGGCCGGAGGTGTGGAGGATGTCGTCTTGCGTGCCGTCCCACAGCTTGCGCCCCTCCTCGACGAAGACTATATGCTCGCCGATGGAGAAGACGGAGTTCATGTCGTGGGTGTTGATGATTGTCGTGATACCGCTCTCGTGGGTAATCTCGGAGATTAGCGAGTCTATGACTCCCGCCGTCACGGGGTCGAGACCGGAGTTGGGCTCGTCGCAGAAGAGGTAGCGCGGCTGCTGCACAATGGCGCGGGCAATGGCGACGCGTTTCTGCATGCCGCCCGATATTTGCGCCGGGTAGAGGTTGTCCGCCGCGGCGTCGAGGTTGACGCGGCGGAGGCACTGCTGCGCCCGCCGCCGGCGCTCGGCGAGCGAGAGGCAGGAGAACATGTCGAGCGGGAAGCGGACGTTCTCGAGGACCGTCATGTAGTCGAAGAGCGCCGAGCCCTGGAAAATCATGCCAATCTCCTGCCTCAGCAGGAGCCTGGCGCGGCGGCCCATGCGCGTCACGTCGCGCCCGTCGTAGAGGATGGCCCCGACGTCGACGCCATAGAGACCCGAAAGGCACTTGAGCAAGACGGTCTTGCCCGACCCGCTCTTGCCGATGATGAGGTTCGTCTTGCCGTCCTCGAAGACGCCGCTGACGGCGTGCAGCACCGTGTGGCCGCCAAAAGTCTTATATATGTCGCGAGCCTCAATCATCAGAGCAGGAAACGGGTTACTAGCAGGTTGACCATCAGAATGACGACGCAACTGACCACGACGCTCTTGGTGCTGGCGCGGCCCACGTCGAGCGCCCCGCCGCGCACGTTGTAGCCGAAGAACGAAGAGACGGAGGCTATGATGAAGGCGAAGAGCGAGCTCTTGAAGATGGAGTAGAAGATGTAGTAGGGCTTGAAGACGAAGTGGAGGCCGCGCACGAAGTCGTCGGACGGGACCATGCCCGTGGAGAAACCCGACACCCACCCGCCGATGATGCCGATGCACATGCTGTAGACGACAAGGAGCGGCACGCAGACCACCATGGCGACAATCTTCGGGGCGGCGAGGAACGACGCCGAGTTGATCCCCATGATGTCGAGCGCGTCAATCTGCTCGGTTATGCGCATGGTGCCAATCTCCGACGATATGTTGCTGCCGACCTTGCCGGCCAGGATGAGGCAGACGATGGTGCTGGAGAACTCCAGGACTATCGTCTCTCGGGCGGCGTAGCCGATGGTGTATGTCGGGATGAAAGGGTTGTCGAGGTTGTTGGCGAGCTGGATTGTGACGACGGCCCCGACGAAGAAAGAGATGATGGTGACGATGCCGAGCGAGTCGACGCCGAGCTTATACATCTCCTGCAAGATGCGCCGTCCGAAGACCCCCCATTTCTCGGGCCTGGCCACCACCTGCGCGAAGAAACGGCAGTAGCGGCCTATGAGCGCGAAGCCCGCCTCCAGGAAGTTCATTCGCCCCCTCCCGCTTCAGCCGGGGCGGCCGCCGCCAACTCGCGGATGGCGACGGTCGGCCCATGCTCGGCCATGTCCTCGCGCCCCGTGGCCCCGCTCGCCACCTGGTAGGCGCGGAGGCCGAACATCGTGAGCGACGCCAGCATATGGTCCACAAGCTGGGCGATTATCCGCTCGTGCTCCACCCACACCTTGGTCTTGGTGAAGCAGTAGAGCTCTATCGGGAGGCCATATTGCGTCGGCTGAAGATACCGGACCATGCACGTCATGGTGCCGGGATCCTGAATCTGCGGGTCGCGGAGGATGTAGGCCGAGAGGTACTGCCTGTAGAGCGTGAGGTTGGTCAGCTGGTCCTGCATCCCCTCGCCTCCCTCCTGGCGCGCCTGGAAATAGTAGTAGAGCTCGGGCATGGAACGGAATGGGGCCGCCTCGTCGTCGGAGATGAAGCGCACGGACGACATGTCGACAAGGATGGAGCGCGTGATCCGCCTCCCCTGGCTCATCTCCATGCCCTTCCAGTTGGTGAACGAGTCGGAGAGGAGCGTCGACGGCGGCACCGTGGTGATGGTGTTGTTCCAGTTCCGTATCTTGACGGTGTTGAGGTTCATCTCTATGACCGTGCCGTCGGCCCCGGCCTTGGGGACCACAATCCAGTCCCCGACGGAGACCATGTTGTTTGCCGAGAGCTGTATCCCCGAGACGAGGCTCTGTATGGTCTCCTTGAAGACCAGCGACATGATGGCCGCCGAGGCCCCCAGGCCGGCAATGAGCGTCGCCGGGTTGCGGTCGATGACCACGGCCACCATGACAATGGCGATGAGCGCGAAGATGACGTAGGCTATGAGCTGCTTGATGCTCTTGAGCGACTGCACCTTGGGGTAGCGCGAACTGATGAGCTCGAACGTCGAGTCGACGAGCGCCAGGACAAAACGCCCCACGCTGAAAGTCATGTAGAGGTATACGACCTTCATGTAGAGCGTGTTGAGCCAGTTGTCGGTGTGCATCGCCAGGCCGAAAGCCACCATGGAGAAGATGGAGGGGAGATAGGCGGCGCGGAGCAGCACGCGGTCGCAGAGGATGCGGTCGTCCCAGTCGGAGCGGGTCCGCGCCACGATGCGCTTGACGCCCCCGAAGAGAATCAGCTTGGCGACCCAGAAGACCGAGATGGAGATGACCGTCGAGAGGACGACCATGATGAGCGTAGCCACGATTTCCGAGGCCCCGTTGACGCCGCAGAGCTCGAGCAGCCACCGCGCCACGTCGATGAACGCGCCGTGCGCCTCGACGACCTGCAATGGGGCGTCAGTCATTTTCTGTTCCATATCCGCGCAGCTACGGTTCCTTGATAATCTTCAGCGTGCAGTCGATGACCCCGGCCTGAATCATGCCGAGCTTCTCCGCCGCCGCCCTCGAGACGTCGACAATCCTGCCCTTGACGAAGGGTCCGCGGTCGTTGACCGTGACGTCGACGCTCTTGCCCGTGGCGGTGTTGGTCACCCGGACCACCGTCCCGAAAGGCAATGTCTTGTGGGCCGCCGTCATCTTGTTCTTGTCATACTTCTGCCCGCTGGCCGTGGCGCGGCCGTGGAACTTGTCCGCGTAGTATGACGCCTTGCCTTTCTCGACCTTGGCGGTCGAGGCGCCGCCGGTCTTGCCCGTCTTGCCGGCGTTGCCGCTTTTGCCGGTCTTGACGCCTTTCGCCACGACCTGCCTGGAGCCGCCGGCCACGCCCGAGCCGGAAGAGCATCCGGGGGCGAGGCACACCGCCACGGCAACCGCGGAGGCCGCCAGGAGAAGTTTCAGAAATCTGCCCATATTTGGGAAAATGTGGGAATGCGCCATCTAGCCGAGAGCGTTCATCCGGCAGATGTATTTGCCAATGATGTCGAACTCGATGTTGACAACCGACCCGGCCACAATTTGGCAGAAGTTGGTGTTGTCATGCGTGTAGGGGATTATGGCCACCGAGAAACCGTCGTCGCGGCTGTCCACCACCGTCAGGCTGACCCCGTTGACGCACACGGAGCCCTTCTCGACGGTGAAGTATCCCTCGCGCGCCTTTGCCCGGTCGACGTCGTAGCCGAAGACGTAGTACCAGCTGCCGTCGGCCTCGCGGACCTCGCGGCACACGGCAGTGCAGTCCACGTGGCCCTGCACGATGTGGCCGTCGAGCCTCCCGTTCATGACCATGCTCCTCTCGACGTTGACCCGGTCGCCCCCGCGCAACGAGCCGAGATTGCTCCTCCTCAGCGTCTCCTCGACGGCCGTGACGACATACGTGTCGCCCTCGGTCGCCACCACCGTGAGGCACACGCCATTGTGCGCCACGCTCTGGTCAATCTTGAGTTCATGGGCAAAACGGCAGCGGAGCGTCAGGCTGACATTGCCCCCCTCGCGGCGCACGGCGACGACCGTCGCGGCATCCTCTACAATTCCGGAAAACATGATACCCTTAGTGCTTTGATGTCCTAACAAAACCAACAGGGCAAAAGTAGCGCGAAAGAGCCGAAAAGAAAAGTTCGCGGGGCGCCAAAGTGCGGATGCCGCAAGACCCGCGGATGCGGGAATCTCCCCCCAAAGGAGTGATTAGTGGAATAACGTAGAGAAAAAAGGCGTAGCTTTGTGAAAAACAGTTCGTGGACATGAGTAACATAGAGTGGGGCAAGCTCGGCTTCGGATATATGAAAGCCGACTACAACGTCCGTTGCTACTATCGCGACGGCCAGTGGGGTGAGATTGAGACATCGGAGGAGGAGAACATCACGATCCACATGGCGTCGACATGCCTCCACTATGGGCAGGAGGCGTTCGAGGGGATGAAGGCGTTCCGCGGGCGCGACGGGCGCATAAGGGTGTTCCGCATGGACGAGAACGCCAAGCGCCTGCAGCACACCTCCGACGGCATCATGCTGGCCAAGCTCCCCGTCGAGAAGTTCATGGAGGCCGTCCGCAAGGTTGTCAAGCTCAACGAGCGCTTCGTGCCCCCCTACGAGAGCGGCTGCTCGCTCTACATCCGCCCATTGCTCATCGGCATCTCGCCGCGCATTGGCGTCGGGCCGTCGACGGAGTACCTGTTCCTCATCTTCGTCCAGCCCGTGGGGCCATATTTCAAGGACGGCTTCAAGGCCACGCCGGTCGTAATCTTGCGCCAATATGACCGCGCCGCCCCTCTTGGCACCGGGACGTACAAAGTGGGCGGCAACTACGCCGCGAGCCTGGTGCCTGGCGACCTGGGGCACAAGATGGGCTACTCGGCCGTCCTGTATCTCGACGCCAAGCAGAAGAAGTATGTCGACGAGTGCGGCCCGGCCAACTTCTTCGGCATCAAGAACAACACATACGTGACGCCCAAGAGCACCAGCATCTTGCCGTCGATAACGAACATGAGCCTGCAGCAGTTGGCGGTGGACATGGGCATGGCCGTCGAGCGCCGCCAGATTCCGGAGGAGGAGCTCGCCACGTTCGAGGAGGCGGCCGAGTGCGGCACTGCGGCCGTGGTCAGCCCCATCTCGCGCATCGACGACGTTGACCAGAACAAGAGCTACGAATATTCCGACGGCACCCCGGGCCCCGTCTGCACGGCCCTCTACAACAAGCTCCGCGCCATCCAATATGGCGACGAGCCCGACACCTACGGTTGGGTGACGGTGATTGACTAGCGGAGAAGAACCAAAAGCAAGTCGCCCCGGCAGGACTATCCCGCCGGGGCGACTTGCTTTTCGCCTTGCCGCAGACTACTGGAGCATCTCCTGAAGTTTCTTGCGCACCTCATCGACATATATTGTCGAGAGGACAACCTTGCCGTCAGTCCCGACGATGACAATCGACGGAATCCACTTGACGTTGTAGCTGCCCGCCACGGCGCACTCCTTCCACCGGCGCAACTCCGAGAGCTGAAGCCACCCCATTGCATTGTCGGCCACGCACTTTGCCCAACTCTCCCTCTTGTGGTCGAACGAGACCCCCACAAACTTGGCCCTGTCGCCGAAGCTCTCGGCGAGAGCCTTGACGGCGGGAATGTCCTTGCGGCAGTCGGGGCACCACGAGGCCCAGAAGTCGAGCACCACCACCTGCCCCCTCCAGTCGGAGAGGCTGTGCGTCGCGCCGCCGGCATCGGGGAGCGAGAAGTCGGGCGCGACAGCCCCGGCGGGCAGGAGCCCATTGTCGCGGGCGTCGTCCGCCAAGGCGGCAACAGCGCACACCGCAAAGCCGACAAAGGCCAACAACAACCGGCGCAGCGTCCTGGGACCCATGGTCTAGACGGTCATGATGTCTTTCTCCTTGGCGGCATACATGTCGTCCACCCGCTTTATGTGCGCATCGTGGATTTTCTGCACGTCGGCCTCCTTGTCTTTCTGGAGGTCTTCGCCCAGGCCGTCTTTCTTGAGTTTCTTGATTGCCTCGATGGCGTCGCGGCGGATGTTGCGGATTGCCACTTTGGCGTCCTCGGTCGTCCTCTTTGCCATCTTGGCCAAGTCGCGGCGCCGCTCCTCGGTGAGGGGCGGGATCAAGATTCGGATCATCTCGCCGTTGTTGTCGGGGTTCAGCCCGAGGTTGGCGGCCATGATGGCTTTCTCGATAGGCGCAATCATGCTCTTCTCCCATGGGCGCACGGCAATTGTCCTCGGGTCGGGGACAGAGACGTTCGCCACCTGGTTGAGTGGCGTGGGCGAGCCGAAATAGTCGACCTTGACGTCGTCGAGCACGTGGGGGTTGGCCTTGCCGGCCCTGATTTTGCCAAGTTCGTAGTCCAGGTGCTCCAGGGTCTTGCCCATCTGCTCTTGGGCATCGTCCATGATGAGCTCTAGTTCGTCCTCCATGATATATGCGTGTCTAGATATTATGTCACTCCATGAGCATCTCGCGCAGCCTCTCTTGCGGGCGGTAGAAGTAGACCATGCCGTAGGACTGGCACACGTCCCTCTTGTCTTCGGTGTCGACGGGCTGGACCCTGCCCTCCACCTCGTTCCAAATTTGCAAGATAATCTCGTCGGCCCTGCCCCGCACGTCGTCGAGCTTGTCTTTGAACTTCTGCGCGGTCTGCAAGATGTCGCGGTGCTTGTTGTAGTTCTCCTCGAAGATTTGGAGCTTGACCTTGACCAGGGCTATCGACGGGTTGTATATCCTGTTGCCGCCCCCGGCCGCCATGCGCTGCTCCTCTCCGCCGACCACCTTGCGGCCCCACTCGATGAGCGCCTTATCTGTCGAGAGGTCGGGGACGGCCGAGCCGCACTCCTGCAGACCCAGCAGCTCCCGGGCCGCGGGCTTAATCTCGCCGCGGGCTATGCACATGTTGAAGACCTGGACAAAGTGCGAAAGGTAGAGCCTCGCCACCCTGCCGGCCTCCGCCACCTGACGACCCACCGCCACCTGACGGTCGCGGCAGTCGAGGCTCGTCTGGACGGCCTGCTCGAAGAGGGGAGTGAACGACGCCGCCTCCAAAGCCATCTTCTGGGAGAACAGCAACTCCGCGGGCGAGACGCTTCTCGCCCGCACCAGGGCGGCGTTGAGAGCCCTCAGCCTGGCCTGGTCGGTGTTCGGCAACCGTCGGTATGGCATGGTCATGGCACTTTCGGCAAATTTAATCATAAAAGGGCAGAAACGCAAGGCGGACGGGGCGCAAGGCGGATGGGACATGATTTTGACGTCATCCGAGGGCCATGGCGCGCTTGCGACTGTCCGCCAACAGGCATCGCATTCAAAATGTGCAGGACAAACAAAATATCAGGCGTTCTTGAAAGCGGCAGAAACGGCTAAGCTGACCATATTGGGGGCCTCACCCCGAGGGAGCAAGAACGGAGCGCAAAAAGGAAAAGGGGACGCGCGCAACCTGGCGCGCCTCCCCTCTCATATGTGGACGGATGGCCCCCGAACGTCAGTTCTCCATCTCGGCCTTTATCTCGGAGGCGTAGCGCCACGCCGAGGCGCCGTGGGACCGCGGGCATATGAGCGTCACACCGTCGCGCTCGACGACAAGGTAGTCCTTGAGCCCGTCGACCACGACAAGCTCGCTCCTGTCGGCGTGGACGAGGCATCCCTCAGCGTCTTTCATATACGCATTGCCATTGACCACGGCGTTACCCCTTGCGTCCTTTCCCGTCTGCTCGTAGACGCTTCCCCACGCCCCGACGTCGCTCCAAGCGGCCCGCGTCAGGCACACAGCCACGTTCGACGCTTTCTCCATGACGGCGTAGTCGATGGATATTGTCTCAATACGCTCATAGACGTCGCGCAACGGCCCTCCACCCCAACGGACGCTCGGCATGAGGTCCAGGACGTCGAAGCCCGTCTGCACAGCGGGCATATGCGCGCGCATGGACTGCTCAATTGTCGCGCGACGCCAGACGAAGACGCCGGAGTTCCAATAGAAGTCCCCAACCTCGAAGAACGTGTTCGCCATCTCGGCGTCTGGCTTCTCGGTGAAAGTCCTGACCTGGCGGATGGGGTTATCGCCGTCGCAGATGATGTCGCCAACCTGGATGTAGCCATAGGAGGTCTCGGGGCGGAAAGCCTTGATTCCGATGGTCATGAGGACGTCGTCATGCTCCACGTAGCCAATGGCGGCCGAGACCGAGCTGACGAAGACGCCATTGTCGAGCACGAGGTGGTCGGACGGCGTCACAACCATGATGGCATCGGGGTCCGTCTGCTTCAAGAACGCGCCCGCATAGGCAATGGCCGCCGCCGTATTGCGCTTGAAAGGCTCGCAAAGGATGTTTGCGGCGGGGACCTCTGGCAGTTGCTCGCGGACGAAAGAGACATAGTCGTCGAGAGTGACGACAATGAAACGCTCAGGCGGGCATATGGCGCGGAAACGCTCGTAGGTGAGCTGCAACATCGTCCGGCCGACACCCACAAGGTCTAGAAACTGCTTGGGACGCGTCGGGCGGCTGAGTGGCCACAGCCGCGAGCCAGTCCCACCCGCCAGAACTATGCAATAGACATTGTCTGTCATCGTTCAGGTATTTGAATTGATATACGACACCAACGCAAATATACTAATATCCACGACAACCGCACATCATTTTTTAACAACAATGTCTGTTGGCATGGGACAATGGGCGTTTCGCAATGGACAATTTCCGGGCATTCAACGAATTTTGGCTGCCGGGCCGTCGTTGGGCTGTTGTCGGCCTGTTGTCCGCCAGTTTTTGTTGTTCACCGTTCGTTGTTCACCTTCGTAGCCATTGTTGATGCCCGCATCGTCCAAGGGCTCACGCCCTAGGCAGCCCTATTTCGCCCCTTCAGGGCTCTAAGTCTGAGGGGGAGGTCGCCGCCCCACCCAAAAAAAGAAGAGAGAGCCTATCCATCGCAAGACAGGCTCTCTCATTAAGCTTGAACAGACTAGGGCTAAAACTCCCACATGTCGTGTTCCTTTTGGAAGACCGAGTTCTCAATCCGCTCCGCCTCGACGTTGCTGGACATCCCTTTGGCGTAGCTGGTAATGATTCGGTTGTTGTAGACGTTAGACTCCTTGTAGACGTAGCTTCCAAACTGCCGCCCCTCCAACATGTGATGGAGCGACTGACGCTGGGCGTCGTTGCTAAAGTTGAACGCCTCTTGCTGCGAGAGGAAAGGCTTCGCGGCGGGGTAGTAGACCCAGAAGAGCAACGACTGGTCGAGACGCGTTCCATCGTCATTGGGGCGAACCATGATTGGGCAGAGGCCGAGTATCCGGCTCTTGAGCATCGTATACTTATTGTCGAAGAACCAGACCTCCTTGACCATGAACTTCTTGACGTAATCGAGGGGCAAAGCCGTCATGTCATACACATACTTCATCTCCCTCTCTCCCGTCTCCGGGTTCACCGTCTCGACAGAGTCGACAGGCTCAGCCTTGAACTTGTCGAAAGCCTCGCGTGGCGAAATGATTTGCTCAAACTCGTTCTCGGCATTCGACGAGTAGGCTTTCAGCTCACCGTCGTTGATGGCGTCGAGGAGCGTCCGCACAAGCGACCGACGCCCGTCGAGAGCCGCCCCGGTGGTGTTGATAGGGTAATAAAGGTAGAGGTTCTGCTTCTCGCGCAAATCGATAATGCGCCAAATGGTCTTAGACCACAGCACATTGGCCTCGCGGACATAGGCAGGCACCATGTACCTATTGTTCTTGATGTGCTGCTTAGCCACAATCCCATCGACCACGCCATCATAGACCCCGTCGAACGCCGTCCCGGTGTCAGCATCCTCTTGTGCGAAGACTGGCGTCGCGAAGACTACCGCCAGAAGCCAAAACAACTTCTTCATACCTTGCGCTGCTGTTGGTTTTATTGCATTTTGAGGGTTATGCCATTGAGCGAACGCTCGCGGCCGTCAGGGCCTACCGCCTTGACGCTCTCGACATAGACCCTACCGTTGCGCCCTACGCCCCTCATGAGGTCGAGAGCGTTCTTGTTGAGCTTGCTGCCCCTGATGTCCTCCGAGACAAGGAAGCCGTTCCTGGTCGTCGAGACCGTGAAAGCCGTGACGCGGAAGTTGACGTCGAAGACGAAATCCTTAAGCTCGGCCTTGACCTCGAAGTTGTTGAGGGCGGCCTTGCCAATGTTGCCCTTGTTGCTACCGGTGACGTTGACGACGGGGTCGGGGACGTCGTAGACGCGGAACTTCTTGGAGCCGAAGCTCTGGCTCTTGCCCCCGGCATTCGACGAGACGCTGATGCTAATCTCCTTGGCATTGCCGGGCTTGACAATGTAGCCGGCGCCACTGCGGGTCATGCTGCCGCCAGCACACGAGGCGATGAGGTCGGAGGGCGAGACGCCCGCCACGGAGACCTCGATGGGGTTGTCCAGGCCGCGGTACATGGCGTTCATCTTCGTGGCGGAGACCACAAGGCTCGGAGCGCCAACCTCGTAGGTGGCCTTGACGTTGTAGTCCACAAGCGAACCCGTCACAGGGTCGGGCACCTGGAGCTTGGCCTCGTAGTTCTTCATGCCGACCGACGAGGCGGAAGCCACATACTTGCCGCGGCCGCCCTCGACAGGGAGGTTCTGGCCACCGACAGAGACGACGGGCTCCATAGTGTCGTCGTATGCGGCCAACATGATGTCGGCCTTGTACTGGCCACCTTGAATGACGTACTGAGCCTCCGGGATGACAAGAGGGACGAGGACGTTGAACTTGTAGGACGCCGCGTCGATCGACTTGTAGAGATAGTTCGTCACGTCGGTCTCGACGTTGCGGACGTTGCTCTGGATTGCCGACATGAGACCCATGACGGCGGCAATGGGCAAGTGCTCGAACATCTTGCTGCCCCACTGGTTCATCTCCAAAGCCGTGGAGCTGGAGGGGGGGGCGTCGATGGCCGCCGTAATGGAGTGGACAAGCATGGTGTCCACAGGCAGCGACGTGTCGGCCTGCGCGGCATTGAGCATCGCCTCGCGGTAGGCAAGGAGGGCGTCTCGCAACTCGTAGAGCCTCTTGCCGTTGCTCTCGACCATCATGACCTGCGCGGCCTTGTCCTGGTCGCTCTTGTTGAGATAGTTCTCCGGGGTTGACCCCGAGCCCTTGCCGTCGGCCACGTCAATCATTGTCTGCTTGAGAGACTGGATGAAGTTGACGAGCGAGTCGGACTTGGCCTTGACATCGAGCGCGAGCTCATACTTGGGCTTGACCCTCTGCGGGTTCTGCTCCGCCTTAGACTCGAAGTTATAGTATGACAGGCCTAGCTTCTCCTCCGTAGCCTTCTTCTGGCTCCTGATGCTTTGGTCGACAAGGTCGAAAGCGTTGAGCAGGTCTCCAGAGACGTTGAGGGCGAGCATGGCGGTCAGCATGAGGTACATCATGCCAATCATTTTCTGTCTAGGGGTTTCCGGACAGTTACCACCACTCATTATCTATATGGTATTAACAGGATTCGACAATAAACGGCACGGAATCACTAGCGGCGGATGGCGCTGAGCATATTGCCGTAGATGTTGTTGAGCTCGCCGACGGTCTTGCTGAGGCTGGCGAGCTGCTGACGATACTCCTTGACGCCCTCGACCGACGCGGCAATCTCCTGCGAGATGGAGGAGAGACCCGACGTCATGCTCTTGGACGACTCGAGCTGGTTCTTCAGCCCGTCGAGCTGCTTGCCATAGGCCTCGGTCACGGCCGAGATGTTGCTCCCGAGCTTCGACGACTGCTCCGCCTGGGTCGCGAAAGCGGTGTTGAGCTTCGAGAACGACGAGGCGAACTTGCCGCCCTCCTGCTCCATGGTGGCAGCGAACTTGTTGCCGGCCTCGGTGACGCTGGACTGCGCGGCGGAGAACTTGTTGAGCTGGTCGGCAGCCGTCTTGACGTTCTTGAGATATGACTCTGTTGCCACCGAGGCGCCCGAGAGGTCGGAGAGCTCGGAGGTGGTGCTGGCGAGCTTCTTGACCCCCTCGGCGAGCTTGGAGACCGTGGACTGGTCGATGGCGCCGTTTGCCACAAGCGCGCTCAGCGAGTCACCGCCGGCGTTGCCGCCCTTCTTGCCAGTGGAGGCGCCCTCTGACATCTTCGTCAGCGGGCCCTCTAGGCCAATGAGCTCAGGGAAGACATTATCCCACTGCGGCGTCTCATGGGGCGGCTCGAACGACGAGAGGGCGAAGATGATGGCCTCGACTCCCAGTCCGCATATGAGCATGACGCTGGCACCAGGCAAGTGGAGAATCTTGAAGAGAGCGCCCAAGATTGCCACGGCGGCACCGAAGCCGTAGACATAACCCATGAACTTCTTGTACGCGGGGCTAGTGACTAATTCTGTTAGAGTCATAAATCTTAGTTTTGATATAGAGTTAACTGTTTAAGAGAGCCTCAACCTATTCGCCAATGTAGTCGCGCACGCACCGGAAGCCTA
The DNA here is from genome assembly GCA_964481855.1 of uncultured Marinilabiliaceae bacterium. Taxonomy (GTDB): domain Bacteria; phylum Bacteroidota; class Bacteroidia; order Bacteroidales; family Marinilabiliaceae; genus W3P20-009. Next base: position 43,709 of record CAYZUH010000008.1, read on the forward strand.
TGAAACACGATGTGCTGTCCTGATACTCATAGTTGCGCGTGCCGCACTGGAGGTAGTAGGCAATATCCTTCCACGAGCCGCCGCGGACCACCTTGCGCTTCATGACGACGGGGTCGTCGGGGAGGGCGTTGTACTTGTAGTCGGGGTTCATGTCGTGGGTGTAGAGATACGACGACTCGTCGAAGGCGGACGAAGTCCACTCGGAGACGTTGCCGGCCATGTCGTAGAGGCCGAACTCGTTCGGCGCATAGCTTGCCACAGCCGCCGTGGTGACCGAGCCGTCGTCGGTGTAGCGCCCACGCATGGGCTTGAAGTTGGCCACGAAGCATCCGCGGTTGTTGCGGGTGTAATATCCACCCCAAGGGTATATCGCGCTCTCCAAGCCGCCGCGGGAGGCATACTCCCACTCGGCCTCGGTCGGCAGACGGTAGTCCATAGCCATGGGCTGGCCCTCGCTCTTGAGGTAGTCGTTGAGCAGGTTCGAGCGCCAGATGCAGAACGCCGTGGCCTGCTTCCAGCTCACGCCCACGACGGGGTAGGTGTCGTAGCCGGGGTGCCAAAAGTACATGCGCGCCTGCGGCTCGTTGTGGCTATAGGTGAAGTTCTGGATCCAGCACAGGGTGTCGGGGTAGACGAGGACGTTGTCGTGCATGATGAAGCCCTTGCGACCCTCCTCCTCAAGATTCTTGGCCTCGCCATTGATGTCGTAGGCCACGCCGTGGTAGCGTCCGTTCTCGCCGTCGTTGGGGTCGAAACGGTTCTCGAGCTTTGCCGCCTGCTGGAGGTCGACCCAATCGTAGGTGTAGCGCCACTTGCGGTTGTCGAACTGCTTGAGGCCGTCGAACCTCTCGGCCTCCTCGTAGTAGAGGAAAGCGAGGGCCTCCTGGTAGTCCGGCTCTTTCCAGTCGAGCTCCATGTCCCAATTGATTTGGGGCTTGTCTAGAGTGTTGCCCTCGCGGTCCTCGGTGATGAGGAACCCGTCGTTGCCGGCCTCACCGAGAGCCGTACGCGCCAACGAGTCGCGGACCCAGTTGACAAACTGCCTATACTCAGAGTTTGTAATCTCCGTCTCGTCCATCCAAAAGGAGCGCACGGTGACGGTCTTTGTCAGAGCGTTGGTCAGCGACGCCACGTCCTGCTCGTTTTGCCCCATGTTGAAGCTCCCTTGTGGGACGAACACCATGCCGTAGGGGTCGGGCTCGTAGAACTGCGCATTGCGCTCGACGCCAACGAGCTCGCCGCCCGTAGTACCGCTACAGCCAGTAATCAGCATCAGGGCCACGGCTCCAAACGCTACGTCTCTTGTCATTGGAATCATCAGTGTGTATATCCTGTTTTCGTTACAGTATTCTAACGCTCTTATACCTTTTGGTCGGCTTCTGCCTGTCGAAGTCGAACGAGTAGCGCGCCGCAATCTCGTGCGAGCCGCTGTTGTACCTCCTCAGCCTCGAGAGGCCGAGGTCGTAGGCGTAGGCGATGTCGAGCCCGTTGCGGAGCCTCACCCCCGCGGCGAAGAGCATCGCGTCTTGCAACCTGGCGCCCATACCCGCCCAAAAGGAGCGGTTGAAGTTGAAGTTTGCCATCATCTCGACCTGCCACGAGGCAAAGTCCGTCATGAGAGTCATCCTCGGCTCGAAGCTCCTCACCTTGACGTCGCGGCCCAGGAGCCTGCCGGCGGCAAGAGCCAAGACCGGGCGGACGTTGACCCTCGCACCGCTGCCGAGCTCAATGTCGGGGGCGGTCAGGTGTGCGACCGAGAGGCTCAGAAACGACGCCTCGGACTGGAAGAACCCGCCCAACCCGGCGTCGAACGCCGAACGAGTGTCGTCGGCCCCGGAGAGCGCGTCGTCGGCCTCCTGGTGATAGCCGTCGGGCAAGTCGGATGGCGACGTCCGCAGACCGCCGGTCTCGAACTTCACGTTGTAGACCCCGAACTTTGCGCCCAACCCCAAAACAGCCTTGTCAAGGTATATGTGGAAGCTATACGACGCCGCAAGGTTTAGGTTTGTCAACGCCCCCACTTTGTCCTGCGCCGCCGTCACGCCCAGGCCATGGAAGTTCCGCAAGAAAGCCGCCTCAAAGTCGGCCGCCAAGAGGAACTGCCTCGGGGCGCCCTCGAAACCGACCCACTGCTGCCTGAAGGCCGCCGTGGCCGTGGCTGCCCCCGAGCATCCCGCGGCGGCGGGGTTCTGCACCGACGGCAAGGCGAAACTGCCAGAGAATTGCGGCTCTCCCTGTGCCCTGGCGTCACCACCAAATAAGGCACAAATTAAGCTAAAAAACGCCGACAAAAAACGCGCTGCCCGCAAAAACATCACATTTTTCACTTTGGCAGGCGCACCGGGCGTCGGCACGACAAATCTCGGCTCGCGCATCCACAGCATCTACGCCATACATAACGCACCACCCCGATTTTTATTGCCTAACATTGGTACGCTCATTCCTTTTTTTGAGTTGCGTTTGCCGTCGGCGTTTTCTCCGAAACCTTTTTCTGCGCCCTGGCCTGCCGGGGCTTTTTCCGTGCGGGGTCCGCCTCCTGCTCGGCGCACAGCTCCATGCACCTCTCGTAGGTCAGCGACGCGGCGTCAGTCCCCTTGGGAATCTTGACGTTGGCCTTGCCGTAGGCTATGTAGGGGCCCCACCTGCCGTTGAGCACCTTGAGGTCGGCATTCTGCTCGAACTCTTTTATGAGCTTGTTGCGGTCGGCCTCGCGCTTTGCCTCGATTCTCTCTATGGCCTCTGGCAGTGTTATCGAATATGGGTCGTCGTCCTTGCGCAACGAGACGAACTTGCCGTCGTGGCGCACGTAGGGCCCGAAACGCCCCGTCGACACGACAACCTCCTTGTCCTCGAAAGTCCCCAGCGCCCTCGGCAGCTCGAAGAGCTTCAGAGCCTCGTCGAGCGTCATGGTCTCTATGTGCTGGTCTTTGCGCAGCGACGCGAACCGCGGCTTTGGCCCGTCGTCCGTGGTCTCGCCTATTTGCGCCATGGGGCCGAAGCGGCCTATTCGCACCAGTACGGGCTCGCCGGTCTTTGGGTCGTGGCCGAGGCGCCTCTCGCCCGTGCTCTTGCGCGACTGCTCCATGGCGGCGTCGACCTGGCAGTGGAAAGGGGCGTAGAAGTCGGATATGACGCTCTGCCACTTGAGCTTGCCCTCGGCGATGTCGTCGAACTGGCTCTCGACGTTGGCAGTGAAGTCGTAGCTCATGACCTCCTTGAAGTTCTTGAGCAGGAAGTCCGTGACGACCATCCCCACGTCCGTCGGGAACAGCTTGTTCTTCTCGGCCCCGGCGCTCTCCGCGACCTCGCCCCCGACGACGACGCCGCCCGCGAGCGTAAGGGTGCGGCACGCCCTCGGCTGGCCGTCGCGGCTCTCCTTGACGACATAGCCCCGGTCCTGGATTGTCGAAATTGTCGGGGCGTAGGTCGACGGCCTCCCTATCCCCATCTCCTCGAGCTTCTTGACCAGCGCCGCCTCGTTGTAGCGCGCCGGCCTCTTGGCCCACCTCTCGCGGCTCGAAAGCCCCACTAGCGTGAGCGCGTCGCCGGCAGCCACGCGGGGCAGGACGGCGGTATGAGCGTCGGCCTCGTCGTCGTCGTCGACCTCGGCAATGTACAGCTTCATGAATCCGTCGAACTTGACGACCTCGGCCGAGGCCGTGAAGTTCCTCCCCGCATCGGGCGTGGCTATGGATATTGAAGTCCGCTCAATCTGCGCGTCGGCCATCTGCGACGCCACGGTCCTGTTCCATATGAGCTTGTAGAGCTTCTGCTCGGCGGGCGTCCCCTCCACCTCGCGGTTCTCGAACTGCGTCGGGCGTATTGCCTCGTGCGCCTCCTGCGCCCCCTTGGAGTGGGTCTTGAACTGCCGGCACTGATAATACCGCTCTCCAAAGGTGGCGCAGACCACCTGCCTCGCGGCCTCCAGCGCCGTCTCGGAGAGGTTGACCGAGTCGGTACGCATATATGTTATGAACCCGCTCTCGTAGAGTTTCTGCGCCGCCTGCATGACCATCTTGACCGGCATTGCCAGCTTGCGGCTCGCCTCTTGCTGAAGTGTCGAAGTGGTGAAAGGCGGCGCCGGCTTCCTCGCCGCCGTCTTGCTCTCGACATCGGATATGGCAAAATCCGTCTCGGCGCATCGGCCCATGAAGTCGCCGGCCTGCCCGATGTCGTCGAACCGCGGCGTCAGCTCCGCCACAAGGTTGTAGGAGCCGCCGTCGGACCCGGCCAGGGCGAACGTTGCCGAGGTGGCGAACGCCGACTTGGGGCAGAAGGCGATAATCTCCCTCTCGCGGTCCACGAGCAGCCGCACGGCGACGGACTGCACCCTGCCCGCCGAGAGCTTGGGCATGACCTTGTGCCACAAGACCGGCGAGAGCTCGAAGCCGACGAGCCTGTCCAGGACACGGCGCGCCTGCTGGGCGTCGACAAGGTCCATGTTTATGTGGCGCGGGGACTGTATTGCCTTGAGGATGGCGCCCTTGGTAATCTCGTGGAAGACAATCCGCTTTGTGGACTTCTCGTCGAGTCCGAGCACCTTCGCCAAATGCCACGAGATGGCCTCCCCCTCGCGGTCTTCATCGGACGCCAGCCATACGGCCTCGGCCCCGGCGGCGGACTTTGCGAGCTCCTCCACGGTCTCGCGCTTGTCGTCGGGGACGACATATATGGGCTCGAAATTGTTCTCTACATCGACCCCGAAGTTGTTCTTCTGCAAGTCGCGTATGTGTCCCTTGCTCGACTTGACGACGAAGCCCGCCCCCAGGAACTGGCCTATTGTCTTGGCCTTGGCGGGAGACTCGACGATTACGAGCTGATAGCTGCTTTTCTTAGCCATTGTTGGGAGTGTAGGGAAAAGAGTTAAGGGGTGGAGACGCGCACGACGCGCACCCCTACCCCCATTGCGTTACCGTCCTCCGGCGCGGAGCCCGGCTCCGCCATATCCAGTCTGAACCATCGGGACGCGGCTCTACTCCGCACCCTCGGGCTCGGCTTGGGGGGCAGGCTCTGCCGGGTTCTCCGCCGAAGCCCCGGCCTGCCCCGCCTCGGCGGGCGCCTGCGCGTCGAACGACGGGACCCCCTGCTGAGTGTTGGCGCTACGGTTCTCCAGGAGCTGGTCGAGGCCCGAATCGCCCACCGGGCCCATGACGGAGGAGGGCATGAAAGCCACCGAGAGCAGCGAGAAGACGAGCAGGAGGCAAGCCAAAGTCCACGTTGCTTTCTCCACGAAATCGGTCGACTTGCGGACGCCCATAATCTGCTGCTGGCTGGCGAAGCTCTGATTGAGTCCGCCGCCCTTGGAGCGCTGCACGAGGACTATGATGACCATGAAGACGCTGACGACAATCATCAGCCACACGATAGTAGTGAACATCTTGCTAGAGATATTTATGTTTTGTTGTTTTCTATGTCGGATATTCGAGCGGCAAAGTAACTACTTTTTTCGGGATATTTCAAACTGAGCTTTTTGAATATGTTGATGGCCTTTGCGTACTGCTTCTGCTTGAGGTATATCGACGCCAGCGTCTCGGTGAGAATGTCGTCGTTCTCGCGCACGCTCTCCTCCTCCATCCTCCTGGCGTCGCCGTCGTCGGGCCGCGGAGCCCCGGGGCGGGGGACGATGTGGTCGTCGCCGTGGCTGAGGAACTTGTCGATGAGGTCCTGCCCCCGGTGCGCCTCGCGGCTCTCCTCGGCCGTCACGGCCTGCAACTGGGCGGTGTATTCCAGCCAGTCGGTAAAGGAATACCTCTCGTCGGGTCGGCGGAAGTGGCTGTCCACGTCCTCGATATGGTATGCCTGCTCGGCCCCGCCAGGTTGCCCGAGCCCGAGTTCGTCGCCGATGCAGACCTCCGCCTCGGCCGGGGTGATGGGCGCGAAGACCTCCTGCCGGCGCGTGGCTGCGCCGGGCCCCGCCGACGCCCCGCCGGCCCCGACCGACGGGCCTGGCGCGCATTCGTCCACACCGCCCATGTGGGGGAGCTTGTCGAGCCTGTTGTTGACGAGCCAGTAGAGCGCCCCGCGGTCCCAGACGTGAATGGCGGCCTTGCGGAGTCCCCCGGCGAAGTGCACGCTGCCCATGTCGGCAAGCCCGCGGGCGAGCAGCATCCAGCCGGAGTGGAAGTAGGGGAACTGCCGGAGCGTGGCGGAGAGCTGCTCCACCAGGGCTGGCGGGACTTGCGCCGGGTTGCCGACGGCCGAATAGAAAGCCTCCTTGTTCACACGCCCCCTACCAATCGGCGAAAGCCTTGTTGAAGATGTTCTCGGTCAGCTCCTCGACGATGAGCGCCACGAGGTCGGCCTCGACGTCGGCGAGGTTGTTCTCGGAGTCGTAGTCCTGATAGGCGCTGAACGACTGCTCCCAGTCCTTGGCGGGGTCCTTGGAGTTGCGGCACCTGATCTTGACCGCCACGGTGAGCCTGGTCTGCGCCGAGACGGCGTCGGCCTGGACGGCCATGGGCTTGGTGGAGTAGGACGTTATGTCGCCCGAGAAGTCCACATCTCCGCCGTCGTTGACCAGGCCGAGCCTCGACTCGTTCTGAATCCGGTCTTTGAGGCCCTCGGTGAGCGTCGTGCTGAGGTCGGGGTTGACTAGCGGCGCGCGGTTGTTGATGTATTGCACGGAGAACGTGTTGAGGTTCTCCGGTATCGACGCCCCGCTCATGGTGATGGATATGGTGCACGCCGCCATGGCCATGGCCACCGCCAGAGCCATGGCCAGGAGCCTAATCTTCGATGCCATAGTCGTGAATCTTGCGGTAGAGGGTGCGCTCGGAAATCTGAAGCTCGCGCGCCACCTTGCGCCTGTTGTTCTTGAACTTGGCCAGGGCCCTCTTGATTAGCGCCCTCTCGCTCTCGGCCAGGGTGCAGATCTCCGGTTCGGGGCTGGCCGCCGCCTCCTGCGCCTCGGCCTGGTCGGCGACCTTGACGGGCATGATGTCGACCACCTCCTTTTGGAGCGAGGCCGGCGAGATGTGGTCGAGCCTCTCCAACTGCCGCAACTCGTCGGCCCCCTCGGCTCCGCCCCCGCCGGGCTTGCCGTCCGCGGGGTAGAGCTTGTGGACAATCTTCATGGCCTCCGGCGTCAGCCCCTGGCCGCCACCGTTGAGCATCGAGAGGACTAGCCTCTTGAGGTCGGTGACGTCGTTGCGCATATCGAAGAGAATCTTGTAGAGCAACTCGCGGTCTGAATTGAACGACGCGTTGTGGGCGCCGTCGACCTGCGGCAACATCCTGCCCCTGCGCGCCTCGGCCTCGCCGGGCATGAAACGCCGTAGGATGGCGGCGCTGAGCGTCCTCTCGGGCGAGAGGACTGTGAGCTGCTCGGCCACGTTCTTGAGCTGCCGCACGTTGCCCGGCCACGAGTAGGCGGCCAGCGCCTCGGCGGCGTCGGCGCCCAGGCGCACGGGCGGAATGTGGTTCTTGTCGGCGAAGTCGTTCGTGAACTTGTGGAAGAGCGCCGGTACGTCGGCAAGCCTCTTGCGCAACGGCGGGACGCGAATCATGACGCCATTGAGGCGGTAGAAGAGGTCCTCGCGGAAGCGTCCCTCGGCTATGGCTTTCTCCAGGTCGACATTTGTGGCCGCGACGATTCGGACGTCCGTCTTGCGGACCACCGACGAGCCGACGCGCATATACTCCCCTTTCTCCAAGACGCGCAGGAGCTTGGCCTGCGTGGCCAGGGGCAGCTCCCCAATCTCGTCGAGGAAGATGGTGCCGGTGTCGGCCTCCTCAAAATAGCCCTTGCGCTCGTTGAGGGCCCCGGTGAATGCCCCCTTCTCGTGGCCAAAGAGCTCGGAGTCGATAGTCCCCTCGGGGATGGCCCCGCAGTTTACCGCCACATAGGGCCTGTGCTTGCGCGAGCTGAAGGCGTGGATGATCTGCGGGAACGCCTCCTTGCCCGTCCCGCTCTCGCCTATTATGAGGACGGACAGCTGGATTGGGGCAATCTGCACCGCCGTGTCTATGGCCCGGAGCAAGTCGGGGTCGTTGCCGACGATGCCGAAACGCGCCTTGATGTCCGAATTGTCCATTTGGGGAAGATAAGAGAGACCAAAAATAGCTACTTTTACCGAAAGATAAAAACGAGAGACAATGGACAAGGACGACATCGTGGGCCTAATCCCGGCCCGCTACGCCTCGACGCGCTTCCCCGGCAAGCCCCTGGCCGACATTGGCGGCAAACCCATGATAGAGAGGGTCTACGAGAGGGTGAGCCGGGTGTTGCGGCACGTGGCGGTGGCTACGGACGACGCCCGCATAGCCCGCGCCGTGGAGGGTTTTGGCGGGCGCGTGGTGATGACGTCGGCCTCGCACCGCAGCGGGACGGACCGTTGCGCCGAGGCGGCAAGCAAAGTCGAGGCGGAAGACGGACGAAACTACCAGGTGGTGGTCAACATCCAGGGCGACGAGCCTTTCATCGACCCGGCGCAGGTGGAGCTGCTCGCCGGCGCTTTCGACGACCCGTCGGTGGAGATAGCCACCCTCGTCAAGCACGCCGCAAGCAGCGAGGAGCTGTTCAACCCCAACAGGCCCAAGGTCGTCCTCGGCGTCAATGGCGACGCCCTCTACTTCAGCCGCAACCCCATCCCCTACCTGCGCGGCGTGGCGGAACACGACTGGGCCGAGACGCACAGATATTGGAACCACATAGGCCTCTACGCATATCGGACGGCGACGCTCCACGAGCTGACGAAACTGGCCCCCGGCGACTTGGAGCAGAGCGAGAGCCTGGAGCAGCTGCGGTGGCTGGAGAACGGCTACCGAGTCCGCGCCCTGGAGACGACAATGGAGAGCCACGGCATAGACACGCCGGAGGACTTGGAGCGGCTGGAGGGGCTGGGGCTGACTTGACTGCAGGGATGGCCCCAAAGCGAAGAAAAAAAACGGGACGCACGAACCAATGCGTCCCGTTTTTGCATATGGGGAAGGCCGCGGGGCGCAGTGAGGCACAGGGGGACACGATGATTCATGGAGGCCGCAACCGCCCATGGGGCTCGCGCCCCAGGCTGCCCGACGTCGTCCCTTTGGGGCCATGAACGCCAACAGAGGCGGGGACGCCCCCCGGCGCGCGCGGCCCCATGCGAGAGGGAGTTATAGCAATTGGCGGTTGAATCAGGGCATCAGCAGCGACGAGTCGCCATAGCTCAGGAAACGGTAGCCCGACGAGAGGGCGTGGTCGTAGATGCGCCGCCAGTCGGGCCCGACGAAAGCCCCGATGAGGAGCAGGAGAGTGCTGTGGGGTTGGTGGAAGTTGGTTATGAGGGCATTGACGACGCGGAAGCGGTAGCCCGGGACAATCATTATCTGCGTCTGGCTCCTCAGCTCCTCCTGCCCCGCCACCCGCAGGTGGTCGGCAAGGTGGCGCAGGGCGTCGTCCGCGGCGATGTCCTGGGGCAGCCGGTATGCCTCCCACTGCCCTAGACCGCCGTCTATCGCCGCCCCCGTCATGACCTTCACGCCCAGCCAGTAGAGGCTCTCCAGGGTGCGCACAGACGTCGTCCCGACGGCCACGACGTCGCGGCCGATGAGCTTCTCGATGGCGTCGCGGCCCACCACGATATGCTCCGTGTGCATGGTGTGCTCCTCGGCGTCGTCGGTCGTGATGGGCTTGAACGTCCCGGCCCCGACGTGGAGCGTCACCGAGACGGTCTCGTGGCCGCGGCGCGCAATGTCGTCCAGCACCTCCGGCGTGAAGTGCAGACCCGCCGTCGGGGCGGCCACGGACCCCTTGTGGAGGCTGTAGACCGTCTGATAGCGGGTGTCGTCGATGCTCTCCGTCTCGCGGTTCAGATAGGGGGGGATGGGGATGACTCCCGCCGCCTCAATCACGTCGGCGAACGTGGCCCCGCCGTCCCAGGAGAAGCGGATGTCGGACGTTGCCCCATTGTTGGACAGCCGCTCGGCGCGCAGCGTCCGCCGCCCCCCCGGCGTCTCGACGACGGTCTCCAGGGGACCCTCCTTCCACCTCTTGGAGTTGCCCACAATGCACTGCCACACCACCGCCTCCCGCTCGGCGAAAGCCCTCTCGGCATCGGCCGGGGCTTGCGGCTCCAGGCAGAATATCTCGACCGAGGCGCCCGTAGCCTTGCGGAAGCGCAGACGCGCGCGGATGACCCGCGTGTCGTTGCGCACCAGGAGCGCGCCGGGGGGCAGGTGGCCCGCGATGTCGCGGAACGTGGCGTCGGCAATGGCGCCGCCCTTATAGACCAGGAGCCGCGAGGCGTCGCGCCGCTCTAGCGGATATTTGGCAATTCTCTCCTCCGGGAGGTCGTAGTCGTAGACTTGCACGTCGGGGTGTCCTTAGGTGTGGGAAAAGCAAAGGGCGAGGCGGTGGGGGCTACCCCCCATGCCTCACCCTTTGCGGGTTGTTTTTCAGAAAGTCGCTCCACGAGGCCGACCGGCCGGCCGACGTCGGGACTTTCACCCCGCCGTGGGCGTCGCCGCCTCCGCCCGTGAGGCTCTCCAGCCGCCCAGACAGGAAGTGGCAGTAGGCGATGGCCAGGGCGTCGGTGGCGTCGAGGAACTTGGGAATGTCCGCAAAGTTGAGCATCCGCTGGAGCATGCGCGCCACCTGCTCCTTCGTCGCCGCCCCGTTGCCCGTTATGGCCTGCTTGACGCGCATGGGGGCATATTCGCTCACGGGCATCCCATGCGCCAGGGCGGCCGCCATGCACACGCCCTGTGCCCGCCCGAGCTTGAGCATCGTCTGGACGTTCTTGCCGCAAAATGGTGCCTCGATGGCCAGCTCGGCGGGGCGGAACTCCGCAATTATGGCGTTCACGCGGTCGAAGATGCGCTTCAGACGCGCGTAGTGGTCGGCCACGCGCCCCATCTGGACTGTGCCGAGCACGACGACAGCGGCGTGGTTGCCGTCGACGTCGAGCAGGGAGTAGCCCATGACGTTCGTCCCGGGGTCTATGCCCAATATGCGCCGCACGGGCATCACTCTACGACGTTGAGCCTGCGCATGAGCGTCGAGAAGGCCAGGCAGCGCTCGCCCATGGTCTCGGCCACGTCCTGGCACAGCCTCGCGCTGACGCCGCGCAGGTTGCCGAGTTGCTCCAAGGTCGAGCATCGCCACTGGCTGGAGTAGGACTGCGCGCCGTCCTGCCGCGTGCCGTCGATGGCGTAGAGCTCGTGGGGGCAGCCGGCCGCGGCGGCCCGCATGGAGGGGACGTAGAGGTCCGCCATCCACCGGAGCCACGCGTCGCGCACCTGGTCGTCGACGGTGAACGTCGTGTTGAAGAGGAACTTAGTCGATGTACTCACAGCCCATGTAGGGGACAAGGACTTTCGGGATCCGTATGCCGTCCGCCGTCTGGTTGTTCTCCAGCAGGGCCGCCACGATGCGCGGCAGGGCCAAGGCCGAGCCGTTGAGGGTGTGGCACAGCTGCGTCTTCTTGTCGCCAGCCTCCTTGAAGCGCAGTTTCAGCCTGTTCGCCTGGTAGCTCTCGAAGTTCGAGACGGAGCTGACCTCCAGCCAACGCTTTTGGGCCGCCGCGAAGACCTCGAAGTCGTAGGTCAGAGCCGAAGTGAAGCTCATGTCGCCGCCGCACAGGCGCACGATGCGGAACGGAAGCTCGAGCTTCTCGACAAGGCCGCGCACGTGGGCCACCATCTCGTCGAGAGCCTCATATGAATGGTCGGGGTGCGAGAGGCGCACAATCTCGACCTTGTCGAACTGGTGGAGACGGTTCAGCCCGCGCACCTCGGCTCCCCACGAACCGGCCTCGCGGCGGAAGCATGCCGAGTAGGCGCAATTCTTCACCGGGAAGTCGGAGCTCTTGAGGATGACGTCGCGGTACATGTTCGTGACCGGCACCTCGGCCGTCGGGATGAGATAGAAGTTGTCCACCGTGGCGTGGTACATCTGCCCCTCCTTGTCGGGAATCTGCCCCGTGCCGAAGCCCGACGCCTCGTTGACCATCAGGGGGGGCTGCACCTCGGTGTAGCCGGCGGCTATGGCCTGGTCGAGGAAGAACGAGATGAGGGCGCGCTGGAGCTTGGCTCCCTTGCCCTTGTAGAACGGGAAGCCGGCACCCGTCACCTTGACACCCAGGTCGAAGTCTATGATGTCATACTTCTTGATGAGGTCCCAGTGGGGTTGCGCCCCCTCCGGGAGCTCGGGTTCCTTGGAGACGGAGCAATATACAATCTCGTTGTCGGCGGCGCTTTTGCCCGCCGGGACTACGGCCGCCGGCAGGTTGGGCAACAGCACGAGCTTTGCCGTCAGCGCCTCCGACGTCTCGGCTTGCCGCGCGTCGAGCTCTTTGAGCTGCTCTTTGAGCTTCGACGTCTCGGCCTTGGCCTCTTCGGCCTCTTGCCTCTTGCCCTCCTTCATGAGCTGCCCCACCGACTTCGAGATGGCGTTCATCTTCTGCTGGATGGCCTCCGCCTCTGCCTGCTGCTGCTTGCGCCGGTTGTCCAGGGCTATGATTTCGTCCACAATCTGCGCGGCGTCAAAGTTCTTGACCTTGAGCCTCTCGACGACGAAATCCCTTTGTTCTTGTATGACCTTTAGGGTTAGCATCTCTGCGATAAATGTTTTGCCACCGGCAATCGGCTCGCGGCAGCCGCCATGGGCTGGCCCGTCGGGACGCCGGGATTGCCGACCGCCAATCGATAATTGCCAATTGACAAGGCTTCCGCCAGCCCGCTCCCCATCGGTTGTGGTGAGCCGCCATGGCGGAAGCCTTTTTTTGTTGTCGCTACGGCCCGGAGGCCTTTCCGTCCGCCTACTCGGCGACGGCCGGCTCAGCTTCGGCCGGGATGACAGATACGTAGGACTTGTTGTCCCGCTTCTTGACGAACTGCACAGTGCCGTCGACGAGCGCGAAGAGGGTGTGGTCGCGGCCCATGCCGACGTTCAGACCCGGATTGTGTACTGTGCCGCGCTGGCGCACGATGATGTTGCCAGCCTTGGCGAACTGGCCCCCGAAAAGCTTGAGGCCGAGTCGTTTGCTCTCTGAGTCGCGGCCGTTCTTAGAACTGCCTACACCTTTTTTATGTGCCATGTTTCTCTGATAGTCTTAAATTGGTTTCCAGGCCGTCCCTATCCGACGATGCTCTCAATCTGAATCTGCGTGTACTGCTGGCGGTGGCCATTCTTCTTTTGGTAGCCCTTGCGCTTGCGCTTCTTGAAGACGATGACCTTGTCGCCCTTGACGAGGGGCACGAGGACCTTGGCCGAGACCTTGGCGCCCTCGATTGTCGGCGCGCCGACCGAGATTTGGCCCTCGTTGTCGATGAGCAGGACCTTGTCGAACTCGAGGCTGTCGCCCTCGTTCTTCATGGGCAGGTGGTTGACGAAGAGCTTTGCGTCCTTTTGGACCTTGAATTGCTGTCCGGCAATTTCTACAATTGCGTACATTCTACTTTTTGTGCGTAAAAAGATTCGCGCCTGCGGGCGGAGCGCCATCTCCCGGCGCGTCGCTTAGGGAGCCACACAGGCATAACGCCACAAAGTTAGCCACTTTGAGCGAGAAAAGAAATGTTTTTGCTATCTTCAATGTCCAAAGATTTTGCACACTATGGATGATGGCGCAGACGCACTCGTCGCCATGAAGGTGGCGGCGATCCTCGACGGTGGGGGCGACAACATATACAACCTCGTTCTCCAAGAGGTGACCGGGCCGAGGCGCATGGTCATGACCATCGGGGTCTCCGAGGCGCAAGCCATAGCCGTATTCATGGAGGGGATAGCGATGCCGCGCCCCATGACGCACGACCTCATGGCCCGCATCGTCGGTTGTCTCGGCGGCAGGCTTAGCCGCGTCATAATCGAGGGGCTGGACCAGGGCCGGTTCCTGACGCAGATGGTCTTCGAGCACGAGGGTCTGCCCATTGTCATGGACGCCCGGACGTCCGACGCCGTGGCCCTGGCAATCAGGTGCCAAGCCCCGATTCTCGCCCGCGAGAGCGTCTTGGAGCTGGCGGGGGCGGGCCTCCCCGCGCCGACGGCCCGGCAGCCGAGGCAGAAGACCATCGCGGACGTCGCCACGCAAGAGCTGAAGCAGAAGCTCGACGAGGCCGTCCAGGCGGAGGACTACGAGACGGCGCAGAGAATCCAGGAAGAGCTGAGGAGGAGGGGCGAGGCTAGCGCTCCGCAATGAAGAGGAAGGCGCGGTCGTAGAGGCGGCCCAGGAGGGGCTGGTAGCGCATCATCTCCTTGCTGACGCCGCGCAGACCTATCAAGATGGAAATCAGCAGGAAGACCATGACGACGTTCCACAAGGCCCACAAGTCGAGAGCCCTGTAGACCACGGCGTAGAGCAGCGTCTCGACAATCGACAGGCCGAGCCCCTGCCGCAGGTGGAACGTGGCGAACGGCGAGCGGTCCGCGCAGAACCACCTCACCGACATGGCCACCATCCACCCCACGGGCGTCAGATATGAGGCGAAAGCCAACGACTTGGACAGCTCACTGACCGGCATATCTCTCTATTTTCATCTCCCGCCCGTCGAAGACGGCGTAGGAGAAGTTGCGGATCCAGTCGCCAATGACCAGCAGGCGCTGCCCCCTGGGGCCCACCACGCAGTCTATGACCTCGTGACGATGCCCGAAGACATAGAAATCGGCCTCGTCGCCCGCCGCGGCCCGCCTCCGGGCGTAGTCCACCTGCCACTCGCGGCCGAGGTCCAGCGGGGCGCCGCCCCGCTTGCGGTCGTCGGCGTCGTGGCCCATGCGGCTTCGCCGGCTCCACGTCGAGGCCACGACCCCGGCAAGGTCGGGGTGCACCCACCGGTAGCACGCCTGGAGGAAACGATTGTGGAAACACCACATCATGGCGTGGTAGAAGCGGTCGTAGCCCAGGTCGTCGCCATGCCCCAGCAGGAAGTGCCGCCCCGAATCCTCAATGCGCAACGGCCCGGTGTGGACCGTCACGCCGAGCTCCGACTCCAGATAGTCCGACATCCACGCATCGTGGTTGCCCGTGAAGAAGTGCACGTCGACACCGCTGTCGGCCATCTGCGCAACCTTGGCCTGGAATCGCACAAAGCCGCGGGGAATGACCGTCCGATACTCAAACCAATAGTCGAAGACGTCCCCGAGCAGGTATAGCGCTCGCGCGTCGGAGCTGATGCTCTCCAACCACCCGACAACCCGTCTCTCGTGCGCGCGCCGGTCGGCGATGTAGGGCGCGCCCAGGTGCAGGTCGGAGGCGAAGTAGAGCTTCTTCATCGGCCGTCTGGGGCGTGGCTATTTGAGAATCTCGCCCAGCTTGTTGTCGAGCCTGGCCCCGAAGAGGTCCTTGCCGACAAGCCGCCCCTCGGGGTCGAGGATGTAGTCCGAGGGGAGCGACACGACGTTGTATGTCGCCGCGGCGGGGCTGGCGGCCCCCCGCAGGTCGCAGACGTTGACCCACTCCGCGCCCGACGTGGCCGCCTCCCACATGAGCTTGCTCGTGTCGAACGACACCGAGTATATCTCGAAATTCCTGCCGCCATACTTCTTGCGGAGCGCGGCGAGTTGGGCGTGCGCCCGGCGCGCCTCCTCGTTAGCCGACGACCAGAAGAAGAGGAGCACCGTCTTCCCGCGCAGCGACGTCAGCTCGACCGTGTTGCCGTCTTTGTCGGGCAGTGCCAGGTTGGGCGAATTGAGCAGAGTGGCACCCTGGAGCAACGAGTCGCGGCGCGCGGTGGCCTTGCGCGCGGCGCGCGCGCCAAGGACGTAGTCGCACAGGTACTTCACCTGCGCGCTCTGCGGGTAGGCCATCTGTAGCGACGTGGCCACGGCCGAGAAGAGCTGGTGGTCGCGCTTGTCCATGACGTCGAAAAGCGGGTGGCCGCCAATCTTTTGGAAAACAATGTAGTATCCAACCATCGAGCGCGGATTGGCGAAGACCATGTCCGTCAGCTGGCTCTTGAAGTCGCTCACGTCGGCCGAGGTCATCGTCCCGTCGTTGAGCTTGCCCAACAGCGCCGACGAGCCCGCCATGACCCGCTGCAGGTCGTCGTTGGCCGGCGAGTCCTCGAAACGGACGCTCCCCGCCAGCCGAGGCGACGCCGCATCGGCCGCCAGTGTCACACTCTCGGCGGAGTCTAGGACGACGTTGAACGAGCGGCCATCGGCCAGGCGTATGTTGTAGAACGCGGGCTCGGCCTGGACCATCCCCCGCAGGGCGAAGCTCCCGTCCGACGCCACGTCTTGCGAGTCGCACACGACGGGCTGCGCCGCCAGGCTCATGGCCTCCATGTAGACCCTCTTTCCCTCAGCACCCTTGAGCGTGCCGCTCACAGTGGGCCGTCCGCCGCCGGCGTCGCACCCAGAGAGACCCAATATCGAGAAAACCAATGCGATAAGGGCGCACGATGCTACGCCCCATGTCTGTTTCTTCATCAACAATATGATTTTTGGCGGTTGCAAATATACGGTTTATTTGCAGTTCTTCCCCAGGAGGAGCTCCGCCACCCTGCCGTCGGCGTCCACCACCACCACTGCCGGCGCGAAGTCGAGCATATCCGCCCGGCCATCGAGCCTGGCGAAACGCCCTCGGGCAAGCGCGGCACGGCGCGGCAGGGCGACGCTCGCCGCCGCCTCGACCAAGACCCGCCGTCCGTCGGCGGCATGGAACGCCAACAGCTCGGCGGCCCGCGTGGCCTCGGCGGAGTCGGGCATCAGAGCCACGACGTAGCGGCGCCGGGCGAGGCCGGCGTTCTCCAAAGTGTCGCCCCTCTCGCCGACAAACGTGAACTGCGGAGCGTCGGCCCCGGCCCGCAGCCTGTGGCGCAAGCCTATCAGCCTCGCGACCCTGCCAAGCGTCGCGCTCCTGGCGCGGAGAGCCTCAACATCCGGGTGGCGGCTGGCCAGGAGGCCGAAGCGGCGCGACAAGAGCTCGTGGTCGCCAACGTCGTCATACACTCCCGGCAACCCCATGAGCGCCACGGCGGCAAGCGACGTGTCGGGCAGGCTCTGCAACAATGCGTCGGAGCGGCTCCGCGCCGCCTGGCGGAGCGACAGGAGGCTGTCTGCCGCCGCCCGGCGGCCGTCGGCCGTGGCCAGCGTGGCGGAGGCTACGGCGGAGTCGGCGGCACGGGTCAGCGCCTTGCGGAGCCCCTCGGCGGCGACGGCGGCACGCGTGTCGGCATCGGAGGCCGCAATGGCGTCCCACTCCTGCCACGTCCCCATGACCCTCTGCGTCCGCCCCTGGCGGACGACCAGCGGCAGGCGGTGGGCGGAGTCCCACTCGGCCACGTAGATGCCGCTCGGCAAGGAGTCCGTGGCGAACGCGTAGACCCCGTCGGCATTGGCATGGACGGCAACGCGGACATCACTCGCCGCCACGACGGATGCCAGCGTCATGGGCGCCGCCGTAGTGCGGTTGAGGTCGATGACGACGCGCCCCACCGGGGCGTCGCCCCCGGCGCACGCCGCCAGGACAAGCCCCGCGGCCGTCGCCGCGGCGCATCGCCACAGCCTCCGCGCCATCATCGGAGCAGGTCCGAGATGGCGGCGTTGACCTCGCCAAACGTGAACCGGCGGCAGACGCGCTCCATCTTGGCGCGCACCTTGTCGTTGCACAGGTTGCCAAGCGAGCCCTCGTGGGTGTGGCGCGGCGCGCCGTCGAACTCGAAGCGCCCCTGCTCAATCTCCATGCCGACCTGCCGATAGGCGTCGCGGAACGGCGTCCCCGCCAGGGTCCGCCTATTGACCTCCTCGACGCTGAAAGCCAACTTGTAGCGCGGGTCTTTCATGACGTCGCGCTCCACCTCGATGTTGGCAATGGCGTAGGCCGTGATGTCTATGCAGTCTTTCATCTCGTCGAATAGCGGGATGAAGACCTCCTTGATAATCTGCATGTCGCGGAAATATCCGCTCGGCAGGTTGCCGCTGATGAGCCGTATGGTGTTCGGCGCGCCTTGAATCTTGTTGCAGTGGGCGCGCACAAGCTCGAAGACGTCGGGGTTCTTCTTGTGGGGCATTATGCTCGAGCCCGTCGTCATCTGCTTGGGCAGGTGGATGAATCCGAAGTTCTGGCTCGTGAAGAGACACCCGTCGTAGGCCAGGCGCCCGATGGTCTCGGCGATGGAGGCCAGGGCGAAAGCCACGATTCGCTCCGTCTTGCCTCGGCCCATCTGCGCGTAGACGACATTGTAGGCCAGGTCGGCGAAGCCGAGCAGGCGCGTCGTCATGCCGCGGTCCAGGGGGAACGACGAGCCGTAGCCGGCGGCGGCCCCGAGGGGGTTCTGGTTGGCGACGTCCCACGCGGCGGCGAGCATCGTCATGTCGTCCGTGAGGCTCTCGGCGTAGGCCCCGAACCACAGCCCGAACGACGACGGCATGGCCACCTGCAGGTGGGTGTAGCCGGGGATGAGGATGTCGCGGTGCCTCTCGCTCTGCTCTTGCAGGACGTCGAAGAGTTTGAGGAGGCGGCCGTGCAGGTCCTCAATCTGCGCACGGATGTAGAGCTTGAGGTCGAGTAGAACCTGGTCGTTGCGCGAGCGGCCGCTGTGGACTTTCTTGCCCACGTCGCCCAGACGGCGGGTCAGCATGAGCTCCACCTGCGAGTGGACGTCTTCGACATCGTCCTCAATGGCGAAGCTCCCTCCGGCCGCCGCCCCATATATGTCTTTGAGCTCGCGGAGCAGGGCCTCTAGCTCCCCCCTCTCCAGGAGGCCTATGCTCTCCAGCATGGTTATGTGGGCCATGGTGCCCAAGATGTCGAACGGGGCCAGGTGCAGGTCCAGCTCGCGGTCTCGCCCCACGGTGAAGCGGTCTATGCGCTCGTCTTCAGAATATCCTTTGTCCCAGAGTTTCATTGTTGTCCCTTGATTCGTGTCCGTATGTTTCTTGTTTGGAGGTCCCGGCGTCAGAGCCTCAGCCCGGAGAGGAGCTCGACGTATGTGCGCACCCCGTGCTCAATCTCGTCGAGGCCAATGTACTCGTCGGCCGTGTGCGAGCGCGCCGACTGCCCCGGGCCTATCTTCATTGTCGTGAACGGCATCAGCGCCTGGTCGCTCATGGTGGGCGAGCCGAAAGGCTTCAGCCCCAAGGCCAGGCACCTCTGCACCAGGGGGTGGCTCATGGCTATGGACGAGCTTCCGAGCCGCGTGGACCGCTCCTGTACGGCCACTCCCGCCTGCGCCCGGATGAGGCTCAGCAGCTCCGCATTGGTGTAGAGCTCGTTGACGCGCACGTCGACGACGAATCGGCACGTGTCTGGCACGACATTGTGCTGCGTCCCGGCCTCAATCTGCGTCACGCTCATCTTGACCGGCCCGAGGAACTGGCTCACTCGGTCGAAAGAGTGCGTCCGGAACCACTCTATGGCCGGCAGGGCCCGGTATATGGCGTTGACGCCCTCGGCGCGCGCCGCATGGCCGCTCTTGCCGACGGCGGTGCAGTCCAGGACCATGAGGCCCTTCTCCGCCACGGCGGGCTGCATCCCCGTGGGCTCGCCGACGACTCCCAGCGCCACTCCGCCGAGCTCCGGCAATATGCTCTCCACCCCGCCGCGGCCGCTCACCTCCTCCTCGGCCGTGGCGGCGAAGACGAGCGAGAAGCCCCTCTCGGCGTCGTCTTGCGTGAGGTAGCGGAACGCCGCCAAGAGGCTCACCAGGGGGCCGCCGGCGTCGTTGCTCCCCAAGCCGTAGAGGCGGCCGCCCTCGACGGTGGGGGCGTAGGGGTCGCGCGTGTAGCCGGCCGCGGGTCGCACGGTGTCGAGGTGCGAGTTGAGCAGGACCACGGGCCGCCCGCCCGCGCACGACTGCTCGCGGACCCACAGGTTGTTCCCCTTGCGGTTGACCGGCATCCCCCACAGCGTCATCTGCCGCTGGACCATATCGGCCACTGCGGCCTCGTCGCGGCTTGCCGAGGGGATGGCAATCATGCGTCGCAGCAGGTCGACGGCCTCGTCGGTGAGCCGCCTCAGTCGCTGCTCGTTCATAGCGCGAGCGTCGTGCCGCGGCCAGTGCGGAGGCCCCCGACGTTCGTTATCACCACCTCGGCCACGCCGCGCCGCAGGGCCTCGAAGCCGTTCTCGAGCTTCGGGATCATGCCGTCGGCAACGATGCCTCGGGCCAGGCAGTCGGCGAAGGCGGCACTGTCCAACCTCGGGATGAGCGTCGCGTCGTCGTCGGCGTCGAGCAAGACGCCGGGCTTCTCGAAGCAGAAGACCAGGCGCACGCGCGCCGTGGCGGCCATGGCCCTGGCCAGCTCACTGGCTATGGTGTCGGCGTTGGTGTTGAGCAGGGCGCCGCGCCCGTCGTGCGTTATGGGCGAGAGGACCGGAGTCACGCCCTGCGCCAGGAGCCGCGCCAAGATGTCGGCCCGCACCTCGCGCACGTCGCCGACGAAGCCGAAGTCCACCACCCGCCCGTCGGTCATCCGCCGCGGGGCGCGCCGCTCTGAGCGCACCACGCCCATGTCGGCCCCCGTCAGCCCCAGGGCGTTGACGCCCCGGCTCTGCAGGCCCGCCACGATGGTCTTGTTCACCAGCCCGGCGTAGACCATGGTGACAATCCGCAGGGTCTCGGCGTCGGTCACGCGCCGGCCCTCAATCATCTGCGCCTCGACGCCGAGACGCTCCGAGAGCCTCGTGGCCGAGCGCCCGCCTCCGTGGACCAGGGCCTTGGCCCCGGGCAGCGCGGCGAAGTCGTCGAGCAGCGACGACAGCGAATCCTCCTGCTCGACAACCTTGCCGCCAACTTTTACGACAGTGAGTTCCATACCAATCATTGTTGTGCGTTTCGGGCGGCGCCTGGGCCAAAATGCCGCCGGCCGCCAACCCGCTTGCAAAAGTAGCTACAATTGGCAATTTGTCAGTTGAAGAATTGCCCCATTGCCTCATATGCCGAAGTTGACCCCGACCGTATATATTCCGCCGACCTCGTCGGTATAGACGAACTCCCGGCGCTTGCTGTTGAGGAGGTTGTGGGCGTTGACGAAGACCTCGGCCTGCCCGACGGGCCTCCACCCGACCTTGAGGTTGACCGTCAGACGGGGCTCGACGGCCTCCGTGCCAAACATTGTGGTGTACTCCCTCTTTCCGATGAGATTGGCGAAAGCCGCTACGCTCCACTGCTCCGTGGGCTTGGCAATGAGTCCTAGCATTCCGTAGACGGCCGGCGTGGCCTTGTGGCGGTGGCCGTCCTGGAGCCTGGGGGCCTCGGCCACTGTCGTGCCGAGGTAATACTCGCCCTTGGCGGCCTCGTAGAGAATCCCATACTTGAGGGCGTAGTACGTCAGGAGCGAGTTGCCGTCGGCCTTCGCGCCTGCCAGGAAAGCCCGCCGCCCGTCGGGCGACATGGCGGCGTAGGCATTGGCGACGGACCTCGGGACGGACCCCCGGAAACCCGCCATGAAGTCGCTCACGTCCTGCCCCCTGCCCAAGGCCGCCGCGGCGTCGGCCATGAGCTCGGCCATGATTGCCCCCACGCCAGTCCGCGGGTCTTGCAGTGCGGCGCCGGAGGTCTGCAGTTGGCGGGCAATCATGTCGTTGCGCGAATATTGGTAGTAGTTGTCTATCGTCGTCCGCTGCACGTTGGCGTTGAGCTTGGCCATGAGCCCGGGCGAGACAATCCAGTCTACATTCACCCCCAAGCCCACCTGGTGGACGACGAACGGCATCTCCTCATAGCGGATGTAGGAGCGGCTGGAGATGACGCCCGCCAACGCCTCGGCCGCCGCGCCCTGCGCGACCTGCCCGCCCAAGACCCCGCCGACGACGCCGAGCAGGTCCGAGTGGCGCAAGACGAAGTTGCTCCGCCACGACTTCAGCGCGCCATAGTCGGTGGAGCGCGAATAGTAGGCCTCGGCGTCGACAAGCAGGCTGGCGTGCGGCTTGAGCCTATATCCGACATCGACATTGTCGACGTGCATGAGCGGCGTCCTGGCGTTGCCCGCGAAAGATATTTGCCGCGGCATCGTCCCCTCGGGCCGTCGCCAGCTGAAGTTTGAGCTTGTGTTGACCAACGACGACGAGCGGAAAGCGCGCCCATAGCCGACGCGGACAAAGTTGTCGTCGTTGACGGAGTAGCTGGCGGAGAGTTGCCACGAGTGATTCCACTTGTCGGGGACGCTCGTCTTGTCGGCGCGCGCGGCGACGATGAGCCTCAGGGCGCCCTGTCGATAGTCGAGCCTGAGGCTCGGCGCTATGTCGGAGAGGCTCGCGGAGTTCTCGCCGCGCGAGTAGTAGCCCCAATATCCCGACATCTCCTCCGGGCCGTCTCCATAGTCGAAATATGTCGGCCTGGAGTCGTCATATCTGACATATTGCCAGCTCACCCCGGGGCGGATCCCGAACCGGCCCGCGTGGAGGTCGTAGTCGAGCTGGGCGTTGACCGTCCGCGTCCTCGCCTGGTTGAAAGCGGGACTCCCCACGGCCACGTCTTGCGGGCCGCCCTGGTAGTTCGCAATGAGGCGCCACGGGCCCATGGCGGCGTTGAGGTTGACGTAGGCCGTGCTGCTCTTGCGGTAGCGCAACGCCTCCTCGTCGGCCCCGATGGGCGTCGTGGCGTAGAGCGCGTACTGGTATCCGCCCGAGACGTCGAAACGGACGCCGGGGGAGGGCGCGACGGACACGTAGGCGTTGATTCCGGCGTTGCGCCTGGCCAGGCCCGGCTCGCGGAACTGCGCGCGGATGTCGGTGTCGACGGCATAGACGCTGTGGAACGCCATCGAGCCGTCGGCGGCGGCCTCGGCCCTGTAGATGTTGGCCAACCGCCCCACCTCCATGGGCGTGACGCCCCGGATTGGCGAGAGCCTCCCCAGGGCCACGGCCCGTGCCACCTGCTCGGCCGTGAGCGCCCCGCCGTCGAGGAGCGACGGGTCGGAGACGACATACGTGCCGTCGGAGGCGATATAGGGGATAAGCGAGCCGGGCCTCTGGCGCAACTGGAAGTTGCCCGTCAGACCCGCGGCAAGGACATCGCCCGCCGCCTTGCGGACCCCGAAGTCGGCCAGGGCCGTATTGTTGCCCATCTGGAGGCTCCCCTGCGCCACGTCGCGCGCCGCGTCGGGTTTCTCGGTGATGATGTTGACCATCCCCGCCACGGCATTGGGCCCGTAGAGCACCGACGCCGCCCCGCGGACTACCTCGATGCGCTCCACGTCGCCTATGCCGACCGGCAGGGTCTCGAAGAACGGCGTCCCGACGGAGTAGTTGTGGGCAATGCGGCCGTCGACCATGACGAGGATGTTCATGTTCTCGGTGTAGAGAAGCACGTTGTTGTCGGGGATGTTGGAGAGGCCGCGCATATGGACGTCGTAGACCCCGTTGGTCTTCTCGGCCACAATCATGCCCGGGACGAGGCGCAGCGCCTCCTCGATTGTCGTGACCCCATATGTCCGCATCTCCTCGCGGGTGATGACGGTCGAGGAGAGCGGCGAGGTGAAACTGCTCTCCTCCTCCTTGGTGGCGGAGGAGACGCTCTTGTTCATGATTAGCGCAAAGAGCTCGTCGACGTTGCCTACGCCTATCGTCTCGACGGCGGCCATGAGCCTGTCGAGCGGGAGTTCGGAGAGCTGGTCTACCGTCATGGACATAATCTCGTCGGGCGAGAGGGGGCGCTCTTGCGCCATGGGCGTCGCCGCGACCAGCAGAAACACCGAGAGCGGCAGGTATAGTTTTTTCATCTTGAAAAGTTTAGAAAGCTCCAAAACATCGTGGCAATTGGAACACAACCATCGCACAATTGCTCGTTTTAGAACGAAATTGTTCGTGGTAGCCACGACACAAAAATAAGCAATCGGGCGACATTTCGCCCACTGTGTGTCGGCAAATCCCTATTTTTGCGTGTAGCAATTATGTACGCCGACCTCATACTCCCCCTCCCCCTTCAGAACGTCTTCACCTACGCGGTGCCGCCCAGCATGGAGGGCCGGCTCCGCCGCGGGTGCCGCGTGCTGGTGCAGTTCGGCAAGAAGAAATTCTACTCCGGCATCGTCGTCGGGGTCCACGACCGCAAGCCGCCCTACGAGACCAAGAGCGTCTGCGAGGCAGTGGACTCGGAGCCGATTGTGACCGAGGGTCAGCTGGAGCTGTGGCAGTGGATTGCCGACTACTACATATGCACCCTTGGCGAAGTCATGAAGGCCGCCATGCCCCAGGGCCTGAAGCTGGAGAGCGAGACGCGGCTGATGCACAACCCCCAGTTCGACGACACGGACGAGCCCCTCACGCCCCGCCAGGCCGAGGCCCTGTCCTTCGTGCGCGGAAGGCGCGCCTGCACCATAGGCGACCTCTCGGCCCACATGGGCGGCACGAACCCCATGGCCCACGTCCGCGCCCTGCTGGAGCGCGAAGCCATCTATGCCGGCGAGGAGCTGCGCGGGGCGTACAGGCCCAAGATGGTCACGGCGTTCCGCCTGGCCGACGCCGCGGGCGGCGAAGACGGCGTATATTCGGCCCTCGACGAGCTTGAGCGCCGCGCCCCGCGGCAGATGGAGGCCCTCCTGGCGTTCGTCCAGGCGGCGGGCGGCATGGGCGAGGCCCTGCGCGGCAAGAGGCTGACGCGCGACGCCATCGACGCCGACAAGCGCATCTCGGCCTCGGCCCTCGCGGCCCTCACGGCCCGCGGGCTGCTGGCGCAAGAGAGGGTTGCCGTCTCGCGGCTCAACGCCCCCGCCGACGGCCACGAGCCGCCCCGGCCGCTGACCGAGGTCCAGGCCGAGGCACTGCGGCAGACCGCGGAGCTGTCGGCGGGAGGACGCCCCGTGCTGCTCTACGGCGTCACGGGGAGCGGCAAGACCGAGATATACATCCACCTCATAGCCCAGGCCCTGGCGGAGGGGCGCAACGTCCTCTACCTCCTGCCGGAGATAGCCCTCACGACACAGATAACGCAACGTCTGAGCCGCCACTTCGGGAGCGTCATGGCCGTCTACCACAGCAAGTTCTCCGACGCCGAGCGCGTCGAGGTGTGGAAGAAGATGCTGGGGCCGGAACCCCCCCGCCTGGTCCTGGGGGTGCGCTCGTCGGTCCTGCTGCCGCTCTCGGAGCTGGGCCTCATAATTGTCGACGAGGAGCACGAGCCGAGCTTCAAGCAATATGACCCCGCCCCGCACTACAACGCCCGCGACATGGCCCTTGTCGTAGCCTCGCGCATGGGGTCGGGGTGCCGCGTCGTCTTGGGCAGCGCCACGCCGAGCCTGGAGAGCTGGGACAACGCCCGGCGCGGCAAATATGGGCTGGTGCGCCTGGAGCGCCGCCACGCGGGCCTGGAGCTGCCGGGGGTCGAGACGATAGACATGGCGGCCGCGCGGCGCAAGAAAGCCGTGACCGGCATCTTCTCGTTCCGCCTGCAAGAGGCCGTGGCCCAGGCCCTGCGGGGCAGCGAGCAGGTGATCCTCTTCCAGAACCGCCGCGGCTTCTCGCCCGTGGTGGAGTGCAGCCAGTGCGCCCAGGTCTCGAAGTGCGCCAACTGCGACGTGAGCCTGACCTACCACAAGGCCACGCGGCAGCTCGTGTGCCACTATTGCGGCTTCAGCATCCCGATGCCCACGGTGTGCCCGGCGTGCGGCACTCCGAGCCTGGCCCCGCAGGGCTACGGGACGGAGAAGATAGAGGAGGAGTGCCGCGCGCTGTTCCCCGGGGCCCGCGTGGCGCGGATGGACCTGGACACGGCCCGGAGCCGCCGCGCCTTTGAGGAGATCATAGAGCATTTCGCCGCGCGCAAGTTCGACATCCTCATCGGCACGCAGATGGTGACCAAGGGGCTGGACTTCGACGGCGTCTCGACGGTGGGCGTCATGAACGCCGACGCCCTTGTCAACATGCCCGACTTCCGCGCCGACGAGCGCGCCTATCAGCTGATGGCCCAGGTGAGCGGCCGCGCGGGGCGCAAAGGGGCGCGCGGCCGCGTCTACATCCAGGCCTCGCGTCCGGCGCACCCCGTCATAGCGTGCGTGGCGGCGAACGACTACGAGGGCAACGCCGCCCGCGTCCTGGCCGAGCGCGAGGCATATGGATTCCCCCCCTACGCCCGCCTGGTCTCCATCACCGTCAAGCACCGCGACGCCCCGACGGTGCTCGACGCCGCCCGCGGCCTGGCGCAGAGCCTCATGGGCAAGTTTGGCGCGATGGCCCGCGGGCCCATCGCGCCGGCCGTGGGCCGCGTGGCGAACCTGTTCCTGCAAGAGATAGTTCTCAAGATACCCAAATCGGCGTCGCCGTCGCAGGTCAAGAGCCTCATGATGGCCGACGTCAACGCCATGCTGGCCGACGCCCGCTTCCGCTCCGTGGTGGTGCGGATCGACGTGGACCCATGCTGAGCCAAAAGAGACGAAGACAATGAAGATTGTTGCCGACGACAAGATACCGTTCCTCCGCGGCGCCCTCGAGCCCGTGGCGGAAGTGGTCTACAAAGAGGGGCGGAGCATCTGCCGCTCCGACGTCATGGACGCCGACGCCCTGATCACTCGGACGCGGACGCGGTGCGACGCGTCGCTGCTCGACGGGACGGCCGTGAGAGCCATATTCACCGCCACGATAGGCTACGACCACATCGACACGGCCTACTGCCGCGACAACGGCATATATTGGGAGAACGCCCCGGCGTGCAACTCGCGCTCCGTGGAGCAATATGTGGCCTCGGCCCTCGCCGCGCTGCGGCTTCGCCACGGCGTCAGCCTGCGCGGCAAGACCGTGGCCGTCGTCGGCGCGGGCCACGTCGGGAGCCTGGTGGCCGCCCTGTGCGGGAAGCTGGGGATGCGCGTGGCCCTGGTGGACCCCCCCCGCGCCGAGACCGAGGGGAGCAACGCCTTCACCCCCTACGCCGAGGCCCTCCGCGAGGCCGACATCGTGACGTTCCACACCCCGCTGACCGGCGGCGGCCCCCACCCCACCCTGCACATGCTCAACAACCGCGCCGTGGCGCTGATGAAGCCCGGCGTGATTGTCATCAACACGAGCCGCGGCCCGGTGTGCGGCACGCGGACGCTCGTCAGCGGACTGCGCAACCACCGCATAGGCCACGCCGTCATCGACGTGTGGGAGAACGAGCCCGACATCTCTCGCGACCTGCTCTCGTTCGCCACCATCGCCACGCCCCACATTGCGGGCTACAGCACCGACAGCAAGCTCCGCGGCACCCAGATGGCCGTCGACGCCCTGTGCCGCCACTTCGGCCTGCCCGGGGCCTGGACGCCGCCCGCCCTGCCCGCGCCGCCAGCGCCCCTCTTCGCCCCGCCAGCGGGGACGAGCGCCGAGGAGGCCGCATGCCGCCTCTTCCTCCACGTCTACGACATCGAGGCCGACTGCGCGGCCCTGCGCGAGCGCGCCGACCGTTTCGAGGCCCTACGCGGCGACTACCACCTGCGCCGCGAGATAGGCTCGTTCGCCCTGGCCCCGGGAGCCGCGCACTCGGAGTACCTCCGCGGCTTCGGCCTTGGGGACGGCGCCTGAGCCGGCCTCCCCGAGGGGTATGCAAAAAAAGAAGACGGCGTCCGACCCCAAGGGCAGGACGCCATCTTCAACCGCTCTCCAAATAGGACTTGAACCTATGACCCTCTGATTAACAGTCAGATGCTCTAACCAACTGAGCTATTGGAGAGTGTCTCTCGGCAACCGAAGCCCCTCGCCCCGATTGCGTTGCAAAAGTACCAACCATTCGCCACATATGCAACACCCTGGCGCTTTTTTTTGCGCCCACACCCCCGCGCAACCCTACGCCCCCACCCTCCGCCGCAATGCGAATTGTGAATTGTTAACGCGGCGGGATTCCGCAAGTTCATTGCGGGTTGCTAAATTTGTGGGTAGTAAGCCCTCGTGATGCTTTCCATCCTAATCCCTAGCTACAACAGCGATTGCGTCGTCCTGGTCGATGAGCTGGTTTCGCAAGTCGAAGACCTGGGCGTCGGGGCGGAGATTGTCGTTGTCGACGACGGTTCGACAAACCTGGGCATCGTGGCGGAGAACGCGTCAATAGAGCGGAGCCCCATCTGCCGCTACGTCGTCTCTCCCATGAACGTCGGCATAGCCCGGACCCGCAACAAGCTCCTCGACATGGCCAAGGGCGACTACCTGCTCTTTCTCGACGCCGACACATTCCCAGCCTGCGGCGACTTCGTCAAGCTCTACATGGAGAACGCCGGCCGCGCCGATGTCGTGGTCGGGGGGATGCGCTACCGCCGCGGCTCCGACACCGCGGTCTGCCCGTTGCGCCTGCGCTACGGCGCGGCGCGGGAGGCCAAGACGGCCCGCCGCCGCTCCAGGCAGCCGTATGAGGCGTTTATCTCGTGCAACTTCCTCATCTCGCGGCGCGTGGCGGAGCAGGTGCGGTTCGACGAGACTTTCGACCGCTACGGACACGAGGACACCATCTTCGGCACGGACTTGCAAAACGCCGGCTTCTCGGTGCTCCACATCGACAACCCCGTCTTCCACGACCCGACCGACACCTCGGAGCAATATCTCTCGAAAGTCCGCGTGGCAATCCAAAGCCTCAGCATGCACGCCGACAGGCTCGACGGCCACTCCTCGCTGCTCAGCCTCTACAACCGCATTGACGCCTTGGGCCTCACGGCCCTTTTCCGCTCTTTCTTCCGAGTCTTCCGGGGGCGCATGGAGAGCAACCTGCTCGGCGCCCGCCCGTCGCTCTTCGTGCTCGACCTCTACCGCCTGTCATACCTCTGCAGCGTCTTGAAGCTGTAGTGGCCTCGGCGAAGAGGAGCGTAAAAGACAGGACGCGCCGTAGCGGGCGCGTCCTGTCTTTTTTTTTTGCGTGCGGGCCTGCCGCCTCTCAGACAATGAGAATCGAATCCCCATAGGGCCCTATCCGGTATCCCTCGTCTATCGCCGCCCGGTGCGCCTTCATGACGTTGTTGTATCCGCCAAAGGCGCACGCCAGCATCAGCATGGTCGACATCGACGGGTGGAAGTTGCTCACGAGCGACGTCGGGACTTGGAACTCGTAGGGCGGGAAGATGAACTTGTTGGTCCACCCGTCGTAGGGCGTGATGTGCCCCATTGTCGAGACCGCCGTCTCCAGGGCTCGGGCCACAGTCGTCCCCACGGCGCATATCTGCCTCTGCTCGTCCTTTGCCCGGTTGACTCGCGCCACGGCCTCGTCGCTCACCATCATCTGCTCCGAGTCCATCTTGTGCTTGGTCAGGTCTTCCACCTCGACGTCGCGGAACCCGCCCAGGCCCACGTGGAGCGTCACCTCGGCGAAGTCGATGCCCTTGATTTGGCACCGCTTGTGGAGCTGGCGGCTGAAGTGCAGGGCGGCAGTCGGCGACGCCACGGCGCCCTCCTCCTTGGCGAAGATGGTCTGATAGTCCTCGGCGTCTTGCGGCTCGGGTGCGCGGCCCAGATAGTCGGGCAGCGGCGTCTGCCCCAGCGCGAAGAGCGTCTGCCGGAACTCCTCGTTGTCGCCGTCGAAGAGGAAGCGGAGTGTGCGGCCGCGGCTCGTCGTGTTGTCTATCACCTCGGCCACCATGGAGTTGTCCTCGCCGAAATAGAGCTTGTTCCCAATCCGGATTTTGCGCGCGGGGTCCACAAGGACGTCCCACAGGTGCTGCTCGTGGTTGAGTTCGCGGAGCAGGAAGACCTCGATGCGTGCGCCCGTCTTCTCCTTGTTGCCATAGAGGCGCGCGGGGAAGACGCGCGTGTTGTTCACCACCATGACGTCGCCGTCGGCGAAATAGTCCAAGATGTCGTGGAACGTCTTGTGGGCAATCTCGCCGCTCTTCTTGTCCAACACCATCAGCCGCGCGTCGTCGCGGTTCTGCGTCGGGTATTTCGCAATCTGCTCCTCCGGGTACCGGTATTCGAACTCAGATAGTTTCATTGTCGGTATAGCTATTCTTCTGTTATTGTAGCGCGCGGCGCCGGAGTCCCGGCCGGCCGTTGCGCCATGATGAGTTCTTCCACTTGCTCCATTGTCAGTGCGTCGTCGACGGTCATGTCGCCGACGCGTGTGCGGCGGAGCGACGTCAGATAGGCCCCGCTACCCAGGGCCGCCCCTATGTCGCGGGCCAGGGCCCGGACATACGTCCCCTTGCCGCACTCGATCCGCAACCTCAGCGTCATGCCCGCCCTGTCGAAAGCCTCGACGGCTATGGAGTGGATATCGACGGGCCGGCTGGCCAGCTCCACCTCGTCGTGCCGCCCGCTGCGCGCATACTCGTAGGCACGCTTGCCGTCGACTCGTATGGCCGAGAACGTCGGCGGCACCTGCTCGATGCGCCCCGTGAACCGCTCGCGCAGCGTGCGCTCGACGAGCGGCAGGTCTATGTGGCTTGTCGGGAACGTGGCGTCGACCTCGGTCTCGGCGTCGAACGACGGCGTCGTCCGCCCGAGCTGGAGGGTGGCTACGTACTCCTTGTCGTGCTCCATGAGAGCCTGGAGCGTCTTCGTGGCGCGGCCCGTGCAGACAATGATGAGCCCCGTGGCGAGGGGGTCGAGCGTCCCGGCGTGGCCCACCTTTATCTTCTTGATGCCGAGGTGGCGCTTGAGCATATGGCGCGTCTTGTTGACGGCGTCGAACGACGTCCAGCCGAGCGGCTTGTCTATCCCTATCCGCGTCCCGGCGGCGAAGTCTATAGCCTCAGCCATCGGGTCAGGCCAAGAAGATGAGCGACAGGACGCCCGCCACGGCGCAATATGCGGCGAACCATATCAGCTTGCCGCGCCGGACGATGTCCAGCATCCACTTGCACGCCAGGCATCCCGACACGAACGCCGCGGCGAAGCCCGCCAGCATCGTGAGCGGCGAGATGGTCGAGGCCGACATGGCGGCCGAGCCGTCGCCCATGAGCTTGACGCCGTCGAGCAGGGCCTCGCCCAAGATGGGCGGAATGACCATGAGGAACGAGAACTGGGCCATGGCCTCCTTCTTGTTGCCCAAGATCAGGCCCGTGGCTATGGTCGTGCCCGAGCGCGAGAGGCCCGGCAGCACGGCCACGGCCTGCGACAGGCCTATGATGAGGGCGTCGAGCGGGCCGACGCTCTCCTTGTCGCGGGGGCGCGCGTAGTAGGCGAACGTCAGGAGGGCAGCCGTGACGCACAGCATGATGCCGACAATCACGACACCGCTTCCGAACACCTCCTCGACGCTGTCCTTGAAGAAGAGGCCGACGACGCCTATCGGAACCATCGAAATCAAGATTGACAGGGCGTAGCGCGTGGCGTCGTTGAGGCGGAACTCAAACAGACCGCGGACAATCCACCACAGCTCGCGCCACAAGACGACGATGGTCGAGAGGACCGTGGCCACGTGGACGACAATGGTGAACGTCAGGTTCTGCTCGGCCTCGACGCCCATCAGGCGCGAGGCTATGACGAGATGCCCGCTGCTGCTCACGGGCAGATATTCCGTGAGGCCCTGGAGGAGGCCCAACAATACGGCTTCTAGAATGTCCATTGCTCCGTCCCGGCTATTTTTTCATGATGGCGTAGATCTCGAAGACGAATCCCGCCAGGACCACGATTGGGGCCAGCGTTATGCGCCGGAAGCTGTACACGTCGGCGCTGAAGACCGCGGGGTCGTCCGAGCCGCCGCCCGCCATCAGGACGAAGCCCACCACTATGACGCCCAGCCCTACGGCCAGCAGCTTGTAGTTTTTCTCGCCCAGGGCCATGCCGTCTGGCGACGCGTCCGGCGCCACTTGCCGGGGCTTGTTGTCATTTGCCATCTCTCCTTTTTGTGGATTATCTTGTTTCGGGGGGGGGCGCAGCCTCAGACGTAGAGGTCGGCGGTGCGAAGTCCCAAATATTTGTTCACCGAGCGCGCGGTGGAAATTGTCGTCATCAGGACGCCCACGGCGAAGACCGCCCCGAAGAGCGCCCCGACGGAATATACGTCGCCGAAGTTTATCACCCCCGGGAGCTCGCGCGAGGCGACGAGGATGACCGCCGCCAACAGTGCGTTGGCCACCGCGCCGCCGGCGAGGCCCTGCGCCACGCTGGCGGCGACGAACGGGCGGCGGATGAAGCCGCGCGTGGCCCCGACGAGCTGCATGGTGCGGATGAGGAAGCGCTTGCTGTAGACCATGAGGCGCACGGTGTTGTTTATCAGCGTCACGGCCACGAGGAGCATGACGGCCGAGAAGCCGAGCAGGACGAGGGATATTTTGCGGATGTTGTCGTGGATGAGGTTCACCACGTCTTGCTCAAAGTATACCTCGCGGACGGGCTTGTAGCCGCGGATGGCCTCGGCCACGACCTCCATGCCGCGCTCGTCGGCGTAGTCGGCGAAGAGCTTCACCTCCATGGACGGCAGGAGCGGGTTCATGTCGAGCGTCGCGACGAAGTCCTCGCCAAGATTGGCCTCCATCTGGCGCGCCGCCTCCTCCTTGTCCACATACTTGACCGACTTGACCTGCGGCGACGCCAGCAGCTGCTTCTCAATCTGGCGAATCTCGGCGTCGCGGGCGTCGGCCGAGAACGTCACCGTCAGGCACAGGTTCTCCTTGACGTATGACGACACCCTGCGCGCGTTGAGCATCAGCAGGCCTATCGTCCCGAGAAGGAACAACACAAGTGTTATGCTTATTGTCGTGGTGAAGTACGAGCTGCGGAGCTTGCGGACCGCCGCCGTGCTGGTTTGGTTGGGCATACAGCAAGACTATTCTAGGCACAAAAGTAGCCCATTCCCGGCCAAGGTGCCGGCTTTTAACTTAATTTATGCGTCGCGTGCGGGCGTCCCTATCGCCGCGAACTCATACCCCTCGGCCCCAAACACCTCCAGCGTCCGCTCCAGGGCGTAGCGCATCCGCGGGCCGGCCTTGACGGAGTCGTGGAAGACGATGACCGAGCCGGGGCGCGCGAAGCGGCGCACGTTGAGCCACACCTCCTCCTCCGTCAGCCGGCTGTCGTAGTCCCGCGGCATGACGTCCCAAAAGACGACACGCTCAAAGCGGCCGCGCGTCAGGAGCCACGCGTGCCACGGCGTCAGATGCCCATGCGGGGCGCGGAAGAGGCGGACGCCCCCGCCCATGGCCTCGGAACACAAGTCCGCGTTGGAGCTGAAAGCCCGCCACCCGACGCGGAAGAGCGGCACGTGGTTGTACGTGTGGTTGCCGACGGCATGGCCCTGGCTGACGATGGCCTCGAAGATGCCGGGATGCCGGCGCACGTTCTCGCCGACGCAGAAGAAAGTGGCCCGGGCCCCATGGCGCGCCAGGGTCTCCAGGACCCATGGCGTCTGCTCCGGGACCGGCCCGTCGTCAAACGACACGTAGAGACGCTTCGCGCCGCTGTCCGCGCCGCGCCAGAAAGAGCGGGGGAAGAGGCGGCGCAAGGCCTCGGGCGGTTGGACAATCCAATCTGCGGACATTGCGGCTACGCGTATATAACCCAGGCCGTGACGGCGACCAGCGCCACCGGCACGGCCTCACGCACGCGGGCGTCGCGGATGTTGCCCACGAAGCCGGGCATGAGGAGCGACGCCCCGACGGCGACGAGAATCTGGATGTCGAGCGAGAAGCCCGGGAGCAGGCACAGGAGCAGCGAGAAGAGGAAGACCCACTCCGCCACGCGGACCCGCCGGCTCACGGCTATGCTGTTCTCGGCAATGTGGCGCTGCGCCGACAAGATGGCCACGAGCGTCATGCCGAGGCACACCGCCACGTAGGTTATGGAGACAGTCCCCATGCGCCAGTAGGGCAGCGTGGCCAGCCCCGAGCGCGCAAAGT
Organism: uncultured Marinilabiliaceae bacterium; assembly: GCA_964481855.1. Classification (GTDB taxonomy): domain Bacteria; phylum Bacteroidota; class Bacteroidia; order Bacteroidales; family Marinilabiliaceae; genus W3P20-009. The sequence goes on from CAYZUH010000008.1 coordinate 77,289, forward strand.
CGAGAGCCGCCTCGACGGGGTCGGGGCGGAACATGGCGTGGCACACGCCCGCCATGGCGGCCCCGAGGACGCCGCACAAGGCCGCCGCCAGGCACCGCCCGCCACCGAGGCGCAGCAGCGCCAGCAGGATGAGCATGAAAGGGAGGAAGCAGACGCCCTTGGCCCAGAAGAGGCTGCCCAGGCCCACAATGGCGAAGCCCCACGCCACACTGGCATAGGGCCGCTTCTTGCCCATGGCCGAGAAGAGGCGGTCCAGGCCCCACACGAGCGACAGGGCGAAAACGAAGACCGGCTGGAAACCGAGCCCCAGCCGGAAGCCGCCACTCAAGACCACGAAGAACATCCCGCCCAAGACCCCATAGCTCCCGACGAAGCCGAAACGGTTCGCAATATTGTTGACAATCAGGGCGCAGAGGAGCGTGACGACAATGGCGAGGGCCACCGACAGGGCGCCCCCGGGGGCGACGTGCCCCAGGAGCTGCGACCACAGGGGGGTGTACAGGTCGGGCGTGTCGGCCACGGCATAGCGAGCCGGGTCGAAGACGAGCCGCCCGCGGAGCCCCACAAGAAGCAGGAGCAGGGCGGCGTAGGCGACAGGAGTGTTGCGCGAGAACAGCCTATACATTAGTCAAAGGCCCGATGGCCCCCCCCTGGCTGTCAATTGCCGAGCCGGAGCAAGTCCTGCCCGATGTCGTTGCGGAAGAAAGCCCCCTCGAAAGATATCCGTCGGACGTTGGCGTAGCTCTTCTCCAGGGCGTCCTCGATGCCGTCGCCCATGGAGCTGACGGCAATCACGCGGCCTCCACTCGTCTCCGTCGTGCCGTCGGGGCGCAGGCGGGTCCCGGCGTGGAACGCCACGCTCCGCCCGTCGAGACTCCCGAGCCCCTCCATTGCCACGCCCTTGCGGTAGGGGCCGGGGTAGCCGCCCGACACCATCATGACCGTGACGCACGTCCGCGGGTCGGCCTCGACCCGCGCCTGCCCCAGGCGGCCTTGCGCGGCGGCCTCCAGAAGGTCCACCAGGTCGGTGGCGAGGCGCGGCATGACGACCTCGGTCTCCGGGTCGCCCATGCGCACATTATATTCGATGACCATGGGCTCGCCGCCGCAGTTCATCAGGCCCAGGAAGATGAAGCCGCAGTATGGTATGCCGTCCTCCCTCAGCCCCTCGACCGTGGGGCGCACGATGCGCCGCTCCACCTTGTCCATGAACTCCGCGTCGGCGAACGGGACAGGCGAGACGGCGCCCATGCCGCCCGTGTTCGGCCCCTGGTCGTTGTCGCCGATGCGCTTGTAGTCCTTGGCCTCGGGCAAGATGGCGTATCCCTCGCCGTCGGTCAAGACGAAGACCGACAGCTCGATGCCGCTGAGATACTCCTCGACTACCACCGTCTTCGAGGCCTGGCCGAATTTGCCGTCGAGCATGGCCCTCAGCTCGCTCTTAGCCTCGCCCAGGTCGGACACTATGACTACGCCCTTGCCCGCCGCCAGGCCGTCGGCCTTGAGCACGTAGGGCGGGCGCAGCTCCTCGAGGAACCTCTCGCCCTCGGCCACGGAGGCCGGCGTGAAGCTCCTGTAGCGCGCCGTCGGGATTCCGTGGCGCGTCATGAAGTCTTTGGCGAACTCCTTGCTGCCCTCCAGGGCGGCCCCCCGGGCCCCGGGGCCAATGACGGGGACGCCCTTTGTCCGCTCGTCGGCCAATATTGCGTCGTGCAGGCCGCGGACAAGGGGCTCCTCGGGCCCCACGACAACCATGTCCACGCCGTTGGCGCAGACGAAGTCGCACACCGCGCGGTGGTCGTTGGGGTCCAGGGCGACGTTCTCGCCCCACGCCCCCGTGCCTCCGTTGCCGGGCGCTATCCACAGCTTCCCGAGCCTGGGGCTTTGCTTCAGTTTCCACGCCAAGGCGCTCTCGCGGCCGCCGCCGCCAATCAGCAGGATGTTCATCGCTCTGTATCCGGTTTGTTCTTTACGTTCTTGCGCAAAGATAAGCAATCGCGCCGACGCTTGGGCGCGCGGCGAGGCGGAAAACGGCCGCCCGCCAACTCGCCAAGGCTCGGCCCGCGGTGTCTGCAACGAAAAATAACCTAACTTTGGGGTCTATATGGTTAGAATGAAGCGATACGACTTTGTCAACAACGTGATGGGCTGGGTGGCGTTCCTCGTCGCCGCCGTCACCTACATCTTGACCACCGAGGCCTCGGCGAGTTTTTGGGACTGCGGCGAGTTCATCTCCACCGCCGACAAGCTCCTTGTCGGGCATCCGCCCGGAGCCCCGCTCTTCATGATTATCGCGCGCATGTTCGCCATAGCGGCCCCCGACGCCACCCTAGTGGCCAAGTTCGTCAATGTCATGTCGGCCCTGGCCAGCGCCTTCACGATACTGTTCCTCTTCTGGACGACGACGCACCTGGCGCGGAAAATTGTCATCGACCCCAGCGTCGCCGCCGACGGCGAGGTTGAGCCGTGGCGCCTGTGGGCCGTGATGGGCGCGGGGATGGTGGGCGCGTTGGCCTACACGTTCTCCGACACGTTCTGGTTCTCGGCCGTGGAGGGCGAGGTCTACGGGATGTCGTCGCTCTTCACCGCCATCGTCTTCTGGTGCATACTGAAGTGGGAGAACGTTGCCGACGAGCCGCACGCCAACCGTTGGATAATCCTCATAGCCTACCTCATGGGCCTCTCCATCGGCGTCCACCTGCTGAACCTGCTCTGCATCCCGGCCATCGGCCTCGTGTACTACTTCCGCAAGTTCACCCCGACCCCTCGCGGCGTCGTCGCCGCGTTGGCCATCTCGTGCGCCATCCTGGGCTTCATACTCTATGGCATAATCCCCGGCCTCGTCAAGGTGGCCGGCTACTTCGACCTCTTCTTCGTCAACAGCCTGGGGCTGGGGCTCAACAGCGGTGCCATCTTCTGGATGCTGGTCCTCGTGGCGGGCCTGGTCTGGGGCCTGGTCTTCACGTTGAGGCGCGGCATGGCGCTTGCCAACACCGTCGTGGCGGCCGTGGCCGTCATCGTCTTGGGCTACGCGTCGTTCGCCATGGTCGTCATCCGCTCCGCCGCCGACCCCACCATGGACCAGAACAGCCCCGACAACGTCTTCGCCCTCATCGACTACCTCAACCGCGAGCAATATGGCGACCGGCCGCTCTTCTACGGGCAGACGTTCGCCTCGCCGCTCGACCGCGCCGCCTCGTCGCAGGAGGAGGGGGCGCCGGTCTACATGGTCAAAGACGGCAAGTATGTCGTGGCGGAGCACAAGCCTGTCTACAAATACCAGGCGTCGGTACTCTTCCCGCGGATGTACAGCTCCCAGCCGAGCCATGTCGAGCAATACAAGTCGTGGAGCCGCTTCAAGGGGACCAAGACGCAGGTGACCGACGAGGACGGCGCGCGCTCCGTGGCCACCATCCCGACGTTCGGCGAGAATCTGCGCTTCTTCTTCTCCTACCAGGTCGGCTTCATGTATCTGCGCTACTTCCTGTGGAACTTCTCCGGCCGCCAGAACGACATCCAGGGCCACGGCGAGCTGACCCACGGCAACTGGATTACGGGCATCCCCGCCATCGACAACATGATGCTCGGCGACCAGAGCCTCCTGCCGGACAGCCTCAAGAACAACAAAGGTCGCAACGCCTACTTCATGCTCCCGCTCCTGCTGGGCCTGGCCGGCCTCTTCTGGCACGCCGGCCGAAACAAGCACGACTTCTGGATTATCATGCTCCTCTTCTTCATGACGGGCCTTGCCATCGTGCTCTACCTCAACCAGCCCCCCCTCCAGCCCCGCGAGCGCGACTACGCCTACGCCGGCTCATTCTACGCTTTCGCCATATGGATTGGCCTCGGCGTCTTGCAGGTCGCCGAGTGGCTCGCCAAGCTGCGCGCCCCGCGGATGGTGGCCGTCGGCGCGGCGTCGGTGGCCTGCCTGGTGGCGGTGCCGGGCCTGATGGCCCAGCAGAACTGGGACGACCACGACCGCTCCGGGTGCACCATTGCCCGCGACATGGCCTACAACTACCTCAACTCGTGCGACGAGAACGCCGTCATCTTCACCAACGGCGACAACGACACATTCCCGCTCTGGTACGCCCAGGAGGTCGAGGGGTGCCGCACCGACGTGCGCGTCTGCAACCTCTCCTACCTCCAGACCGACTGGTATTGCGACCAGATGCTCCGCAAGGCCTACGAGAGCGACCCCGTGCCGATCAGCTTCACGCACGACCAGTACGCCCACGACCGCGACGTCATATATCTTGTCGACATGAACAAGGACGCCATGAACCTTGAGACGGTGCTCAACTTCGTCCGTTCCGAGGACCCGCAGACCAAGAGCGTCCAGGGCGCCGCCGGGCGCATATGCTTCATCCCCGGCCATAAGTTCACCCTGCCAGTCGACTCGGCCGCGGCCGTCGAGGGCGGCGCCGTCTCGCCCGCCAACGCCGGCAAGATTGTCAAGGCACTCAACTTCTCCATATCGGGCAACTACATCCTCAAGAACCAGCTCATGGTTCTCGACATGCTCGCCAACAGCCGGTGGCGGCGGCCGCTGTACTACGCCGTCACCGTGGGGCGCGAGAACTATTGCGGCCTCGACAGCTACTTCCAACTCGAGGGCCTGGCGCAGCGCATCGCCCCCGTCTACGGCCCTGCCGACAAGTCGGGCGCCTCGGGGACGGTGGACACCGACCGGATGTACGACAACGTGATGCGCAAATTCCGTTGGGGCTTCTACAACGACCCGTCGCTCTATCTCGACGAGAACAAGGTGCGCATGGGCTCGAACCTGCGCCTCCACCTCACCCGGCTCGTCTCGGCCCTGCTCGACGAGGCCGCCACGAGTCCCGACTCCGCATTGAAGAGGGCGAGGGCCGTCGAGGTGCTGGACAAGATCCAGTTTGAGCTGCCGTCGTCCGCCGTGCCCCACAACTACTTCAGCCTGGCCATGGCCGAAGGCTACTACCGCGCCGGTGGCGACGACTGCCTGGCCAAGGGCGACCAAATAGTGCGCGAATATGCCGCCGAGAACTGGCAGGAGCTCAACTACTACCTCCATCTCGACGACGCCAAGCTCGCCGGCTCGTTCGACGGCGTGCGCCGCACCATGGCCATCTACTACGAGATTCTGAACACCTGCGAGCGCGGCGGCCGCACGGACCTCGCCAAGGACCTCGAGAGCCAGTTCCGCGACCTGGAGCAGGTGGCGGTGCAGATGTACAGGTAGAGGGACGCCGCGGCGTCGCTCCTCGTGGAGCCCCAGACCTCAAAGAGACTATGAGGAACGCGCCCCCGCAGACAATGTCTGCGGGGGCGCGTCCGTCCCGATGGGCGCAGGCGCGGGGCGCGACTTCTGGGCCCTGGACGTCTCGGCCGCCCCGGAGAACATCCTGCAGGCGGCCCACGCCATGGGCCTCGGAGCAACGTGGCTGTCGGTCTACCCCATGCAGAAGAAAGTTGAGAGCGTGAGCCGCAAGCTCCACATGGGCGGCGAGCTCATCCCGCTGTGCGACATCTGCGTGGGCTACCCCGCCGAAAGCCCCGAACCCAAGGACAAGCGGGACCCCGGCAAAGAGACGACCAACCCGGAGGTCTACTGAACACAAAGGGACGGGGCCCCGCCGAAATGTGGCGAGGCCCCCGTCCCCATGCGTCGCATAATGGCAAAAAAAAGGCGGCGCAAAGCCCGAAAGCCTCACGCCGTCCCGACCCGTTGCCCCACCAGGATT
>CAYZUH010000008.1:83114-88056 GCA_964481855.1 uncultured Marinilabiliaceae bacterium
CGAACCCAGACTAAAAGAACCAGAATCTTCTGTACTACCTTTATACTATAGGGCAAAAACAAAACTGTTGTCCCGCAAGGACTCGAACCCTGTCTAAGAGAACCAAAATCTCCTGTACTGCCATTATACTACGGGACAATCCTCTAAAGAACACCGCCCCCGCATACGTCTTCCGCACGAGAGACGAACAGTTGCCCCACCAGGATTCGAACCCAGACTAAAAGAACCAGAATCTTCTGTACTACCTTTATACTATAGGGCAGGCAGTCGGCTAACGACGTGGCAAAATTAGGAGTTTATTTTCTTACGCGCAAGGGTCGTCGGGCATTTTTGCGGCGAGGCGCCGAAGCCGCGGCGAAATGACTAAATTCGTGGGGCGCAAACAAGCGGAGGGAGATGAAGACAAAGACCGTATACGTCTGCAACGAGTGCGGCGCCGAGAGCCCCAAGTGGCTCGGGCGGTGCCCGCAGTGCGGCGAGTGGAACACGTATCAGGAGGAGCACATAGCCTCGGGGCCGCGCCCCGACGCCCGCGCGGCGTCGGGCCTCACGCAGGACGCCAAGGCCGTGCCCCTCAGCAGCGTCGAGAGCCGCGACGTGGAGCGCATCGGGACGTCCAACGCCGAGCTGGACCGGGTCTTGGGCGGCGGCATCGTCCCCGGCGCCCTGGTCCTGATTGGCGGCGAGCCGGGGATAGGCAAGTCGACGCTCGTCTTGCAGATGGCCATGCAGCTGCCCCGCCGCGTCCTCTACGTCTCGGGCGAGGAGAGCGCTCAGCAGATAAAGCTCCGCGCCGACCGCATATGCCGCGCCACGGCCGACAACTGCCTCGTCGTGAGCGACACGCGCATCGACACCCTGGAGCGGCACATCGACGAGGCGCGCCCCGACATCGTGGTGGTGGACTCCATCCAGACCATGCAGACGGAGCGCACGGACTCCCTGCCCGGCTCGATAAGCCAGATCCGGGAGTGCACGGCGGTCCTGATGCGCATTGCCAAGACCCGCTCGACGCCCATAATCCTCATAGGCCACATCAACAAAGACGGGCAACTGGCGGGCCCAAAGGTGCTGGAGCACATGGTGGACGTCGTCCTCCAGTTCGAGGGGGACCGCAACCACCTCTACCGCATCTTGCGCTCCATCAAGAACCGCTTCGGCTCGACGAACGAGATAGGCATCTTCGAGATGATGGGCGACGGCCTGCGCGAGGTGCCGAACCCGAGCGAGATGCTGCTGGGCGAATATGCCGACGACCTCAGCGGCGTCGGCATAGCCGCCGCCATGGAGGGCGCCCGCCCGCTGCTCATCGAGACCCAGGCCCTTGTCTCGACGGCCGCCTACGGCACCCCGCAGCGCAACGCCATGGGCTTCGACGTGAGGCGCATGAACATGCTCCTGGCCGTCCTGGAGCGCCGCGCGGGGTTCAAGATAGCGTCCAAAGACGTCTTCCTCAACCTGGCGGGCGGCATCCGCCTGGCCGACACGGCCCTCGACCTGCCCGTCTCGGCCGCCATCCTGTCGTCGAGCGCCGACATGGCCATAGCCCGCGGCGTGTGCATGGCGGGCGAGATAGGCCTGTCGGGCGAGCTGCGCGCCGTGGCCCGCACCGAGCAGCGCATTGCCGAGGCCGCCAAGCTCGGCTTCTCGCGCATCATAATCCCCAGCGCCACGCGCATAGCCGCGCCGCGGGCCGGCATCGAGGTGTGCCGAGTGGCGAGGCTCAGCGAGGCGTTCCGAATGCTCTTCCAATGAAAAAGTTCTTCCCCATATACGACATCAAGTCCATCGACCAGCGCACGACGGAGCTGCAGGGCATAGACTACCTCCAGCTCATCGACCGCGCCACGCGCGCGCTGTGCGACTGGGTCGTGAGCCACTACACGCGCCGCAAGGTTGTCATCCTGGCCGGCCCCGGCAACAACGGCGCCGACGGCATAGGCCTGGGCATCCTGCTCCGCGAGCGGGAGTGGGTGGTGGACATCCACACCTACACGGGCCACAAGGGGCGCCGCGGCGAGAACAACGAGGCCTACATCAGCATGCTCGGCGAGACCGACCTGGAGTATGACGAGAACGAGGTCGAGCCGGAGCTGGCGGCGGGGTGCCTGGTCGTCGACGCCCTCTTCGGCACGGGGCTGAAGCGCGACCTGTCGGGGCCGTCGGCCGCCGTCGTGGCCTACGTCAACAGCCGCCACTGCGAGGTGATAAGCATCGACATCCCGTCGGGCCTGGGCAACGAGGACAGCTACATGGGCGTCGGCGGGCGGCAGGTGGTGCGGGCGTCGCACACCGTGACGTTCCAATTCCCCAAGATGGCGTTCTTCCTGCCCGAGCTGTCGGGCTACATCGGCCGATGGCACGTCCTGGACATCCGCCTCGACGCCGCCGCCATCGACGAGGCCCCGACATTCATGTACTACTCGGACAACGCCGAGGCGCGCCGCCTGCTCCGCCCCCGCGACAGGTTCGCCCACAAGGGGCAGATGGGCCACGCCCTGCTCTTCGCCGGCTCGGAGGGGATGAGCGGCGCGGCGATATTGGCGTCGCGCTCGTGCCTGCGGTCGGGCGCCGGGACCCTGACGACGGTCTCTGCGCGGCAGTGCTACACACCGCTCCAGGCCGCCGTGCCGGAGGCGATGACCATGCGCAGCCGCGGGGGCCGCGACGACATCGTGGAGTGGGACGACGCCATGGGCGCCCGGCGCGCCACGGCGGTGGGGATTGGCCCCGGGCTGAGCCGCGACCCCGGCATCCGCGAGCTCCTGCGCCGCATAGTAGGGAGCTACGGCGGCCGCGTCCCGATGGTCATCGACGCCGACGGCCTCAACGCCCTGCGCCCATTGCTCGACGAGGGCATGGACATCCCCCCCGGGACAATCCTCACCCCACACCCCGTGGAGCTGGACCGCCTGACAGAGCCCCACACCGCCACCGTGGAGCGCATCGACGCGGCGTGCCTGCTGGCCATACGGCACCAGGCCGTGGTGGTCCTCAAAGGGGCGTTCTCCATGACGGCACTGCCCGACGGCCGCCGCGTCTTCAACACGACGGGCAACAGCGGCATGGCCACGGCCGGGGCGGGCGACGTCCTGACGGGCATCATCCTGGGCCTGCTGGCGCAGGGATACAAACCCGAGCACGCCGCCCTGCTCGGAGTGTCGCTCCACGCCGCGGCGGGCGACGCCGCCGCCGAGGCCATGACCGAGGAGGCCATGACCTCGGCCGACATGGCCGGCCACATTGGCGACGCCTACCGCCGCCTGAGGGGCAAGCAGGGCTGAGGCGGGCGCGCCGCCACGGGAGCTTTTTTTCGCCTCTCGAAATGTTGTGATTATTTGGGCTTTGCATTATCTTTGCACCGCCAAATGCATTGGGTTGGCCCGTTCGTCTATCGGTTAGGACGAGAGATTTTCATTCTCTAAAGAGGAGTTCGACTCTCCTACGGGCTACGAAAGGCCGGGGTCGCGGCAAGGAAGGCCGCGCCAGGCGAAAGCAGGAAAAAAAACATATAACACAATAATACACAAAACGAAACAATGGCAAATCATAAGTCTGCGATAAAGAGGATGCGCCAGATTGCCCGCCGCCGCGAGCACAACCGTTACTACGCGAAGACGACGCGCAACGCCGTCAAGGCCCTGCGCCTCTCGACGAACAAGGACGAGGCCGCCGCAATGCTGCCCAAGGTGTCGTCGCTCCTCGACAAGCTGGCCAAGGTCAACATCATCCACAAGAACAAGGCCGCCAACCTCAAGAGCAAGCTCGCCAAGCACGTCAACAAGCTCGCCGCCGCATAGGCTGGCCGCATGGCATGGGGGGGCGCCTCCCGCGCGCCGAGGCGACGCGGGGATGCCCCCGGACAATCTCTCGCAACATAGCGGCCCGTTCGTCTATCGGTTAGGACGAGAGATTTTCATTCTCTAAAGAGGAGTTCGACTCTCCTACGGGCTACGGCTTGACCCGGTGACTATCCACACGAAAGATGGAAGTCATCGGGTCAAGTCGTGTTTTTTAGCCGCCGGGGGCAAAGATTGTCGGATATATCCTTTACCTTAGGGCTTTCAAACACAGTGACCAAAGATGAAAAGAGCAAGATTTCCGATTACGGCCGCGCTGATGTCCGCCGCCGCGCTGTCTGTGGCAGGATGCCAGGGAGAGCCCGCCCCGCAAAGCAGACCGCCCGCCGCCACCGCCCACGAAATCAGCGCCGAAGCGCAAAAGGCCCTGGCCGCCATACGGCCCACGATGCCGGCCGGCGGCAAGTTCCAACTCCAGGCGCTACCCTACCCACCCGACGCCCTGGAGCCCGTCATCAGCGCCGAGACCGTCAGCCTGCACCACGACAGGCACCTCCGGGGCTACGTCAACAACCTCAACGCCGCCATAGCCGGCAGCGAGATGGAGGGCAAGTCGCTGGAGGAGATTGTGGCGCGCTCGTCGGGCGGCGTGTTCAACAACGCCGGGCAGACCCTCAACCACAACCTGTATTTCGGCCAGTTCCGCGCCCCGCGCGAGGGGGCGGAGCCGCAGGGGCGTCTTCGCCGGCTCATCGACGAGCAGTATGGGGGCTTCGAGGTCTTCAAGTCGGAATTTGAGAAAGCCGGGGCCTCGCTGTTCGGCTCGGGCTGGGTGTGGCTCTCGGTCGACAACGACGGCAAGCTTGCCATAACGCAAGAGGCCAACGGCGGCAACCCCCTGCCCCGCGGGCTGCGCCCATTGCTGGGGGCCGACGTGTGGGAGCACGCCTACTACGTGGACTACCGCAACCGCCGCGCCGACCACCTGTCGGCGCTATGGTCGATAGTCGACTGGGAGGTTGTCGGCGGCAGGCTTGACGGCGAGTAGTCCGCTCGCTCTTTTTGTTTTGCATGCCAAGGGCCGGCTTCGCCGGCCCTTCTTTTCTGCGGCTCGGCCATTTTTGCGCCGCAGGGGTATCTGC
>CAYZUH010000009.1:0-87149 GCA_964481855.1 uncultured Marinilabiliaceae bacterium
AAAAATGTTTATTGTGTGTTTTTTTTTTTTAATTTTTTTTTTTTTTGCTTCAACAACAATAAACTCCTACCAATGAGCAAGCCCTATCCCCCCCCCCCCCCCCCCCCAGGCTTTAATGCCTGGTAATCAATGTGTTGGTGCGGCCAGGATGCTTCGGCCTTGTGCGTCGTTGAGCATTTTGGCTCGCAGTGGCGTGTTGGGCTGCCCGCCCCTCGAGCCTTCGAGGCTTGAGGGGCGGGCGGTCTTGCTTCTATAAGAGACACCGTCTGTCTAACACTTTTTTTTCTAGCGCAGGTGCGTCAAGCGTCTGCGGCAGGGTGTCGTCTGCCCTGGTTTGAGCCTCCATGAGAGGCGTCTCCTTTTGCCGTTGCGCAACAATATCCGAGGGGCGTATTGCCGTCCGCAAGCCAATTACGGCCTATAACAACAAAATTGAAAAAAGAAATGAGAGTCATTAGTCTAGCCATGCTCGCGGTGGCTTTGTCGTCTCCTGCGGGCATCTTGGCCGCGGTGCCGTCTGGCGCGGCCGTTGCGCCCTCGTCTCTGCAACAAGGCAGGGTGACGGGTGTAGTGCAAGACGCCGTGGGGCCCGTCGTGGGGGCCACGGTCTTTGTCCGGGGCACCACGAACGGCACCGTGACCGACGCCATGGGCGGCTTCGCCCTCGACAATGTGCGTGTGGGCGATGTCCTGGTTGTGTCGTTCGTCGGCTACGTCTCGCAAGAGGTCGAGTTTACAGGCCAGTCTGAGATTAGCGTGACGCTTGCCGACGAGGCGCAGGAGATGGGCGAGGTCGTCGTGGTCGGCTTCGGCACGCAGCGCAAGGCCAACCTCACCGGGGCCGTGGCGACGCTCTCGGCGGACAACATCGCGGCGCGGCCCGTCAACTCGGTTGTCGACGCCATGCAGGGCATGATTCCCGGCATGAACTTCTCCATCGGGGCCGGCGGCGGCGCCGTCAACTCCGAAATGACGTTCAACATCCGCGGGACGGGGACCATTGGCGCCGGCTCGTCGGTCGCGCCGCTGGTCCTCATCGACGGCACGGAGGGAGACATCAACAGCGTCAACCCGCAAGACGTGGACAACATCTCGGTCCTCAAAGATGCCGCCTCGTCGTCTATCTACGGCTCCAGGGCCGCAGGGGGCGTAATCCTCATCACGACGAAGAGGGGCAGGGCTGGCAAGATGACCGTCAACTACAACAACAACTTCCGATTCTCTACCGTCAACAATATGCCGGAGCAGATGGACTCCTACACATGGGCGCTCTACATGAACCATGCGAGCCAGAATGCCGGCTCCGGCACCTGGTTCAGCGAGGCCAAGCTTCGGCAGATTCGCGACGCGCAGGCCAATCCGTCGAATCCGCAGATGTTCGCCAATTCGCAGGGGCGGTGGGAGATATGGGACAACAACGAGCTCCTGCCCGTCGGCAACCGCGACTGGCTCAAGACGACGTTCGGGACCGGATTCTCGCAAGAGCACAACGTGAGCGTCAGCGGCGGCTCGGAGCGAGTCCGCTACTACCTCTCCGCCAACTATCTGCACCGAGGCGGCAACCTTAAGCATGGCGACGACCGGCGCAAGCGCTACATCGCGTCTGGAAAGGTCGACGCCGACCTTACGAGCTGGCTGCGGGTGGCATACTCTACGCGTTTCGCCCGCGTCGACGACAATACGCCGGAGATGCTCGACGGTCTCTACTATCACAATATGTGCCGCTATTGGCCCATAATTCCATTGCGCGACCCAAACGGGCATTTCACTTCGACGGGCTCCAACCCGGGCGACCTCACCGACGGAGGCCGCAAGAAGCAGCAAGACGACCGATTCGTCCAGCAACTCACTGTGAGGCTCTCGCCCGTCCGGGGGCTGACGGTCAACGCCGAGTTCAACTACAGGACGTTCACGCGCTTACTCCACGACGAGTGGCTCACGACCTACGCCTACGATGTCGACAACAACCCCTACGTCTTCAACAACTCGAACAATGCGGTGCGCGAGTATGCTCTCAAGGCCAACTTTTTCAACCCCAATGTCTACGCCGACTATGGCGTGAGCCTTGCCGAGGCTCATAATGTCAAAGTCCTTGTGGGCTATCAGAGCGAGGACCTCAGCCAGCGGTGGTTCTGGGGGCGCCAGTATGGCATCATTGCCGACCTGCCGACGCTCCACACCACTGCGAAGAATCCGGGCGTCGACGGTCAGAATGGCAGTTGGGCCACGCAGGGGGTCTTTGCCCGCCTCAACTACGACTACCGGGGGCGCTACCTCGCCGAGGGCAACTTGCGCTACGACGGCTCGTCGCGCTTCCTCAGGGCGAACAGGTGGATCTGGTCGCCGTCGTTCTCTGTCGGGTGGAACGTGGCGCGGGAGCGTTTCTGGGAGCCGCTGGAACAGGTCGTGGGGCAGCTCAAGTTCCGCTTCTCGTGGGGCCGGCTGAGCAATCAGAACACCGACTCGTGGTATCCGTTCTACTCCACTATGGGCTACACCAACGAGGGCGGGACGTGGCTCGTCGACGGCAAGAAGCAGAACATCGCGTCCATGCCCCCTTTGGTATCGACAAGCCTCACGTGGGAGAAGAACAGCACTCTCAATTTCGGACTCGACTTTGGGCTACTCGGCAACAGGCTCACGGGCTCGTTCGAGGTTTTCCGCCGCAGCACGTACGACATGGTGGGGCCGGGCGAGGAGCTGCCGTCCATTCTCGGTGCGGCAGTCCCAGATGTCAACAACCTGGACATGACGTCGAGGGGCTTCGAGCTCCAGGTGGGATGGCAGGACAATGTCGACGACTTCAGCTATGGCGCGCAGCTGACGCTCTCTGACAGCAGGGTCAGAATCGACAAATATCCCAACCCCTCCAAGAATCTCTCCTCCTATTACGAGGGCGCCTGGCTCGGCGACATCTGGGGCTACACCACCGTCGGGATTGCCAAGACCGAGCGGGAGATGGCCGCACACCTGGCCGGTGCCGACCAAAGCGCGCTCGGCAACAATTGGGGGGCCGGCGACATCATGTATGCCGACCTCAACGGCGACGGCAAGGTCGACGGCGGGCAGGGCACGGCGGGCGACCCGGGCGACCGCCGAGTCATAGGCAACAGCACGCCGCGCTACAATTTCGGCCTCAACCTCACGGCGGGGTGGAAAGGCTTCGACCTCAAGGTCTTCTTCCAGGGCACCCTCAAGCGCGACTACTATCCCGGCGCCGGCGATGCCGTCTTCTGGGGGGCCTGCGGGATTGGCAAGTGGCAGGCCGCGGGCTTCAAGGAGCATCTCGACTTCTTCCGCGACGACCCCAACGACCCGCTGGGGCTGAATCTCGACAGCTACTATCCCAAAGCCAACTGGAGCGGCAGCCGCAACAATCAGGCGCAGACGCGCTATTTGCAGAACGCCGCATATTGCCGCCTCAAGAACCTGACCGTCGGCTACACCCTGCCGCACGACGTCTCCAGGCTCTTCTATGTCCAGAACCTTAGGCTCTTCTTCTCGGCCGAGAATTTGGCGACGATGACAAAGTTCACGAAGCTCGGCGACCCCGAGATTATCGACGCCGAGGGGTGGGGCTTCAGCAAGACATACCCACTGTCGCGCAACTATTCGTTTGGCGTCAGCGTCACTCTCTAGTCTCAATGTCACGTCTAATCTTCAGATTGTCAATCATGAACAGCATATGCAGAATCGCGGGTCTCGGTGTGGCGGTGGTGGCTCTTGCCGCGTGCGACGACTTTCTAGACCGCATCCCCGAGGCGGAGATTACGCCGCAGGCCTACTTCGCGGCCGAGGCCGACCTTGCGGCCTACGTCATCAATCTCTATCCGTTCACTAGTGTCTCGCCCGGCAGCTACGGCATGAGCACTTTTGGAGCCGACAATGGGACAGACAACCAGGCGGCGACTTCTCAAGGTTCGTTTTGGACGCCGGGCAATTGGACTGTCCCGCAGTCGGGTGGGGTGTGGAGCTTCACTGACATACGCCGCATCAACTATTTTTTCGACCAGGTCTTGCCGAAATATCGTGCCGGCGAGATTTCGGGCTCCGACGACAACATTCGCCACTATATCGGCGAGGCGTACACCGTCAGGGCCTACAACTATTTCTCGAAGCTCACCGCCATGGGCGACTGCCCCATTGTCACAGAGGCGCTGCCCGACGACCGCGCCGTGCTTGTCGAGGCGTCGAGGCGCGAGCCCAGGCACCGCGTGGCGCGCTTCGTCCTCCAGCAGCTCGACTCGGCGGCTGTCTTCCTGCTCGACAATCCGCCGGGAGGCAAGAACAGGGTGTCGAAAGACGTGGCGCACCTGCTCCGCTCGCGGGTGGCGCTCTACGAGGGCACTTGGCTCAAGCACCATCGGGGCACGGCGTTCGTCCCGGGCGGGCCTGGGTGGGGAGGCGACGCCGCCGACGCCGCGGGCTTCGACATCGATGCGGAGATCAGATTCTTTCTCGCCGAGGCCATGAGGTCTGCCAAGGTGGTGGGAGACAAGCTCGTGGACAATCTTGTCGAGAACACCGACGCCCCGGAGGGCTTCGATGCGAACCTCGTGGCGCAAAACCCCTACTACGCCATGTTCTGCGACCCCGACATGTCGGCCTATAGCGAGGTGGCAATGTGGAGGGCCTACAGCGAGAGCGAGAGCGTCACGCACAACATCCAGATGCAGCTCATCCGCAACGGCGGCGGAACGGGCTGGACGCGCGGGTTGGTCAACTCGTTCCTCATGCGCAATGGGCTGCCCATCTACGCCGCCGGCTCCGGCTACGACGACGTTTGGGAGACGCAGGGCGTCAAGGCCACGCTGCAAGGGCGCGACTCGAGGGTCTGGCAGTTCACCAAGAAAGACGCCGACGTCGAGTTCTACACCTACGCTGGCGAGGAGTCGCTGTGGGACCCCACGTGGATTGTCAAGGGAGCCGACGAGACGAAGATGGTGACGGGCTTCGCTGTCAAGAAAGGCAAGTACTACTCTGCCGACATGGGGTCCCTCCACGACAAGGGGGTCACGGGCAGCATCGTCTTCCGCGGAACCGAGGCCATGCTCAACTACATGGAGGCCTCCTACGAACTCGACGGGGCCATCGACGCCACAGCCTCGGCCTACTGGAGGGCCCTGCGCGCCCGCGCCAAGGTCGACCCCGACTACCCAAGGACAATCGCCGCCACCGACGTGCGGAGGGAGGCGGAGGGAGACTTCGGCGCATACTCCCATGGGCAGTTGGTCGACGCCACGCTCTACAACATACGCCGCGAGAGGCGCAACGAGTTCTTCGGCGAGGGGATGCGCCTCGACGACCTCAAGAGGTGGAGGGCGCTGGACCAGGTCCCCGCCTCGGGCGATGGCTACCAGGTGGAGGGACTGCGTTTCTGGGGGTCGGTATACGAGGCTGCCATGGTAGACGCCAATGGGGTCGGCCTGCTCAAGGTCGATGTGGACGGTGGCACCGGCAACATGAGCGACCGAGCCATCAGCGGCGACTATATCCGCCCCTACCAGATCTCGCGGAGCAACAACAGCGTCTTCAATGGGCTCCACTTCACGGCGGCGCACTATCTGTACCCAATCCCGCAGAGCGCATTCCGGCAGACGGCGGCGGGAGACCAGACGGACTTGGCCACCAGCAACATATATCAGAACCCGGGGTGGCCGCGGGTGGCCGGTCAAGGGCCTTCGGCGGTCGACTAGAGCCATTCGGGGCAAGGGGCGTCCATCCCCCAACGCGGCGTGGCGAGGCGGCGGAGGCCGCCTCGTCCGCCGCTTTTATTCGTTGAGAAACTCCGCCACTTGACCCCGCCGGCCGCCCACGTAGGTTGATTTTATTTTTGTCGCCATGCCTAAAGTCGCGTCGGATAGTTAATTTTACGTTGTCTTTCCTGGGGCGGAGCGCCTTTGCCGCCCAGATGGAGCCGCAAGTCTACAGAAGAAACGTCTAGATAAGATATACGATTTTTTTGAGCAATGGAAGCAATTGACATTAAGGAGCTTAACGAGCACGTTAAGAGCGAGAGTTCGTTCGTGGACCTTATATCCATGGAGATGAACAAGGTCATCGTCGGCCAAAAGCATCTCGTCGAGAGCCTGATGATTGGCTTGCTCTCCGATGGGCATATTCTCCTGGAGGGTGTGCCGGGCCTGGCCAAGACTTTGGCCATAAACACTTTGGCCAAGATTATCGACGCCGACTTCTCGCGAATCCAGTTCACCCCCGACTTGCTCCCCGCCGACATCCTCGGAACGCTCATCTACAGCCAGAAGACGGAGGAGTTCCAGGTCAAGAAGGGGCCCATCTTCTCCAACTTCATCCTCGCCGACGAGATTAACCGGGCCCCGGCCAAGGTGCAGTCCGCGCTCCTGGAGGCCATGCAGGAGAGGCAGGTCACCATCGGGGACGCCACATACCCCATGGCCAAGCCGTTCCTGGTCATGGCAACGCAGAACCCCATAGAGCAGGAGGGGACGTATCCGTTGCCAGAGGCACAGGTGGACCGCTTCATGCTCAAAGTCGTCATCGGCTACCCCAAGAAGGAGGAGGAGCAGCTCATCATCCGAAACAACCTCTCCAAGAGCTTCCCTAAGCCCAACACAATCCTCAAGCCCGAGGACATCGTCCGCGCCCGCGGGGTGGTCAAGGAGGTCTACATGGACGAGAAGATTGAGAGGTACATTGTCGACATCGTCTTCGCCACGCGCTATCCGGACCAGTACGGCCTGGGGCAGTTCAAGGAGATGATCTCTTGCGGGGCCTCGCCGCGCGCCTCCATCAGCCTCTCCATGGCGGGCAAGGCCTACGCTTTCATCAAGAGGAGGGGCTACGTCATACCGGAGGACATCCGCGCGGTGTGTCACGACGTCCTCCGGCACCGAATAGGGCTCAGCTACGAGGCGGAGGCCAACAACGTCACGAGCGAGGAGATTATCTCCGAGATTCTCAACAAGGTCGAAGTGCCCTAACGTCGAGCCATGGGGCCTATGGACCACAACACAATGGACAGTGCCGAGCTGCTGAGGCGGGTGCGCCAAATCGAGATTAAGACCCGCGGCCTCTCCAACCATATCTTCGCCGGCGAATACCACTCGGCCTTCAAGGGCAGGGGCATGGCTTTCTGCGAAGTCCGCGAGTACCAGTATGGCGACGACGTGCGCAACATCGACTGGAACGTCACGGCGCGCATGAACAAGCCCTACATCAAGGTTTTCGAGGAGGAGAGGGAGAACACTGTGGTCTTGCTGATCGACGTGTCGGGCTCGCGCGAGTTCGGCACGAGCATGCGGTTCAAGAAGAATCTCATAACGGAGATGGCGGCCACGCTGGCGTTCTCCACGATTCAGAACAACGACAAGATTGGCGTAATCTTCTTCAGCGACAGGGTAGAGGCTTTCATTCCGCCCAAGAAAGGCAAGAAGCACGTTCTCCACATCATCCGGGAGCTGCTCACTTTCCAGCCCAAGAACCGGGGGACGGACATCGGCGAGGCTCTGCGCTACATGACGGGCGCCATCAAGAAGCGGTGTACGGCCTTTGTCGTCTCCGACTTCCTCTCCGACGGCGATTTTGAGATGCCGTTGCGGATTGCCGGCCACAAGCACGACATCATAGCCCTCTGCGTGGCCGACAGGCGCGAGACCGAGCTGCCCGATGTCGGGCTGATGCTCCTGGCCGACGCCGAGACGGGGAGGCAGGCATGGGTGGACACTTCCGATGCCGCCACGCGGCGCGCCTACGCGCTCAACGCTGTCGAGAGGGAGAAGAGGCTGGACGCCGTCTTCAAGCGGTGCGCCATCGATTCGGTCAGCGTCTTCACCGACGACGATTATGTCAAGAGCCTGCTCGGGCTCTTCAAGCGAAGGGGCTGACGGAGGTTGTATGTTTTTTTCTCATATTTCTGCATGAGTCTATCTAAGTTTTTCGTGTCGTCGCTCCTCGCTCTCGTGGTGGGTGCCGGGGCCGCGGCGCAGCGCCCCGTCGTCAGGGCCGAGCTGGACTCCGTGGCCATCTTCGTGGGGGGGCAGGTGGGGCTCAACGTCTCGGTTCAGATGCCCAAGGGCGGAGAGGCGCGCCTTTTGCCCTTGCCCGACACTCTGACGGGTCATGTCGAGGTGGTAGAGATGGTCAGGGCCGACACCGTCGTCCGCGGCGACCTCGTGGAGTGCTCTTTCCGCTACTTGCTGACGTCGTTCGACACCGGGTTGCAATATGTCCCGCCAATCCCGTTCCTGTTGGCAGCCGACAGCTCCGTGGTTCCCATGCCCGATTTCGCCCTGTCGGTCGTCAACCCGTTCCAGCAGATTGAGGTTGACGAGCAGAGCGGCGTGGCGCGCATTTTCGACATCCGCGACGCCATCGACGCCCCGTTCCTGTGGAGCGAGCTGTTGCTCTACTGGCCATGGCTCGTCGGCGCGGCCGCCGTGGCGGGGCTTGTCGCGCTCGTCTTGTGGCTCCGCGGGCGCTATGTGCGCAAGGGAGACGGGGGCGAGGCCGTGAGCCGGATGCCGCTTGAGCCTTGCGAGGTGACGGCTCTGCGCGACTTGGAGCGAATCCGGGGGCAGAAGCTGTGGATGCACAACAAGGTCAAGGAGTTCTACTCCGACCTGACCGACACGCTCCGCCGCTATGTGGCGTCGAGGTTCGGGGTGCAGGCCATGGAGAGCACCTCCTCGCAGCTCATGGAGATGCTCCGGGGCCCCCTCAAGGACAGCCCGGGCGAGGCCGAGGCCCTGAGCCGCATTTTGGAACTGGCGGACTTCGCAAAGTTCGCCAAGGTCGAGCCACTGCCCGACGAGAACGACCGGGCGCTGGCCGACGCCGTGAACTTCGTCAACGCCACGACCGACGCCGCGCGCCGCGCGCAGGAGGAGGCAGACAAAAAAGAGGAATAGAGACAAAGCAATGTTCAGCGACATAACATTTCAGCACCCCTGGCTTCTTCTTCTGCTGCTCTTCATCCCGCTCTATGTGGCGTGGTATGTGTGGCGGCGGCGGACGAGGCACGTCACGATGCAGATTTCGACCCTAGAGACGCTCGGCGGGCAGAAGCCCACGCTCAGGGTCCGGTTGCGCCACTTGCCGCTCGTCTTGCGCATGTTTGCCGTGGCGCTGGTCGTGCTGGTCTTGGCGAGGCCGCAGTCGTCGTCAAGCTACAGCGACAGCAACACCGAGGGCATCGACATAGTCCTCTCCGTAGACATCTCCGGCTCCATGGAGGCCGTGGACTTCAAGCCCAACAGGCTCGAGGCCGCCAAGAACGTGGCGACCAAGTTCATCGCCGGCCGCCCCAACGACAACATCGGCCTCGTGGTCTTCGCGGGCGAGAGCTTCACCCAGTGCCCGCTCACGACCGACCACGCCGTCCTCATCAACCTCCTTGCCGACATCCGGACGGGGATGCTGGCCGACGGCACGGCCATCGGGATGGGGTTGGCCACGGCCGTCAGCCGAATCAAGGAGAGCAAGGCGAAGAGCAAGGTCATAATCCTGCTGACCGACGGCATGAACAACTATGGGGCCATCTCGCCCGAAAAGGCGGCCGAGCTGGCGCAGACTTTCGGGGTGAGGGTCTACACCATCGGCGTCGGGACGCAGGGGGTGGCGCAAATCCCCGTGCAGACGGCGCTCGGAGTGCGGATGCAGGAGATGGAGGTCAAGATTGACGAAGTGCTGCTCCAAAGCATAGCCGACAAGACGGGGGGCAAGTATTTCAGAGCCACGAACAACAAGAGCCTCGAGGCCATATATGGCGAGATAGACGAGATGGAGAAGACGATTATGGAGGTGCGCCACTACACGCAGCGGACCGACGAGTATTTCCCCTACGCCCTTGCCGCCCTTGTGCTGCTCATGCTTGAGGTCGTCTTGCGCAACACCCTGTTCCGCACAATTCCCTAGCGAACACGAAAAAAACTTATGGATTCTTTTAGGTTTGCACGCCCTGAGGCTCTCTACCTGCTGCTGCTAATCCCGGTGGTGGTGCTGCTGATGCTCCTTTTCCGCCGCTCCCGCTCCAAGGCCTTGGCCGCTTTCGGCCAGTGGGCGCTGGTGTCCCACCTCATGCCCGACTTCTCCTCGCGCCGCTCGGCTTTCAAGGCGTCGGTCGTTGTCGTGGCGCTGGCGTTGCAGGTTGTCGTAGTGGCCGGTCCGCAGTTCGGCTCGAAGTTCCAGACGGTCAGCCGCCACGGCATAGAGGTCATGGTGGCGCTCGATGTCTCCAACTCCATGAATGCGCAAGACGTCTTGCCCTCGCGCCTCGAGATGGCGAAGATGGCGGTGGCGAGGCTCGTGGACAAGCTGACGGACGACAGGGTGGGTCTCGTCGTCTTCGCCGGCAACGCCTATGTGCAGATGCCAATAACGTCCGACTTCTCGTCGGTCAAGATGTTCATGCAGTCGGTCTCGACGGGCATGGTGCAGACCCAGGGCACGGCCATAGGGCAGGCCATCGACATGTGCGTGCGCTCTTTCTCGCCCGACGAGGGGGTCAGCCGGGCCATAATCGTCATCACCGACGGCGAGAACCACGAGGACGATGCCGTGGCCGCGGCGCAGGCGGCGCAACGGCAGGGCATACGCGTCTACACCGTGGGCATGGGGACGACAAAGGGGGCGCCGGTGCCGACGGTGGCGGGCGTCAACAGCAACTTCATCAAAGACAAGGAGGGCAATGTCGTAATCTCGAAAATCGACGAGGCGTCGCTGGCCAGGGTGGCGCAGGCCGGGAGCGGGGCCTACATCCCGGCCAACAACATCCGCAACGGAATCAATGCGCTCGTCGACGAGCTCGGCGGCCTCGACAAGGCGGAACTGGAGGCCAGGGTCTATTCCGAGTATGAGGACAGGGCGGTCTACGTCGAGTTCGCTGTCTTTTTGCTCCTCTGCCTGGATCTCTTTGTCCTGTCGCGCAAGAATCCGCGCCTGGCGGCTTTCGACATTTTCTCGCGCCGCAGGGCGGCCAAAGACATGTTCCTGCCGGTCAACGAGGTGAAAACTAATTTGCAATGAACAAGATTCTATCCCTCGCCGTCGTCCTCGCGTCCGCGCTTGCCACTGTGGCCAGCGCGCAGAGTGAGAGGAGCCACATCCGCGACAGCTACAGGCTCTACAACGACTCGAACTACGCCGGTGCGCAAGAGGCCAGCGTCAAGGCCATGGCCGAGAACCCCATGTCCTACGAGGCCAACTTCAACTACGCCGATGCGCTCTTCAAGCAAGACAAGGTCGACGAGGCTTTGGAGCAGTTCGAGAAAATGGCGGCGGCGGAGACCGACAAAGGGAGGCTGAGCGAGCTCTACCACAACATAGGCAACGGATATTACGCCAAAAGCGACTTCGACAAGAGCATCGAGGCCTATAAGAAGTCGCTCAGGGCAGACCCCACGAACAACGCCACGCGGTATAACCTCGTGGCGGCGCAGCATATGCGCAACAATCAAGACAACAACCAGGACAATAAGCAAAACCAGCAACAGCAACAGCAGCAACAGAACCAGCAACAGGACCAACAGCAGCAGAACCAGCAACAACAACAGCAGCAGCAGAACCAGCAACAGCAGATGGACCGCGAGGAGGCCCAGAGGCTTCTCGACGCCGTCCAGCAAGACGAGAACGAGTTGCAGGAGAAGCGGAAGCAGCTCAAGGAGGCGCAGCCCCGGCGAATCGAGAAGAACTGGTAGAGCTTAGGGTCTAAAGTATTACTTTTGCAGAATGAAACAAAATGTTCCGATAACAGCTATGAGGAGGGCTTTCGCGCTCGTCGTCGGTCTCGTTGTCGCCGCGCAGGCTTGGGCGGACGACATAAGGGTCGATGTCAGCGCGCCGTCGCAGGTGGCACTTGGGCGGAACTTCCAAGTGGCATACGTCGTCAATGGCGAGGCGGAGGGCATAGCCTTGCCCGAGGCGGAGGGGCTGACGGTGCTTATGGGCCCCTCGACGTCGCGCTCCTCCAGCTACTCCATCTACAACGGCAAGATGGAGGCGACGAAGCAGACCACGTTCACCTATGTCGTCAAGGCCACCAAGGCCGGTGTTGTCAACCTTTCGCCCGCAAAAGTCACGGTGGACGGCAAGTCCATCGAGGCGAGGGGCGTCGCGATAACGGTTGTCGACGCCGGGCAGCAGTCCGCAGCGCCTGGCGGCGAGCAGCAGAGGCAGTCCGTAAGGAGCGACGGCGACGACCTCTTCTTGCGCCAGACGCTCACGCGGGCCTCCGTCTTCGAGGGGGAGGCCACGGAGCTTGTGACGAAAGTATACACCCGCGTCACTCTCAACAGCCTTTCCGACGTCGTCCCGCCAAAGTTGTCGGAGTTTGTCGTCTCCGACATCTCGAATTCCAACATATCGTTCTCGACGGAGTTCGTAGACGGCCGCGAGTATCAAGTCGGCGAGATTAGCCGCAAGGTGATAATCCCACAAAAGTCGGGCAAGATTGTCATCGAGCCGTGCGAGGTAGAGTTCACCGTCAAGAGGCGCGTGAGGGGTGGCGGCGGCTTCTTCGACGACTTTTTTGGCGACGTGCAGGTGTCGCGCCAGCGCGTCCGCGCGCCGCAGCTGACGCTCAATGTCAAGCCTCTGCCGGAGGGCAAGCCCGCCGGCTTCAGCGGGGGCGTGGGGCAGTTCAAGTTTGCCGTAGAGGTCGCGCCGCGCGAGGCTACGGTGGACAACAGCGTGCAGGTGCGCGTCTCCGTCGAGGGGGCGGGCAACCTCAAGTTGCTATCGATGCCGAAGCCGCAGTTCCATCAGGATTTCGACACTTTCGACCCCACGTCGAAAAACAACATAAGCGAGGGTGTGGCGGGCTTCAGCGGCAAGCGCACAGACGAGTATCTCATCATCCCGCGGCGCGACGGAGTCTTCGAGATTCCGCAGATGCTGTTCTCATTCTTCGACCCGCAGAAAGGGCAGTATGTCAAGCTGACGCAGGGTCCGTTCGAGATTTCTGTGGCTAAGGGCGAGGGGAGTAGTGCGTCGCAGTCGGGAGGAGGAGTCTCGTTCTCGGGCTCCGGACCGGAGCAGGTTGTCTATACGGCGTCCGACTTGCGCTATCTGCACTCCTCTGGCGAGCTTGCGCGCAAGGGTGCTTTCTTTGTCCTCTCGCCGCTCTTCTGGGTGCTGACGGTGCTGCCCGTGGTCGTCTTGGCTGTCCTCTTCGCCCTGAATCGGAAGAAGTTGCACGACAATGCCAACATGAGCCTCGTCAAGAGTCGAAAGGCCAACAAGATGGCTCGCCGCAGGCTTGCGCGCGCCGCGAAGTTCATCAAGGCCGACAAGCGGGAGGCTTTCTTCGACGAGGTTATGCGGGCCATGTGGGGATACTTGAGCGACAAGCTCATGCTCTCGCTCAGCGAACTGACCAAGGATAATGCGCGTGAGAAGATGGCTGGCCATGGGATAGACTCCGCCGCCGCGGAGGAGTTCATGGCGCTTCTCGACGAGTGCGAGTTCGCGCGCTATGCGCCGGCCTCGGTGGCCGCCACAATGCAAGATGTCTACAAGAGGGCGGCGGAGGTGATTGAAAAGATTGACGATTTGCACGGAAGATGACTTTAAGAGGTTTTATAGTGGCGTCCGTCGCCTTTCTGCGTCTGGCGACGGCCGCCTGCGCCGCCCAGTCGGCCGGCGAGGCTGACGCGTTGGCGCGAGACGGCAAATATGCCGAGGCCGTAGACGCCTACGAGGCCATTTTGGCAGAGGGGCGGGAGAGTGCCGCTCTCTACTACAATCTGGGATATTCCTATTTCAAGCAGGGGATGCTTGGCAAGTCGATTCTCAATTTCGAGAGGAGCAAGTTGCTGAACCCCTCCGATGCCGATGTCGACGTGAACCTGGAGCAGGCCTACGCGCTGACCGACAAGATGCAGGAGGTCGAGCCTCTCTTGTTGGCCAGGCTGTGGGACTCCGTCTGCAACTTGCTCAGCTCCGACGGCTGGGCTGTGGCCTTTGTGGTCTTTTTCGCCCTGGCCTTGGCGGGGGTGGGTTGCTTCCTGCTGCTCGACAGCGTGGCGGCGCGCAAGTTCGGCTTCTTTTCGGCAATATTGTTGCTCTGTGCCGCTGTCTTCTCCGTCAGTGTCTCGTTGCGCAAGAGGGCTCAGATTGAGGATGGGGCCGACGCCATAATCATGGTCTCTTCGGTCAACTTGACAACCTCGCCCGACAAGAACGCCACTCAGATGGCCGTATTGCACGAGGGTACCAAGGTGCGTATTGTCGATGCCTTGGGCGAGTGGATTGAGGTGAGGCTGAAAGACGGCAACGTCGGTTGGCTTAGGCGCGCCGAGGTCGAGAAGATTTAATATCCATTTCGGGTGTGCTCCCGGGGGCGGGGACCGTCTTTGGGACGCGTCGGTCGGCGCGTCCTTTTTTTTCTGTCATCGTGCGCCCTCGGCGGCCGTAGGGCAGATGCCCCGAAGCCCGCACTCTACGCATTTTGGTTTGTTGGCCGTGCAGGTATATCGGCCGAAGAGGATGAGCCAATGGTGCGCCTTGTGGAGCATTTCGGCAGGTATGTTCTCTACGAGTTGGCGCTCTGTCTGCTCGGGCGTCTTGCATCCCGTGGTTAGCCCCAGGCGGGCGGCTACGCGGAACACGTGGGTGTCCACCGGCATGGCCGGCACGCCGTAGGCCACGATGAGCATGACGTTGGCCGTCTTGCGTCCCACGCCGGGCAGGAGCATCAGCTCGTTGCGGCTGTGGGGAATGCGGCCGCCGAACTCTTCCACCACTTTGCGCGCCATGCCGACTAGGTGGCGGCTCTTGGAGTTCGGATAGCTTATGGAGGCTATCACCCCCCGCACCTCCGCCTCGTCTGCGGCCGACAACGAGGCTACGTCGGGCCAACGGCCGAACAGCGACGGGGTCACCATGTTGACGCGCCTGTCTGTGCATTGCGCCGAGAGCATCACGGCCACGAGAAGCTCGTAGTCGTTGCGGAACACGAGCTCGGTGTCGGCGTTGGGCATAGTCTCCGCAAAGTGGCGCAGGACAATCCCATATCGTTCCGCGGCTGTCATTGCCCTCACTCCGCGGAGTTGACAATGCTCAGCACGTCCGCCACGATGATGTCGTGGTCAAACGCCAGCGGCGGCAGGCTGTCCACCTTGTGCCATTGTGCCTCCGAGGCGTCGTCGCGCCCTTGCGCCGTGGGTTGCCCCGGCAGTTCTGTGGCGTATGCGGCACTCACGGTCCATCCGCGGGGGTCGCGGCCCGGCGTGTCGTAGATGCCGATGTGGGCCAGCAGGTCGGCGGAGCCGATGTCTATCCCCGTCTCTTCCTCCAGCTCGCGCCGCGCGGCGTCGACCGAGCGCTCACCCTCGTTGACGAAGCCGCCCGGCAGGGCCCACATGCCGGCGAATGGCTCGTTGCCGCGGCGGATGAGCAGGATGGTGCGGTCGCCGTCGGCGTCGCGGGAGAGAATCGCCGCGTCGGCGGTGTACGCGGGGCGGGGGTATTTGTAGGTGTACATGCGGGGGTCGGTCTTTATGATGAGGTAGACAAAAAGTCCCGGCCTTTGCGGACCGGGACGACAGGCTAATCCGTGCCTAGCTATGAGCCGATACTCAGACTCGAACTGAGGACCCACGCATTACGAATGCGTTGCTCTACCAACTGAGCCATATCGGCTTTTCGACCACAAAGGTAGCCCTTTATCTTTAATATCCAAGCGGGCGGAATTATTATTTGTCAGAGTAGCTTTTTTTAGCGAACATTGCGAACGCAAAAATATACCCTTGTTACGCATGAAACACCTTATCTCTTTTGCCGCGCTTTGCGTCTCGACCGCGGTGGCGGCGCAAAGTTTCGGATATGAGAATCCCGTCATTCCGGGTTTCCACCCCGACCCTAGTGTTTGCAGGGTCGACTCCGACTACTACCTCGTGACGAGCAGTTTCGAGTTCGCGCCCGGGGTGCCGCTTTTCCACAGCCGCGACCTCATCAATTGGGAGCAGATTGGCCACTGCCTGACGCGCAGGGCGCAGTTGCCGCTCGAGAACTCCGGCTCGTGGGGGGGCATCTACGCGCCGACAATCCGCCATCACGACGGCACGTTCTTCATGATTACGACCAACGTGTCCGGTGGCGGCAACTTCATTGTCCACACGCGTGACGTCCGGGGCGAGTGGTCAGACCCCGTGTGGCTCAAGCAGGGGGGCATCGACCCCTCGCTCTTTTGGGAGGACGACGGCCGTTGTTTCATGGTCTCGAACCCCAACGACGGCATATGGCTGTGCGAGATAGACCCTTTCACGGGCGAGCAGAAGACCGAGTCGAGGCTCATCTGGGAGGGCACGGGGGGGCGCTACCCGGAGGCCCCGCATCTCTACAAGAAAGACGGGTGGTACTATCTCATGATTGCCGAGGGCGGCACCGAATATGGTCACTCTGAGACAATCGCGCGCAGCCGCAGAATCGACGGCCCGTATGTGGGGAATCCGGCCAACCCAATCTTGACCCACTACAGGCAGTCCACCGAGGCTAGCCCGATCCAGGGCACCGGGCACGCCGACCTCGTCCAGGCTCACGACGGCTCGTGGTGGATGGTGTGCCTGGCTTTCCGCCCCGTCAGCGGGAACAACCACGTCATGGGGCGCGAGACATATTTGGCGCCCGTGTCGTGGCCAAAGGGGGGATGGCCGGTTGTCAATGGCGACGGGACAATAGCGCTCAGCATGGATGTCCCGACTTTGCCGCAAGTGCCGGTGGCAAAGCCCGGGGCCGTTGTGGAGTTCGACGCCCCGCTGGGCCACGAGTGGAACTACTTGCGCAACTACTCCCCCGAGAACTACAAGGTCGGGGGAGGCCGCCTCACGCTGTCGGCGACGACGGAGAGCATCGACGGCGTCGGGGCGCCCACGTTCGTCGGGCGGCGGCAGCAGCACGTCGTGTTTGGCTCCGAGGCCGTCGTCTCGCTCGACGGCAAGACCGCCGGCGACGAGGCCGGGATCTCGCTCTACATGAAAAGCCACACCCACTACGACCTCTCGCTTGTGCGCAAAGACGACGGCAAGACCTACGCGCGCCTCCGCTACAGGCTCGGCGAGATGAGCCACGTCGAGAAGGAGGTCGAGGTGGGCGGCAAGCAGGTGACGCTTCGCATAGAGGGATGCGCCGAGACCTACTCGTTCAGCATCTCGACCGATGGCAAGAGGTTCCTGCCAATGGGGAAGATGGACACGCGCTTCATAAGCTCGGAGGCGGGCGGGGGCTTCACGGGCGCCTACATAGCCCTCTTCGCGCAAAAGACGGCGGACAGGAGCAGGGCCAGGGGAGTCTTCGAGAGGTTCTCCTACACCCCGCAACGGTAAAAGTTGTATCTTTGCGGCGCATTGTGATGCAAAGTGTGATGGGAGATTAAGCTTGTCATGCAGTGCAGCGAGTGCACAGAGACTTAATTTTGAGTAACACAACAATTTATTACGCGTAATGCAAACTTTTGACATCAAAGGAACGAAGCGCGAGTGTGGCGGCAAGAAAGTCGCCAAGCAGCTCCGTCGCGACGGCATCGTGCCGTGCATCGTCTACGGTTGCGAGGAGCCCATCGCTTTCTCCGTTCCCGAGGTCGATTTCCGAGGCCTCATCTATACGCCGAACGTCTATATCGTCAACCTCTCGGTCGACGGCAAGGAGATGAAGGCCGTCTTGCAGGACATACAGTTCCACCCCATCTCGGAGAAGATTCTCCATGTCGACTTCCTGCAAGTGACCGACGACAAGCCCGTCACCATCGGGATTCCCTTGCGCATCGTCGGACACAGCGAGGGCGTCAAGGCCGGTGGCAAGCTCCAGGTTCAGATGCGCAAGCTCAATGTCAAGGGGCTTCTGGCCAACCTGCCCGACGTGCTCGACGTCGACATCACCCCGCTTGGCCTTGGCCAGTCGGCAAAGGTGGGCGACCTGCACTACGACAACCTTGAGATTCTCAACGCCAAGAGCGCCATCGTGGCGTCGGTCAAGTCCACGCGTGCGGCAATCTCGGCCGCCGCGGCCGCCGCGGCCGAGGCTGCCAAGAAGTAGCTTCCACATGGGCCGCGGGTGTGGCCTTTTCACAAGGGATGCGCATATCTTTGCGCATCCCTTTTTTTGTCTCTCCCTTTGTTGTGTCCTTGTGTTGGCCTCTCGTTGTCGTTTTGTAGTTGTCTATTGCCTGTTCGTCAGTTGATGGGGCCTTGTCGTCAGCATCTCGGTCGTGTCCGTCGAGAGGCGCACGCCGAGGATGTCCGACCCGTAGCCGCACCAGTAGCCAAGGGCGCCGCGCACGTTGCCCCGGATGCTCTGCTCGGCGCGGAAGATGTAGTTGCCCGACAGCGACACCGACCTTTGGAAGTCGCTCCAGAAGTTGAAGCTCGTGCTGTCCATGCGCGCCAGCTTGAGCCATAGCGTCTGGCCCTGGCGGAGCAGGAAGCCGCCGCCATACTGATTCTGGGGGCGCACGTCGATGTGGATGTGCCCGTTGGTCACGGCGTCGTCCACGGCCCCCATGAAGCAGGCGCGGAACGTGTTGCCCCACGTCAGGTAGCACGAGAAGAGCTGGTAGTAGTCTTTGGTCTCCAAGGGGTCGGTGGCGTGGAGCGTCAGCCCCATGGCGTTGCGCTCCAGGCGCCGCTCCACGACGCTGTCAATGCGCGCCGGTGGCGGGATTGTTGTCTCCGCCTCGGCGTGGAAGTGGCGGAAGTCCACCGTGAGCCTGTACGTCTTGCCGGCCGCGCCCGTCAGGTCGCCCGTGGTGTAGACGTAGGTCGGCAGGCGGCGCAGGCTATACATGCCCGTCAAGACGACTTCGCTCTCGCCGTCGCTCACCGCCACGCGGGCGTTGCGGACAATGTAGCGGCCCAGGTCCCACAAGTCCTGCCCATCCTCGTCGACGGGTATGGTGGACGTGAGAAGCACCATCGGTTGCCCGCCCGAGTCTATCCATCCCTCGACGACAAGCTGAGCCTCGCCGTCGGCGTATATGTCCTCGTCGCAGCCCGTCAACGTCAGGGCCATGGCGGCAACGCCCGCTATGAATATCTCTTTGCGCATTTTGGGTCAGAATCGGATGTAGTAGCTGATGGACGGCAGGGGGAAAAATATCATTTGGAGTGGGGCGTAGGAGAAGCGCCCGCGGGCGTAGCGAAGCGAATATGTTATGTCGTTGCCGCGGTTCGTGGCGTTGTAGACCGAGAGGTTCAGACCGTGCTCGGTGCCCCCCCGCCTCCCGAATATGAAGTTGGCCGAGAGGTCGAGGCGGAACATCGCCGACAGGCGGTTGGCGTTGTGGCGGCCATATTCCGAGACAACGTGCTCGTTGAGCAGGTAGAAGTTGCGAGGGGCTGTGAATGGGGTCCCCGACGCCCACACCACCGTGGCTCCGAAAGTCCACCTCCACTGGGGCCTGTAGGTCAAGACGGCGTCGAGTTCGTGGGTGCGGTCGTGGTTGGCGACAAAGGTGCCGCGGTAGTTGCCCTCGTCGTAGTGGCGGGTGGCGCGGCTCAGCGTGTAGCAGAGCCAACCCGAGATGGGGCCCGTCCGCCGGTGAATCATGACGTTGATGCCGTAGTTGCGACCGCTGCCGCTCACCAGGTGGTTCGCCACGTCGTAGTCCTCGTTGAGCAGGTCGAACAGGTCGCCCGAATACTCCAGCTGGTTGTCGAGCATCTTGAAATAGAGCTCGGCGGAGAGTCCCCACTCTTGCCCAATCCGATGTTCCGCCGCGAGGCCGAGGTGGCGCATGGACTGCGGGGCGAACCGCCGGTCGCTTGCCATCCAGTACTCTGTAGGCAAGCCCAGCGACGAGAAACCCGTGTGGTGCAGATATTGGTGGCGCGTGGCATAGTCGAGCCTCACCACGCCGTGCGGCAGTTGGAGGGCGAGGGAGACGTTGTGG
This sequence comes from uncultured Marinilabiliaceae bacterium, assembly GCA_964481855.1. Lineage (GTDB taxonomy): Bacteria > Bacteroidota > Bacteroidia > Bacteroidales > Marinilabiliaceae > W3P20-009. The sequence goes on from CAYZUH010000009.1 coordinate 19,862, forward strand.
TCGGGCATGAAGTGCGCGTGGCGGTCGGCGTCGAGCAGGAGCGTGGCGCGCAGGCCGGCCTTGAGCTCCCAGTAGTCGCCTGGGGAGACGGCGTAGCCGCCCATCAGGTTGGCGCGGACGGCGTCTTGCGTCTGCGGCCGGGCATGGGTGTCGTTGCTTGTGCCGGTCAGGCGTGGCGACTGTGGGCGCACGCGGTCCCATGCCAGTTCCAGGCCGGCCGTGAGCCGCCCGGCGGTGTGGTGGCTTTTGAGGCCAAGCTCCATAATGTCGGCGGGGAGGCCGAAGCCGACGTCGTTCTGCTCCAATGCAGTGCGGCTCCAGTGGCGGCTGAAATATGCCGTGTGGGTCGTCGTGGCGTTGCCGTCGCCGCTGTGCCGCCACGTTGCCGACGCCACGACGTTGCCCCACTTCATCGAGCCCTCGATGCGGTTCGCCCCGCCGTCAATCTCTATGTCGTCGTTGCCGGCGTAGGCGTCGATTCGCACGATGTCGCGCTCCGTCAGACGCGTCACCCACGTGGCGTTATAGTCGCCAAAGTTGTAGCCCAGGCTAGACTCGCCCATGCGGAGCCAGCGGCGGTAGAGCAGGTTGAGGTAGGCGGCGCGGGCCGAGATGAACGCCGACGAGCGTCGTCCGGCGGGTGCGCGCAGTGTCCCTTGCGATGATATTATCCCGGCCAAGGCCTCGCCGCCCACGCTGTTTGTCGTCTCCATCGGTGGCGACATCTCCAGGACGCCGCCAAGCCGGTCGGGGAAGAAGGCGTCCTGCGCCGAGCGCGTCAGTTTGAGGGTGGGGTAGTGGCCGGCGTTGAAGACCGAGAAGAAGCCCAGCAGATGGCTGGCGTTGAATACTGGCGCGCCGCCCAGGCTCACCATGTTGTGCCCGTTGTCGCACCCCTGGATGTGCAGTCCGGCGTCGAGTTCGGAGTTGCTTGAGATGCCGGGCAGCATCTGCGAGTAGCGTAGGGGGTCGGCGCTGCCCAAGATTTTCGGCATCGAGTTCATCATCTTCATGTCCCATGTCAGCGTACCGCCCGCCAAGCCGCGCAATGCCGACGTCTGCCGCCGGGCGTGGACGTCGACGTTGCCGAGCGTCCCGCCCTGGAGAGTGTCGGGCGAGACGGCCTGCCCCAAGGCGGCCGGGGCGCCGTGCGCCATCAGGGCCGCGACGGCCACGAGGCCTCTATTGGTCAAGGGGGTCGAGCAGGTTGTTGTAGCTCCCGAATGTTATCTCGGCCATGCTGCGCAAGACGCGGAGGTTGCTCTCGTTGGCGAAGCCCTCGATGGGGGCGTACGACGTGCCGTCGGCAAGGGTCATCGTGGGCATCCAGTACCACTCGCCGGAAAACTCGTCGCGGAAGCAGCCCAGTCTCACCTCGCCGGGCGCGATGCTGTCGCCCATCGTCACGCGGCTTGCCGACAGGGTGCCCGATGCCGTCGCCACCTCGGCCTTGAACAGGGTGGCGTCGTGCTTGTTGTCGTCGGCGCGGCGCAGGCTCTCCGTAAATAGCGGCAGGTCGCTTATCTCCACTTCGGCGCGCAGGGCGTCGAGCAGGACCATGTTCACCCTGGCGTTGCGGGGGCGGGAGACCCCATGGAGGTTGCGCCCCGAGACGTTGACGCGGACAAGCCCGGCGTCGCCGCGCGTCACCTCCAGGTTCACTGTCGGCGTGCCGCCCGGCGTCTCTGACCTACTCTGGGTGAGGAGCATCAGGATGTCGCTCGCCTCAATCCGCCCCGACGCGCCGCTGAGGGCCAGGTCGCCGAGCAGGGTGAGGGCGTCGTCGTCTATCCCGATGTCTATCGTCCTGAGGGCTTCGCCGATGCCCGCCATGGCCGGTGTCTCAATCACGGGGCGCTTCGCCGTCTCGCCGGCCTGGTCTTCGCACGAGCCAAGGGCCGGGGCTGTCATTATGGCCGCCATGAGTGTTAGGTTTGTGTTTAATATGCTTTTCATTGTTGCGTCTCTACTGTTCAATTTTATTGCAAACTTAGGAATTTGCGGCAATATAAGCGACAAGGCAATATGCGTTTGAGTCGCTCAAGCCGCATTTTCCGTTCTCGTCCGCTCTCCTTTGCCGTCCTCGGCGTGTTCGCGGCGTGCGTACAGCCTATAGGAAATAGTTGTAAATTCGTGCAGTTTATACTCTCTAGAGATGGCTCTTCGCAACGTCTTGGCGGCTTTGGCCGTCGTTTCCGCCCTGTTTTTGGCCTCGTGTGGGCATGGCGCGGGCGAGATTCCTTTCCGCCGCAATTCCGGTTTTGTCTTCGGGACCAACTACAACCTCATATACCGCTCGCGCACAGACCTTTGCCCGCAAGTCATGGCGCGCCTGGCCGAATATGACAGCTCCATGTCGGTCTTCAATCCGTCTTCGACCATGACGCGCCTCAACGAGGGAGACAGCGTGGTGGCCGACACGCTGATGCTCCACGTCATAAGCCTCGCCAAGATGTTCCACAAGTTCTCCAATGGGGCTTTCGACATCACCGTCGAGCCTCTGAGTCGCCATTGGAGGTTCACGCGCCACCTGGAGAACGACACAATCTCCGTCGAGCAGTGGCAGGCTTTGCTTGCGGGGTTGGACACGGTCATGCCGCTTGTCGGGCTCGACAAGATTTCCGTCGATGGCGACGTTGTGCGCAAGGCGGACCGCCGCATGAAGCTCAACGCCAACGCCCTGGCAGAGGGATACGGCATCGATTTGGCGGCCGGCGTCTTGGAGGAGAACGGCGTGACGGACTATATGGTCGAGATTGGAGGCGAAATCCATTGTAGTGGGGTAAGTCCGCGCGGGGGCAAGTGGAGGATCGGGATAGACAGGCCCATCGAGGGTTCCAATATGCTCAACAGGCAGAACCAGTGCATCGTCGAGCTGTCGGACTGCGCCGTCTCTACGTCGGGCGGCTACCGGCAGTGCTATCGCGTGGCCGACGGGCGGAGGGTCCAGCACACCATAGACCCCCGGACTGGCATGCCCGTGGCGCACTCCATGGAGAGCGTCACCGTGGTGGGGCGGAACACGCTCACGACCGACGCGCTCTGCACCACGCTGATGGTCCTCGGACCCGACTCGGCCTTTGCCAAGATTGACGCGCTTCCCGAAACCGAGGCGTACATCATATTCCGCGACGCCGACGGGAATCTTGTGGAGCGGATGACGGACGGATTCCGCAAGCTGATTGTGGACTGAACGGACTGCGCCCAAAGAGAAAGGAGCGGCTGTGAAGTCACTGCCGCTCCTTTTTTTTTGCTAAGTCGAGCCTTGTCAGTCGAACAGGAACAGCATCTCCCTGTATTTCGGCAGGGGCCACATCTCGTTGTCCACAATCAGCTCCAGCTTGTCCACGTGGTAGCGGATGGTGTCGAACAGGGGGCGGACGTCGCGGTCGTAGGCGTAGGCCTTTTCGCGCTCGTCATCCATCTTGTTGGCTCTCTTGCGGGCGTCAATCATGTCCTGGACGGTGGTGCGGATTGTCCGCACGTGGCACGATATTTTGCGAATCAGCTCGCGCTCGTTCTCGGTCATGTCGGCCGCCTCGTCGCCCATGACGTCGCGCATCCCGCGGACGTTCGCAATCAGCGTGTTCTGGTAGGCCAACGCCGTCGGCACTATGTGGTTGATGACCAGGTCGCCAAGCACGCGCGCCTCAATCTGCACTTTCTTGACGAACTTCTCAATCTCGACGTCGTGGCGCACCGTCAGCTCGCGCTCGCTGAGGATGCCGCCGCCAACGAAGACCTCCTTGGAGTGGTCTGACAGCATGGTGTCCACGCTCTCCGGGACGCTCGTGATGTTCGTCAGCCCGCGCCGCCGCGCCTCCTCGGCCCACTCCTCCGAATATCCGTTGCCGTCGAAGTGGACTGGGGCCGACTCGACAATGAGCTTGCGAATCTCCTGGAATATGGCCTCGTCTTTCTTCACTCCCTTGGCAATCAGCGCGTCGACATCGGCTTTGAACCTGCGGAGCTCAGACGCCATCATGGCGTTGACGGCCGTCATGGCGCCGGCGCAGTTGGCGGAAGAGCCCACGGCGCGGAACTCGAAGCGGTCGCCGGTGAACGCGAACGGCGACGTCCGGTTGCGGTCGGTGTTGTCGATTAGGATTTCGGGCAGGCGCCCGACGCCGAACTTCAGGGCCGTCTTCTCCTCCGGGGTCATCTTGCTGTCCGACACTTTCTCGACAATGCTGTTCAGCATCGACGAGACGGTCGTGCCCAGGAAGACCGACATGATGGCGGGCGGCGCCTCGTTGGCGCCCAGGCGGTGGCTGTTGCCGGCGTTGAGAACCTGGGCGCGGAGGATGTCCTGGCCCTTGTAGACGGCCGACAGGACGCACGTCAGGAACGTCAGGAAGAGCATGTTGCCCTTGGGGTTCTTGCCAGGGGCGAAGAGGTTCACGCCCGTGTCTGTCGTGAGGCTCCAGTTGTTGTGCTTACCCGAGCCGTTGACGCCGGCAAAGGGCTTCTCGTGGAGGATGACCTCGAAGTCGTGGTGCTTGGCCAGGCGGCGCATGATGTCCATGAGCAAGACATTGTGGTCGCACGCCACGTTGGCCTCCTCGTATATCGGCGCCAACTCAAACTGCCCGGGGGCCACCTCGTTGTGGCGCGTCTTGGCCGGGATGCCGAGCCTGTGGCACTCAATCTCCAGGTCGCGCATGAAGGCCGCCACGCGCTCGGGGATGGAGCCGAAGTAGTGGTCGTCGAGTTGCTGGTTCTTGGCCGAGCTGGCGCCCATGAGGGTGCGGCCCGTCAGGAAGAGGTCCGGCCGGGCCAGGTATAGGCCGCGGTCAATGAGGAAGTACTCCTGCTCCCAGCCCAGGTTGGCGGTCACCTTGGTGACGTTCTTGTCGAAATATTGGCACACGTCCACGGCGGCCTTGTCAACGGCGTGGAGGGCTTTGAGCAGGGGGGTCTTGTAGTCGAGGGCGTCGCCGGTGAACGAGATGAAGATTGTCGGGATGCAGAGCGTCGAGCCGACAATGAAGGCCGGCGACGAGACGTCCCAAGCCGTGTAGCCGCGGGCCTCGAACGTGGCGCGGATGCCGCCGTTGGGGAACGACGAGGCGTCCGGCTCCTGCTGGGCCAGGTGCTTGCCGGAGAACTCCTCTATCACCCGCCCGTCGGGCCCGTAGCTGATGAAGCCGTCGTGCTTCTCGGCAGTCCCGTCGGTCAGGGGCTGGAACCAGTGGGTGAAGTGGACGGCGCCGTGGTCCATGGCCCAGGCCTTCATCCCCGCCGCCACGCCGTCGGCCACGTCGCGGCCAATCAGCTCGCCGTTGGCAATGCACTGCCGCACCTGCTTGTAGACCGAGGGCTGGAGATACCTCTTCATCGCCTCGTCGTTGAACACCTGCTCGCCGAAAATCTCGGTCACGCGCTTCTCGCAAAACGACATCCGTTGCTTGGGGCGGCGCATGATGTCGGTCAGGGCCTTGAAACGTAGTGTTGCCATTGCGTCTTGTTTTTGTAGGTTTAATAGGTATATGGCGCAAAAATACGCTTTTATGCCAATATGCCCTTGCCGGTTCGGGGGCAATGTCGCTAAAAAGATGTTTTCTCGGCGTCTTGGGGCTGTTTTTTGTGGGGGGGCGATGCGTGTTGGGCGTCCAATGTGGCGGTCCGCGCTCTTGGAGGCTTGTCCGCGCCGCAATATTGGTCAATAGGCCCGTATGGAAATGTGACGTAGGTCGCGTCTTGCGCAAATGCGTTCTATTGTTAACGTTTGTGTCGATATTGCGTAAAACGGCTTGTCTCCGTATTGCGGAATGAGGGTGTTCTCCATGTGCGATTTGTTCATATAGTCTCGCAGTGAATGTCCCGTCCGCCGGGGGCGCCTCTTCTCTTGTGTTGTGAATTTGTTGATTATATAGTTTGCTGATGAAGAGTTTTAAACCATTGTTCCTGGCCGCTCTTGTGCCGATGTGTGTCGCGGCTCAGTCTTCCGACCCGCCATCCACGGCGGGCAGGAGCCTCAACGTCCTTGTCCTGGGGCAGAGCAAGTTCTCCAGCCCGCTCTCCGCCGTCGGCCGCGTGGAGTTCAGCCCTGCCGAGGTCGGCTCGGTGGTGGCCTCCGGCACCCTCAGGGTTGTCGGCAATGGCGTGGAGTCCCAGACGCTCCACGTCTCTTCGCTCGCCGGCGCCGCGCTGACTTTTGGCGAGGCCATATTGCCAACCGGCCTGAGTCCCGCCACGCAGGGCCCCGCCGCCACTCTCTCCGCGTGGCCCAACCCGACCTGTGGCGAGCTGACGCTCGGAGGGGTCGCCGACGGCGAGGCGGTCAGTGTCCTCGACCTCTGCGGGCGCGTTGTGTTGCGGGGGCGCGCCCCCTCGCTCAATCTCTCGCCGCTCCCTGCCGGTGTCTACGTTGTCAGTGTCGGCGGCAGGGCCGTCAGGGTGATTAGAAATTGACGACGGGCGGCGTGACGAAAAACGTAAGATGTTGTATGTCGAAACATAATAATATAGATATGGCTAAATTCAAGTCCCTATTCCCTGCGGCGGTCTCTGCCGCGTTCCTTTTGGTCTCGACTCCCGACGCCTCGGCGCAGTTCTACGTCTGGCGCGGTGGCGAGGCGGTCTATGCCCTGGCGCAGGGCCTGGCGGACAGCGTCACTTTCACTGTGCCGGCGGACACCATTGCGCTTGTGGCGCAGAAGCCCGACCCCTCGGCGGTCGGCGGTCGCATTGCGAAGCCATCCGAGGGTGTGGATCTCGGCACGGGGGTGCTTTGGGCACCGTGGAATGTCGGGGCCTCATGCCCCGCAGATCTTGGAGCCCTTTTCGCCTGGGGCGAGGTGACCCCAAAAGATGAGTATAAAGACGAGAACTATCGGTGGACGTATGGTCAGCATAGTGGTGATAACCCAAAGAAATATAACGACACCGATGGCAAGCAGACTCTCGAACCGCAAGACGATGCCGCCACCGCCAATTGGGGTGGTGGATGGCGCACACCCACGAGGAAGGAGTTTGAAGAACTGCTTGATTCCTGCGATTGGATTTATAAAGAAGTCGGCGAGTGGCATGGAAATGCACTCCCGGGTTGGCTCGTTTGTCGCAAGACGCCTGAGGAGAAGTCTGTTAGTTCCGCTTCGCAGACAACGTCTGCCACTGCGGCAGACAGTTGTTGCATATTCATGCCGTGTATAATTGATAATGGTAGCCCATATATTCGTTATTGGAATGCTGGCATCGACGAAGACGCAGGCGCAGAATATGCCCAATGTTTTATGACTTCGGGTAAAGAAGTATGGCATTTGTTAAAAATTGAAGCATTAATTTTTATGTCTCGTTATTATTGTATGTCTGTCAGAGCTGTGCGCTCAATTCCTGCGGACAATAGTGCCGAATAGGGCATAGCCAAATACAGACTTGCGGTGTCCGTCGTGATGAGTTCTCGGGGGATGCCGCAGTCTTTGTTCCCCATGGCCGTTCGTCCGTAGCCATTTATTGCTCGCCCCCCCCCTCCCAAAAGGGGGGGGCGAGCCTGTTTTTTTTCAGCGCAGACATTGGGGTGGCGGTTTCGACGACCCATTGCCAAAGGTTGCGATGCTTGGCGGCGACGTGTCTATGGAATGCCACAGGCGGCAGGGGCCGTGTGAGGCGACGAAAGAAAAAGGGGGGCGCACGATTCGTGCGCCCCCGCGTGATTACCCTTGTAGTCCTAGGTTTGTCAATACCCGGCCGCCTTGGCAATCCGCGCCGGGATCTCGATGTTGTCCATCTTGCCGGAGAAGAGCTGCGAGCCGGCGCCGATGGCGAAGACCGGGACGTAGCCCGCCGTGTGGTTGGGGCTTGTCCAGCCCACGAGCGAGATTTCGCTCATGACGCGGCTGGCCTCGGCGGCAAGCGGCTCGGTGGTCGAATAGAGCCGCTCCTCGAAGACCACGTGCCTCTTGACGAACGACTCGTTGAACGCGTCGTGGAGGCGGCGCTCCTGCTCCCACGAGATGGGGAGCTTCTCCCAGAAGCCCATCTTCTCGGCCAGGAGCTCTTTCGCCTCCTCCCAGTTGATGCGCTTGCGCATGCGGCGCATGTCGGAGACTGCCCTCGACAGCTCGCCGCGCGACTGCGCCTGCCGGGCCAGCGCCTTGAGGTTGAGCTCATATTTGGTCGTGCCGAGGCCTAGGCCGCCGGTCTCGTGGTCGGCCGTGACGACAATTAGCGTCTCCTTTGGGTGCTTCTTGTAGAACTCATACGCCACTCTGACGGCGTTGTCCATGTCGACGACCTCGCGGAACGTCGTGGCGGCGTCGTTGTCGTGCGACGACCAGTCGATTTTTCCGCCCTCCACCATCAGGAAGAAGCCTTTGTCGCCCTTGCCCCGCGAGAGGAAGTCTATGGCGCTCTCGGTAATCTCGGCCAGGGTCATGTCGCCCTCCTGCCGGTCTATGGCGTAGGGGAGGCACGACGGGTTCGCGTCCTCTTTCTGAATCAGCACCATCTTGTCGGCCGTGCCGGCCTTGGCCTTGTAGTCGTCTACTCCGCGGGCCACCGTGTAGCCGGCCTCTTCGATTATGGGGAAGATGCTGGGGGCCTCTTTCTTGTCGGCCGTGGTGGTGGGCTTGAGGAATCCGCCGCCGGCGTAGAAGTCGAAGCCCGCCTTGGGCAGGTCGAGCGCAATCTCATAATACATGTTGCGGTCCGGCTGGTGGGCGTAGAACGACGCCGGGGTGGCATGGTCCACGCTGACGCTCGTCGTCACGCCGACGCGCTTGCCCGCCGCCTTGGCTTTAGCCGCCACCGACTGGATGGGGTTCTTGTCTTTGTCAACCCCTATGGCCCCGTTATACGTCTTCGTGCCGCACGCCAGGGCCGTCCCGCCGGCCGACGAGTCGGTCACGGAGTTGGTCGCCGAGAACGTCGTGGCCATGCTCGCCACGGGGAACGTGGTGCAGAGCAGGGGCGTGGTGCCGATGCGGCCCTCCTGCTCGGCCAGGTACATCTCCGTCCCGTTGACGTGGTTGACGCCCATGCCGTCGCCAATGAAGTAGAAGACATATTTCGCCTTTTGGGCAAAGGAGGAGCCGACCACCATGGCCAGCACCACGACTAGTAGCAATCGTCTCATATGTATGGATTCCTTTTGTTTCGAGCTAGCGTAGCTCCATCTTGCCGCCGCCGATGCGCTCGCCGTCGGCAAAGAGCTCGATGTCATATTGGCCGGCCATGAGCTCGCCCATGTCCACCGCGTAGACAATGTAGGTCGGGGTCTCCTCGCCGCCATACTCCACCTGCCTCTTGGCGGAGAAGTTGATGTCGGCGTCCTCGAAGCGGAATGTGTCGCCCTTGGAGTGGTAGAGAAGCTGGCCGTCGGGGCGCGTCAGCCTCAGGTATATGTCTTTCATGCCCACTCGCGCCGACACGTTTTTCGCAATGCTGAAGCCCACCTTGATTTTGGCTATTTTGGACAGGCGGCTTGTGGCCTTGTCGCGGTCGTTGAGCGTCGTGGCGTTCACGCCGTGCGCCTCTAGCCGGGCCGCCACGGTCACCTTTTGCGTCAGCTCCAGGTTCGCCTCGCGCAACGACGCGCTCTCGCGGCGGACGCTCGCAAGACGCCCCTTGATGTCGTCGTTCTCCTTGCGCAGGGCGTTGTTGGTGGCGTTGAGCGAGTCTATTTGGACAATGAAACTGCGCATGACGGTGCGGAGAGTCGAGAGCTCCCCCTGCAACTCCTTGATTCGACGGGCGTTGGAGGCCTTGATGGTCTTCAGCTCCTCGGTGAGCTGCTCGACCCTGGCGCGCTGCTCGTTGACGAGGTTGTCCAGCGAGTCGTTGTCGGTGTGCACCTCCTCGTATGCCAGCGAGAGGTCCTGATAGTCGGAGACAAGCTGTTGCCGCTCTTCGGTGAACACTTGCGTCATCTCCTCCATTTGGCTGTTGCTCCTCACGAGCATGACTATTAGGACGATAATCGCCGTTGCCAAGATTGCCGCCAGGGCCGCGGCCTGTTTGCCTTCGAGTTTCATGTGGGCAAATTTAATCATTCGGGGGCAAAATTAAAAGCAGCGCGCAGGCGCCCCGGACGGTCGCGGGGCGCGCAAAAAAAAGACGCCGCGCGGAGAAGCTCCGCACGGCGTCTGTCGTTGTGTGGCTAGGCGGATTACATCATCCCGCCGCCCATTCCGCCCATTCCGGCTCCGCCGGCAGGCATCTCGGGCTTGTCCTCTTTCTCCTCGACAATGATGCACTCGGTGGTGAGGAGCATGCCGGCTATGGAAGCGGCGTTCTCCAGCGCCACGCGGGTCACCTTGGCGGGGTCGATGACACCGGCCGAGAGGAGGTTCTCGTAGGCGTCGGTGCGGGCGTTATAGCCATAGTCGCCCTTGCCCTCCTTAATCTTCTGGACAATGACGGCGCCCTCTTTGCCGCCGTTGACGACAATTTGGCGCAGGGGCTCCTCGATAGCGCGGCGCACAATCTCGATGCCCGTCGTCTCGTCGTCGTTGTCGCCCTTGAGGGACTCGAGAGCCTCGGTGGCGCGGATGTAGGTGACGCCGCCGCCAGGGACGATGCCCTCCTCGACGGCCGCGCGCGTGGCGCACAGGGCGTCGTCGACGCGGTCTTTCTTCTCCTTCATCTCGACCTCGGTCGGCGCGCCGACATAGAGGACTGCCACGCCGCCGGCCAACTTGGCGAGGCGCTCCTGGAGCTTCTCGCGGTCGTAGTCGCTCTTGGTGTTGGCAATCTGCGACTTAATCTGAGCCGTGCGCTCCTTGATGGCCTCCTTGTCGCCCTTGCCGTTGACGATGGTGGTGTTCTCCTTGGTGATGGTGACCTTCTCAGCCACGCCAAGCATGGAGAGCTCGGCGTTCTCGAGCTTCAGGCCCGTCTCCTCGGAGATGAACGTGCCGCCCGTCAGGATCGCGATGTCCTGAAGCATCTCCTTGCGGCGGTCGCCGAAGCCCGGAGCCTTGACAGCCGCCACCTTGAGCGAGCCGCGCAGGCGGTTGACGACGAGAGTGGCAAGAGCCTCGCCGTCGACGTCCTCTGCAATGATGAGGAGCGGACGACCCGTCTGGGCTGCCTTTTCGAGGATGGGCAGGAGGTCCTTCATCGTGGAGACTTTCTTGTCGTAGATGAGGATGTAGGGCGAGTCGAGGGCCGCCTCCATCTTCTCGGTGTTGGTGACGAAGTAGGGCGAGATGTAGCCGCGGTCGAACTGCATGCCCTCGACCACGTCGACGTGCGTCTCCGTGCCCTTGGCCTCCTCGACGGTGATGACGCCCTCTTTGCCCACTTTCTTCATGGCCTCGGCAATGAGCTTGCCAATCTCGCCGTCGTTGTTGGCGGAGACAGTGGCCACCTGCTCAATCTTCTCTGTCGAGTTGTCAATCTCCTGGGCCTGCTCCTTGATGCTGGCCACGACCTTTGCCACGGCCTTGTCGATGCCCCTCTTCAGGTCCATGGGGTTGGCGCCGGCGGTGACGTTCTTGAGGCCGGTGTTGATGATGGCCTGGGCCAGGAGGGTGGCGGTGGTCGTGCCGTCGCCGGCGTCGTCGCCGGTCTTCGATGCTACCTCCTTGACCATCTGCGCGCCCAGGTTGGCATACGGGTCGGCAAGCTCCACCTCTTTGGCCACCGACACGCCGTCCTTGGTGATGTGGGGCGCGCCAAACTTGCGCTCGATGACGACGTTGCGACCTTTGGGGCCGAGGGTCACCTTGACGGTGTCGGCCAACTGGTCAACGCCTTTCTTCAGAAGCTCGCGGGCCTCTGTGTTGAATTTTATTGTCTTTGCCATGATTTGTCTCTTCTTGGGAAAATGTTGTTCTGTTGAAATTTAGGCCACGTAGAGGACGTCGCTCTGGTTGATGAGCAGGTAGTCCTCGCCGTCAATCTGGAGTTCGGTGCCGGAATACTTGCCGTAGAGGACGGTGTCGCCCGCCTTGACTTCTACAACCTCGTCCTTTTTCGCTCCGCCGACCAGGACCACCGTGCCCTTGAGGGGCTTCTCTTTGGCGCTGTCGGGGATGATGATGCCGCTCTGAGTCTTCGTCTCGGCGGGGACGGGCTTAACCAGCACTTTGCCGGCCAGCACCTTGCCTTTTAGTTCTGCCATTGCTGTATGTTATTTTATTAAATATCTCGCCTTGCGGGCTTTGCCTTGCGTGTCGCGCCTCTCAAAGCCGCTTGGGGAACATCATAATGTGTGCCAAAGGGACGGCTGTGCCATTTTGGCAGACAGGCTGTGGCGGCACGTCGGCAATGATGGCAACTCTGCTGGCCATGGTGCGCATTATGGCATATGCGCTAGTTCTCCGACCGCGACATCTCTATCCGTGCGGAGCGTATCATGGCGCGAATCTTGCGCCCCTCGCGCAGTGCGAGAGACAGTTCCCACACTTGGCGGACGGCGGTCTTGTCCGCGTCGGTCATGCTGGAGGCGAAGCGGGCGCGGGGGCCGCGGTAGTCTACCACGATGCGCTCATCGCTGTTCTGCACTATGAATTTGGCGATGTTCGCAGCCTCGGCGCCGTCGTAGCGAAGCGTCTCCCACACATATTCGTCGTCGCGGAACGTGTTGCTGTTGGCGTCGCCGCAGACCTTGTCTGTGGTGAGATACCGTTCCCCGCAGCGCAAGACGATGTGGTCGTGGTGGATGGCGCTCTCGCCGACATAGTTGCTCGACATCGAGAACGCGCCGTTGGCGTCGGTGCGCGCCTTGAGCAGGCAACGCGCGAATGTCCTCCACGCCTGTTGCGTCTTGGCTGTGTAGGTCGGCACGGCGGCGTCGGGATTGTCTACGGCCATCTCCTTGAGGAGGCCCCGGCGCGTCGTCTCGCATTGCGAGAGCGAGCTGTCGAGGAACGCTATGGTGCGCTCCGCCTCGTAGCGGTTGACGAGCCGCAGCAGGTCGCGGGCCTCGCGGTAGGTTTCGGGCTGGTCGGCATAGTGGTGGCGGAGGCTGTCCAGCAGGGTCCGGGCCAGGCCCACTCTCCTGTCCGAGAAAGCCTGCACGGCCTCGCCGTATATGCTCTCGGCCTGCTCTTGCCGGCTGGGGGCGCAAGCCGCCACTGCCGCGGCGAGAGCCGCGGCGGCCAAGCGCGTGAGCAGGGTGTGTCTCATTCCAGGGTGTCTCGTCGGGTGCTGAGCATTCCGCAGGCGGCGTCGATGTCTTGCCCCTTGGACTGGCGGATGGTGGCGGTGAGGCCTTTGGCGGTGAGCCTGTCGCGGAACCACTCCATGCGTCCGCGGTCGCACCCGTGCAGGTCGCTGTCGGGGATGGCGTTGAACGCTATGAGGTTGACGCGGCACCACCGCAGGGGCGACAGCAGGCGTGCGAGGTTGTCGGCGTCGGCGGCGGAGTCGTTGACGCCCTTGAAGAGGGTATACTCAAAGGTCAGCCGCCTCTGCCCCGACCAGTCGTATTCGCCTAGGACTTTGAGCGTCTCAGACGCCGGGAAGGCCTTTTGGGCGGGCATGAGCTCCGAGCGGCGGCGCTCGTCGGGGGTGTGGAGGCTTATTGCCACGTGGACGTCCGACTCGTCTAGCAATCGGCGCAGCGGGGCCACCATGCCTATCGTGGACACCGTGATTCGGCGCGGGCTCCAGGCGTAGCCCCAGGGGGAGGTCAAGATGGTGAGTGACTTCAGCACCTCGTCGATATTGTCCAGGGGCTCGCCCATGCCCATGAACACCACGTTCGTCAGCTTCTCGTGACCCTCGGTCGATGCCATCTGGTTGAGAATCTGGCCCGCCGTGAGGTTGCCGCCGAAGCCTTGCCGCCCCGTCATGCAGAACTTGCACCCCATCTTGCACCCCGCTTGCGACGAGACGCACAGCGTGTTGCGGTCGTCGTGGCCGTCGGGGATGTAGGCCGTCTCGACGGACTTGCCGCCGTAGTCGTAGAGCATCTTGCGGGTGCCGTCGGTGGAGATCAGCTCGGCCAGCGGCGGGGTGCGGCCCACGTCGTGGCTCTTGGCGAGAGCCTCGCGGCCTCGGGCGGATATGTTCGTCATGCCCTCGATGCGTGGCGCGTTCTTCTTATAGAGCCAGTCCGCCATCTGCTTGGCGGCGAAGCGCGGCAGTCCGGCTTCGGCCGCCACCTCTTGCAGTTCGGTCAGTGTCTTGCCAAAAAGGTGGGGCATCACTTGCGCAGTTTGATTCCGCGTTCTGTTATGTCTATGACGCCTTGGCGGAAGAGCGTCCCTATGGCCATCTTGAAGCTCTTCTTGCTGCACCCGAACAGGTCGCGTATCAGTTCGGGGCTTGTCTTGTCGCCAATGTTCAGCTCGCCGCTGTTCAGCCGCAGGCGCTCCACTATGGCCTCCGACAGCCCGCCCACCTTGGCGTAGCCCAGCGGGGTGGGCGAGACGTCTATCTTGTCGTCGTCGCGCACTTTCTTGACGTAGACTTTCAGCCGGTCGCCGACGGCTAGGGGGCTGAAGACGTCGCTCTCGTATATGAGGCCGGAGAACGTGTTGTCCAGCACGACGTTGTAGCCCAGTGGCGACAGCTCGCACACTATGGCGTCGGCCGCGTCGCCGGCTCTGTATGTGGGCATGACGTTGTCCAGGTGGCGGGCGAACCATTGCGTGGCGGCAATGCGTCCCGTCATGGGGTCCTCGAAGACGTACACGACGTAGGAGCGGCCCGCCACCATCATGTCGCGCTGCTCGCGCCTCGGCACGAGCAGGTCTTTCGCGAGCCCCCAGTCCAGGAACGCGCCGGGGCTCGCCACCTCCTTGACCCTCAGGTATGCCACCTGCCCGACCTCCGCCAGTGGCGTCTCGGTCGTGGCCACCAGGCGGTCTTCAGAGTCGTAGTAGACGAAAGCGTCGGTCGTGTCGCCGACGCCAAGACCCTCGCGCATATATTTGGAGGGCATCAGAATCTCCCCCCTGTCGCCGCCGTCGAGGTAGCAGCCAAAACTCACCAGGCGGGTGACGCGCAGGGTGTTGTGCCTCCCGATGCGTGCGCCTCGTCCGTAGCCATTGTCAATCATGGTGCAAAAGTAGCTCTTTTCCCTCTCATTGCTCCGCCACGACCTCGGCCAGGCGCGCCACGACCTCGGCGGCCTTGCGCAGACTCGGGATGGGCAGGTACTCATACTTGCCGTGGAAGTTCTCGCCGCCGGCGAAGATGTTGGGTGTCGGCAGGCCCATGAACGAGAGGCGCGATCCGTCGGTGCCGCCGCGCACCGGGGTGATTTTGCACCTCACGCCGCACTCCTCCATGGCCCGGCGGGCGTAGTCCACCACGTGCATGACGGGCTCGATCTTCTCGCGCATGTTGTAGTATTGGTCGCGTATGACGGTTTCGACGGTCCCGGGGCCGAACTCGGCGTTGAGCTTGTTCGTCAGGTGGAGCAGCTCTCTCTTGCGGTCGTCGAAGCGGTCGCGCTTGAAGTCGCGGACGATGTATTTGAGCGTCGTCTCCTCCACCGTGCCCTCCATGAGCGTGAGGTGGAAGAAGCCGTCGTAGCCGTTGGTGTGCTCGGGGGTCTGGAAGCTGGGCAGCATCCCGACGAACTGGTTGGCTATGCGCATGGAGTTGCGCATCTTGTGGTAGGCGTAGCCCGGGTGGACGTTGCGCCCATGGACGACGACTGTGGCCTCGGCGGCGTTGAACGTCTCGAACTCCAGTTCGCCGACGGCTCCGCCGTCTATGGTGTAGGCGAAGTCCGCGCCAAAGGCCTCGACGTCGAAATGGTCGGCCCCCTGGCCTATCTCCTCGTCGGGAGTGAAGCAGACGCGTATCTTGCCGTGCCGGCGCGACGCGTCGGACGTCAGGGCCTCCATGGCGGCGAAGATGGCGGCTATGCCGGCCTTGTCGTCGGCGCCAAGGAGCGTCGTCCCGTCGGTGACTATTATGTCCTGCCCCACGTAGTCGCGCAGTTCGGGGAACTCGTTTGGCGAGAGGCGGATGCCGAGCTCCTCGTTGAGCGTTATGTCGTCGCCGTCGTAGGCGGAGACAATCCGCGGGTTGACGCCTTTGGCCGAGAAGTCGGGGCTGGTGTCCATGTGGGCGATGAAGCCCACGGTGGGCAGGGGCTTGTCGGTCGTGGCGGGCAGGGTGGCGGTGACGTATCCGTAGGGGCTTACGCTGACGTCGCTCATGCCTATCGAGCGCAGGTCGTCGGCGAGGCGCTTGGCGAAGTCCATCTGCGAGAGCGTCGAGGGGACGATGCCCGATGTCTCGTCGCTCTGGGTGTTGACCTTGGCGTAGGTCAGAAATCGTTCTACAACGTCCATGTGTCTGTTGCTGTTTTTGCCTCAGCGCACGTCGTCGGCGCGGAAGCCGAAGCCCATGCGCTTCGCGGTTTTTGTCTTGGAGGTCAGGATGTAGCGCTTGAGCGTCGCCATGTCGGTCTGCATGACCATCTCGTAGGGCGGCACCAGGGGGTTCTCTTCGGCGGCGTACTTGAACGCCGTCTCCGCCACCTTGCGCCAGCTCTCCTGGGTGAGCTTCTGCTCGCCGTAGTGCTTCACGCCCATGTTGCGTTGGCGCTTCCCCTCGACGAAGAACGCCGACTCCGAGTTGATGAAGACGCGGGCCACGAGATAGCCGCCGTCTTCGTCGCGGTCGTACTTGAACGAGTCGGAGAGGAAGTCGTAGACGTTTATCATGCCGACGTAGGAGCGCGAGGCGTCGGACTTGACATATTCTGTGGCGCGGGCCTCGTGGTCGCGGTCGAACTGGTAGACGTCGGTGAGCTGGACGAAGACCAGGACGTCGGCGTCGAGGGTGAAGATGCCAACGTGGCGCGCCTGGCGCGTGAACTTAATCTCTACCGAGGGGTCGAGCAGTTCGCGGTATTCAGCCGCCAACGCCTCCAGCACAGAGCACAGCGACTCGAAGTTGGCCGTCACGGCGGCATCGACGGACTGCCGCGTCTTGGCGCGCGGGTCGAGCAAACTTACTATCGTGTTTCTCAGTCGTCTATTCATTTTTTTGCGATTTTTTTGAGGCTATTCCGTGTCGGCAACCAGCGTCACCTCTAGCACTCGACGTGTGGCGCCGGTCAGCTTATATCTGTCGTCAATCCGCATCCCGACAATGCAGACAATCCCCCCGCCGCTCTCCTCCAGGACTGTGGCGGCGTCTTTCCGAGGGAGGCTCACCTTGCTGTCCACGAAGAAGTCGGACAGCTTCTTGCTCCCCCTCATGCCCAGGGGGTGGAAGGCGTCGCCGGCGCGCCAGTGGCGCAGTGTCAGTGGAAAGGCAATCTTCGAGGCGTCGAGATGCATCCGGGCGGCGTCGCGCGACGGGACGAAGCCCGGCGGGGCGTCGAACTGCCTCAGGAGCAGGTGGGCCGGCTCCCAGGTCTCGCCGGTGTCTGCGCCGATGAGAGCCTCCGTGGCTCGGTCGGTTGCCTCCGCCGGTGTCACAATTACCTCCCTGCGGTCCACCACCGCGCGCAGCCCTTTGGCGTGGAACACCCTGCCGCTATGCCCCATCTCGACGCATCGGGCCATGCGGGCCACGGCGTCGGCCGAGAAGCCCATGGGGGCAAGAATCTCGTAGAGGTACGGCTCGGCGCATGGCGACGCCCGCAGGGCGTCGGCGTCAATCCGCGTCGCCGTTTCGTCGCGTCTCACGTTGGCGGCCTCGAACCGTCGCGCCTCATGCTCGAAGACCGCCATGACGCCTGCAATGTGCGAGGCGTTGGAGCGCATGGTGGCCAGGAACGACGGGTTGATGGCCTTGAGGACGGGGACGACGTGGTGTCTTATCTTGTTCCGGGCGAAGTCGTCCGACGCGTTCGACGAGTCGGTCACGTACTCCAGCCCCTTGGCTTTGCAGTAGTTCTCTATGTCCTCGCGCGACATGCCCAGCAGGGGGCGGACCACGCGCCCCTGCCTGCCCTTCATCCCGGTCAGCCCCCGCGGGCCCGTGCCGCGCGTCATGTTGAGGAGCACCGTCTCGGCGGCGTCGTCGGCGTGGTGGGCCACGGCGACGCAGGGGATGCCGCGCTCGTCGAGAATCTTGCCGAACCACTCGTAGCGCAAGTCGCGCGCCGCCATCTCGATGGAGACGTGGCGCTCGGCGGCGACGCGCCGCGTGTCGAAGTGGGCCACGAGCAGCTCCACGCCCATTCGCCCGCACATGTCGCGGACGAAAGCCTCGTCGCGGTCAGACTCCGCGCCGCGCAGGTGGAAGTTGCAGTGTGCCGCCACGGGGCCGTAGCCGCCCTCGGCGAGGAGGTGGAGCAGGGCCGCGCTGTCGGCCCCGCCGCTCACCGCAGCCAGGACGGGGCGGCCAATGTCTGTCATCTCGGCAAGGCGCATCGTTTTTGTGCTTTATGACAAATATACATAAAATTATCGGCTATGCGGGCCCGGGCGGCCGATGTGCTTTGGCGTTGCGTGGATTGCGAATCTTTTCATAACTTAATGGTCATATTAGACAAGTGTGCGCCGAATGCGCCGCGCGGGATGAAAACAACATTAAGAGGAATAGATGAACGCTAAGGTGGAGTTGCCGGTGATTGAGACGGTCAAAGACTTCAAAAACTGGTTTTATGTCGTGGAATATAACGGACAGAGGCATCGTCTGAAGCTGTTCCCTTTCCAAAAGACGCAGAAAGAGCCCAAGGCGGTGATGTGCGTTGTCAAGAAGTTGCCCGACGGGGCCACTAGGCTGTCGCAAGACCTTGTGCCGCTCATAGCGCAAAGATACAAGGTCGGGGAGGTGCACAGGTTGCAAATCAGGCCCGGCGAGCGCCCGGGACAGTATGACGCCGTCTCATCCGACGAGTTCCGTTTCCACCTTGTCAATTCCCAAAACAAGAAACTGGCCGACCGGCCGGTCTTGGAGTGCCGGATTGTCTCAATCGACGGGATGAGGGTCAATGTCGAGGAGGTTGAGGCCGACGGCCGGCAGGTCGGGATGGATGTCGCCGTGATAACGCCCGGCGCGCTGTTTGCCATGTGCGCCGCGAGCGGGGCGGACGGCAGGGCGCTGCGGATGGTGAGGCGCGTCTTCAAGAGTTCGCCCGACTTTGCCGACGCCAGGCGCCGACTGGGCGAGGGGAGGGGCGAATGGTTCGCCGAGGCGGTCGATGTTGTCGGGAGCCGGATGCCCCGGTGGCTCACGACGAGGCTGGACGTCCGTGGCGGCGTGGCGCACAGGATGCTGTTGCTCCGCGAGCTGAAGCGGGCCGGGATTGAGATTCTGGAGAGGAGCGGACTGATTGCCGGCGACGGGGAGGGCCTGATGAGGATGAGGGAGAGGGTCTCCGAGTGCCTGCGGTTGGCCGACGAATATATGTCGGCTCTCAACAAGGTGAAAGACAAGACGATAGATGCATATTCGACCGACCTGCTCTCTAGCCTGGAGAGGACGGGCTACATCTACGAGGCCGAGCATCGGCTTAGCGTCCTCACCAGGGCCATGAGCCTCGACAGGGACTTGATGACGCGTTGCGCGCGCAAGCTGTTCGACATCCTGTCGCACCGGGGGCTGGCGGCATGGCGGCAAGAGCCGCTGCGGGCGTCGGTCGTGCGTCTGCTGACCGACTTCGCGCAGCTCAACGCCACGGCTGCCGACAGGGTCATGGACTTGCGGCTTGGCGAGAACAAGGCTGTTGTGGCCGATGTCGTCCGGGCCTTGGCCATGGCGCTCCTCCTTGCCGACGAGGCCGATGGACCAGTCGGCCGGCGGGTGATGCTGTCGCGCCTGTTCCGCTACGCGTCGTTGTTCCACGCCAATCTTGGCTCGTCGCTCAACAACAAGGCCTACTGTTCGCTTTTTTGCGAGACCCGGGGAGGTCTGCCTTTCGCGTGGTCCGACATGACGGGCAGTGCCGACGTCATCAGCTTCCGGGCCTCGCAGTCGCCCACGCCGCAGCTCTCCGCCGAGACGCGTTGCTACGTGGGGCGCGGCGTGGTGGTGAGCGTCTGCGGGGGGCGCATAAGGGTCGCCCCCGCTGTGGCTCGCAAAAGCATGCGCAACGTCTTGCCCGCGGGAGTCCCGGGGTGGAGGGAGGTCGAAGTCCGGCTTGGAAGCCGCGACTATGCGCGCGACGTTAGCCCCGACACGGGCAACATCCACGACCTGCGCCTGATGTGGCGCGACATCGAGGTCTGCCTCTTCGAGGGAGGGGGCGAAGCCGCCAAGCCCGCGCCGGTGGCGGCGAGCCGCAAGGTGCTGGTGGGCGAGGGCGACGAGGTCCTGATCCGCGTCACCGGCGCCGCCAACAAGAAAGACGCGTCGCGCAATCCGCTCTTCAGGTGCGTCGTGGTCGACGAGAAGCTGAGGGGGGCTGGTCTGGTCTCGCCGCGCGACATTGTCCACTACAATGTCGTCGACGCCCGGTATGACGACTTTCTAGACGACGACGGCGGGCAGTTGCTTTTGCGCGCCGTCGTCCGGGAGGTCGATGCCGACGGCGTGTGCCGTTTCGGCATGGTGGAGTTTGTAGACACGTTCATCAGCAGATACGCCAGCGAGGGCGAGACGCTCCTCTGCCGGATGACCAAGGCCGCTAGCTGGGGCAATCTGCTCATCAGCCGCGAGGGTTACTCGCTCCGCATCCCTGCCGACGGCGACACCCCGCACCTCGACAATGGAGACCTGGTGTGGGTCGAGACCAAGAGGGTGTATGGCGACGGCAAGGTCGACGCGGAGTTCATAGAGGTCGACGAGACAGGCGAGACGCTGACCGATGGTGAGGCGTTTCACAACATCGTGTTGGCCTATTCCGACGGGATGGTCTACCAGGGCGGGCAAGACGACGAGGACGACGTGGCCGACGAGCCGGCGGCCGACGAGGACGCCCGGGGCATGGAGCGCGACGAGTTGGCTGAGCTGACGAGCATTGTGGACCGCCAAAGCACGCTGACCGACGGCAGGGTGCAGACGTTCAACCTCCTTGCCCTGGCGAGGCTCCTGGCGCTGACGATGGGCGACGCAGAGAGAGCGGGGGAGTATCAGGAGCGGATGGCGCTGATATACATGATGGACGACTACGCCCGCAACCAGTGGGTCGACCCCGACGACTTCGGCAGGCACAGTGCCCGGATGATGGGGATGATGGACGGCTACCCCGACATGCAAGACCAGGCGGCGCGCCTCTTCTGTCTCTCGCAGTTGGGGCGGGCGGGGCAGGAGCGCAAGATTCTGGAGGTTGTGGAGCGGCGGCAGGCGACGCCCACGGGCGACGTGGCGAGGCTCGTGCTGGCCTACAACCTTGCCGACGGTCATGCCTTGACCTCCGCCCGGCGAGAGATTCGCAACAAGATTAACGAGCTGTTGGGCGTCGAGACCCGCGACGTGAGCGAGAGGGAGCACATGGGCGAGGAGGGGCCGCTCCTGGAGTTCAAGACGAGCATGGTCTTCCCGCCCGACAACAATATGCGCCCCGACCGTCTTCGGCAGTGCCTGGCGTTGCTGCGCGTGGTTTGCGGGATGATGAACGCCCGCGGCGGCACGCTCATGGTGGGCGTCAACGATTCGGGGCTGGCTATGGGGCTCGACGCCGACTTCCGCGACCTGGCGAGGACGGAGCTCTACGACGAGCAGAAGTGCCGCGACCTGATGAGCAACCTCTTTACCAACACCATGCGCCTCCATATGCCCAAAGAGGCCAGCCTGTATGCCGATATGCGGTTCGAGACGCACGGCGGCCGGGTGGTCTTCATTGTCGACGTCAGGCCTACGCCCACGGTCATGGAGGTCGACGGGGTCGGCTACCGCAGGGTCGGCACCAGCACCCACGCCATGGACGACAGCGAGAGGGGCAGCGTCGCGGCGCTCAAGCGCGGCGCGACGTCCAACTAGAGCGAGATTACGCCGTCGATGCCGCAGGCCCTGGTCGTCACCTCCATGACGGCCTCGGCCGAAGGCATCGGCGCCACGCACGTGACGCAGGTGTATTTGCCGTTGCGGCTGCTGCTGAAGCGGGGTTCGCCATCGCGCGGCAGGGTTCCGAGCACCTTGTCTATTGTGGCGCGGTCGTTGGGCATGATGAATTTGAACATGTAGGGTTGCGGCCATCGCTCCTGCCGAAGCCGCTCGTGCAGGCGGCGGACTTGCTCGTCGTAGCCCTCCATCCGGTTCGTGCTGTTTTCCATTGTCGCCCCCCCTCTAGTAATATCTTGTGATTTGGCGCGTTCGCCATTCTCCGTTTTCCCATGTCTGCTCGGTGACCTCGGCTATGTTGCCGTCTCTGTTCAGACGGTATGACGTGCGGCCTCTAAAGAACTCCTCGTATGCGTTTTTCAGCGGGTTCCAGGACGAGGTGCTCTCCGCCGTGCGGTTGTGCTCGTCGTCGTACTGGTATGACGACTTGCTCTGGGGCTCCCATCGGTGGCCCTTGCGGTCCCACTTCTGTTTCTGCTCGGCCACGATGTCGCCCGCCGCGCTATACTCCGTCTTGGTGTTCACCACGCCTTTCCACGTCTGGTTGTGGGTGTCCCACTCCATGCGGATTTCTGTGAGGATGTCGCCATACTCGCTGAACGTGCGGTCGGTCACGCTGCGGCCGGCCCATGTGTTGGTCCCGGTCATGATGTAGCGCGCCTCGTGCGTCCGGTTGCCCCATTGGTCATAGCTGATGTCAATGCGCTCCTTTTGCACGACGTTCCATATTATGCCGACCCACCGCTCGCGGGTTATGGAGACCTCGGCCCCGTGGCTGTCGAGCAACGTCGTCACTTTCTCGTCGTTCACCCACTGCCCGTCGGCGAAGCGCAGGCTGTGCGAGCAGACTGCGCCAACTCCGTTCTCGGTGCGTTTCGTGTAGGCCGTCCGGGTCTGCGGGGCCCATGCGCCGTTGAGCCACTCGTGGCGCGTCGACGATTTCAGGGCGTTGGTCTCGCCGTCATATTCATATTCGGTCATCTCCACGTTGCGCCACTCCCCGTTGCGCCAAGCTTGGCGGGTGTCGCTCCTCTTCTGGCGGGGAGGGGCGGAGTGGTATCTTGTCTCGACGGCCTCCGAGGGTGTCCATGCGTCTGTGTCGTCGTCCCACCGGAACGTCTCTTGCCTCACCCGTTTGCCGCGCTCGTCATATTCGTCGCGGCGCTTGCGTTCGCCAATCCACGCCCGCCGCTCGCGGTTCCACCGCATGACCTCCACGGCTGTCTGCCGCCCCGCCGAGTCGAACTCGGCCGTCTCCGTCTCGCCGAGGCGCCAGTCGTCATCGTCGGCGTCCCAAAACGACGTCTGCCTCGCCACGACGTTTCCCATCGCGTCATACTCGACCACCTCCTGGAACGTCCCGACCCACAGTCCGGTCTTCTTGTTCCATACCAGGTGCGCCACGCCCGTCTGCCTCGCCTGCGCGTCATACCGGAAGTGGGAGCGGCTCACAGCCTGCCCCTCGGCGTTGATGCGGCATATGCTGTCGGGCGTCGGGGAATATTGGGCATCGGCCGGGGGCGTCGTCGCCAGGTAGGTCGCAAAAGCCAGGGTGATGTGGTATATCTTTTTTAGCATGTCTCTCTGCTTGACTTCCCCAAAGATAGTTAATATGTAACTTGACGCAAAACGAAAAAAAGCGGCGGGCGGGAGAAGAGGCATCCCGCCCGCCACTTTTTGAGTTGCTGTTCTACCGCCCGAACAGCCCCGGCTGCGCCTTGCGCACTTTCGCCATCTCGGTGGCAATCTTGCTGAGCAACGTGTCCGTAATCTCGTACCGGCGCGCGCCCCCGCCCTCGCGGCTCACCGTGAAGTCGAAGTGGCGGCGGGGGTACACGCTGTAGCCATATTGCACATTGGCGTGAGGTATGGCGAACATGCCTACCGGCCAAACTTCGAGCGTGCCGTGGCTAAGGTCGAACTCGTAGTGCCCTTGTTCCGTCCCTGTCCATTCCATGAGCCAACGCCTCTCAATGTCGGCTGAGTCGCCGCTCGCAATCTTGTACTCCCACGTCCGCTCGGCAGATATGCAGCGCAAGGTGAAGTCCTGCCCCGTGTTGTTGACGACGTATTCGTGGGAGACCGTGTAGGGCGGGACGCCCATCTTGCGCATCGTCTCGGCAAGCTCAGACAGATACGCATCGTTGAATGTGTACACGTAGCGGTTTTTGCCGACGAATGTTGGAGTAAACTCGAACAGCGTTGCGCCTGTGTCAGAATTATAGCTTCTAACCTCTATTACGCTGTCCAGGCCAATGACGTTTGTCGTTTGGCTTATAGACCGCGCCTCAGTCCAATATCCGAATACGGGCTGGACAGATTTTCCTGCTTCTACCCGTGTACAGATTCGGTGGCTCTCCTTGATGCCATACTCGACGACTAGAAAGTTTTCCGTCTGATTTTCTATCTCGATGTCAAGACCAATGGGGTCACCACCATGATCGCACGAGGACATGGAGGCCATGCTAGTAAGGATACTTGCTCCAAGCGTCAAAGAGGTCATCAATCTGTTTCTGCTGACGTTTTCCATTGGTAGTGTTTTTTATGTTGTTGCGCCATTGCTCCCATGTCTTAGCCGCTCTTAGGCTACTCTCAATCTCCGGCATTGTCACGCCGCTCGCTTTGTCTACTTTGGTTCCGCTTGTGGTCAATATGGTGCTGTTGTCTGAGTCTGTCAAGTCCATCACTACGTTGGTGTATATGTTGCTCTGATACTTCCAAACTTTGCCGTATAGCTCATTTGTCGTATAGTTCGCCACACCGTTCGCCCACGACTCTTTGACTCTGCTCTCCGTGTCCTTATATCTGTTCTTGTCCCAATTGGCGTGGGCAGAGTGTCCGATTTCATGGATTGTGGTGTTGAAGAACTCGAAAGAGTCTGACATCTTGTGGTAGTATATTCGGATGTCTGGCGCCCAAACGAAATGCCTGGCGCGGAAGTCTGCCGCAGTTCCATTTGGCTCCTTATACGACAGCCTAATGACCAGATTCCTGTCCCCCGGCCTCGACAGCCCCAGCTCGGCGTGCTTGTAGTAATAGTAGTGCGCCGCGCGGAACACCGAGGCGTATTTCCACGCCTCGCTCCTGTCGGGCCTTATCACGAAGTCCACCCTGCGCCGGCCCCTGCCGCTCAGCCACGTCTTGGCGACGGTTACGGCCTTGCCGATGCCGCGGATGTGGAAGTCGTCCCTCTGCCACTTGGCGTAGTAGCTCACATTGCCCCGCCGTCGCCCGAAGTTGAAGTTGCCCTCGGCGTCGGTGCAGCACTGGTGGACGACGACAATCTTGTGGTAGCGAATCGGAACTCCCTCCATCGGGATTACGCCCTTGTGTGAGTCCTCATAGCTCAGTTTCCCTCCCGGCCGCCACTTAGCCTTGTTGCCGGCCGTCGGCTCGTCGTCGTCCTCCATGTATTCCGAGAGGCCGACCTGCGCGTAGGCCTCCGCCTCCAGCGCCTCCCACAGCGGGTCTGCGGCCTTGTTCCCGTTCTCCGTCTCGGCGTCGTCGTAGACGTTGGTCTCCTCCATGAGGAACAGCTCCGCCAGCGTCTCGTGCGGCACGCCGGGGAGTCGTTGCCCGACTCTCACGGCGCAATACTGGTACGTCGGCACGCTGTCGGGCAGCGACGGGTCGTGGTAGTAGTCGCCCGCGGCGGCGATCTCGCGGTCCATCGGGACGTCGGAGAACATGATGGTGGTGTCGGTCTCGAGCGCCACGACGTCTGCGGAGTCCCGCGGCGCGAAGCGCAGGTAGAGGTGCGTGGTGGCGATGTCGTCCTCTGTCATGCCTCCCGCGGCGGCGGCCTTGTTGCCGGCCCGGAGCGCGGCCATGGCCCTGCGCATGTTGCCGGTGGTGTAGGGAATCTCGATGCGGTCGCCGAGGACTGTGCACCCCTCCACCGTCGGTGTCTCCTCTTCGTCGGCTGTTGCTGTGGCTGTCTGGGCGGTGTCGCCGCGTGGCGGCTTGTCGATGTCCGTGCAGGCGAAAGTCAGTGCCGCCGCCACGGCAATAATAAATCTAGTTTGTCTCATTGTAGGGTGTTTGAATGTTTATAATGTCGGCGCAAGTTTACGAATAGCATTGACGAAAAGCAAGAGATAATCGACGAAAAATTGAGCATTGTCCCATTGCGATTTTCCAATTGTCACTCTGCCAGGTCGTTTAAAGGTTGGAGAGTCCATTATGGGGCAAAGGCGGCGGGCGTGTGTCTGTCCTTCTATGCCTCTGCGAAAGTGTGGTAGGGCATATAAGCGCGTATTTTCTTACTTTCGCGGTATAATTTTGAGTGTTCATGCAGACGATGTTTGAGTGCACGGTGCGATATAGCAAACCCGTTGAGGGCACCGACAAGCAGAAGCGGGTCAACGAGGTCTACCTCTTCGATGCGCTCACCTATACCGAGGCCGAGAAGAGGGCCTACGAGACCTTGCCGGAGGTAATCCAGGGCGAGTTCCTTGTTGTCGGCATCCGCAAGGCGCGCTATGCCGAGGTCATCCCCAGCGAGGAGGGCGGCTACTGGTACAAGGTCAAAATATCTTTCATCCTCGTCGACGAGACATACGGCAAGGAGAAGAGGGTGACGCAGACGGTGCTGACCCTGGCCTCCGACATCAAGGACGCCATAGACCGCACCAACGATGCGCTCAACGACACGGCGGACTTCATGGTCAAGGCTGTCAACGAGTCGAACATCCTCGACTTCTTCCCCTACATGGAGCGCAAGGCCGACGAGGCCCCCGCCGACCGCGAGATTGGCCGCCGGCCCGCCACCGAGGAGGAGCTGCGGCGCGCCGCGGCGCGCGGGTAGCCTTTTTGCGCGTCGGGCTTTCGTGGTCACTACTTTCTAACCAATAACTTTTTCATGTCTACGCCGAAACATCCTCGTGGCCTGTACCTCGTGTTCGTCACAGGAATGGCCGAGCGCTTCAGCTTCTACGGCATGAGGGCGCTCTTCGTCCTATACCTAGTGGCGGCTTTCTTCGATAGCGCCACGGCTTCGCAAATCTATGGCTCCTACTCCGGTCTCGTCTACCTGACGCCACTTCTTGGCGGCTACATTGCGGACCGCTTTTGGGGCAACAACCGGTCCATCGTCGTCGGGGGGCTGCTCATGGCGGTGGGGCATTTCCTCATGTTCGCTTCGGCCAGCTTCGTCAATCAGTCTATTTTCGAGCCTGGCGGGGCCATAGACGCGTCGGTGGACAACAGCTTGGCGCGGGCGTTCCTGTTTGCCGGCCTCGGCGCGCTCATTGTTGGCAATGGTTTCTTCAAGCCCAACATCACCACCATCGTGGGCGACCTCTACCCTCAGGGCGACAGCCGCAAGGATGCTGCTTTCACCATATTCTACATGGGCATCAATGTCGGCGCTTTCGTGGCGCCCATCGTCTGCGGCACGCTTGGCGAGGGCTCGTGGTCAGACTTGTCGCCCTTCAAGTGGGGCTTCTTCTGCGCCGGGGTGTCCATGCTGCTCTCGTTGGCGGTCTTCGTTTCGCTCCGGAGGCGCTACCTGCTCTCGCCGGAGGGCTACGAGATAGGCCTGCCGCCGTCGCGGTCGGAGCTGCTCAGGGCCAGGGCCAAGGAAGACCGGGAGCGGCAGCCCGCCGCGGACAGCGCCCCGGCGCGTCCCAACTCCCCCGTCCGGCTGTGGGGGAGCGTTGCGGCGCTCGTTGCTTTGTTCTCTGTCTTCGCGTTTGTCCCCGGGGGCTTTGAGGAGGTCACGGCCAATGGTTGCGTCTCGGCGCTTGTCTATTCGTTCGCCATTGTCTTGCCCGTCTTCATCATCACCGACCCGAGCCTCACAGCGCGCGAGAGGAGGCACATAGGCGTCATCTACGTCATGGCCGTGTTCGTCATCTTCTTCTGGTCGGCGTTCGAGCAGGCCGGTTCTTCGCTCACCATTTTTGCCGACAAGGAGGTCGACAGGCAGTTGGGCGGCTTTGAGTTCAAGACCACGTGGTTCCAGTCCGTCAACCCCGTGGTGGTGGTGGCTTTCGCTCCGGTCATGGCCGCCGTCTGGTCTTTCCTTGGGCGCCGCGGCATGGAGCCGTCGAGCCTCGTCAAGCAGGCCATTGGCCTGGCGCTCCTCTCGCTGGGCTATGTCGTCATGGCTGTTGGCGCCGCCGGGGTCTCGTCCGAGGCCAAAATCTCCATGTTTTGGCTTCTTGCCCTCTATTTTGTCCACACCCTGGGCGAGCTGAGCCTTTCGCCCATAGGCCTCTCCATGGTCAACCAGCTCAGCCCGTCCCGTTTCGCCACGCTCCTCATGGGGGTATGGTTCACGAGCAATGCGGCCTCCGACGTCCTGGCCGGCAACCTTGCGGCCCTGCTGCCAACGGGCGGGGAGCCGAAGAGCTTCCTCGGTTTCGAGATTGCCACGCTCAACGACTTTTTCCTGCTCTTCGCCATCATGCCCGGTGTCGCGGCGGTGGTGCTCTTCGCGCTATGCCCGACGCTCAAGAAGATGATGAATTGAAAACAACCAAGGTAATCGCATGAAGTCTGGTTTCGTAAACATAGTGGGCAACCCCAACGTGGGCAAGTCCACACTGAGCAACAAGCTTGTGGGCGAGAGGCTGTCTATCATAACCTCAAAGGCGCAGACCACGCGCAAGCGCATCATGGGCATTGTCAATGGAGACGACTATCAGGTCGTCTTCTCCGACACCCCCGGCGTGCTGAAGCCCAACTACCGTCTCCAGGAGGCTATGCTGGACTACTCCAAGGAGGCCCTCCGCGACGCCGACGTGCTGATATACGTCACCGATGTCATCGAGAAGCCCGATAAGTACGACGACTTCCTCAAGTCCGTCGAGGGGCTCGAGGTGCCGGTCATCGTCATAATAAACAAAATCGACCTGACGACGCAGCAGGAGCTGGAGCAGAAGGTCGACTATTGGCACGAGCAGCTGCCCAACGCGGAGATTATCCCCGTGTCGGCACTGCACGGCTTCAACACCAAGCCCATACTCAGCCACATCGTGGACCTGTTGCCCGAGGCCCCGCCCTATTTCGACCGCGACCAGCTCACCGACAAGAGCGAGAGGTTCTTCGTCACCGAGATTATCCGCGAGAAAGTCCTGCTGTACTACGCCAAGGAAATCCCATACTCCGTGGAGGTGGAGGTCGACGAGTTCGACGAGCAGCCGTCCATGGTGCACATCCACGCGCTCATCCACGTCAACCGCGACAGCCAAAAGGGAATCATAATCGGCAAGGGAGGCGTGGCAATCAAGAAGCTCGGCATGGTCTCGCGGCGCGACATCGAGAAGTTCCTTGGCAAGAGGGTCGATTTGCGTCTTTTCGTGAAAGTTACAAAAGACTGGCGCGACCACGACTCCGACCTGAAGCAGTTTGGCTACGGGGTGCGGTAGCTCACACATGATTTTCAAAAACATTCCACAATCAATCCAATGAAGACAGAGAACAGGCTTCAGACGGCCGTGGCGCAGGCTCTCAAGAGCCTCTATCAGGCCGATGTTGAGCCGCAGTCCATACAGGTCACGGTCACCAGGAAAGACCAGAGGGGCGACTACACCGTGGTGGTCTTCCCGTTGCTGAAGATTTCGCGCAAGGGCCCCGAGCAGACGGGCGCCGAGATTGGGGAGTTCTTGGTGGCCAATGTCGCCGAGGTCGCCGAGGCCGAGCCCGTCAAGGGCTTTCTCAACCTGACCCTCTCCAAGGCGTTCTGGGCGGGCGTGGTCGAGGGCGCGGATGCCGACGAGGCCTACGGCTACGTGAAGCCGACGGCCGATGCCCCCCTCTTCATGGTGGAGTATTCGTCGCCAAACACCAACAAGCCGCTCCACCTAGGCCATATACGCAACAACCTCCTGGGTTTCTCGCTGTCCCGCATCTTTGAGGCATGCGGCAAGAGGGTCGTCAAGACCAACATCGTCAACGACCGAGGGGTCCACATCTGCAAGAGCATGCTGGCATGGCAGAAGTGGGGCGAGGGGCGCACTCCGGCCTCTTCCGGGCAGAAAGGGGACCACCTCGTTGGCGATTTCTATGTCAAGTTCGATCAGGAGTTCAAGGCGGAGCAAAAGCGGCTCATGGACCAGGGCATGACCGAGGAGGAGGCCGCCGAGAGGTCGCCTCTCATGTCCGAGGCGCGCGAGATGCTCCGCAAGTGGGAGGCGGGCGACGAGCAGGTGCGCGCGCTGTGGAGGACCATGAACGAGTGGGTCTACGCCGGCTTCGACGAGACATACAAGACCCTGGGGGTCGATTTCGACAAGATATACTACGAGAGCGACACATACAAGGTGGGCAAGGAGCTTGTCCTCAAGGGCTTGGAAGAGGGCAAGTTCTATCGCCGCGACGATGGTTCGGTCTGGGCGGACCTCACGGCAGATGGCCTCGACGAGAAGCTCCTCCTGCGCAAGGACGGGACGAGCGTCTACATGACGCAGGACATCGGGACCGCGAAAATCCGCCGCGACGACTACCCGATCGACAAGATGGTCTACGTCGTCGGCAACGAGCAGAACTACCACTTCCAGGTCTTGGCCCTTCTCTTGGACAGGCTTGGCTTCAAATGGGGGAAAGACCTGGTCCACTTCTCCTACGGAATGGTCGAGCTGCCCAATGGGCGCATGAAGAGCCGCGAGGGCACTGTGGTCGACGCCGACGACCTTGTCGAGGGCATGGTCGAGACGGCCAGGGAGATGAGCGAGAGCGTCGGCAAGCTCGACGGGCTGACCGAGGCCGAGGCCGCCGACGTGCACCGCATATTGGCGCTTGGTGCCCTTAAGTATTTCATCCTGAAGGTCGACCCGCGCAAGACCATGACTTTCAACCCGGCGGAGTCCATCGACTTCAATGGCAACACCGGGCCTTTCGTCCAATATTCCTACGCCAGGGCCCAGTCTGTGCTCCGCAAGGCGGAGGAGGCGGGGGTGGCGCTGCCGTCGAAGATTGTGCCCGGGGCGCTCGACGTCAAGGAGCTGGAGGTGGTCCGGCAGATTGAGCTTCTGCCGGTCGTCGTGGCGCAGGCCGGCGAAGAGTACAGCCCCGCGCTCATTGCCAACTACGCCTACGAGATGGCCAAGTGCTTCAATCAGTTCTACCACGATTGCCCCATTCTTCGGGAGGAGGACGCCGACAAGCGCGCCAACAGGTTGCTTCTGTGCAAGGTGGCGGCGAGGGTCATCAAGAATGCCTTGTGGACCCTGGGCATCGAGGTCCCGGCCAGGATGTAGGAGGTTTTTCTTCTTCAGTCCTTGAAAACAACTAGCCCCCGCGGTGCGTATAAGCACCGTGGGGGCTAGTTGTTTTCCCCCACATGACAGATTTTTTCCTACCTTTGTTTTACGCCTGCGGGGTGTCGCGTCCCATCGGTGAGGGTGTGAGGCCCGGTCGTCTGCGCAGTCTTCGCGCTGTGTGGGGGTGCCGGGGCGGGACTTCGCAAATATTCGCTTTTCTATGAACACGTTGATAGCAGGAACGAATCGCACTCCGACTGTCTCTTTCCAGGACGGCAATTTGGCAATATCCGGCCGTTCGTACATGGAGAACTCCGTCGAGTTCTATGCTCCCATAAGGAAGCTCGTCGACGAATACGAGGGCCCCATTTCGGTTGAGATTGGTCTCGATTTTTTCAATACCAGCAGTTCCAAGTGCCTGATGGATTTGCTCACCATCGTCGACCGCAAGTGCGTCGCGGGGGCTGATTGCAAAATCCGTTGGAGCTACAAGGCCGACGACGAAGACATGAAAGATTCGGCCGAGGAGTTCCGGGACCTCCTGCGCCATGTCCCAGTCGAGCTGGAGGAGATTGACGACTGAAGGCGCCGTCGACGACGGCGGGCGTCGCTGTGGACGGGTGGGGGCGTAGGGGCAACCACCATTCTTCGGATTCGCAAGGGCTGAAACACACTTATCACTACAGTTTATGATTACTCTTTTCGAGAAGACCGACCGTTCGCCGCTCGTGACTTTCGACAATGGTGAACTTGTCATCGAGGGACGCTCATACATGGACGACGCGGCCGAGTTCTATCGGAATCTCATTGCCAACATCTCCGGCCTCTCTTTCGCGCAACTCTCTGTCGTCGTATTCCTAGAGTATTTCAACACTTCCAGCTCCAAGTGCCTGCTCGAGCTGTTCCGCTATTTCGAGGGAATGAGCAAAAAAGGCCGCCAGGTCAAGATTGTGTGGAAGTTCACCGATGGAAATCAAGACCTGGAGGAGGCGGGCGAGGACTATCGCGACCTCATCTCCGGAATCCCCTTTGAGACGCTGTGCGTCGACGCCTGACCGCGCCTGTTCAATCCAAAACTGTCCCCACTTACGCATAGATATACCATGAGAAGTCTGAAAACCATGCCTTTGCGCAGCTTTCTGATGGCTGGGCTCCTGTCTGCCGTCCTCGCCGCGTGTTCCAACCCGTCTTCCGTTCGGAGCCGTGAGAGTTTCGTGGGCGACTGGCGCTTCGCCCTAGCCGACAGCACGGGTCTCCCCGATGCCTATGAGGTCGGCTACGACGCTTCTGGCTGGAGGCTTCTCGACCTGCCGCACGATTGGGCCATCGAGGGGGACTTCGCCCAGGACAATCCGTCGGGAGTCGGAGGGGGCGCCTTGCCGGGCGGCATGGGGTGGTATCGCAAGAGCTTCAATGTCAGCGAGCAAGACCTGCGGGGACGCGTTTTTTTGGAGTTCGACGGCATCTACATGAACGGCACGGTCTTCGTCAACGGCATCAAGGAGGGGCAGAGGCCCTACGGATACTCGTCGGTGGTCTACGACGTCACGCCCGACCTCAAGCCGGGAGAGAATGTTGTGGCCGTGAGGGTGGACAATACCGACCAGCCCAACTCGCGCTGGTACAGCGGTTGCGGGATATACCGCAACGTGTGGCTGACGAAGACTGGCAACGTCCACGTGGCCCCGTGGGGGACGTGGGTGCGCACGCCGCTTGTCAACAAGGCAAAGGCCGACGTGCTGATGACCACGACCGTAAGGAACGAGAACGACCATGGCATCGACGTCGATGTCCATACGCTGATATGCGACGCCGACGGAAGACAGGTGGCAAGCGAGGTCGGGACGCTGCATGTCGAGCCCTACGGGCAAGGCGAGATTGAGCAGACAATCAAGGTTGCCAACCCCAGGCTGTGGGATGTCGATGACCCCAATCTCTATACGGCGCGGACGGTTTTGAAGATGGGGGGCGGCGTGGTCGATGCCTACGAGACGCGTTTTGGAGTCCGCAGCCTCTACTTCGACCCGCAGAATGGCTTCTTCCTCAACGACAGGACGCTGAAACTCAACGGCGTGTGCCTGCACCACGACTTGGGTTGCCTCGGCGCGGCAGTCAACAGGAGGGCCCTGGAGCGCCAGCTGCAGATGATGGTCGACATGGGGTGCAACGCCGTGCGTTGCACTCACAATCCTCCTGCGCCGGAGCTTCTCCAAATGTGCGACGAGATGGGGATTCTCGTAATCGACGAGGCTTTCGACATGTGGCGCAGGCCAAAGACTGAGCGCGACTATGCGAGGTTCTTCGACGAGTGGCACGAGCGCGACCTCACAGACCTCATCCGCCGCGACCGCAACCACCCTTGCGTCATCGCCTGGAGCATAGGCAACGAGGTCCTGGAGCAGTGGGACGAGACGGCTACGCAGACTGAGGACGCCCAGCAGGCCAATATCGACGTCGCCATGGGACGAGGCGCAAAGAACTCCGACGGCGAGGAGCTATCGCCAGGCTCAATCTTGTGTCGGCAATTGGTCGACATTGCCCGCAAGGCAGACCCGACCAGGGTCGTCACGGCGGGGTGCAACGCCGTCGAGCCGTCGAACAACCTCTTCAAGGCCAATGCGCTCGACTGGATTGGCTTCAACTACCACAACGACAATTTCGACTCCGTCCCGTATCTCTTCAAGAACAAGCCCTTCTACGTCTCCGAGAGCAACTCGGCGCTCATGACCAGGGGCTACTATAAGATGCCCAGCACGCAGACCTTTATCATGCCCAAGGATTGGATGTTCTCCAGCGACGACCCGAGCCTCAGCTGCTCATCCTATGACAATTGCCACGTGCCCTGGGGTTCTAGCCACGAGCGCACCATGATTCAGGTGCGCGACAACGATTTCATCGCGGGGCAGTTCGTCTGGACCGGATTCGACTACATCGGCGAGCCGACGCCCTACGCGTGGCCCGCTCGTTCGTCCTATTTCGGCATTGTCGACCTGGCCGGCATTCCTAAGGACGTCTACTATCTCTACCAGGCGGAGTGGCAGACCGAGAAGACCGTGCTGCACCTCTTCCCACATTGGAACTGGAAGCCCGGCGAGGAGGTCGACCTGTGGTGCTACTACAATAATGCCGACGAGGTGGAGCTCTTCGTCAATGGGCGTTCGCAGGGTGTGCGCTCCAAGAGCAAGGACGTCCTCCATGCCTTTTGGAGGGTGACTTTCGAGCCGGGGCAGTGCCGCGTCGTGAGCCGCAAGGGCGGCAAGGTCGTGGCCGAGAAGGTCGTCAACACTGCCGACCGGCCGGCGGCGCTGAGGCTCACCGCCGACCGCACGCGCATTCACGCCGACGGCGACGACTTGTGCTTTGTCACCGTCGAGGTTGTCGACAAAGACGGCAACCTGTGTCCCAATGCGCAGAATCTTGTGGAGTTCGGTGTCGAGGGGACGGCGCGCATCGAGGGTGTGGACAACGGCTCGCCGTTCAGCCTCGAAAGGTTCAAAGACACCAAGCGCAAGGCTTTCTACGGCAAGTGCGTGGTCGTCTTGCGGAGCGATGCGCGTCCGGGCAACGTCCGGCTCACAGCGACGTCCGAGGGGCTGGAGACTGCCGAGTTGACGGTCAACTGCCTGTCCGACGCGACTTTCTGACCCTTAAGTTCTGCGGCTCGTTGCTCCCGGCTGTTATGCGGGGCGCCGGGCGGCGGAGTGTGTCAGCCCGGGGCGCGCGCCCCGGGCTTTTTTTCCCTGGCTCCGCGTCTCTTGCGCCGTCAACAATCATCACGGGGGACTGCTCTTTGTCGTGCGAGTATCATTTCTTTTCGCTACTTTTGGCGTACCATGACGAAAGATGTAGTTATAATTCCAACATACAACGAGAAAGAGAACATCACCGCGATAATCAGCGCGGTCTTTTCGCAGTCGCACGATTTCCACATCCTCATTATCGACGACGGCTCGCCCGATGGCACGGCGCAAATCGTCAAAGACCTCATGATTAAGTACTCCGAGGAGCTGTTCCTAATCGAGAGGCCGGGCAAGATGGGGCTGGGGACGGCCTACCTGGCTGGTTTCAAGTGGGCTCTAGAGAACGGCTACGACTACATTTTCGAGATGGATGCCGACTTCTCGCACTCTCCCGACGACCTTGAGCGTCTGCTCGACGCCTGTGTCGAAAGGGGGGCGGACTTGGCCATCGGCTCTCGATACATCTCGGGGGTCAATGTCGTCAACTGGCCGATGGGGAGGGTGCTCATGTCATATTTCGCCTCGGTCTACGTACGGATGGTGACGGGCATGAGAATCATGGACACCACGGCCGGCTTCAAGTGCTATAGCCGCAAGGTTCTCGCCGCAATCGATTTGGACAAGGTGCGCCTCAAGGGCTACGGGTTCCAGATTGAGATGAAGTTCACGGCATGGAAGCTCGGCTTCAACATTGTCGAGGTCCCCATTGTCTTCACTGACCGAAAACAGGGGCGCTCCAAGATGAGCGGGGGTATTTTCAACGAGGCCGTGTGGGGCGTTATCGGGATGAAAATCAGGAGCTTGTTTCGCAACTATAAGAGGGTGGGGGCATGAAGACACTCATTGCAGACGCTCAAGTTGTTGCCGACGGTAGGGTGCGCCGCGGGAGCCTGCTTGTCGATGCCGATGGGCGCATAGGCCGGGTTGTCGAAGATGGCGAGCCTAAGCCGTCGGCGGATTGCGTTGTCGATGCCTCGGAGCTGTTCTTGCTGCCGGGGGCAATCGATGCTCATGTCCATTTCCGCGAGCCGGGCTTCACGCACAAGGCGGACATGGCCTCCGAGTCCGCAGCCGCCTTGCTTGGCGGCGTCACGTCGGTAATGGACATGCCGAACACCAGTCCGCAGACCACGACCATCGCCGCGTGGGAGGAGAAGATGGCTCTTGGAGGGCGCAAGATGCTGACAAACTACGCCTTCTATTTGGGGGCGACGAACGACAACCTTGCCGAGTTGCTCCGCGCCGACTACTCCCGCGTGTGCGCTGTCAAGCTCTTCATGGGCTCGTCGACGGGCAATATGCTGGTTGACGACGGCAGGGCCTTGGAGGCCATTTTCGCCGAGGTGCCCGCATTGGTGGCTGCGCATTGCGAGAGCGAGGCTTCCATATGCGCAGAGGCGGCAAAAGCCCGCGACGAGTATGGCGACGGCGTGCCATGGGCGGCTCATGCGAGAATCCGGTCTGCCGGGGCCTGTTTCGAGTCTTCGTCCGCCGCGGCGCAGTTGGCCAGGCGTCACGCCAAGCGGCTTCACATTCTCCACATCACGACGCGCCAGGAGCTCGACCTGCTCGACCCGGCGGATTTGCCCGGCAGGCTGGTTACGGGCGAGGCGTGTCCCGCCCACCTGTGGTTCGGGTGCGCTGACTACGACCGGCTCGGCCCGCTAATCAAGTGCAACCCGGCCGTCAAGTCGCCCGACGACCGCGACGCGCTCAGACGGGCCGTGGCGAGCGGGCGCATAACCACGATTGGGACTGACCATGCGCCTCATACGCTCGACGAGAAGAGGGGCCATCCATATTGGCAGACGCCCTCCGGGATGCCCATGATTGAGCACTCCTTGCCGCTCATGCTCCGCCTCGCCGACGAGGGGTGGTGGGACTACCCGACCGTCGCACGCCGGATGGCCGAAGATGTCGCCGACCTCTATGGGGTTGCGGGGCGAGGTCGTCTGCGCGAGGGGTGGTGGGCGGATCTCGTCCTCGTCCGCAGACGGGAGCGGGTTGTCGACAGTGCGGCATACAAGTGCGGATGGACGCCGTTGCGGGGCGTGAGGCTGAACCACTCGGTGGAGCAGGTCTACGTCAATGGACGTCGTGTCGTCGAGGGCGGGGAGGTTGTTGGTAATGGCGCGATGCCTTTGGAGTTTGTATTGCGATGAAGCATATATTTTTTGCCATATTTGTGGTGTTTGCCCTAAGTTCGTGCGGCGGCGAGACGGCCCAGGCTCCGAGCGACGCTTTGGCGGGCGGCGATGCTTTCGATGTCCCGGAGCCGGGCGGCAACGAGATTGTCTATAATGTCTACCTCAAGCCGCAAGACTTGCGAGACCCCTACGCCCCCGAGCTCTACGCCGGGTTCGACCGTGCCGCGTTCGTCGACTCGCTCTTCGCCGCCATATACTATAATGGGGCGGAGGTGACGGACATGAGCGGAAATGCGCTCTCCATCGACGACATCAAACAACGCGAGGTGGAAGACCCAAAATATTCGCGAGACAAGGTGGCGTGTGTGCAATTTCGCGAGGCGTGGGCTTTTAGTCCCACGGCCAAGACCATGCGCAAGAGCGTCAAGAGCATGCTTGTCGGCTACGAGGTTGTCGAGGACAGCATGATTGTCACTCTCCGGCCGGGCTTCGTGTTCCACTTCCCGTCCCGAAAACAAGACCGATGAGAACCATTCTGCAAAAGGTGGGTCTGGCTCTCGCGCTGCTCTTGCCGGGTGGCCGAGCGGCCTCGCAGACCGTGAGTCTGTTCTACACGACCGATGTCCACGGCGCCATCCTCAACTACGACTTCATACGCGATGCCGAGGCAAGCGGCCCGAGCCTTGCCAACGTCCATGCGTTCGTCTCGCAAGTCCGAGACACGTCCGACAACGTGATTTTGCTGGACAACGGCGACTTCTTGCAGGGGTCGCCAGCCGTCTACTACTACGACAATATCGACACCGCGTCGGCAAACATCATGGCGAGTGTCTTCAACTTCATGGGCTATGATGCCGTAGGAGTCGGCAATCATGACATTGAGGCGCAGCACCAGGTATACGACAAGTTTGTGCGAGAGGTCAATGCGCCAGTGCTAGCCGCCAATGTGCGCAACGTGGCGACGGGCGAGCCATATTTCAAGCCCTACGCCGTCTTCGAGCGCGCCGGCAGGAGGATTGCCGTCATCGGGCTGCTCACGCCCCACATCCCATATTGGTTGCCGGAGAGCTTTTGGAGCGGAATGGAGTTCGACGACATGGTTGAGTCCGCGAGGCGTTGGGTCGAGTTCGTCAAGGCCAGCGAGATGCCCGATGCCATAGTCGGCCTCTTCCATGCGGGCTACGACTACACTTTCGACAATCAGACCGCGGATACGTACAAGAACGAGAACGCGTCGTTGCTTGTGGCGCAGAGGGTCGAGGGTTTCGACGCCATCTTGATTGGCCACGACCACAAGGTCTACAACGATGTGGCCATATCTCCGTCGGGGCGGCGTGTGGTCGTCCTCGATGCCGGCACGGCGGCGCGCAATCTTGGTTGTCTGACCATGCGTTTCGATGCCGATGGGAGGCCGGTCTGCGAGGGTAGGCTTCTGCCCATGGCCGATGTTGCCCCCTCGGAGGACTATGTGGCCCATTTTCTCCCGCAGCGCGACGCCGTGCTCGGCTATACGCGCAAGGTCGTCGCACGGCTGACGGACGACGTCCGGGGGTGCGAGAGCCTTCGCGGCAGCTCGGCTTTTGTCGACGTCATCCACAAGACGATGCTCAAGCATACCGGGGCCGACATCAGTATGTCCGCGCCGCTGAGCGCGAGCGCCGTTCTCCCCAAAGGAGACTTGACGGTAGGCGGCTTCTTCGCGCTCTACAAGTATGAGAATATGCTCAGCGTTGTCACCATGACAGGGCGCGAGGTGGTGGACTACCTCGAATATAGCTACGACCAGTGGATTCAAGACCCCCTGCAGTCGGGGCACGTGCTCCTGCTGTCCAAGCCGGGGCGGATGAAGTCCACCGTCTATACGCTCGACTCTGCCGCCGGCATTGTCTATACCGTCGATGTCACAAAGCCCAAGGGGCGGAGGGTGAACGTCAAGAGCATGACGGACGGCTCGCCGTTCTCCCTGAAAAAAGAATACAAGGTCGCCCTCAACAGCTACCGTGCGAACGGTGGGGGAGGACACCTGGAGCTTGGTGCCGGGATTCCGCATTCCGACATACAACGACGTACTGTGCTGACAATTCCGACCGACTTGCGCGGGCTCGTGATTGGAGACCTTGAGGAGGCCGCCAAGGCCAATCCTGAGGGCGAGGTGACACTGGCGCCGTTGGGCAACTGGCGTTTTGTCCCCGACGAATTGGTCGATAGGTATATGCCGGTCGACATGGAGCTTTTTTAGCCGCCGCGGAAATTTAATCGTACAATGTTCATATATCATTTTAAATCTGAGCAATGGGTAAATTGTTGAAAGTCATTGGCGGGGTGCTGGGTGGACTTCTGGCTCTCGTCGTCTTGGCCCTCATCGTCGTCCCGGCTTTCTTTAGCGACGAGGTGGAGGCTTTCGCCAAGAATATTGCCAACGAGTATGTCAAGGATGCAAAAGTCGATTTTGGCGACTTCTCGTTGTCGATATTCAGCAGCTTCCCCAGCCTGAGGGCCGGGATTGAGCAGGTCAACGTCATAGGGCAAGGGCGCTTCGAGGGAGACACCCTCCTCCATGTGGGCAGGCTCTATGCCGACATCGACGTCTTGAAAGCAATCGGCGGAGACATATCCGTCAACGCCGTTGCTCTAGACGACGTGTTGGCTCAGGGCATCGTGACGGCCGACAGCCTCGCCAATTGGGACATTGTCAACCTTGCCGCCGACACCGCCGTCGTGGCCGAGGCCGACACCGCCGCGTCGGCCCCGCTCAAGCTGAGCCTCGAGAGCGTGGATCTGACAAATGTCCGGCTGGCATATTCCGACACCACGTCGGGCACCGTGGCGTCCGTTGACGGCCTCAATGTCGCGCTCAGCGGCCAGATGAACGGAAATGTGATGGCTGTCAAGCTCTCCATGGTCGTCGATGCCATCAATGCGGGGCTTGGTGGAGTCCGCTACGTCCGCGATGCGTCGCTGAACTTCAGTGCGGATGCCGTTGCCGACCTCGACTCCATGAAGTTCGAGTTCGACGAGAATAGGCTCGATTTCAATGGTCTGCCTTTGGCGTTTGACGGCTGGGTGCAGCTCCGCGATTCGGGGGCAATCGCGCTCGACATGCGTCTTGCGGCTCTCGAGACGTCTTTCCAAACGGTGTTGGATTTGGTCCCGGACGAGATTCTAAAGAGCGTCGAGGGGCTCAAGACCTCCGGCTCTTTCCAACTCTACGCCGAGGCTAAGGGCGAGTTCAAGGATATGGACAACATTCCCGCGCTCGACGCAGCCCTCAAGATAAGCGACGGCTACGTCAAGTACCCGCAGTTGCCCGAATCGTTGTCTGACATCAATGTATCGGTCGCGGTGCGGAATCCGGGTGGCAGTGCCGACCTCACCACCGTCGCCGTAGACGCTTTCCACTTCGCCTTGGCGGGCAACCCTTTCGACATTCTCGCCAATGTGCGGACGCCGATAAGCAACCCCGATTTCGACGCGTCGATGGTCGGGAAGATTGACCTCGGCAGCCTCAAAAAGGCGCTTCCCCTCGACAGCGTTGAGATTGCGGGGCTTGTCAACGCCAACCTCAAAGTGGCGGCAGACATGAGGAACATCGAGAGGCAAGCCTACGAGAATGTCAAGGCCGACGGGCAGGTGGGACTCAAGAATTTCATTTTCAAGGGCGAGGCTCTGCCGCAGGGGTTGCAGGTGACCGAGGCCGTGTTGGCGTTCTCGCCCAAGGCCGTCAATCTCGACCCGCTCGATGTCCAGATTGGCAAAAGTGACATCAGTCTCAAAGGAAATGTCGAGAACTATCTGCCCTATGTGCTAAAGGGCGACGTTCTCCGTGGTTCGGTGTCGCTGACCTCCAGGCTTCTAGACTGCAACGAGCTTTTGGCCATGACCTCCTCTCCGGCTTCTGCCGACACCGCGGCCGCAGAGGCCGGGCCCGTGGCGGACACTGCCGCAGTGGCGGAGCCTCTCGTGTTGCCGGAGAATCTCAACCTGCGCTTTAACACCGACATCGACAAGCTGATTTATGACAAGTTGGTTCTCGACAACATCAACGGACGAGTGGCGTTGGCGGGGGGAGTGGCGGACTTGTCGAACCTCTCCACAGATATGTGCGACGGCAAGCTGGTCCTCAATGGCAAGTTCCAGACGCCCAAGGGCAAGAACAGCAAGGCGGACTTCAAGGTCGACTTGAAGAACGTCAACATCAACAAGCTGACCGGCTCGTTTAGCGTGGTGGACAGCCTCCTGCCAATAGCCCATAGCGCGTACGGCACTGTCACCATTGGCCTCGACGTCACGACCGAGCTCGATGCCGCGCTCAGCCCGGTCTTGAAGTCGGTCAACGGCAAAGGCAATTTTGCCTCGGCGGACATACAGCTCAAAGACAGCGAGTTCCAGCAAAACCTCTCGTCGCTGCTGAACAACGATAAGTATAACGACCTGCGGATTAAGGATTGCAAGGTCAACTACACCATCGAGAATGGAGATGTGGTTGTGGAGCCGTTCTCGTTCAATGTCTTTGGTCGCAAGGCCACGTTTGGTGGCCGTCAGGGCTTGGACCAGAACATGGACTACTCGCTCGACATGACCGTCGCGCGGTCGGAGATAGCAGGGCTGATTGGCAAGATGGGAGGCTCGGCGAACTCTTTCAGCCAGGGCGACGATTTGCCTGTGGGCGTCAAGATTTCTGGTGTCTTGACAAAGCCACGCCTAAAGCTCGACCTTAGCGAGGCTACCAAAACGTTGGCGGGCGAGGCGGCCGAAAAGGCCACCGAGAAAGCGACGAAGGCGTTGGACAAGGCGGTGGACAACATCAAGGACGAGAAAGTGCGAGATGCCGTGGACAAGGCAAAAGGCGCTCTCGGAGGTCTCTTCAAGAAGAAGTAGGGGGCAGATTCTGTCCTTGCGCCATGTGCCGGCCGGCCGCAATCTGCGGTCGGCCGGCTCTTCTTTGCTCTCGTCAATCGGTAAATACTTGTCTTTTGGGTGGGCTATGTGGGCGTGTGACTAATATCCTTTGTTTCAGCGAGATGTGAACTTGTTGATAAAAAAGTGGGACGAAGTGGTTGCAAGTGGTTTGCTTTGGCGGTATATTTACGCTCGAAATTATGCTCACTGTGCACTACTCTTTCATCGGCGATTTTGACTGCCGCGCCGACGCGAAGAACAGGATTGTTCTTCCTGCCGCCTTCAAGCGAGAGTTGGAGGTGAGGCAGGAGGTGCGCATGGTGATGCGGAAAGACATCTATGAGGATTGCCTCGTCATATACCCTTACGACGTGTGGGAGGACATGATGGCCGCCCTGCGCGCCAAGCTCAATCCCTACAACCGGCGTCATGCGCAGTTCTTGCGCGAGTCGCAGAGGGCTACGGCCGAGGCGCAGCTGGACGCCAACGGGAGGCTGCTCGTCCCGCAGCGGCTGCTCGACATCATTGGGGCCCAAAAGGAGCTGACCCTCCTGGGGGTGGACGACCACATTGAGCTTTGGGACAAGCAGAAGAGGGTGGAGACTTCAATTTCGGGTGAGGAGCTTGGTGCCCTCTCCGACGAGATATTCGGAAACGCATGACACAACCTGCCGCATACCATACTTCAGTGCTTCTCTCAGAGTCCGTCGACGCTCTCTGTGTGCGTCCCGACGGGACGTATGTCGACGTCACCTTTGGCGGGGGGGGGCATAGTCGTGAGATTTTGCGCAGGCTCGGCCCCAATGGGCGGCTTGTCGCTTTCGACCAGGACGCCGACGCCGTGGCCAACGCGCCCTCCGACCCGCGCCTCGTCGTCGTGCGCCACAATTTCCGCTTCCTGGCGGACTTTGTCGACTATGTGGTGCAAGGCCGAGTAGATGGGGTCTTGGGGGACTTGGGAGTGTCGTCGCACCACTTCGACGATGCCGGCCGCGGCTTCTCGTTCAGGCACGATGGGCCTCTCGACATGCGGATGAACAGGGGCGGCAAGACGTCGGCGGCCGACGTCGTCAATGGCTACGAGGCCGCCGCGTTGGCCAAGGTTTTGGGCGAATGGGGCGAGGTGGACAAGCCGTTCCGAGTCGTCAACGCCATCGTCCGCTCCAGGGCCGAGGCCCCGATCGAGACAACGGGGCGGCTGAGGCAGATTGTGGAGGGTGCCGTCAGGCAAGACGAGCTCAACAAGACGCTCACGAAAGTCTTTCAGGCTCTGCGAATCGAGGTGAACGGCGAGATTGAGGCTCTCGACGCCATGCTCCGCGGGTGCGCAAAGGTTCTGAGGCCCGGGGGCCGGATGGTCATGATTGCGTACCATAGTCTTGAGGACCGGATGGTCAAGAACATGATGCGAAGCGGAGACCCGCAGAGGGCTCGGGCGGAGCAAGACGCCGTCTATGGCTCCACGAGCGTACCTTTCGTTGTGAGCCAGCGCAAGCCCGTAGTGCCGGGCGCGGAGGAGGTCGCGGCCAACCCTAGGGCGCGCTCGGCCAAGCTGCGGTGGGCCGTGAGGACCGAAGAGGAGGTGGAGCATGGGAGGAGCTGACGTCAAGGCGGCGGCGTGGTTCGGGCGTCTGCTCAGCGGGAGGCTCAAGATGCCGTTTGGAGTCTCGATGTCGTTCCTG
The DNA here is from genome assembly GCA_964481855.1 of uncultured Marinilabiliaceae bacterium. Lineage (GTDB taxonomy): Bacteria > Bacteroidota > Bacteroidia > Bacteroidales > Marinilabiliaceae > W3P20-009. The sequence goes on from CAYZUH010000009.1 coordinate 63,349, forward strand.
CTCTTCGTCTTTTTGCTCATTTTCATATACATAACCAATCATCTCGACGCTGAGAGGCAGATAAGGACAATATACGACCTCACGTCGGAAATAAAGGAGTTGCGCTACGAACACACAACGACCGAGAGCCAGCTCATGAACATGAGCAAGCAGAGCGAGGTGCTCCGGCGCGTCGAGGCGGAGGGGTTGCCGCTCAAGGAGCTTACGGAGCCGCCGAGAATTGTCCAACGAAGTGAATAGCGACTGACGGATATGGCCAGGAAGACCAACAGGGAATATGGCTCGACCTATCGGAGAATGAGCGCCGTGCTCGTCCTGATGGGTCTAGCTTTTGTTGCCGTCTTCGTGCAGGCCGTCAAGCTCCAGCTCGTCGACGGTGAGAGGTATCGCAAGATTGTGAGCGAGAACTCGCAGCGCAAGGTCAGCGTCCCGGCCGAGAGGGGCGACATCCTGGCGCGAGACGGCAGGAAGCTGGCATGCTCCGTGCCAAGCTACCGGATTATAATGGACCCGTGCGCCGACGGACTCAAAGACGAGGTCTTCAACGCCGAAATCGCCACGCTCTGCGTTCAGCTCGCCGACCTCTTTGGCGACAAGGGCCCCAAGCAATACCGTGAGCAGATTGAGAGGGCCAGGCGCAGGGGGAGGAGGTACTTGAGGTTGGGCAACCGCAGGGTCTCGCACTCCGAATATCGTAAGGTCAAGGAGTTCGCGCTTTTCCGCCGAGGGCAGAACAAGGGGGGCTTCCTTGTCGAGCAGAGCGACGAGCGCAAGCTGCCGTTCGGGCTTCTCGCGGCGCGGACGGTCGGGAAGCTCTACGAGGACAAGCAGAAAGGCGGGCTCGTGGGCTTGGAGAACTCCTACGACAAGGTCCTTCGGGGCACCGACGGCGTTAGCAACCGCCTCAAGATGACCGGCAAGTGGATTCAGCAAGAGGAAGTCCCCCCAATCGACGGGCGCGATGTCGTCTCGACAATCGACATCGACATACAGGACGTGGCGGAATACTCCATGCTCAAGCAGCTACAGGCGCACAATGCCGACCACGGCGTGGCGCTGCTCATGGAGGTGCGCACGGGGGCCATCAGGGCCATTGTCAACCTCCACAGGCAGGAAGACGGCTCATATTCCGAGGACCACTACAACTACGCCATCGGCGAGCTGGCAGAGCCGGGCTCGACGTTCAAGCTTGCGTCGCTAATGGCGTGCCTGGAGGAGGGTGGGGTAAAACTTTCTGACACAATAGACACCTACGACGGGAAGTTCAAGATATACGACCGGATGATGCGCGACAGCAAAGAGGGCGGACATGGCAACATAACCGTCCAGCGGGCTTTCGAGGTCTCCAGCAACATCGGCATTTCGCGCCTCGTCATGAAGAGTTTCGCAAACAACAGGCAGGGCTTCGTCGACAGCCTCCGCGACATGGGCTTGGCGGACAGCCTGGGGCTGGACATCAAGGGCGAGAACCGGTCCGTCATAAAAGACGCGGCGGACCCGACATGGAGCGGCATCACGCTCCCGTGGATGTCGATTGGCTACGAGGTGCGCCTCACCCCACTGCAGTTGCTCACTTTCTACAATGCGGTGGCCAACAATGGGACAATGATGAGGCCGATGTTCGTCGAGTGCCAATTGGACAACGGCAAGCGGGTGGCCGAGGTCAAGCCCAAGGTCATGCGAAACTCCATCGCCACGTCTGCCACCATTCGGCAGGCGCAGGAGGCTCTGAAGGCCGTGGTCGAGAACGGCACGGCGCGCAACATCCGCAACACGCCCTACAAGATTGCGGGCAAGACCGGGACCGCGCAGATTGCCCACGACGGAAAGGGCTACAAGAAAGACGGCGCGCACAGCTACCTGGCGTCGTTCGCCGGGTATTTCCCTGCCGACGCGCCGCTCTACAGCGTCGTCGTCATGGTCTACGGCCCCAGCAACAATGTCTACTACGGCAATGTCGTTGCCGGGAACGTCGTCAAGGCTATTGCCGACAGGGTCTACGCCGCGGAGTTCCGAAAGGGGTCGGGCAAGACGCTCCCGCAAGTGCCGTCGTCGGGGGTGATGCCCTACAGCAAGGGCGGTTGGACCCCCGACCTCATGAAGTCGCTCTCCGAGCTCAAGGTGCCCAACTCGCTTTCGTCGTCGGCCTCCAATTGGGTCTCCGCCAGGGCCGGGGCGGACGGGGTCAGCGTCAGGCCGCGGTTCTTCACCCCGGGGGTCGTCCCCGATGTCTACGGGATGGGGGCGGCCGACGCGGTGAGCCTCCTGGAGGGCATGGGCCTCGCGGTGTCGCTCGACGGCGTGGGGCGAGTGACGAGCCAAAGCGTGGCGGCGGGGGAGCGTTTCGCCGACAGGCAGCCGATAAGGTTGACGCTCGAAAACTAAAAAATGGTGCAATCAACTATGAAACTGAAAGACTTGCTGTCTTGCGCCAACATTGGTGTGGTCTCGGCTCTTGGGCCGGACAGTCGGGAAGTGGCGGATATTACGCTAGACAGCCGTAAGGCGACGGACGGCTCGCTGTTTGTGGCGCAGTGCGGTGAGAAGACCGACGGCCACGCCTACGTGGCCGCCGCTGTGGCCAACGGTTGCCGGGCCGTGGTCTGCGAGAGGGCGCCGGAGGCCGTCCTCCCGGCGGACTGCGCGGTCGTCGTGGTGGGAGACACCCATGCCGCCCTGGGGCGACTGGCGGCGGCTTTCTTCGGCAATCCATCAAAGGCTCTGAAACTTGTCGGAGTGACGGGGACGAACGGGAAGACCACCATCGCCACGCTGCTCTACCGCCTCGCCACGGCCATGGGCCACAAGAGCGGCCTCTTCTCCACAGTGGCCAACTACGTAGGTGCGGAGAGGACGGAGGCCATGCAGACAACACCCGACGCCATAACCCTCCAGCGGACAATGAGGCGGATGGTCGATGCCGGGTGCGAATTTTGTTTCATGGAGGTAAGCTCCCACAGTGTGGTGCAGAGAAGAATCGAGGCCCTCGACTTCGACGGCGCGGTCTTCACGAACCTCACGCATGACCATCTCGATTTCCACAAGACGTTCGCCAACTATGTCGAGGCCAAGAAGGCCTTTTTCGACGGCCTGAAGAGGGAGGCTTTTGCGCTGACCAATGCCGACGACAAGAACGGCGCGCGGATGTTGCAAAACACCCCTGCGCGGCGCCGCGCATATTCGCTCCGGACCATGGCCGACTATGTTTGCCGCATCGTCGAGGACTCCATGGACGGGATGCTGCTCCGCTTTGGCGACAGCGACGACGCATATATGCAGTTCGTGGGCCGTTTCAACGCCTACAATCTGTTGGCGGTCTATGGCGCGGCTTGCGAGTTGGGCTTCAACGCCAAAGATGTGCTGGTGGCGCTCAGCTCGTTGCGTCCCGTCGACGGACGGTTCCAGACGGTAAAGCTCCGCAACGGGGCCACGGCCATTGTGGACTATGCGCACACGCCCGATGCCGTCTTCAATGTCCTCTCGACGCTCAACGAGGTCCGTGCGGGGGGGCAGCGGATTGTCTGCGTGATTGGTTGCGGTGGCGACCGTGACAAGACCAAGAGGCCCGAAATGGCAAAAGTGGCGCAGGCCAATGCCGACGTTGTGATTCTGACGAGCGACAACCCGCGCTCCGAGGACCCCATGGCGATAATTGACGACATGCGGGCGGGCCTTTCGGCCGACGCCGAGGCGACAGTCCTGACCATCGTGGACCGCCGCGAGGCGATTGCCGAGGCTGCGCACGCGGCCCGTCCGGGCGACATTGTCCTCGTTGCGGGCAAAGGCCACGAGGACTACCAGGAGGTCTTGGGCGTCAAGCACCACTTCAGCGACATCGAGATTTTAGGCGGCCTCTGACACCCAGGGTTGCCTGGAGAACTATCGGATAACCACAAAAAAAACTATAGCACACAGATGCTCTACTATCTATTCCACCATCTGAGCGAGGCGGGCGTGTCTGGCGCCGGTCTGTTTCAGTACATCTCGTTCCGTGCGGTCATGGCCTTCGTCTTCTCGCTCATATGCGCAACTGTCATAGGCCGACGGATAATCAATATGTTGCAACGGCAGCAGATTGGCGAGCTTGTGCGCGACTTGGGCTTGGAGGGGCAGTTGCAGAAAAAGGGCACGCCGACGATGGGGGGGATAATTATCATAATCTCAATCCTGTTGCCCGTCTTGCTTCTCTGCAAGCTCGACAGTGTCTATGTCATCCTCATGATTGTCACGACCGTATGGTTGGGGGTCATAGGCTTCATCGACGACTACATCAAGGTCTTCCGCAAGAACAAAGAGGGAATGTCGGGGCGGAACAAGATTGTGGGGCAGGTCGGGCTTGGAGTCCTTGTGGCGGCTACGCTCTATTTCAATGGCGATGTCGTTGTCCGCGGGGGCGGCGACGTCAAGATGCCCGTCACGACCATTCCTTTCGTCAAGAGCCATCAGTTCGACTATCGTTCGCTCGCGGCGTGGGCGGGCGACTACACGGACATCGCCGGGTGGCTCATTTTTGCCGTCATTGTCGTTTTCATCATAACGGCGGTCAGCAATGGTGCGAACATGACCGACGGGCTCGACGGGCTGGCGGCCGGCACGTCGTCAATCATAGGGGTGGCGCTGGCCATTTTCGCCTACTTCTCCAGCCACTTCGATTTCGCCGGCTACCTCAACATCATGTTCATCCCCAAGTCTGCCGAGTTGGTGGTCTTCATGGCGGCGTTCGTCGGGGCTACCATTGGTTTCTTGTGGTATAATGCCTACCCGGCGCAAGTCTTCATGGGCGACACCGGTTCGCTCACCATCGGGGGGATTATTGCCGTCTTCGCAATACTGATTCACGTCGAGCTGCTCATCCCCGTCTTGTGCGGCATATTCCTGATGGAGAATCTGTCTGTCATCATGCAGGTCGGCTATTTCAAGTATACGAAGAAGAAGTTTGGCGAGGGGCGTCGCATTTTCCTCATGGCGCCTCTGCACCACCACTATCAGAAAAAGGGGCAGCCCGAGGCGAAGATTGTCACGCGCTTTTGGCTCGTGGGCATAATATTGGCCATGCTGACTGTCCTGACGCTCAAAGTTCGTTAGCAATGAAGAGACTTGTTGTGCTTGGTGGGGGCGAGAGCGGTGTCGGTGCCGCCGTCCTGGGTAAGGTTAAGGGCTTCGACGTGTTCCTTAGCGACAGTGGATTCCTCAAAGACGTCTTCCGCGACGAGCTTGTGGCGGAGGGCGTGGCGTTCGAGGAGGGGGGGCATACGGAGGCTCTCGTGGCCAATGCCGACCTTGTTGTCAAGAGCCCGGGCATCCCCGAGGACGCGCCGGTGGTCGTGGGGCTTCGCCGCGCCGGGGTCCCGGTAATCTCCGAGATAGAGTTTGCCGGCAGGTATAGCGCCGCCAAGTTCATCGGCATCACCGGTGCCAATGGCAAGACGACGACTACGCTCTTGTGCCACCATCTGCTCGCTTCCGCCGGGGTCCGGGCCTCGTTGGCGGGGAATGTCGGCTTCAGCATGGCCCGCCAGGTGGCTCGTGGGGATGAGCCCGAATGGTATGTCATCGAGCTGAGCAGTTTCCAGCTCGACGACATGTTCGATTTCCGGTGCGACATCGCCGTGCTCTGCAACATAACGCCCGACCACCTCGACCGCTATGGCCACGATTTTGGCAATTACGCCAGGGCCAAGTTCCGCATCACGCAAAACATGGGCCCCCGTCAGGCGTTCATATACAACGCCGACGACAAGGGCACGTTGGACTATTTCAACAGCCCCGCGGCGTCGTGCGTCCCCGTCTCGACAATCGGGAGGTCGCGGTTCGTCAATTATCACGACGGGACGATTGACATGACCGTGGGCGGGGCGTCGCTCTCCGTCAGCGCCGACGACCTGACCATCAGGGGGCGCCACAACGTCTACAACGCCATGCAGGCCATGGCGGCGGCCCTCCTGGCCGGTGTGGCGCCCGCCGATGTCGCCCGCGGGGTCAAGACGTTCCGCAACGCTCCCCACCGTCTCGAGCTTGTGCGGACGTTCGAGGGGGTGGACTACGTCAACGACTCCAAGGCGACCAATGTCGACGCGGCGCAATACGCCCTCGACGCGCAGACCAGGCCCGTCGTGTGGATTGCGGGGGGCAAGGACAAGGGCAACGACTACGCTCCTCTCCTCGACCTGTGCCGCGCCAAGGTCAAGGCCCTGGTCTGCCTGGGCAAGGACAACCGGAAGCTCGTCGACAGCTTCGGCGGTGTCGTCCCCGTCGTTGTCGATACGCACGGCATCGGGGAGTGCGTGGCCGAGTGCCGCCGCCTGGCGGCGCCGGGCGACGTGGTGCTGCTCTCGCCATGTTGCGCCAGCTTCGACCTTTTCTCCAGCTACGAGAACCGGGGGGAGCTTTTCCGGCAAGAGGTGGAGAATCTTAAATAAACAAGTGGGGCGATGAATGCGCTGACGCAGCTTTTCCAGAGGGTCTTCTGTGGCGACCGGTATATGCTTGCCGCCATATTCTTCCTCATGGTTGTCTCCATCTTGTCGGTCTACAGTTCCGCCAGTGTGCTGGCCTACCAGAGGATGGGGGGCGACACTGCGCACGTGCTGATGCGCCACTGCCTCCTGCTTGTCCTCAGCGTTGCCATCATGTGTTTCGTGAGCCACCTCAAGCCCGGAGTGTGGAGTGGCCTGGCGTGGCCCTTGCTGTTTTTGGCAGTGGTGCTTCAGGCCGCCACGTTGCTTGCCGGGACGAGCATCAACGGCGCGTCGCGCTGGCTCTCGGTAGGTGGCATCCAGTTTCAGCCCTCGGAGATTTCCAAAATTGCGCTCATGGTCTTCGTGGCCAGGCAGTTGTCTACCAACGAGGGCAACTTGTCCAGAGCCTTTTGGCGGATTCTTGTGGCCACGATGGTCATCGGGGCGTTGATATTGTTGGAGAATCTCTCCACTTGTCTGCTTCTTGTCGCGTCGGTCTGGATTGTCATGGCGGTGGCGCGGGTGCCGTTCCTCTATCTTGGCGGCACGGCGGCTGTCGTGGCGGGCGTCGTCGGGGTCATGATATATTTTGCGCCGCAGCTGGCCGAGATGAATGGCAGCTTCGAGCGGGCGCTGACGTGGCGCGCCAGGGTTGAGCGGTTCGTCACCGACGATGCCGACGAGAGGAACGCCGGCAACTACCAGGCCGAGCAGGCCAAGGCGGCGGTGAGCACGGGCGGGCTTATCGGGGGCCGCGGGCCGGGCAACAGCTACATGAAGAACTTCCTGCCCATGGCTTTCAGCGACTTCATCTTCTCCATCATCATCGAGGAGTATGGAGTCTTCCCCGGTTGCGTGCTCGTCCTCGCTTTCTACTTCACCATCCTGGCCCGGGCGGTGTCGGTGGCCAAGCGGTGCGTCGTGCCGTTCCGGACGTACCTCATCTTCGGGCTTGCCCTTATGCTCACGCTGCAGGCGCTCATTAATATGTCTGTCGGCGTGGGGCTGATTCCGGTCACGGGGCAGACGCTCCCGATGGTCAGCATGGGAGGCACGTCGAACTTCGCCATGGGCCTGGCCTTTGGCATGATGCTCTCCGTCAGCAGCAAGGTCGACAGCCCTGCCAATATTGGTTTTGTGAAATCTGAAACTGCATAGTTTTTCGGGATATGAGAGTTATTATCAGCGGCGGTGGCACCGGGGGGCACATCTTCCCCGCCATATCTATTGCCAATGCCCTGCGCGAGGCCGACCCCTCGGTGGAGATTCTCTTTGTCGGGGCGTTGGGCAAGATGGAGATGGAGAAAGTCCCGCAGGCCGGGTATGAGATTGTGGGGTTGCCTGTGGCCGGCTTTCACCGTAAGCTCAATATGCGCAATGTGGCGCGCAACCTTGTCTTTCCGTTCAAGCTCCTGCGGAGCCTCCATAAGGCGTCGTCGGTCGTGAGGCTGTTCAGGCCCGATGTGGCGGTCGGCGTCGGAGGTTATGCCAGCGGCCCGGTGCTCTACTTGGCGGCGCGGCGGGGGGTGCGGTGTCTTGTGCAGGAGCAGAACTCATTCCCTGGGGTCACGAACCGCATTCTCGCCTCTCGGGTTGACAAGATCTGTGTGGCCTATCCCAACATGGAGCGGTTCTTCCCAAAGGAGAAGATAATCCTGACGGGCAACCCCGTGCGGCAGAGCCTTGTCTCGTCCGCCCCGCGCGATGAGGCCGCGCGCGAGTTCGGGCTCGACCCGTCGCGCAAGGTCGTGCTCGTCATCGGGGGTAGCCTCGGGGCGCGGTCCATCAACAACGGCGTGAGGCGGTCGCTAGGCGACTTGTCCGATGGGGTTCAGCTCCTGTGGCAGACTGGCGCCTTCTACTATGACGACATTGCGGCGGACTTGGAGCGGAACCCGGTCGAGGGGGTCAAGGCGTTGCCTTTCATCCGTCGCATGGACTTGGCCTACGCCTTGGCGGACATTGTCGTCTCCAGGGCCGGAGCCAGCAGCATATCCGAGCTCGCGTTGCTCGGCAAGCCCACAATACTTGTCCCGTCGCCCAACGTCAGCGAGGACCACCAGACCAAGAACGCGCGCGCGCTCGAAGACGAGGGGGCGGCGATAATGGTGGCGGACTCCAAGGCCGAGACGCTCGTCAGCGTGGCCATGGGCGCGCTTTCCGACCCCGGGAAGATTGCGGCTCTGGGCGAGAACATTGCGACCTTTGCGCGTCCTGCGGCGGCCTCCGACATTGCCCGCGAGGTCTTTAGTCTCACTAAAAACTGATGGCGATGTCACATTCTGTCTATTTTGTTGGGATTGGTGGAATCGGGATGAGCGCCATCGCTCGCCATTTTCATGTCCTGGGCGCTCTCGTGGCCGGCTACGACCGCACGCCGTCCGACATCACGCGGGCTCTGGAGGCCGAGGGGATTGGCGTCTCCTATGCCGACAATCCTGAGACTGTGCCGCCGTCTTTTCGCGACCCGTCTTCGACGCTTGTCGTCTTTACGCCCGCTGTGCCGTCCGACAGCCGCATCTTGTGCTTTTTCCGCGAGGGTGGATTCCGAGTTGTCAAGAGGGCCGTGGCGCTGGGCGAGCTGACCAGGCCTTTCAAGACCCTCTGCGTGGCGGGCACGCATGGCAAGACTACGACGTCGACCCTCGCCGCGCACATTCTGAGGCAGTCCGCTGTCGGATGCTCGGCGTTCCTTGGCGGGGTGTCGGTCAACTATCAGACGAACTATTGGGGCGACGCCGCTTCCGGCTTTGTCGTGACGGAGGCCGACGAGTATGACCGCTCGTTCTTGCAGCTCGAGCCGACAGTGGCGGTCATCACAGCCATGGATGCCGACCACCTCGACATCTACGGCACTCACGCCGAGGTCATAAAGGCGTTTCTCGAGTTCGCCGCCAGGGTCAGGCCCGGCGGGCGTCTCTTTGTCCGATACGGGTTGCCCATAGGGCGCGAAGACGTGGCCCCCGGGGTGGGGGTCTTCACCTACTCGTCGCACGACGTCCGCGCCGACTTCCATGCCGAGGCTGTCCGCGTCGAGGAGGGGCGCTACGTCTTCGATGTCGTGACGCCGCGGGAGACGGTTGCGGGCGTCCGCTTGGGCATTCCCGGTGTCCACAATGTCGAGAACTGCGTCGCCGCGGTGGCGATGGCGCTCGCCGCCGGCGTGCCGAGCCTGGCCTTGGCCGGGGCTTGCGGGTCGTTCCGTGGCAACAGGCGCAGGTTCGAGGTCTGCGTAGAGAGCGACGCGGCGGTGGTAATCGACGACTACGCCCACCACCCGCAGGAGATCGAGACCACAATCCGCTCCGTCCGGGCGCTCTACCCGGGGCGGCGGCTGACGGTGGCTTTCCAGCCGCACCTCTATAGCCGTACGCGGGATTTGGCCGACGATTTCGCCAATGCGCTCAACATGGCCGACCGCGTGTGGCTCATCGACATATACCCGGCCAGGGAGAAGCCCATCGACGGGGTGACGTCCGAGATGCTTATCGGCAAGATGCGCGGCGGCCTGGGCCGGATGTCCAGCCGCGACGGCTTGGCCGACAATATTGTCAGCGAAGAGTTTGACATCGTGCTGGTTATGGGGGCGGGAGACATAGCCGACCTTGTGCCGGCCGTGGCAGACAGGGTTCGAGGTTGCATGGAGGCTTGAAAGTCGGTAAATTTGTCACGCCTATGGAGAGCGGGGAAGAAATGTCTAGATGGCGCATGGTTGGCGCCTTGCGCTTGGTCGGGTGGGGAATCCTCCTGGCCTATTTCCCTGTCGCGCTCTTCTTCGTCGCCCAAGCCAAGGCCGAAGTCCGTTGTGAGCGCATCGTGACAAATGTCCACAGCGACGACAAGAACGTCCTCATAACCAGCGACGGGCTGTTGGGCATCGTCAAGAGGTCGCACCCGAAGCTCGTCGGCTCGCTTCTATCGGCGGTCAACTATGCCGATCTGGAGCATGCCATGGAGAAGCTCCCCGTCGTGGAGAGGTGCGAAGCCTACCCGACAATCGGCGGGGCGGTTCATGTGGACATCTTCCAGCGCAAGCCCATAATGAGGGTCTTCGCCGGGGGAGGGTCATACTACATGGACAAGGAGGGGTATAAAATATCCGCCACGCGCGCCATGCGGACGCACACGCTCGTCGTCAACGGACACGTCAACTCGATGCTCGACCCGGAAGACCTGCTGAAGCTCTGCAATTTCATCAATGCCGACGCCTTTTGGAGGGCGATGATTGAGCAGGTCTACGTGACGCGGGCGCACGAGTTCACCCTCGTCCCCCGAGTGGGTAATCATGTCGTGGATTTCGGCGGGGTGGACGACATGGAGCGCAAGTTTGACGACCTGTGGACGCTCTACCGCAGGGGGTGGGAGAAACAGGAGTGGAACGTATATAGAAAGGTCAGCCTCAAGTATGCGGGGCAGATTGTCTGCTCTCGCAGGTAAAAACACACTTTGACATGGAGAACTATATTGTGGCCATCGATTTGGGGACGTCGCACGCAAGGCTCGTCGTGGGGCAGTGCGACGAGAAGAAGCCCTATGGGCTGAATGTGGTCTCAACAGAGACGCAGCGCTCGCAGGGCATGAAGAGGGGTGCCGTGTATAGTAAGGACGACGTTATCAAGGTGGTCAAGAACCTCATCTTGGGGGCCGACAAGAAGATTAATGCGGGCAGGAGGCGGACGGCCAATGCGCCGCAGCCGTCGCGCAAGGTGTGCGTCAATATCAGCGGGTTGAACTTTCAGACGTCAATCGTGAGGGAGAAAGTGTCGCTAAACAGTGCGCCCGTGTCGTTGCGGACACTCAAATATATCGAGAACCAGGCTATTAACAGCCAAATGCAGTATGCCACCGACGACCAGGTCACCAGGGTCGTGCCGTTGGGCTACTCCATAGACAACGAACCCGATACCGATGACGTGTTGGGGCACGTGGGCGGAATATTGGAGGCTAAATTCTTGTGCTTCAAGTCCAAGCAGAAAGATTTGGCGCTTCTGAGTTCCGTCTTCCCGACAACGCACCGCCCCGAGGCGTTCTATGCCTCGACGTCGGCAAAGGCGGCTGTCGTGTTGGCTTCGCAGCCCCACCTGATGCGCGACGGCGTCCTCCTGGTCGACCTGGGCTACGGCACCACGGGCGTGGCGGCATATTCTCGCGGGGCCCTGCGCTACGAGGTCTCGATTCCCATCGGTTCTGAGACCATTACGACAGACATAGAGCAGGCGTTGGACATCGCCAACGAAGACGCGGAGTACCTCAAGTGCAATGTCGGTATAATCGACGAGGCGCAGGCGCGCAAGAGCTTCGAGGTCGACGTGCCTAGTGGCGGGACCGTCTCGTTCGAGGGCGCGTTCTTCAACATGGTTATCAAGGCGCGTGTCGAGGAGATTGCGGCCTACGTCTTCGCCGCCTACAGGGAGGCGCAGAAAAGGGGGTGCCGCGAAGTCAAGATGGTGCTGACCGGCGGCGGGGCGCATCTAGGCCGAATCGGCGAGGTGCTTGAGGCGGCCACGGGCATCCCGGTGGTGGCGTTGCCGCCCCTGTCCGTGGGGCTGCCGTTCAGTCTCGACGAATACGCCGGCGCTTTGGGCATGGCCTCCATTGAGGCGCGCAACTCTTTGGCGCAGATTGCCATGCAGCCAAAGCAGCAGCAGTTGCCAATCGACGAGGCCGCCGAAGAAAGCGAGGCTCCGGCCGCCGAATCCGAGATGGGCAGGCAGGAGGCTGAGGAGGCCGGAGTGCGCACGGAACCAGAGGAGGCCAGGGCGGCGCCCGCAGGGCGCAACGCCGTGCCGCGAAAGGGCGCTGGTTTCCTTGCAAAGATGGGGAAGTGGTTCGATGGGGCTTTTGACGATGAAAACAACTCTAAATCCAACTAAATTATGTCTATGGAAAATATTGATGGTTGCGTGATTGACAACGTTGTTGTCCAGCCCGAAGAGGTGTCGCAGATAATCAAGATTATCGGGGTCGGCGGGGCCGGTTGCAACGCCGTCAACAATATGTATGAGAAAGGCATTGCCGGTGTCAACATGATTGTATGCAACACCGACGCAAAGGCCTTGGAACACAGTCCCGTGCGCCACAAGGTGCAACTCGGCAAGATGCTCACTTGCGGCCTTGGGACAGGATACGACCCCGAAAAGGGCAAGCAGAGCGCCATCGAGGCCATGGCAGACATCGAGGCAATTCTCCACGACAACACCCGCATGGTGTTCGTCACCGCCGGGATGGGAAAGGGCACCGGCACGGGGGCCGCGCCGGTCATAGCCAAGGCCGCCAAGGACATGGGCATCTTGACCGTAGGCATTGTGCAGATTCCATACAGCCGCGAGGGCAAGCCCAAGCTGAGGATGGCCATCAATGGGGCCATCGAGATGAGCAAGTGCGTAGACTCGCTCCTGGTCGTCAACACAGACAGGGTCATCGAGATGTATCGTTCGGAGAAGATGCCGCTCAAGACCATATACAAGAAAGGCGACGAGGTGATGTGCGATGCGGCGCGGAGCATAGCCGAGATGATCACCAAGTACCACTTCAAGCAGATTGACTTCGCCGACGTCCAGAGGGCCATGACCGACAGCGGGTGCGCCGTCATGGGTGTGGCCGAGGCTAGCGGCGAGGGGCGCGCGTTGCGGGCGGTAGAGGCGGCGCTCGATTCGCCGTTGCTCAACAACAACGACATCACCGGCGCGACGAACATCCTCGTCAACATCACGGCCAGGACCGAGGAGGCCATCGGGGGCGACGAGTATGGGGAAATCATGGACTACGTCTACGACAAGGCCGGAGGGCGTGACAACGAGCACAACCTCGTCGTCGACGGGGCGGGGGCCGACGAGACACTTGAGGAGGGAGTCCTCCGCGTCATCGTCGTGGCGACCGGCTTCACGACAGACTGTTTCGACCTCGAGCGGAAAAAGGCGGACCAGGTTGTCAAGATTCCCATCGGGAAGACCATTGGAGATGTGGACGACAAGGAGGCCGACGGTGAGGGCGCCACGGTGATAGAGTTCACCAATCCCGACACCGAGAGAACCGACGCCATAATCATGGACATCTATGGCCAGCGGTCGAATGGAGGGAAGCATCGCCCTGTGTTCACCACCCTGTCGTTGTCCGACGCCACGAGCCTGCCGTTGGACCGCCTCACGGAGGAGGAGCTGGCCAACATCGAGAAGAGGCCGGCCTATCTGCGCCGGGCAAGTGGGACGAACTGAAAAGAACAAACATACAAGCATAGCGACATGAGCTTCATTGAGCAGATTACGGAAGACATCAAGGCGGCTATGAAGGCGCGCGACCACGTGCGACTGGAGGCCGTCCGGGGCATCAAGAAAGAGTTGCTTGAGGCGGTGACGGCCAAGGGCGCCAGCGGCGAGCTGTCCGACGCCGACGTGTTCAAGATTCTCCAAAAGATGGTCAAGCAGCGCCGCGAGTCGGCGCAAATCTACGTGGAGCAGAACCGTGCCGACTTGGCGGAGACCGAGACGGCGCAGGCCGACGTCATAGCCGCCTACCTCCCCGCCGCGATGAGCGCCGAGGAGCTGGAGCAGGCTGTGGCGGCAATCATTGCCAGGGTGGGTGCCGCGACGGTCAAAGACATGGGCAAGGTCATGGGGGCGGCCTCAAAGGAGTTGGCGGGGAGAGCCGAGGGCAAGGACATCTCCGACTGCGTCAAGCGGCTTCTTACCTGCAAGTAGCCGTCCGCCGCTTCCACAAAACGAGCCTCCCCCGGCATCCGTCTGAAAGCGGGATGCCGGGGGAGTTTTTTGTGCGCCGCCTGTTCAATTGATGAACTCGTTGACAGTCTTCATCGTGTTGTGGGTCTTGACGGCCGCAAGCCTGTCGTATGTGTCGCCGGGGCGGCGGACGTAGACGGCAATGTAGTAGTCGTTCTCGGTCTCGCCGAAGCACCCCTCGGTAGCAGTCATCTGCGGTGCTTGGCTTTTCCTCCGCTTGGGGCGCGCCACGTAGAGGTAGTTGTGCAGCCCCTGCTTGACGAGTGCCTGCCCATGCAATGACATGTCGCCCTCGTCGGGCGCCATGCGGTTCGCCGCCGTCGGCTCCCATCCGGTGGCGTCTCCGATTACGTGGATGTCGTGACTCGAGAGCAGCGAGAGGTCTTCTGGCAGGAATGTGAAGTGGGCGAAGGCGTAGTCCGCCGTCACTTGCGCGTCGTCGTCGCGACGGTCGCGTGTCTCAATCCACTGCCCGCCGTCGAAGTCTTCGCGGTAGCTGTAGTCATTAGCGGGGGCGTCGGCCGCGGCGGTGTAGTGGTAGACCCCCGAGACGAACTCCACGCGCGCGTCCGAGAATCCCAGTTGGCGAATGCTGCGGGTGTCGAGCCAACGCCACTCTGCGCCGCCGCAGAAGCGAAATTCCGCGGGCTTGTGATATACAATCTCATCGGGGCGGACAAAGGTGGGGCTCGTGGCGTGGCGAATGTCGTCGAGCCTTTTGTTCTGCCATGCGCAGACGCTCAGTTGCGTTTCGGGCGACGACAGCCCGTGCCCCGCCCATCGGACGCTCAGGCTCACCTCTTGCGAAGCTCCCAGCTTCTCGACCCGCGAGCCGATGCCGCACAAGTCCTCGCTCACCCATAGAGGCTCGCGCACCACTAGGCGGTCGTCTGTGGCGTCGCGGACTTCCACCATGTAGTTGCCCGACTTGCGCAGGGGGCTTGTGTCTATGGCCAGCGTGTAGTGCATGTACGGGATTGTGGTGTTGAGCGAGGGGCGGCTCTCGTCCTGCCCATAGATTTTGTTCAGCCCTTCCACATACTCCATCTCCATCAGGTCCGACGGCTCCCATCGCGCGTCGCAGTGCGTGAAGCTGTAGTATAGCGACTCGCTCCGCCCCTCTAGGATGTCGAAGTCGAGCGTAAGCATCTCCGGCCGCCCCATGTGGCACACGACGCACGACGGCACTCGCCCCTGCGTCCGGTCGGCCGCCCCCTCGTGCCGCAGCTCCACGGTGGCGACGCCCGGCGCCCTGTAGTTTTGCTGAGCGGAGGCGGGGAGGGGGGAGGGGGAGAATGTTGCAATTACTGCCCCCAAAAGAGACAGCCTATTCATGTCGGTAACATTGGACGGAGGCTATAAACCTTTTGAAGTCCGTCAAGTTGTAGACTTTGGGGATGGCAAAGTATGCCTCCGCTAGTTTATTCCTTGCGCTCTGCCATCCTATTCCGTCCGTAACCCATACGAACTCGAAGCCGTCAACAGAATTGACCTTTTGCGCCAGCTCAGAATACGCGCGTGCGACTTCGTTCAGTTTTGAGCCGCCTTTGGAGTAGAAGTTGACTTCCAAGAGGTACGTTGTGTCCGTGGCGCGAATGGCAAAGTCGAACCGTTTTTTGTCGTTCCCCAAGGTGTTGGCGATTTGCGGCCACTCGCTAGACGACGTCTCTTTCGTATATTCAATGCCATTCTGCTTCAGCAGTCTCTCCACATGGTTTTCCATCATGCGCCCGCTCCTGTTTTTTCTGGCGTTGCTGTCTAGACCGGCCTCAATTCCGAATACGTAATCGACGAGGTTGGATATTCTCTTGGTCGTGAACAACTCTGCCAATCCTGTGTCTTGCAGGAATTCCATGACTCCCCTAGCGCTGCTGAAGTATGTGTCTAGCGTCGCATACTGCCCGTCGGACGTCAGTACCTCTCTTTTGTCCGCGTCTCTGACAGCTATGATTATGCCAAGCGTCTTGAACGTCTCCCTGTCGCGTCTCCATATTGTGTTCACCGCCGATTGTAGATTGTCACAGCCGAGCAGGCTGTTCAGCATATGCAGGTTTAGCCGAACATCGTCAACGTTTCTTGAAATTTTGCCGAAGTCGCAAAAGAACTCTAGGGTTTGGTTCGTCTTGCGCAGTTGGGACATGAATGCCTCAAATTGCCGGGGCGTATGCGCTTGGCTCATAGTTGAACAGTGATAGTGGCGCCGTTGTGTAGTTTCGAATCACGATCTCGGTAATCTTGCCCCTCTTGGTGGCGTCGGAGTTCACTGCGCGCGAGGCTCTGACGCGGCTGGTGTTGAATTGCGGGTCGGAGTATAGATTGTCGAAGAAGTCGTCGTTCACCCCATTGCCTTTGCAGTCTGAGTTGCAGAGCATGAGCTTGTGGCGGTGTCTTGTGAGCCTTTTGCAGAACTCTTTCAATCTTGTTTGTTCTGCGTCGCCAAAGGTCTCTTTCGCATAGTCGTTGAAGTTCGACGTCGCGTTCAGCGGTCGATAGGGCGGGTCTAGGTAAAAAAATGATTCGCTCGGAGCCGCATCAAGTGTGGTCTCGAAGTCGCCTGTCTGGATGTCCACTCTTTGCAGAATCCGGCTGTCGGCCATGATAGTCTCCGGCACGCAAATGGCGGGGGTCACGGCTTTGCCAAAGGGAACGTTGTACACCCCGCGCTTGTTGACTCTATACAATCCGTTGAAGCAGGTTTTGTTGAGGAATATGAACAGTGTCGAGTTGTCCAACTCGGAGTGGGATTTTGTGTTGAAGCTCTCTCGTGCGCTGAGAAACATGGCTTTCCGGTCTGCCTCTTCGGTCTGCTTATAATATTCTTCTTGAATGTCGGCAAGTTGGTCTATCAGCTCGTCGGGCATGTCGCGCACCACTCTGTAGCAGGCTGTCAGGTCGGGGTTTATGTCGTTTATGATTGCCCGCTCTATGTTTTTGTAGTGCGACAAGACGTGGAACAACATGGCGCCTCCGCCAACGAACGGCTCCACGTAGGTCGTCACAGCCCGTGATGCGAAGTCGTCGGGCAGAAGCGCGACCAATTGGCTGAGCAATTGCCCTTTGCCGCCAACCCATTTTATGAAAGGTTTCGCCTCCATATCCAACTCAATATGCACAAAGATAGCGATAAACAAATCTTTCCTCGTCATGTGGAGGTGTGGCAGGGCCAAAATGCCGACACGGTTGCCGTCCGCCCTCTTTTTTCCTCCGCGGTCGTTCGCTTTTCATTGCGATAATTGCTTTCTTTGCACGGCGAAGCGGTGTGGTCGTTGATTGCGGGCCGCCTCGCCGTTCTAGTTTTTTTTGACAAAGAACCTCCGAAGGGCCGGGGCGGGCGGACATCTGCCGGGGTGGCACCCCCGTCTGTGCGTCGCGGCCGTCGATGCTCTAGAACTAAATGACATCAATCGCGACGAAGCCAATGGCGCGGGCGGCGGGCAGTGGGCAAGACTGCTTGCGCGCCCCCTTTCTTGTGTCCTGGCGCGGGGATGGGGCTTCAGCGGAGAGGGACAAACATTCATCTCATCATAACAATGTCTGACGTGATAAAACTGAGGAAAGGCCTCGACATACGCTTGAAAGGCAGAGCCGAAACGGTGTATGGGCAGGCTTCTGAGGCCGAGCTTTACGCCGTCAAGCCTACCGACTTCTGGGGCCTGAAGCCCAAGATGGCGGTCAAGGAGGGCGACAAGGTGCAGGCGGGAGACGTGCTGTTCTTCGACAAGCAACGCCCCGAGGTCAAATTCGTCTCGCCTGTGACTGGCGAGGTGCAGTCTGTGGTGCGTGGTGAGCGACGGGTCATCTTGGCCGTCGTCGTAAAGGCCACCGAGGCCCCGTCGCCCGCCGAGGTCGGCAAGCTCGACGTCTCCTCGGCATCGAGGGAGCAGATTGTCGAGAAGTTGCTCGCCACCGGGGCGTGGACATATTTCCGCCAGCGCCCGTACAACGTCGTGGCGAACCCCGAGGCCAAGCCTAAGGCCATCTTCGTCTCAACTTTCGACACGGCCCCATTGGCGCCCGACTACGACCACATCGTCCGCGGCAACGAGGGCGCTTTCCAAGACGGAATAAGCGTCCTGTCGAAAATCGCGCCGGTCTTCGTCGGCGCCAGGGCTAGCGGGGCCTCCAAGGCTTTCGCCGACGTCAAGGACGCGACGGTGACGCGCTTCGAGGGCAGGCACCCTGCCGGGTGTGTCGGAGTCCAGATTAACCATGTCAGCCCCATCAACGCCGGCGAGACGGTCTTTACCGTCCAGCCTCAGGAGGTTGTGGCCATCGGTAAGATTTTCGCCCAGGGTGTGCACGACTTCTCCAGGGTCGTCGTCCTTGACGGCTCCGAGGTGCTAAAGCCCGCCTACTATCGGACGACGCTCGGCGCGCAGGTCAAGTCCGTCACCGACGGCAACATCAACACCGACGGCGTGCGCATAATCTCTGGCAACGTCCTGACGGGCGCCAAGGTAGACGCCGACGGCTTCATCGGGTACTACGACAGCCAGGTCACGGTCATCCCCGAGGGCGACAAGCCCGAGTTCTTCGGCTGGATAACGCCGGGTCTGGGCAAGTTCTCAGCAAGCCGCACTTTCTTCTCGTGGCTGACGGGAAGCAAGGAGTACTCACTCGACACCAACACGCACGGCGAGCCGAGGGCCATCGTCGTGAGCGGCGAGATGGAGAAAGTCTTCCCCATGGACATATACCCCGAGCACCTTGTCAAGGCCATCCTTGCGCAAGACATCGACAAGATGATTGAGCTGGGCATCTTCGAGGTCGTCGAGGAGGACATGGCGCTTTGCGAGTTCGTCTCGACATCCAAGCTCCCGGTGCAGAAGATTCTCCGCAATGGGCTAAGCCTCATGATGAAAGAGGTCGGCTAGGCAGTTCAAGATTCTGTGATTCATTAAATTGACACAAATTGAAAGCGTTAAGAAAATATCTAGATAGCGTGAAGCCCAACTTCGAGAAGGGCGGCAAATACGAGAAGCTCCACTCGACGTTCGAGGCTTTCGAGAGCTTCCTGTTTGCTCCGGCCACCACAAACCAGGGTGGCGTTCACGTGCGCGACGGGGTGGACCTCAAGAGGGTCATCTCGATGGTCATCCTCGCGCTTATCCCCGCCACCATATTCGGCATATGGAACACCGGCTTCCAGTACTACAACCTGCTGGGGCAGGAGGCTACGTGGGGCGACTGCTTCCTCCACGGCCTCTATGTCTTCCTCCCGATGGTCGTGGTCTCCTATGTCGTCGGCCTGGGCATCGAGTTCGCCACGGCGCAGATCCGGGGCGAGCAGGTCAACGAGGGCTTCTTGGCCACGGGTCTGCTCATTCCGCTCGTCTTGCCGGCCGGCGTGCCCCTGTGGATGGTCGGCGTGGCGACGGCTTTCTCCGTCATCTTCGCCAAAGAGGTCTTTGGCGGGACGGGCATGAACATTTGGAACCCCGCCCTCGTGGCCCGCGCGTTCCTCTTCTTCGCCTACCCCTCTAAGATGTCGGGCGACGCCGTGTGGTACTATGGCGACGGCCTCGACGGCCGCACCGGGGCCACGGCGCTCTCGCAAGCCGCGTCGGGCAACTACACCGACTTCATGGACGCCTTTATCGGCACGATTCCCGGCTCCATTGGCGAGACTTCGGCGCTCTGCATCCTCATCGGGGGCATCTTTCTGCTCCTCACGGGCGTGGCAAGCTGGAGGGTCATGCTCTCCGTCTTCGTCGGCGGCGCGCTCACGGCGTGGTGCTTCAACCAGTTCGGCTCGGGCGAGGGTGTCGCCGCGCTGCCGTGGTACGACCACCTCGTCTATGGCGGGTTCTGCTTCGGCGCCGTCTTCATGGCCACCGACCCGGTCACTTCGTGCCGCACAGAGGGCGGCAAGTACATTTACGGTCTGCTTATCGGCTTCGTGGCAATTGTCGTCAGAGTGCTCAACCCCGGCTACCCCGAGGGAATGATGTTGGCCATCCTCTTCATGAACACCATGGCGCCGCTCGTCGACTACATCTTCGTCGAGGCCAACGTCAGCCGTAGGAAGAAACGTGCAATAGCAAAATAACCAGACGAGAAAATGGCAAACGAACAAAAGAAAGGCCTGTCCACCAACAGCAACGCCTATACGCTCATCTATTCGGCTGTCCTGGTCATAGTCGTCGCGTTCCTGCTCTCTTTCGTGGCCAGCTCGCTCCGTGAGCGCCAGGAGGCTAACCAGCGCATCGACAAGAAGTCACAAATCCTCGCGGCAATCAACGTGACAGACAGTGATGTCGAGGCCGCGTATGACAAGTATGTGAAGAGCGCCGAGGTCGTCAACGCCAACGGCGACGTGGTCCCGGGCAAGGACGGCTTCGATGTCGACTTCAAGATGCAGGCCGACGCGGAGAACATGCCCGTCTATGTCTGCGAGGTCGACGGTGCCACCAAGTATATTGTGCCGGTCAAGGGCAATGGCCTTTGGGGCCCCATCTGGGGGTATGTCGGTCTCAACGACGACAAGAACACCGTCTGCGGTGTCTATTTCGCTCATGCCAGCGAGACGCCGGGCCTGGGCGCCGAGATTGTCACGCCGGCTTTCCGCAAGCCTTTCGAGGGCAAGCACATCAAGAACGGCGCCGGCGAGGTCGTCTCCATTGCCGTCTTGAAGAAAGGGCAAGTGGCGCAGGGGCAGGATCAGGTCGACGCCATCTCGGGCGGCACCATCACCTCCGACGGTGTCAACGCCATGCTCAAGAAGAGCCTCGGCGACTACGAGAAGTTTCTAACAAAGTAACATGGAGGGTTTTTGAATCATGAGCGAACTCTTTTCTAAGAAAAACAGGGAGGCTTTTTCGACGCCTCTCTCCAAGGACAACCCGGTGACCGTGCAGGTGCTTGGCATCTGCTCCGCTTTGGCTGTCACGGCGCAGCTCAAGCCCGCCATCGTCATGGGGCTTTCCGTGACCGTCATCGTGGCTTTCTCCAATGTCATAATCTCGCTGATGCGCAAGACAATCCCGACGCGCATCCGAATCATTGTCCAGTTGGTCGTCGTGGCGGCGCTCGTCACCATCGTCAACCAGATTCTCTCCGCTTTCGCCTACGACGTGGCGCAGGCCCTGTCGGTCTACGTCGGCCTCATCATTACTAACTGCATCCTCATGGGGCGTCTGGAGGCTTTCGCCATGACCAACAAGCCGTGGCCCTCGTTCCTCGACGGTCTCGGCAACGGCCTCGGCTATGCCATGATTCTCGTTGTCGTGGCGTTCTTCCGCGAGTTGCTCGGCTCGGGCACTATCTTGGGGTTCAACGTTCTCAATCATGAGTGCATCGTCGAGGCCGGATATGTCAACAACGGCATGATGCTCATGCCGGCCATGGCACTCATTGTCGTGGCCTGCATCGTCTGGTGGCAGAGGGCGCACAACAAGGACCTTCAGGAAAAATAGTAACGCTTCGAGATATTTGTAATGGAAAACGTTAGTTTGGTAAGCCTGTTTGTCCGCTCCATCTTTGTGGACAACATGATTTTTGCGCTCTTCCTCGGCATGTGCTCGTTCCTTGCCGTCTCCAAGAGCGTCAAGACGGCGTTGGGTCTCGGCGTGGCTGTCACCTTTGTGCTCACCGTGACCCTGCCCATCAACTATTTGCTTCAGACCAGGGTGCTTGGCCCCGATGCCATTGTCGACGGTGTCGATCTCTCATTTTTGAGCTTCATCCTCTTCATTGCCGTCATTGCCGGCATCACGCAGCTTGTCGAGATGTTCATCGAGAAGTTCAGCCCGGCGCTCTACTCGCAGCTCGGCATCTTCTTGCCCCTCATCGCCGTAAACTGCGCCATCATGGGCGGCTCGCTCTTCATGCAGCAGCGCATCGGCCTCGACCCCGCGGACCCCAAGTTCATCGGTTCCTTTGTCGATTCGGTCGTCTACGCGCTCGGCTCCGGCATCGGGTGGCTCGTGGCCATTGTCAGCTTCGCCGCAATTCGCGAGAAGATGGCCTATGGCAACGTGCCGGTCGCGCTGAGGGGACTCGGCATCGCGTTCATCACGGTGGGTCTCATGGCAATGTCGTTCATGTGCTTCTCCGGCCTCAAACTCTAACCTGGAAAAAGAGAAATAAGAATGGACTACAATTTGATACTAGCGAGCATTGTTGTCTTCTTGGCAATCATAATGTTGCTCGTCATAGTCCTCTTGGTGGCTAAGCGTTTCCTTGTTGCGTCGGGCCCCGTCGTCATAAACGTCAACGACAAGGACAGCCTCACTGTCGAGGCCGGAGGCTCGCTCCTCTCGACCCTCACGGGCAATGGGGTCTTCCTCCCCTCGGCCTGCGGTGGCAAGGGTTCGTGCGGGCAGTGCAAGTGCCAGGTCCTCGATGGCGGTGGAGACATCCTGCCGTCCGAGAAAGGGCACTTCTCGCGCAAGGAGCAGCTCGACCATTGGAGGCTCGGGTGCCAAGTCAAGGTCAAGAACGACCTCAAAGTCAAGGTGCCGGAGTCTGTCCTCGGCGTCAAGGAGTACGAGTGCACGGTCATCTCCAACTCCAACGTCGCAACGTTCATCAAGGAGTTCAAGGTGCAGTTGCCGGAGGGCGCCCACATGGACTTCCTGCCCGGCTCCTACTCGCAGATTAGGATTCCCAAGTTCCATATCAACTATGCCGACTACGACCGCGAGCTCATTGGCGACGAGTACCTGCCGGCTTGGGAGAAGTTCAAGATGTTCGACCTCAAGTGCAAGAACGACGAGGACACTATCCGCGCATACTCCATGGCCAACTATCCGGCCGAGGGCAACGTCTTCATGCTCACGGTCCGCATCGCCACGCCGCCGTTCAAGCCCGACCGTAGCGGCTTCATGGACGTCAACCCGGGCATCGCTTCGTCATATATCTTCTCGCTCAAGCCGGGCGACAAGGTCCTGATGAGCGGCCCCTATGGCGACTTCCATCCCCACTTCGACTCCAAGCGGGAGATGATATGGGTCGGTGGCGGTGCCGGCATGGCGCCTCTGCGTGCGCAAATCATGCACATGACAAAGACGCTCCACACCACGGATCGCGAGATGCACTACTTCTACGGCGCACGCGCCCTCAACGAGGTCTTCTATCTCTCCGACTTCCTCAACCTCGAAAAGGAGTATCCCAACTTCCACTTCCACTTGGCCCTCGACCGGCCCGACCCGGCCGCCGACGCGGCGGGTGTCAAGTACACTCCCGGCTTCGTCCACAACGTCATGTACTCCACCTACCTCAAGGACCACGACGCACCGGAGGACATCGAGTACTACATGTGTGGCCCCGGCCCGATGTCAAAGGCCGTCGTCGCCATGCTCGAGGGGCTTGGCGTTGAGGACTCCAGCATCATGTACGACAACTTCGGCGGTTAGCCCTCTCCGCTCCAATGCATTTGCGGCGCAACTCCGTATGGGGTTGCGCCGCATTTTATTTTGTCTGACGCGTTGTGGCATAGTTGCCCCCTATCTTTGCTTACGTTAGGAACCATAATGGTATGGCAGATACAATTAATGACAACCTGAAAAGCCTGTTGAGCAAAAACGAGGAGATGCGCAATCTTCTGCAAAAGTTGCTGGATATATGTGGCACGATGGGAAAGTGCAGTGGGAGAGGCTCTTCAAGA
>CAYZUH010000010.1:0-87030 GCA_964481855.1 uncultured Marinilabiliaceae bacterium
CCCCCGGCCTTTTATATCTTATGCGCGTGGGGGCGTTGCCCGGAATCTCCATCCGTCCGTCCGTCCCCCCCCCGCACGGACTCAAAGCACCAAAGGGGCGATATGCGCCAGCCTAGGGCGTGAGCCCTAGGGGTAAGGTAGGTTTTGGGGTTGGGTTGGGATTGAGGTCTGATTGAGGTCGGGTCGGGGCAGGTTTGAGGTTGTGTTTTTGGTTGTGTTGAGGTTGGATGGGGGCTGTGCGTGGGCTGTGCAGAAGCCGTGTCGGGGCTTTCGTCGCCCATCGCCCCCGGCCTCCCCCTCGTGCGGCATTTTATGCGCGGGCGTGTGCGTTTCCTTTTCAGTTCAGTACGATGATGACCGACCGCTCTATGACTTCCTCCAGCGACTTGCCGTCAATCTTGAGGTTGTCCCATATGTCGTGCGGGTCGTCGAACGAAGCGATGACCTCGCCGTCCATGTGTGTGTCGCACTCGCACTGCCAGTCGATGTACGGTTTCGTCCTGTCGCGTGGCAATATCTTGACATCTGTGGGGATGCACTCGCTGTGGATGCCGTAGAACGTGTCGTTGTCGAGGTAGTAGAACGACATGTTCCATCCGACCTCCACCACCTCGAACTCGAAAATCTCTTTCGAGACCAGCGAGCGTGCCTCCTCTTTTTCCGGCCTTTGCCATCCGAGCTGGTCTGCTGTAAGGTGTTTGCCTTTATCCCAGAAATTCTCAATCAAGACCTTGTGCTTGTCCATTTGTGTTTGCTTTTATTGAATTGAATAATCTTGTCTATCAGCCCGTTGTACTCGTCGGGGATGGGGAACTCGTTCGTCTTGTCGTGCTTCTTTCTGCCAATGGAGCCCGACGGCAAGTAGCCCCACTTGTGGGAGTGTGAGCCTTTTGCGCCATATGGCAGGACGTTCCACTCGGGGTCGAACTTTAGGTCCACGGACTCGACTATCTCGTGGTTGTCGAACCGCCCTATGCTGCTAATCACGATGTTGCCACCATCTTTCACTGCCGCAAACAAGTAAATCGGACTCCGCGAGTTTGAGGTCACAGTCCCCTTGTCGTGTTTGACGTTTTCCTTGGAGACAAGCACCTTGTGTCCGCCCACCCGGAGTTGCGTGTCGGTGTGCGTGCGCCTCTCGCCCGGCACTCCGTCAAAGAGTTTGCAGTATGAGCCGTTGCTTCCCATATGAGTTCAGTTCAGTACGATGATGACCGACCGCTCTATGACTTCCTCCAGCGACTTGCCGTCAATCTTGAGGTTGTCCCATATGTCGTGCGGGTCGTCGAACGAAGCGATGACCTCGCCGTCCATGTGTGTGTCGCACTCGCACTGCCAGTCGATGTACGGTTTCGTCCTGTCGCGTGGCAATATCTTGACATCTGTGGGGATGCACTCGCTGTGGATGCCGTAGAACGTGTCGTTGTCGAGGTAGTAGAACGACATGTTCCATCCGACCTCCACCACCTCGAACTCGAAAATCTCTTTCGAGACCAGCGAGCGTGCCTCCTCTTTTTCCGGCCTTTGCCATCCGAGCTGGTCTGCTGTAAGGTGTTTGCCTTTATCCCAGAAATTCTCAATCAAGACCTTGTGCTTGTCCATTTTTGTGTTCGATTTTTTTTGGTTAATGCGGCATTGTCGCAGTGCGGTTTGCAATGCTGGCCGTTACTGCCCATGTGCCGCGTTGTAGTTGTCGTTTCTTAGGTATGTGCTTATGCTCTCGTCTTCGCCGTCCTGCTTGGCGCCATACCGGATTATGTGGATGGGCCTTAGGCGCGCTAGTGCCTCGTTGTACCCGTTCATCCAGCACACTTTCGAGCGGCGGTCGCGCCCTATGCCGGTGCTGTTAATCGCTATGACGGACTCCGTAGGGTAGCCGTCGAAGCAGTAGTCGTACGACGCCTTGTCCGCCCACGCGACGTTTGGGTAGACGGTCAGCCCCTCGTGCTGCCACCAGGCGGTGAGGAACTTTACCATGTACGACCTGGCAATCTTTACCGGCTTGGGGAAGTTGGTGCGTATCGAGAAGTCGGGTCCGACAACGCTGTCGTAGTGCCGAAGCGCCTCCAGGTGTCGGCGCGCCTGCCGCCACACGACCTCAAACCGCCGGTCGTCCTCGTAGAAGTGCGGGCAGACCATGTGGACGTCGCGTCGATTGACGTGGCGGGCCCTGTGGTAGCCCATGAACCGGACGTGGGGCTTGGGCGGTGTGGTCACGGCAGCCACTTTGGGGTAGTTCTGCCTGGCTGTGTAGTCCAAGTCTACTCCTAGCTCGAAGTTGAGGAAGCCCCAGGTCTCGCTTGGGGTCTCGGTCGGCGTTGGCGGCATCAGGAATAAGGAGTCGAACAGGCCGCCGTGTGTAATTGGTGTCTTTCTCATATTTTGAGTTTTTTGTGGTCGCGAAGATGGGTGTTTTTGATTAGACTTGCAAGTTTTTGGGAAATAAAATTTCTGTCATCGCGTAGCAGTGGGTAAGTTGTTTGTAATGAGAGGTTTCGCGTCGATGAGTGCGTGTTTGTGTATAAAACATTTATTTGTTTATCCGTTTGCGTTCGATTTGCGTCACGAACCTGCGCGCGGACTGCGTTACAGAATGGGAAAGCCGCCATAGGGAGCTAATTTTGAGGTTGCGGCCTCTCTTGCGGCACGCCTCCCATGCCCTTTTTCCCTATATTCGCACAGTTGAAAAAACGTTTATATGAAAACTAGCGCAAACGCCCTGACGGTCGTGGCCGTGATGAGCATTGCCGCCTCGTTCCTTGGCATTCTCTATGGCATGAGCCTCTCCGTCGTCGTGCAGATGCCCCGCTCGGAGATTCTCGAAGCCCTCTCGGGCCAGCAGATGGCCACGCCCGAGGTTGTCGATGGCGTCTTCGCCCTGGCGCGGCTGGGGAACTTCTACGCCCTTTTCAACCTCCTGGAGCTTGGCGGGCTTGTCATGCTTCTTGCCCACAGGCGCATGGGTTTCCATTTCTACGCGGCGGCGCAGGCCGGGACGGTCGGGCTTTTCGTGATAGCCTTTGGCCTCTCGGCGTCGCTGGCTTTCGTGCTGTGGAATCTCTTGTGGGTCTACGTCTACCTGCGGCTCGTCAAGTCGGCTTTCGCCGACGTGCCCGATGGTGGCGACGTTTAGCTCCATATGTCCCGCCGTTGGCTTCTTGTTTGCCTTGCCGCGTCGGTTTGCGCCGTCGCCCCGGGGCAGTACTACTCCACGGGGGCCGACCCGTTGTCGGTGCGATGGGGGCGCGTGGACGGGCCCCTGTGGGGCGTCTATGCCGACACGGCGGCGTGGCGGTGGGCGTCGCTTGCCGACGCGGAGCTTCGCCGGGTGGCGCCGCGCCTCTATGCCGACTTCCCGGCCTCTGTGCTCCGCCGCCACGTGGCGGTCGTGGCGCACTCCCGCGCGGCATATTCCAATGGGCTTGTCTCCTGGGCTCCCAAGAGGCTCGAGGCGTATGCCTACGACATCGGCGACGACGACTGCGTGCCGTGGGCGCGCCACCTCATGACGCACGAGTACCGCCACGTGGTCCAGACGCAAAGCGCCGTGGCGGGATTCTCCCGCGGCCTCTATGCGCTCTTTGGCGAGCAGTCGGCGGGCCTGGTCCTGGGGCTCTTCGTCCCGCGGTGGGCCCTGGAGGGCGACGCCGTGTGGGCCGAGACGAACCACACGCCGGGCGGGCGGGGGCGCAACGCGCTGTTCTTGCAACAGCTGAGGGCGCAGGCCATGGAGCGCGGCGTGCCCACCTATTCGCAAGCCTATTTCGGCTCCTACGCCTGGCGGCTGCCCGATTTCTACCACATGGGCTACACCGTCGTCGCCGCCGTGTCGGACTCCCTGGGCAACGGCGTGTGGGGCAGGGCTTTCGAGGCCGCCGGGCGCAGGCCGTTCACTTTCGTGCCGTTCGCGCGCTCGTTGCGCCGCCAGTCCGGGATGCGCCCCATGGCTCTCTACGAGTGGTCCGTGCGCCGCAGTATGGGCCGTTGGAGGGCCGAGGCCGCGGTGCGGGGTGAGACTCCCGCCAGGCGCCTGTGGGCGCCGGGTTCCGACTACGAGGAGGTTCTCCACCCCCGCCCTTGGGGCGACAAGTGGGTGGCCTATGTTGTCTCGCCCGCCCGCCTGGCCCACTTCGCCGTTTTCGACGCCGGGGGGCGGGAGCTGCGCTCCATCGTCCCGTCGGCGCGCAACGAGGAGCGGTTCGCCCTCTGTGGAGACACCATTGTGTGGAGCGAGCGGCGTCAGCACGGCCGGTGGGCCAATGCGTCGGAGGACTGCCTCATGGCGGCGTGCCTCGCCGACGGGCGCCGATGGAGGCTGACGCGCGGCGGCGACTACCACAGCCCCGCGGTGAGCCCCGACGGCTCCGGCCTCGCCGCCGTGATGTCGGGGCGCGACATGGCCCACTCCGTCGTCGTCGGGCGGTGGGGCGGGGGGCTGGAGACGGTCGTGCGGATGCCCGTGGGGTGGCAGGTGCCGGAGGTCGTGTGGCTCTCGGCGGACACCTTGGCGGCCGTCGTCGTGACCGACCGCGGCCGCGGCGTGGTGAGCTTCGCCGCCCGTGGCGGTGGGGCGATGCGTACGCTTGTTGAGCCGTCGTTTCGCGGCCTGCGCGACCTTGCTCCGGGCGACGGCGAGATTTTCTTCGCCGCCGACTCGTGCGGGTATTCCGACGTCTACTCGCTCTCGCTCCGCGGCGGCGAGGTGCGCCGGCGGCTCGTGGCGCGCCACGGCGCGCGTTGCCCCGTGTGGCTTGGCGCGGGGCTCGCCGTGAGCCTCTATGGGGCCGAGGGGTATGGCGTGGCCGTGGCGGGGCGGCTCGACACGGCTCTTTGCGGCGTGGAGCGCGGCGGGGCGTTCGTGCTCCCTGCCGACACCGCCGCGTGCGGGGGCATGCGGAGGGTGGGCCCCATGCGCCTCCACTTGCTCCCCAATGTCCACAGCTGGGGGCCGGTCGTGGTCGACGCCGGCGCGCAGACCGTGCGCCCCGGCCTCAGCCTGGCGAGCCAGAACGTCCACGGCACCGTGTCGCTACAGGCGGGGGTGGACTTGTCGCCCGACGCCGACGACGGGCGGCTCTTCGCCTCCGCCGCGTGGGACTGGCTGTGGCCCCGGCTGTCGTTCTCGGGCAAGTGGGGCTATGCCGACTACCGCCAGAGGGCGCAATATGTCGTTGCCGACCCGTCGTCGGGAGGCAGGGGCGAGGTGCGCGCCACGCTCACGGTGGACGACCGCAGCTACCTCTCGAACCTTACTTTCTCGGCGTCGCTGCCGCTGACCCGCAATTCCGGCGCATGGCTGCGGGCGCTGACGCCCTACGCCTCTTTCCGCCGCGAGAGGGCCACGGGGGTGCGCCGCCTCGTGACCCTGACGCCCCTGGACGGCGACGGCGTCTTGCGCGCCTACGCCCAGACCACGCCCGACAGCAAGTACCTCTGCGCCACATATGGCCTCTCTGCCCACATCCGTCGCCGGGCGGCCGAGCGCGACGTCGGCTGCCGCGGCGGGGTGGCCCTGAGCCTGCTCTGCGACGCGGCCCCGTGGGAGGGCGACTACGGCGGCCTGCTCTATGGCTCCGTTGTGGGCTATCTGCCGGGTTTCGGGCGGCATCATCAGCTGGCGCTCACCGTCGCCGCCCAGCAGATGTTCTTCGGCTCTGCCGTCTCGTCGTCGTCGGGTCTCTCCTATCGGCGCAGTGTGGCCAGCCGCATAGCGTCGCCCTATGGGCTTGGGCGGCGCTCGGCCCGGACGTCGGCCTTGTTCCGGATGGCCTACGCTTTGCCCCTTGTCAACCCCGACTGGCAGTGTGGCCCGGTGGCCTATGTCAAGCGCGTCAACATGCGCATTGTCGGCGACTACGGCCTCGACCGGCTGTGGAACGGGATGTCTGTCTACTCCACGTCGGGGCGCGCCTCGGCGTCGGTGGAGCTTTGGGCCGAGACGCGGTGGCTCCTCTTGCCCTATCCCGTCAGTGTCGGCTGTCGGGTGTCGTGCGCCGGGGGGGGAGTGTCGGCGGCGGCCCTGCTCAGCGTCTCGTTCCAGTGAGGCTCGCGCGGCTCTCGGCGGCGTGAAGAAAAGGAGGCCCGGCGGCCCCTGAGCCGTCAAGCCTCCTGTGCGTCCGTCTCTTCGCGCGGGCGCGCGCCTCCCTACTCTTTGGGCGCTTCGCCGCCTCCGCCCTGCTCTTGGCGGGCTTCCCCTCCGCCCTGCGCGTTGTCGCCGCCTTGCGGCTTGCGCGTGTGGCGTTTGTGGCGTTTCTTGCGCGGCGTCTCGCCCTGTTGCGCGGCGGGTTGCTGTTGAGGCTGTTCGGGCCGCGTGGCGTTGTCCTGTCGCTGCTCGGGCTTGGCGGGTCGCTGCTTGCGTTGCTCTTTCCGCCTCCCGCCTCCTCCCTGGCTTTGGCTCTTCCCGCCTTGGCGGCCCTGTTGGGCGCGGGGGGCGCCTTTGCCGCCCCGCCCGCCGCGGGAGCGCAGGTTGGGGTCATATTCGGGCTGCTCGCCCAGTCCGTCGGGTAGGGGCAGCTTCTCCACCGTCTGCTCTATGAGCTTCTCTATGCGGCCGAAGGCCATCATCTCGTCGGGGACGATGAGCGTGAAGGCCTCGCCCTTGCTCTGCGCGCGCGCCGTGCGGCCAATGCGGTGGACGTAGTCCTCGGCGTCGCGGGGGACGTCGAAGTTCACCACCACGTCGACGTCGGGGATGTCTATGCCGCGGGCAATGATGTCTGTGGCCACTAGGACCTCGATGTTGCGGTTGCGGAACTGGCGCAGCACCTCCTCGCGCTCGCTCTGCTCCAGGTCGGAGTGGATGACGCCGGCGTTGAAATGGTTGTGGCGCAGGGCGTGCCCCAGCTCCTTGACGCTCTGCTTGCGCGAGCCGAAGATGATGGTGCTCATCCCCTTGTGGCCGCGGAGGATTTCCATCACCAGGCGCCCTTTTTGGGTCTCGTAGACGGGGTAGGCGGCCTGGCGGATTCCCTCGGCGGGCTTGGCTATGGCGATGGATATTTCGGCCGGGTCGCGGAGGATGGTCTTGGCCAGGTCGCGGATTTTGGGCGGCATGGTGGCCGAGAACATCAGCGTCTGGCGCGTCTCGACGGGCAGTAGCTTGACGACCTGCATGATGTCGTCGTAGAAGCCCATGTCGAGCATCCGGTCGGCCTCGTCGAGGACGAGGTGGCGGACGTGGCTGAAGTCGACGTAGCCCATGCTGATGTGCTGGAGCATCCGCCCCGGCGTGGCAATGACGATGTCGGCGCCCTCGCTCAGCGCCGTGCGCTGGCGGCTCCACTCGCCGCTGTCGTTGCCGCCGTAGATGGCTGTCGACGAGACGCTGACGAAGTAGCCGAAGCCGCCCATCTGCTGGTCAATCTGTATGGCCAGCTCGCGCGTCGGGACGAGGACGAGGGTGTCCACGCCGTCGGCGGGGTTGCGGACTATGTCGTCGATGATGGGCAGCAGGTAGGCCGCCGTCTTGCCCGTCCCCGTCTGGGCGCAGGCTATGAGGTCGCGGCCCTCGGTGATGACCGGGATGGCCTGCGCCTGTATGGGGGTCGGCTCGCTGAAGCGCATGGCGTCGAGGCTGTCCAGGAGCTCGTCGGTGAAGTCGAAGTCGTAGAATTGCATCTCTCTTTGTTAGTATATTTTCAGGACCAGCCCTTTGAGGTACTCCCCCTCGGGGTGGTATATGTTCACGGGGTGGTCGGCGGGCTGGGTCAGCTGGTGGAGGATGGCCACTCGCCGCCCCGCCTGCGCGGCCGCCGAGAAGACCATGGTCCGGAACTCGTCCTTGCTCACCACCTGCGAGCAGGAGAACGTGAAGAGCAGCCCGCCCGGCTCGATGATCTGCATGGCCTTGGCGTTGAGGCGGCGGTAGCCCTTGATAGCGTTGCGGAGGACGTTGACGTGCTTGGCGAAGGCCGGCGGGTCGAGGACGATGAGGTCGTACTTCTGCCCGGCCCGCTCCATGTACCGGAACGCGTCTTCGGCGAAGGCCTCGTGGCCGCGGCATCCGGGGAAGTTGCGCTCCACGTTCTGCCGCGTCAGCTCTATGGCGCGCTCGGAGCTGTCCACCGAGTGGACGAGCTCGGCCCCGCCGCGGAGGGCGAAGAGCGAGAAGCCGCCGGTGTAGCAGAACAGGTTGCAGACGCGCCGCCCGCGGCTGTAGCGCTCCAGCAGGAGGCGGTTCTCGCGCTGGTCGACGAAGAAGCCCGTCTTCTGGCCTTTCTCCCAGTCGGGGGTGAAGAGCATCCCGTTCTCGCGGGCCTCCTTGATGTCGGCCCGGCCGAAGA
Source organism: uncultured Marinilabiliaceae bacterium (assembly GCA_964481855.1). Classification (GTDB taxonomy): domain Bacteria; phylum Bacteroidota; class Bacteroidia; order Bacteroidales; family Marinilabiliaceae; genus W3P20-009. Next base: position 8,283 of record CAYZUH010000010.1, read on the forward strand.
CGTAGCTGTTGACGGGGTTGAGGCCCGCCTTGTAGGGCAGGGTTCCCTCGCTCTTGTTGTATATGGCGGCGAGGCTGTCGCCCATGGTCTCGCGCAGGGCGCGGACGATGAGGGCCTGGTCGCGCCACATCCCGACGGAGTGCATCTGGACGACGGCCGTGGCGCCGTAGACGTCCACCACCAGCCCCGGGAGCCAGTCGCCCTCGCCGAAGACGAGCCTGTAGGCCGTGGTCTGGGGGTTGCCGACCAGGCCGGCGTCGCGGCGCAGCTCGTAGGCCTGGGCTATGCGGTGCGTGTAGAAGCCCTGGTCCACCGTCTCGCCCTCGTCGAACGTCAGGATGCGCACGGCGATGGACCCGACCTGGTAGTGGCCTCGTGCCAGGAAGCGGCCCGAGGCCGACACTATGTCCACCACTTCGCCCTCTTCGGCGTCGTCCATGCGCGCTATGGCCCCGGAGAAGACCCAGGGGTGGCGGCGCAAGAGGCTCTGCTCTTTGCCGTGTCTTAGTTCTATCATGCTCTGTCTGTGTGTGCGGGTTGTGCCTCGCCGCCCCTCTCGGCCAGGCGCCTCCGGGCCTCGCCCACCAGTGGGCTCTCGACGACCCCGGCCAGCAGGGCCTCGTAGAGGCGTAGCGAGACCCACGAGTCGGTGGCGGCGTAGGTCAGTTGGCCCTGGGTCAGCGTGTCGCTCTCCCAGTTGGTCAGCCGCTGGCGCTTCGAGACCCTCACGCCCAGGACGTGGGCGGCCATCTTCTTGAGGCTCAGGTCCTCTATGCCGCGGGCCGTGGCCATGGTCTGCAGGTCGACGAAGCCCCCGGGCGTGAACTGCCTCAGCCGCCGCAGGCCGCGCAGGTCGTCGCGGATGGCCAGGCCGGGCTTGACTATGGAGGCGTCTTCCAGGAATCGGGCCAGGCTCTCCGTCAGGCCCGTCTTGCACAGGCGGATGAGCCACGTCTTGCTCGGGGCCGAGAGCTGGAGCAGGGCCACCTTGTAGTTGCACCCGCGGGTGAAGGCCGGGCGAGTCTCGGTGTCGAAGCCGAGAGCCGGCTGGAGCCTCATCTCGTCGATGGCGGCGTCGATGTCGGCCGCCTTGTCGACGAGGGCTATCTCCTGGTCATATTGGCACAGCTCCAGGAGGTCTATCTCCTCGTTCGTTACTTTCATCTTCTCTTCTTGTTGTCCACGAGCCTCATGCCCGCCTGGCGCAGGAAGTAGGGCGCGCCGCCGTCGGGGGCCGCCGCGTCGGGGGCGTCGTCGTCGCCGGGCGCCGCGCCGTCGTCGGGGGCGGGGGCCTCGTCGGCCAGGTCGTCGCCTCCGTAGAGGGCGGCGTGGATGGCCCCGAGGGCGTCGCACGCCCTCTGCCCCCAGTAGGAGCGGAACTTGTCCGCCACCAGGGCCAGGGCGTCGTTCATGACGGCGTTGTCGCCGCTGTGATATTGCTCGCAGAAGTTGCGGACGTCCTGGTAGATGTCCGCCATGTCTTCCGAGATGCTGGCGGCTATGGGCGTCTCGCTGCGGCAGAAGTCCTCCTTCTGCGTGGTGAGGTAGTCGTCGTGGCTCGTCAGCCGGGCGCGGACCCCGCGGCGCACGCTCTCATACGTCTCGTAGTCCACAATCTCCGGCAGGCCGTCGTCCGAGGCGGCCCGGGTCTCGGGGAGCAGCGCGGCTTTCATGTAGAGCAGGGGCAGGAGGCGGCTCGCCACGCGCAGGTAGTCCGCCTTGGAGTATCGGCCCGCGTTCTCGGCGAAGACGCAATATTCCCGCGCCACGGTGGCGAACTCCAGGGCCTCGCGGCAGAACGCCTGCTGGTAGTCCTCTTCTTGCCGCTCTATGTTCTCGTCGGTTTCCATTTGTTGTCGTTTGTCGCCGCCGCGGCCTCTTCGCGGCCTTTGGGCGGCGTGGGTCCCATGATGTTCTTGCCTATTTGCCACAGGGCGAACGCCGTTATGAGGGCGAACGCCGCCGCGGCCGCCGCCATCTGCCCGCCGGGCTCGGCGCCCGCGCCCCACCCCCAGTTGCTCACGCCCAGGCCCGCCGTCGAGGCCGCCACCAGCCCCGCCACGCCGACGCGGAGGGTCTCGCTATCCATGTGGCGCGTGCCGGCGTGGAAGATTATGGGCTGCATGACCGAGATGCACCCCGACACCACGACCATGAGCCACATCCCGACGCGGCTCGGCGCCAGGGCCGCGGCCAGGGTCAGGAGCGTGGCCGCCGCCCCGGCCGCGGCCAGGGTGGGCTGGGGGCGGAGCCTGCCGCGGGCCGTCAGGAGCGAGCCCGCCACGCGCCCGGCGGCGAAGACGCCCATGCCCGCCACGAGGATGCTCCGCGCGGCGTCGTGGGCCATGACGGAGGTCATCTCCTCGTGGCTCTCGGTCGTGGCCGCAGCGCCGTGGCTCACGATGCTGGCCCAGCAGAGCCGCTGGGCCATGGTGTAGACGAAGAGGCACGCCGCGGACGCCGCGAACGCGCGGTCGCGGGCCACGCCGCGGAGCAGCGCGCCGCCGGAGTGGCGGCGGGGGGCGTCGGGACGAGTGTCGCGCACCTCCATCATGGCCACGGCCACGGCCATGGCGCACCCCGCGGCGCCGAGCCACACGTAGGGCGTGGCGACGGCCATCAGCTCGGAGCCGCGGGCCTCGGCGGCGTGGAGCGGGTCGGCGGGGGGCGGCGCCGAGGCGGGGGCGAAGACGCGCCCGCCCACGAGGAGCGTCACGAGGGCGTAGCCCGCGAACCACCCGCCGACGTCGAACGTCCGCGCCACGAAGAGGCGGTGCAGGACGCGGCGGCGGTCGCCCAGGGACATGACGATGGGCGTGGCGCAGGTCTCGACGAACGACAACCCGCACATCATGACGCACAGGCCCACCACGAACGGCCCCGGGGCGCCTATCTGCGAGGCGGGCAGGTGGCTCAGCGCGCCACCCGCGAAGAGGCCCAGCCCCAGGAGCAGCCCGGCGCGGAGGCCGAAGCGCAGCGACGCGGCGGAGGCGAGCAGGGCCGCCAGGGCGTAGGCGAGGCAGACGAGGCCGTAGTGCCATTCGGGCATGCCGCCCATCCGGGCGAAGACCTTGCCGTAGGCGCGGCCCATGGGCTCGACCATCTCGCCGCACACGCCGCACAGGCTCAGCGCCAGCAGCGACACGGCCAGGAGGGCGGTCGTCTCCTTGTGCTTCAGTTTCATCACCCAAATTTAGCTCAATATCTTCACATTTCGGGGCGCGGGCCGCCGTTTGCCGCGACAAAGGGGCGGGGGGCGCCGGCCGCCCCCCGCCGGGGGCTTAGGTGAAATCCGTAATTTGCCCCCGCCGCGCGGCTCCCGAATGAAAGTTTAACAGCTCTTTAGGTTGGAGTTTGGCCGCGTTCGTTAACTTTGCGACCGGACGGGCCTGGGATTCCCGTCGGCGAATTCGCGCAACCTCTACTATTCGGAATGCAACTGTAAACTTTCAACGAATGATGAAACACTTATTGCTATTGCTGGCGCTCGCGCTCTGCTCGGCCCTGGCGGCCGCGCAACAGCGTTCCGTCAGCGGCACAATCCGCGACCAGGCGGGCAACCCGCTGCCGGGCGTCGCCGTCATGGTGCCGGGGACGACCAACGGCGTCGTGACCGACATCGACGGCCGCTACACAATCGCGGTCGACGGCTCGCCCAAGCTCTCCGCCACGTTCATCGGCATGGTGCCGGCCGAGATCGACCTGGCCGCCGGCCAGACGGACGTCACCATGAGCGAGGACCGGAGGGAGGTGGACGAGGTGGTGGTCGTGGCCTACGGCGTCGCCACCAAGGGGACTTACACCGGCTCCGCCGCGCAGATGGGCTCCGCCACGTTGGAGAAGCGTCAGGCGTCCGACGTCTCCAAGGCCCTGTCGGGTGTCATGCCCGGCGTCCAGACGCTCAGCTCCAACGGCCAGCCTGGGGTTTCGTCGTCCATACGCATCCGCGGCGTGGGGTCTATCAACGCAAGCTCGGACCCGCTCATCGTCGTCGACGGCATGCCGTTCGACGGAGAGCTGTCGAGCATCAACACGACGGACGTCGAGAACATCACGATTCTGAAAGACGCCGCCTCCACCTCGCTCTATGGCGCGCGCGGCGCCAACGGCATCGTCATGGTGACGACCAAGAGAGGAAAGCAGGGCGAGGCGAAAGTCACCCTGGAGGGACGTTGGGGCGGCAATAGCCGCCAGATTGAGAACTACGACGTCTTGCGCAGCCCGCAGGAGTACCTGGAGACTTACTACGCGGCGCTCTACAATGACTATGTGAGCGGCGGCGAAAGCGAGGACGAGGCTCATGCGGACGCCAACGCCGACATTGTGCCGAATCTTGGCTACCAGGTCTTCACCCTCCCCGGGGGTGAGATGCTCATCGGGAGGGATGGGAAAATCAACCCGAAAGCCACGTTGGGCTACTCCGACGGCAAATATTACTACACTCCGGACAATTGGGAGGACGAGATGTTCAAGACCCAGGGCCGCCAGCAGTACGACCTCACCGTCTCTGGCGGGCAGGACAAGTTCAACTACTTCCTCTCGTTCGGCTACCTCAACGACGAGGGCCTTATCCCCAACTCGGCGTACAAGCGCGTCTCGACCCGCGTCAAGGTCGACTATCAGGCCAAGAAGTGGCTCAAGGTCGGCGTCAACGCGGCCTACAACCACATGCGAAGCCGCTACCCGGACGACCAGACGAGCACAAGCTCTTCGGGCAACGCTTTCTTTGTCTGCAACAGCATGGCGCCCATCTACCCCATGTACGTCCGCAATGCCGACGGCTCCATAAAGGTCGAGAACGGCCGCACGCAATATGACTACGGCGACGGCCAGTCGACCAACTTCAACCGCGAGTTCATGAGCATGGCGAACCCCATGGGCGACCTGCTCTATGACAAGCGAGTCTACGACATGGACGTCTTCAACGGCAACGTGTCGGCGGAGATTACGCCCATCACGGGCCTGTCGCTGAGCGCCAAGTACAGCCTGTTCGTCGACAACACCAGGTTCAACCGTCTGTGGAACTCCTACATGGGCCAGTCTTCCATGACGGGCGGCGCCGCCACGCAGCGGCACTCGAGGCTCTACGCTTTCGACCAGCAGTATGTCGGCGTCTACTCCTGGACCGTGGCCGAAGACAACGCCTTCGACGTCACGGTGGGCTATGACGGCTACCATATGCGCGACGGGTACATCGACGGCTACGGAGCAAACACCTACAACCCCGAAAGCTACTATCTGGGGAATGTCACGACCGACTTCACCGTCGACGGGCAGGAGGTCTCCTATGCCACGGCCGGATATTTCGCGCGCCTCAACTACGCCTACGCCGAGAAGTATCTCTTCAACGTGTCCTATCGTCGCGACAGCTCCAGTCGGTTTTCCGAGGACAACCGTTGGGGCGACTTCTGGAGCGTGTCGGCCGGGTGGCTTCTGAACAAGGAGAATTTCATGGCCAACGCCTCGTGGGTCGACATGCTCAAGCTCAAGGCCTCATATGGCGAGCAGGGCAATGACAACATCGGCAACGACGACAACTCCGACTACGCCTACTACGCATGGCAGGACCAGTATGACGTCTCCGGCGCCAACGGCATGTTCTCCGACGCCGTGTTGGTCTACAAGGGCAATCCCGACCTCACTTGGGAGACTTCCAAGAGTTGGAATGTCGGTCTCGACTTCGCGTTCCTCCGCAACAAGGTCGCGGGCACCGTGGAGTATTTCGGGCGGAAGAGCTCCGACATGCTCTACTATAAGCCGGTCGCCGCGTCCAACGGCTACACTGAGTTCCCGATGAACGTCGGGTCGATGACGAACTCTGGCTTCGAGGTCGATGTCAATGTCAACGTCTTGAATGTCGGTTCGTTCAATTGGGACATCAACGCCAACGCCACGTTCCTCCACAACGAGATTAACGAGCTCCACCCCGACCTTGGCGGTAAGCTCATCGACGGGAGCCGCATCTACGAGGAGGGCGAGAGTATGTACAGGATGTATCTTGTCGGTTGGGCCGGAGTGGACGAGAAGACTGGCGACGCGCTGTGGTATGCCGGCACTGACCAGGCGACTGGCGAGCGTCTCAAGACGAACGACTACCAGACGGCGCAGAAATTCAAAGTCGCTACTGACGACTTGCTCCCGACCGTCTATGGCGGCTTCGGCACGTCGTTGGAGTTCTTTGGCTTCGACGCTTCCATTGCCTTCTCCTATCAGCTCGGCGGCGAGATTTTCGACTCCGGCTACCAGTACTTGATGCACGGTGGTGACGACTCCGGCCGAAATTGGCACACAGATATCCGCAAGGCGTGGACTCCGGACAACACCAAGACCGACGTCCCCCGCATGGACTATGGCAACTACTACATCAACTCCTCTTCGACGAGGTTCTTGACGAGTTCTGACTATTTGGCTCTCAACAACATCACGTTCGGCTATACGATTCCCGCCGACTTCACCAAGAAGTTGTTCCTGGAGAGCGTGCGCGTCTACTTCGCCGCCGACAATTTGGCCCTGTGGTCCAAGCGCGACGGACTCGACCCGCGCCAGAGCTACACCTCGGCGACAACTTCGCGCTACACGGCCGGGCGATCAATATCGGGCGGCATAAAGATTACGTTCTAACCTTTTTCGAGGACGACACAAAATGGATAACAGATATAAATACTTGCCCTTGGCGGCCGCGCTCGCCGTCGCCACCGCGTGCGAGGACTTGGATACCGTGCCGGAGGGCAGCTTCGTCACTGCGGACCAGAAGTCGGACGTATACACCAACGACGCGTCGAAGACTTCGGCCTCAGTGGACGGCGCATTCCTTGCAATGTCCGCCTATATGCCCAACTACTCTAGTGTGCAGTCGAACCATTCCGATTTCGGCTATCCGTCCGTCATGATTTTCACTGACTGCAATGGCGAGGATGTTGTGGGAGCGGTGACCGGGTACAACTGGATGTCCAGTGAGATTCGGTTTAGCGACAGAGCCATCTCCAGCGACAATTCGCGGATAATGTGGCAGGATCTCTATTCCTACATATTCGGTGCCAACAGCATTATAAGCTCAGTGGATGTGGCGAGCGGGAACCCGCAGCTCCTCCTGAGTGCGGCGCAGGGCTACGCCCTCCGCGCTTTCTGCTACTTCCAGTTGGCTCAGCTCTACCAGTTCAACTATGTCGGGCATGAGAGCAGCCCATGCGTGCCAATCATCACCGACGAGAACTCTGCCGACGTGGCGGCGAATGGCGCCAAGCGCGCGACGGTGCAGGAGGTATACGACCTCATCTATTCCGACCTCGACAAGGCCATCGACTTGCTCGCCGAGGCCAAGGCGGGCGGCGCCGTCCGCGGCGGCAGGCATCTTGTCGACTTGGCCACGGCCTATGGCCTCAGGGCGCGCGTCAACCTTGTCACCCGCAACTGGAGTGGCGCCTTGGCGGATGCTGAGGCGGCAATAGGGAATAGCGACGCCGTGCCGTCTTCGATTGCCGACGCATCGAGGCCCGCGTTCTCGTCGCTCAGCGAGGGCGACTGGATGTGGGGCATCGACATATCCGAGAGCGACGATGTCGTGTCTAGCAGCATCGTGAACTGGATTTCGCACATCGGAACGCTCAACTACGGCTACGGTTTAGTTTCCGGCGGTCTGAAAATCAGCAAAAAGCTGTTCAACTCCATTGCCGCGACCGATGTCCGCAAGGGGTGGTGGCTCTCTGAGGACGGCGAGGCCTGCCACATGAGCGACGGCAAGAAGATTGACCATTTCTCCGCCGAGGACCAGAACGCCTGGGTTGAGTTCACCGGCGTCACCATCGGTGAATACTACGCCCCGTACACCACTGTCAAGTTTGGCCCTTACAACGGTGTCGTCGGGACCTCCACAAACGCCAACGACATGCCTCTGATGCGAATCGAGGAGATGTACCTGATCAAGGCCGAGGCGGAGTGCATGACGGGTGGTGACGCGCGCGGCACGCTGACTTCGTTCGTCAAGGAGTACCGCGACCCTCAGTATGCGTTCGACGGCGCAGACCTCCACGAGGAGATTTGGCGTCAGCGCCGAGTGGAGCTGTGGGGCGAGGGTATGAGCTGGTTCGACATAATGCGTCTCGGCGTCGGCTTCGACCGCCGCGGGGCCGGCTTCCAAAAGAACTATGTCTTTGTCATCAGCGGCGACGACACCAAGCTCCTGTGGCCCATCCCCCAGAGCGAGGTCGAGGCAAATCAGGCTCTCTCCGTCGACGACTACAACCCGACGTCGCCCACGCCTGCCTGGGTGTCCGACGATGCCAATGCGACCATTGCCGACGAGAAGATTGACCTCTGACTTTCTCTGTAGGCTGACAAAAGGGGGGGGGGCGCCATCGCGGCGCCCCCTCTTTTGTCCTCTCAAAATGCCGCCCGGCAAGCTTTTGTCCTGTGTTTTTGCGTAATAAAAGGGAAAGTGCCGGCAGTAAAGAACGCCCCCCGCTCTCGAAAGGAGAGCGGGGGGCGTTCTCAGTTTTGTCGGACTACCTCGCCTCGGCGCCCTACTCTCTCCCCTCGGCCCGCTCCCATCCCATGGCGGCGGCCCCCAGGATGGCGGCCGACGCCCCGTCGAGCTCGCTGACGAGGAACTTGGCCTTGCCGGCGTAGAGGCTCAGGACGTTGGCCTCGTAGGCCTCGCGCAGGGGGGCGAGGAGCATCTCGCCGGCCTGCGCCAGGCCGCCGAAGAAGACGAAGGCCTGGGGGCTGAGCAGCGCCGCCACCTCGGCGCACGCCTCGCCGATGATCTGGCCCGTCGTGCGGAAGACGGACTGCGCCAGGGCGTCGCCGGCCGCGGCGGCCCTGTAGACGTCGAGCGACGTCAGCGCCTCGGGGGCTATGCCGCGGAGGGCGCTCGGCCCGCCGCTCTCGGCCAGGGCCTGCCGCGCCGTGCGGACGACGCCCGTGGCCGAGCAGTAGGTCTCCAGGCACCCGCGGCGCCCGCACCCGCACTCCCTGCCGCCCTGGCGGCGGACAATCATGTGGCCCATCTCGCCGGCCTGCCCGTCGCTGCCGTGGACCAGGCGCCCGCCCGCCACGACGCCCGAGCCGACTCCCGTCCCGAGCGTCACCTCGACGAAGTCGCGCATGCCGCGCGCCGCGCCATAGCGCATCTCGCCCACGGCCGCCGCGTTGGCGTCGTTCTCGACCACCACGGGCAGGCCCGTCAGCTCCGAGAGCATCTCGGCCAGGGGGACGACGCCCCGTCCCCACGCCAGGTTGGCGGCGTGCTCGACGGTGCCGCGGTAGTAGTTGGCGCCGGGCGCCCCGACGCCCATGGCCACCACCCGCCCGCTCCCGCCGACGCCCGCCGCCACGCACCGAGCCATGTCCGCCACGGCCCTGGCGAAGCTCTCGGCCGTCTCGTATTTCCGGGTCTTGACCGATACGGTCGAGGCTATGCCGCCGTCGGAGTCGACGGCGCCCATGACGGTGTTCGTCCCGCCTATGTCGAGGCCCAGGGCGTACTTTCTTTTGTCGCTCATAGATGTGTCTGAGTTTATAGGTATGTTAATGTTGAGTCTCCAGGGTCTTGCTCCGCGCCATGAGGCACGCCCCGACGAGGCCGGCGCTGTCGGCCAGGGCCGAGGTGACAATCTGCGAGTCCTCGTTCACCATGTTGAGCGAGAACTTCTTGACCCCCATGCGGACGGGCTGCGCGAGGTAGTCGCCCGTGACCGACAGGTCGCCGCCGATGACGAGCATCTCGGGGTTGAAGACGTTGATGATGCCCGCCAGGTTGCCGCCCAGCTCGGCCGCCACCTCCTGCAGCGCCTCGATGCAGAGGACGTCCTCGCGGGCTATGGCGTCGAGGATGTCCTGCAGCGTCGTGCCGCCCGCCCGCCCCGAGAGGACCGAGATGCCCCCGTCGGCGAGCCTCTTGAGCGTCTTGCGCACCAGGGCCGAGCCCGACGTCTCGGTCTCCATGCAGCCCATCTTGCCGCAGTGGCAGAGGATTCCGTTGTTGTATATGTGCATGTGGCCCATCTCGCCGGAGTAGCCCGACTTGCCGAAATATAGCCGCCCGTCGATGACGATGCCTATCCCCAGCCCCCAGCTGACGTTGACGAAGACGACGTTGCGAAGCCCCTTGCAGCACCCGTTGAGAAGCTCGCCGTAGGTCATGCACCGCGTGTCGTTGTCCACGCACGAGCGTATGCCGAGGCGCTCCGTCAGGGCCGCGGCCAGGGGGCGGCCCAGGGTGGTGAAGTAGTTGTGGGCCGTGCCCCTCTCGGGGTTGACGCGCCCGCCGACGGCCATGCAGGCGTAGCGGATCATCCCGCGGGGGACGTCCGCCTCGTCGACGTAGGAGCGGATGAGGCCCACGAGGCTCTCGAAGCACTCCGGCGTGTCCTCCAGGTCGAACGGGATCTTGGCCCGGGTGCTGACCATGTTGCCCCCGAAGTCGCAAATCCCCAGGTTGAGGCGGTCGTGGCCCGTGTCGATGCCCAGGAAGTAGCCCGACGACGCCACAAGGTCGTAGACGCGCGGCGCGCGGCGCGGGCTGTTGTCGCGCTTGCCCGTCATCTGCACGAAGCCCGCCTCGATGAGCTCGTTGAGGGTCTTGGTCGTGTAGGGGATGCTCACCCCCATGCTTTTAGACAGCTCGGCTATCGTCTGGCCGCCGTTCTCTATGAGCAGGTTGAGCAAGGCCGGCTTGGGGGCGGACAGGATGCCGTCGGATGTTCTGCTTTTCAATGTTGTCTGGGTTTTGAGTAAATGGACTTCGCTAGCAAAGATATATTTTTAAAGTAGTTGGCTTATTCTGCGGGTGTTAAATGATGCAAAATGGCGGCTGTCGCATCCCCCCGCGGGGCGAAGGGCGCAATTTTGGGTCCGTTGCGCCTTCGCCTGGTGGCGTTTGCGTGCTAGTATAATTTAGCCGTGTCGTCATATGGCTCGCCTATGTGAAATTATCTAGTGTTTGATTTGGCTGTCGATTAATAAAGAGTGATATTTGCGAGGCGGGGCGTGGTCTGATGGTCTTGTCCTGGCTAATCGGATTTTTGGATGTATAAGCAATAATCAAACGTCAACTATGGATAACAGGGAGTATTTCACCCATTGGGCAAAGCGCTACAAGGACGATTTGCTGGGCGACATCATGCCGTTTTGGATTAAGAACGGTTGGGACCGCAAGCGCGGCGGCGTCTTCACGTGCCTCGACCGCGACGGCTCGCTGATGGACCCCACCAAGAGCGTGTGGTTCCAGGGGCGCTTCGCCTTCGTCTGCGCCTTTGCCTACAACAACGTGGAGCGGCGGCAGGAGTGGCTCGACGCCGCTCGGACTACGCTCGACTTCATCGAGCGCCACTGCTTCGACACCGACGGCCGCATGTTCTTCACCGTCACTGCCGACGGGCGCCCCCTGCGCAAGCGCCGCTACGTCTTCAGCGAGACGTTCGCCGCCATAGCCATGTCGGAATATGCCCTGGCCACCGGCGAAGAGGCCTACGCCCACAAGGCCGTGCGCCTCTTCGACGAGACCCTCCGCCTCCTCTCGACGCCCGGCGCCCTGCCAGCCAAGTACGAGCCCTCGGTGCGCCTGCAGGGGCACAGCATCGTCATGATCCTGGTCAACGTGGCGTCGCGCCTCCGCGCCGCTCTCGACCTGCCGCGCCTCACGGAGCGGATTGACAAGTCCGTGGCCTCGCTCCGCGACAACTTCATGCACCCCGAGTTCGAGGCCCTGCTGGAGACCGTGGGGCCCGACGGGGAGTTCATCGACACCAACATGACGCGGGCCATAAACCCCGGCCACTGCATGGAGACGAGCTGGTTCCTCATGGAGGAGGCGCGCCACCGCGGGTGGGACAAGCCGCTTGTCGACATGGCGCTGACGATTTTCAACTGGTCGTGGAAGTGGGGATGGGACGAGCAGTATGGCGGCATAATCAATATGCGCGACTGCCGCGGCCTGCCGCCGCAGGACTACTCTCAGGACATGAAGTTCTGGTGGCCCCAGTGCGAGACAATCCTCGCCAGCCTCTACGCCTACCTCGCCACGGGCGAGCAGGTCTACCTCGACCGCCACCGGCAGGTGAGCGAGTGGACGTACGCCCACTTCCCCGACTCGTGGCACGGCGAGTGGTACGGCTACCTGCACCGCGACGGCACGGTGGCGCAGCCCGCCAAGGGCAACATCTTCAAGGGCCCGTTCCACATCCCGCGGATGATGGTCGAGGGGCACGCGCTCTGCAACGAAATCTTGTCAAAACTCTAGGCCCGTGGAGGGAATGACGACACTGTGGAGGCGCGCCCCGTGGGCGCTGTGCGCCGCCCTCCTCGCCGCCCTGCACTGCGCGCCCGCGGCGGCGGAGAACGGCAAGCCTTTCACCGTCCCCGAGCTCACGGCCTGGGCCGGGGGCGAGGGGACGCTCACCCCCTCCGGCCGCGTCGTCGTGGCCGACAAGGCGCTCTGGGCCGCCGCGCGCGCCTTTTGCGACGACTACGCCGTCGTGGCGGGGCGCTCGATGGCGATGGCCGCGAGGGGCAGGCCGCGGGCCGGCGACATTGTGCTGACGCTGGCCGACGACGGGCGGCTGGCCGACGAGGGCTACCGCATGACAATTGGCGAGAGGGTCGACATCGTGGCGCCGACGCCGCGGGCGGCGGGCTGGGCCCTGCAGACGCTGCTCCAGATGAGCGAGGGGGGCGCGCCGCTGCCGCGGGGCGAGGCGGAAGACGTCCCGCAATACCGTTTCCGCGGCTTCATGCTCGACGTGGGGCGCAAGTTCGTCCCGATGGACTATCTCCGCAAGCTGACGCGCATCATGGCCTACCACAAGATGAACACCCTCCAGCTCCACCTCAACGACAACGGCTTCCGCCAGTTCTTCGGGGGCGACTGGGGCAAGACGCCGGCGGCGTTCCGCCTGGAGTGCGAGACCTACCCCGGCCTGGCGGCCGCCGACGGCCACTACACCAAGGCCGAGTTTCGCGAGCTTGTCCGCTACGCCGCCGGCATGGGGGTGGACGTCGTCCCGGAGATAGACTCGCCGGGCCACAGCCTGGCCTTCACGCGCCATCGCCCCTCGCTGGCGTCGGAGCGGTATGGCGCCGACCACCTCGACATCTTCAAGCCGGAGGTCTACGAGTTCATGGACTCGCTCTTCGCCGAATACCTGGGGGGCGACGACCCGGTCTTCGCCGGCCCCTACGTCCACATCGGGACCGACGAGTTCTCCAACGCCACTCAAGAGCTTGTCGAGAAGTTCCGCGCCTACACCGACCACTATCTCGGCGTCGTAGAGAGCTACGGCAAGAGGCCGTTCTTGTGGGGCGCCCTTACGTGGGCCAAGGGCGAGACGCCCATCAGGCAGGACGGCGTGACGATGTTCGCCTGGTCGCCCGACCGCAACGACCCGCGCGTCATGAAGGAGCAGGGGTGGAAGTGGATCTCGATTCCCGACAGGCAGACCTACATCGTGCCGCTCGCCGACTACTACCACGACCGGCTGCCCATCGAGCCCATCTACTCGTCGTGGACACCCAACGTCCTTTGGGACACGAGGTTTGACGACCGCGACCCGCAAATCATGGGCGGGATGTTCGCCCTGTGGAACGACATCTACGGCAACGGCGTCACCGTCCCCGACCTTCACGACCGCATCTTCCCCGTCCTCCAGGCATTCGCCACGAAGTGCTGGACGGCCCACCTCACGTCGTTCGCTTTCGGCGAGTTCGACAAGGGGCGTAGGCTGCTCAGCGAGGCCCCGGGCGTGAACGTGGCGGGTCGCATCCCGGCGGGCGGTGTGGAGAAGTCCGCCGTCGTGCCGGGCGAGCCGCTGGGGCTGCCCGTGGACGAGGCCGGCTTCGGGTGCTACGTCTCGTTCCGCGTGGACTGCCGCCCCGAGGCCCTGGGGACGGTGCTTGCCGAGGGCCCGACCTCCACGTTCTACCTCCGCGACCCCGTGGGCGGCAGGCTCGGCTACGCCCGCGAGGGCTATCTCGACACGTTCGGCTACACCCTGCCCGGCGAGGGCGTTGTCGAGATCGGGATTTTGACCGCCGGCGACGGCGCCACGCTCTTTGTCGACGGCCGCCGCGTGGAGCGGCTTGGCGAGCTGCGTTTCTATGTCGTGCCGCCCGGCGGCGAGTTCGACAAGATGCCCGGAGCGGCGGTGCTCCCCGCCGTGTGGCGCACTGCGGGGAGCATGAGGTATCAGCGCGGCCTGCATTTCCCGTTGCGCCGTGCGGGCCTTTTCAAGAGCGTTGTGACCGACCTCAAGGTGCGGAGCCGCGAAGCCGCCGGTCTCTGAGCCTTCGGGGGGGGGGGCTGCAGGCCGCGTGGCGGGCGACAGCGTCCCGCCCGCCACATTTTTGCCGCCGACCTGGGCGGCCGAGCCTCCAAGTTGCGTATCTTTGAGGAATATAGACACACACATCCATGGCAGACTACATCCGATTCGACTGGGCCATGAAGCGCCTCCTGCGCGACAAGGCCAACCACGCCGTCCTGGAGGGGTTCATGACCTCCCTGCTGGGCCGCGAGGTGAAGATTGTGCGATTCCTGGAGAGCGAGGGCAACCAGGAGGACGAGCTCGACAAGTTCAACCGCGTGGACATCCTGGCCGAGGACGACCGCGGCGAGCTCATCATCGTCGAGATTCAGAACTCCCGCGAGATGGCGTACTTCCACCGCATGATGTATGGCGTCGCCAAGGCCTTGACGGACTACGTGAAGCTGGGCCAGGACTACGGCAACGTCCGCAAGGTGTACTCCGTCAGCATCGTCTATTTCAGCCTCGGCCAGGGCAAGGACTACGTATATCACGGCACGACGGCCTTCCGCGGCCTGCACGACCCGCACGACGAGCTCCGGTTGAGCCGCAAGCAGTGCCGGAAATTCTTGGGCATCGACGCGCCGGATGCGGCTGAGCGTCCTGGCGCGGGCGTCCTGTTCCCCGAATACTACATCTTGCGCGTCGAGGACTTCGACAAGGTGGCCCGCACGCCCCTCGACGAGTGGTTCTGCTACCTCAAGAACGGGGCTGTGAGCGACGACGCCAAGGCGCCCGGCCTGGCCGAGGTGCGCGAGCGGATGCGCGTCGACGCCATGAGCCGTGAGGAGCGTGCCAACTACAACCGCCACCTCAAGAACAGCAGCTACGCGCGGAGCGTGATTGAGACGGGTCGCGAGGAGGGTCGCGAGGAGGGTCGCGAGGAGGGTCGCGAGGAGGGTCGCGAGGAGGGTCTTGCCGAGGGCAAGAAGATTGGCATTGAGGAGGGGATGCGGCAAGGCGTCGAGGCCGGGAAGAAGCTCGGCGCGGACGAGGCCGCAAAAAACATCGCAGTCGCCCTCCTCCGCAAAGGACTCTCGCCCAGCGACGTCGCCGAGGCCACGGGGTTGGACGCCGATGTCGTCGCCGGGCTTTGGGACTCCGCAAGTGGGCGGGGGCGCTAGGCCGCCCCGGACGGCGAGGCATGGGCCTCGCTTCTGCCCGCGGTGCGGGAGAATTTGGCCGGCAGGGTGCGTGTCGCAGATTTTAAAGGCTAACTTCGCGTGCGAGAGACGGAGACCATGACCGAGCCATTCCACCACAACGACAACACCACGACCCCCATCGGGAGCGGCGCAGTGCCGTTCCCCGCGCCGCCAGCCCCGCAGTTCCGCTTCGTCGACCTCTTTGCCGGCATCGGAGGATTCCGCATTCCGTTGCAGTGGGTCGGCGGGCGGTGCGTCTTCTCGTCGGAGTATGACGTCCATGCGCAGAGGGTCTATCGGCAGAATTATGGCGAGATGCCCCACGGAGACATCACGCAGATTGCCACCGACAGCATCCCCGGCCACGATGTCCTCACGGCGGGCTTCCCGTGCCAGCCGTTCAGCATATCGGGCAAGATGAGGGGGTTCGAGGACACGCGCGGCACGCTCATCTACGAGGTGTTCCGCATCGTCGAGGCCAGGCGGCCCAAGGTCGTTTTCTTGGAGAACGTCAAGCAGCTCGTCTATCACGACCGGGGGAACACGCTGCGGACCATCCTGGCCGGGCTGGAGGGCCTTGGCTATGTGTGCTCGTGGCGAGTCCTAAACGCTTCCGACTTCGGAGTGCCTCAGAACCGCGAGAGGATAATAATCGTGGCGTCGCGAGGCATGCTGTTCGACTTCGCCCGGGTGAAGACCTTGCCGCGCAAGACCATCCGCGACATTGCCGACACCGACGCGTCCCGCTTTGAGTATCTCGACGAGCCCTATACCCTGCTGCCCGAAGTCCGCACGCAACGATCGGGACTGCTGTTTGTCGGCTACCGCAACAAGAACATCCGCAAGAGGGGCATCCGCCCTGGCACGGAGCACTTGTCGCGCGTCCACAAGCAGCCCAACCGCATCTACTCCATCGACGGCGTCCACCCGGCATTGCCGTCGCAGGAGTCTTCGGGTCGCTTCTGGGTTCTCGACGGGGGGCGGGTGCGCAAGCTGACCATCGACGAGTGCTACCGCCTCATGGGCTTCCCCGCCAACTTCGTCAAAGACACCAACCTGAGCGAGGAGTATCGGCAGTGCGGCAACGCCGTGTGCGTCCCCATGATACACGAAATAGCAAAGGAGATTAAAAGGCAGCTGCTATGACCGACATGAGCAAGGAGAGCGTCGCCATGTGGCTGAACGAGCACTATGATAGAGCCATGTCTAAAGCTTCGGGAGCAGAGGCCGCCGAAGCCGAGTTGCCTCAGAATGTCAAGGCTTGGGTGAGGGAAATCGTCGAATTGGCAGAAATCAGCAAGTCTGGTTGCACCGTGACGTTGACGTGCCTCGTATACAAGATGCTAAACCCAGGACAGGACATTCGTCGTCACCAGTCCAGCATTCCCGGCGGTTTCTCTGGCAGGACGTTTGACACTCACAATATAACCCCGTTCCTCCGTCGGAATGGTTTTCCATGTATGCAGGAGAGCGGATGGTTGACGCGTTCTTTTGAACACAAGTCCCCATATGACGCTAATTACAATGGGGCGATAAAGCCACGTAAACTGAAGGAGGTTTTCCTTTCGGTTGTCGATGTAATTCAAAATTCTCCAGAGGGTAACGAGGAGTTGTTGGACTTTTTCTTGCAATGTCTTATAATTAATCGAGAAAAGAAAGCAATTCTGCCGGCAATTCCCAGGAATCTGTCGATACGTGACACCGTGAGCCTCTTGGATGCGCATTTCCATAAGAAATACAGGGCGCAAGGGGCTGCGAGACTGCCGGTGTTGGCGTTATACTCTGTGTATGAGTGCCTTTTTGCTGAGGGACAGAGACGTTTTGCCTCCAAAAGCCTGCTTCCGCTAGAGAGCCATAATTCTGCCGATGCCCAAAGTGGACGAATTGGAGATATTGACATCGTGGACGAGGACGGCAAATCGTTCGAGGCTGTAGAGGTAAAGTTCGACGTTGCGGTGTCCGCCGATATTCTGGCGGTTGCGAAGCAGAAAATACTGCAATCTCCCGTTTCGCGCTATTACATACTCTCCACAGTGGAGCCGTCCCCTGCGGATTCCGAGCAGATTAACGCCATGATAGGCCAAATAGCTAAGACGCAAGGTTGTCAATTGATTGTCAATGGTGTCCTTCCTACAATCCAATACTATCTGCGGCTATTGTCTTCGCCCGTGTTGTTTGTGGAGAACTATGCTACTCTGGCTTTTCGTGACCCGGCTGTGAAGTTCGAGCATCGGCAAATGTGGAACGAGTTGGTGGCAAAGGCGTAGCGTCGGCTTTTTGCTACCTAAGCATACCTGTCCCGCCGCATCAGCATCCGCCCCATGCCCGGCTCGAAGAGCCGGCGCGACGCTATCCACCGCGGCATCTTGAGCAGGAGCCTCATCTGCCAGTCGGTCAGCACCTTTATCTTGGAGGAGAGGCGCGAATGCGCGGCTATCTCGCCCGCGAGCGTGGCGATGGAGGCGTTGCGGCCCGCGCGCACAATCCTCTCGCCTATGTGGGCGTCGTCGGCCGCGTCGATTAGCGCCTCACACAGGTTGCCACTCTCGATGAAGGCGCTCTCCATCGGCGGCATGGTCGTCATTCCGCGGCGCAAACACAACCACAAACGATTACGTACGCCCTCATAAGGCAATCCAGCTAAGACCACAGTGACGGGCAGCCCGCGTTCTGCGGCGCGCCACGTCTCCATCTCGCCCTGGAACAGCGAACGCTCGAGGGCTGTCCGCGCGTCGTCGGGCTGATAGGGCGTCGAAGCGTCGACCGGAGCCGCCGAGGTCTGACGGCCCAGGCTCAAGATGGAGCCGCAATAGACCAGCCGCCCCACGCCCTCGGCTTCCGCCGCGAGACACGCCATACGCACGCAGTCGACATTGCACTTCCATACATACTGCGCCGGATAGCCGAATTCGGCGACACCTGCAAGGCAAAGCAAAAACAAAATGTCGGCACCGCGGACAGCCTCGCGCATGGCCTCCTCGTCGAATGGGTCTATTTCTCTTTCATCACACACTTCGTCGATGGGAACCATAGTGCGGCCTCGCGCAATCGCCCCGCATCTTTTCAGTGCCCTGACCAGCTCAAGGACATCCATGCCGTCCACCCCCAAGACGACGCATGTCTTCCCTGCCAAACTTCCGCTATCGGTTATTCGCGTATCCACTCGCAGGCTGTTTTCTTTTTGGCAAAAATAGCTAATTTCACGGTGCTATATCTGGCTAAGGCAGAGCGATGGCACTCAACTACGTCTGGATCTTCTTCATCCTCGCCGCGGGCGCCGTGGCTGTCGGCCGGTGTCTGCTGTCGGCCGACGCCGGTGTCTTGTCCGACGTCGTCAACTCCACTTTCGCGTCGGCCAAGAGCGGCTTCGAGATTTCGCTCTACCTCACCGGCGTGCTGACGCTCTGGATGGGCCTCATGCGCGTCGGCGAGGCCGGCGGCGCCGTGGGGGGGCTCAGCCGCGCCATCAGCCCTCTCTTCCGGAGGCTCTTCCCCGGGGTCCCCAAGGGGCATCCGGCCTATGGCGCCATGACCATGAACATCGCCGCCAACATGCTGGGCCTCGACAACGCCGCCACGCCCATGGGCCTCAAGGCCATGAAGGAGCTGCAGGCGCTCAACCCCCACAAGGAGAGGGCCACCGACGCCCAAATCCTCTTCCTCGTCCTCAACACTAGCGGGCTGACCGTCATCCCGGTGACAATCATGGCCTACAGGCAGCAGTGCGGCGCGGCCAACCCCGCCGACGTCTTCCTGCCCCTGCTCCTCGCCACGTTCTGCTCCACGCTCGTCGGCCTCGTGGCCGTGGCCGCCGTCCAGCGCATCAGCCTGCTCAACCGCGTCGTGATGGCCTACCTGGGCGGGATGGCGGCCCTGCTCGCCGGGCTTGTCCTGGCCCTCGACGGTGTGGGGGCGGAGCGGGTGCAGAGCCTCTCCGCGGGGATAGCCGCCGGGATTCTGCTCGCCGTCATATGCGGCTTCGTCCTCCTGGCCATGCGCCGCCGCGTCAATGTCTACGACACGTTCGTCGACGGGGCCAAGGACGGGTTCCGGACCGCCGTGTCCATCATCCCGTTCCTCGTGGCCATGCTCGTGGCCGTCGGCATGTTCCGCGCCAGCGGGGCCCTGGACTTCCTCCTGGGCGGCATCCGCTGGTGCGTCGAGGCCGTTGGTGCCGACAGCCGCTTCGTCGACGCCCTCCCCACGGCGTTCATGAAGCCGCTGAGCGGGAGCGGGGCGCGCGGCTTCATGATTGAGTGCATGAACACGTGCGGGGCCGACTCTTTCGCCGGGCGCCTGGCGTGCCTCTTCCAGGGCGCCGCCGACACCACATTCTTCATCCTGGCCGTCTATTTCGGCTCGGTCGGCGTCAGGGACGCGCGCCACGCCGTGGCGTGCGGCCTCATTGCCGACGCGGCGGGCGTCGTGGCGGCAATCTTCCTCGCCTACTTCTTTTTCGGCTAGGCCTCCCGCTCCTCGGGCTCCTGCAGGATTCGCAAGTCCTTGTCGACCAGGTCTTCCTCCACCACCAGGTTGTCGATGATGAAGTTCTGCCTCGACGAGGTGTTCTTGCCCATGTAGAACTCCAGCAGGTCGTGGACGCCGTCGGAGTTCTTGAGTGTCACGGTGTCGAGGCGTATGCCGGGCCCGATGAACTCGCGGAACTCCTGCCAGTCTATCTCGCCCAGGCCCTTGAAGCGGGTTATCTCGCGCTGGGCGCCGAGCTGCTTGGCGGCCTTGTCGCGCTCCTCCTCGGAGTAGCAGTAGATGGTCTTCTTCTTGTTGCGGACGCGGAACAGGGGCGTCTGGAGGATGTAGAGGTGGCCGTTCTTGATGACCTCCGGGAAGAACTGGAGGAAGAACGTGATCATCAGCAGCCGGATGTGCATCCCGTCGACGTCGGCGTCGGTGGCTATGATGACCTTGTTGTAGCGCAGGCCGTCGATGCCGTCCTCGATGTCGAGGGCGCTCTGGAGCAGGAAGAACTCCTCGTTCTTGTATATCGTGTCGCGGCGCAGTCCGAACGTGTTGAGCGGCTTGCCCCGGAGGCTGAAGACGGCCTGCGTCTTGGCGTCGCGGCTCTTGGTGATGGAGCCGGAGGCCGAGTCGCCCTCGGTTATGAAGATGGCTGTCTCCTCGCGGCGCTCGTCTTTCTGGTCGGTCAGGTGGATGGTGCAGTCGCGCAGCTTGCGGTTGTGGAGGTTGGCTTTCTTGGCCTTCTCGCGCGCCTCCTTTTGCACGCCCGATATCGCCTTGCGCTCCTTCTCGCTGTCCACAATCTTGCGGTTGATGACGTCGGCGGTGTCGAGGTTGCGGCGCAGGTGGTTGTCGAGGTGCTCGCCCAGGAAGTCGCAGACGTAGTTGCGGATCGAGACGCCGCCCTCGGGGCTCATGTCCTTGCTGCCCAGCTTGGTCTTGGTCTGGCTCTCGAAGACGGGCTCCTGGATCCTGATGGAGACCACGGCCGTCAGGCCCGAGCGGATGTCGGCCACCTCGTAGTTCTTGCCGTAGTATTCGCGCAGGGTCTTGACCACGGCCTCCTTGAACGCCAGGAGGTGGGTGCCGCCCTGGGTGGTGTGCTGGCCGTTGACGAACGTGTAGTACTCCTCGCCGTAGTGGTCGGCGTGGGTCATGGCGATCTCCAGGTCGTCTTTCTCCAGGTGGATTATGGGGTAGAGCGGCTCGTCGGTCATGTTGTCGGCCAGGAGGTCCACCACGCCGTTCTGGCTCTGGAACTTGTCTCCGTTCAGCGTCAGGGTCAGGCCCTTGTTGAGGTAGGAGTAGTTCTTGAGCATCTGGGTGATGAACTCCTCGCGGAATGCGAAGTTCTCGAAGATGTCGGCGTCGGGCAGGAACTCCACCATGGTGCCGTTGCGCGCCGTGGTGGCCTCCAGGGCGTGCTCGGCCACGACCTCGCCGCGCGAGAACTCCACCCGCTTGACCTGCCCGTCGCGGAACGACGACACGACGAAGACGCTGGAGAGGGCGTTGACGGCCTTGATGCCCACGCCGTTGAGGCCTATGGACTTCTGGAACACGGCGTTGTCATACTTGCCGCCCGTGTTCATCTTCGACGCCACGTCGACGACCGACCCCAGGGGGATGCCGCGGCCGAAGTCGCGCACCGAGATGCGCCCCTCGGCCGTCGAGCAGATGTCGATGCGCTTGCCGAAGCCCATCATGAACTCGTCGATGGAGTTGTCTATCACCTCCTTGATGAGCACGTAGATGCCGTCGTCGGCCTGCGAGCCGTCGCCCAGCTTGCCGATATACATTCCGGGGCGGCGGCGGATGTGCTCCTGCCACTCCAGCGTCTTGATGCTCTCCTCGCCGTAGGCCGCGGCGGCATCGTGCCTCTCTGTCTCGTTCTGCTCGGCCATGAAATCTGTCTTGGTGGTTCTTGTCGGGGACGCGCGCGGTCCTCCCCCTCTTGCCGGGGGCGCGGCTCGCAAAGATAATCGATTTTTCGCTTGCCGCTTTTCCGCGCCGCGGTCGGAGCCAAATGACTATTTTTGCAACGTCCGACGGAATATTTGTAAGACCTAACCATACGATGACGAAAAAAAGAAACCTCGAGACCATCTGCGTGCAGGGCGGGTGGCGGCCGCGGAACGGCGAGAGCCGGGTCCTCCCCATTGTCCAGAGCACCACGTTCAAGTACGACTCCTCCGAGGCCATGGCGGACCTCTTCGACCTCAAGGCCGAGGGCTACTTCTACTCGCGCCTCCAGAACCCCACCAACGACGCCGTGGCGGCCAAAATCAACGAGCTGGAGGGCGGCGAGGGGTGCGTGCTCACCTCGTCGGGCCAGGCCGCAAACTTCTACGCCGTCTTCAACATATGCCAGGCGGGCGACCACTTCATCACCTCGAACAACATCTATGGCGGCACGTTCAACCTCTTCGGCGTTACCATGAGGAAGCTCGGCATAGAGTGCACCTTTGTGGACCCCGACTGGCCCGACGAGCGCATCGAGCGCGAGTTCCGCCCCAACACCAAGTGCTTCTTCGGCGAGACCATCTCCAACCCCGGATGCGCCGTCTTCGACATCGAGCGCTTCGCAGGCATGGCGCACCGCCACGGCGTGCCGCTCATCGTCGACAACACTTTCGCCACGCCCATCAACTGCCGCCCCTTTGAGTGGGGCGCCGACATCGTGACCCACTCCACGACCAAGTACATGGACGGCCACGCCACGCAGGTGGGCGGCGCCGTGTGCGACAGCGGCGCCTTCGACTGGGAGGCGCGCGCCGACAAGTTCCCCGGCCTCTGCACCCCCGACGAGAGCTACCACGGCCTGACCTACACCAAGGCCTTCGGCCGCAAGGCCTACGTCACCAAGCTCGTCAGCCAGCTCATGCGCGACCTGGGCTCCATCCCGGCCCCGCAGAACTCGTTCCTGCTCAACCTGGGCCTCGAGACGCTCCACCTCCGCATGGCGCGCCACTGCGAGAACGCCCTCCGCGTGGCCAAGTGGCTCGAGGGGCGCCCCGAGGTGGCGTGGGTCAGCTACCCGGGCCTCGAAAGCTCCAAATATCACGCCCTGGCGCGGAAGTACCTCCCAGGCGGCTCGTGCGGCGTCATAGCCTTCGGCCTCCGCGGCACGCGCGACGACGCCATACGGTTCATGGACGCCCTGCGCTTCATCGCCATCGTCACCCACGTGGCCGACGCCCGCACGTGCGTCCTCCACCCCGCCAGCCACACCCATCGCCAGCTCTCCGACGAGCAGCTCCGCGAGGCCGGCGTGGCGCCAGACCTCATCCGCCTCTCCGTCGGCATCGAGAGCGTCGACGACATCATCGACGACCTCCGCCAGGCCATGGGGGCCGCCGACTAGGCTTCGGACTTTTGGGGAAAGACTGCCCCCCCCGCGAGGCGTGCCCCGCGGGGGGGGGCTTTTTTTGCGCGTCGTCGGCCATCGTGTCACGGTGTGTGTTTTTTTTGTTAATTCGCGTCGTTGTGTTTTCACCTTTTGTGGGACTACTCTAACAACTTGATGTGCATATGAAAAAACTCTACGCTTTCTTCCTTTTGCTGCCCCTGCTGTGCGCCGGGGCCGCCGCCCAGCCCAAGTGGGGCGAGAACCTTGTCGAGAATCCCGGTTTCAGCGACGAGTGGACGGGGTGGTTGGTCAATGGGGAGCGTACTTGGCTTTCGGGAGGGGGCAAGTCCCCTGACGACCACTGGCTAGCTTTTTCTGGCGGTGGTGGCGAGCTCTCGCAGTCTATCTCGTTGTCTGACCGTGGCTTTAGTGCCGCTGACCTCGACGAAGCCTCGGTCTGTGTGTCTGTCGATGCCTATTATCGGCCGTTTGCCGAGAATGCTGCGGCTGGCATATTTTCCGCTGTTTTCGTGCTGTCTGGCGGGTTGATGACGTGCGAGGTCGAGCTTATCCCCGACTCCGCTCGGTTCGGGCTTAGTCCGTGGACGACTTTCAGCGATACTGTCAAACTCTCCGATCTCGGCTTCTGCTCTAGCGTCGTTGTGAAGCTTTCCGGGAAAGCTGTCGAGCTTGCGACTTCCGACTACGTCCCCTGGTTCGACAACGTGTCCGTCAGCGTAATCCGCGGCGGCGCCACGGCCCTGCCGCCCTCGCCCGCCGTGGCCTCCGACGCCTCGGCGCCCCTCTTCGACCTCCAGGGGCGGCGCGTGGCCTCGCCCGTCCGCGGGCGTCCCTACGTGCAGGGCGGGCGGCTCAAGGTGGCGCGGTAGCGCCCGCGGCCGGCTCGCGCCGGCGCTTTCCCGTAGGAATTACCCCCCCGCGAGGCGTGCCCCGCGGGGGGCTTTTTGTGTGCCGCGGGGGCGCCCCACTCCCTCTCGGCCCGCCCTGTTCTTGCTATTGTGGTCATTTTTCTCCAATTGGGCAAGCGCTGGCCGCTCGCGGCGCGGGGCGAGATTCCGCATCCCCGGCTTTGTGGTTCCGATGGTGCACGGAGAGGCTTAAGATTAAGCCTACAGCGCGGTTCATAACGGAGCAGGTTGACGAGTGCGGCGAGGCCATAATTCTCATCGGGACGCGGAAGTCCGAGAGTGCCACGCGGGCGCGCTCCATAAAGAGGCATGAGGTGCGAGGCAAGAGGCTGACCAGGCACGCGTTGTTGTCGAAAACCTACGTCTATGCCCCAATAAAGGAGCTTATGCTCGAAGAGGTGCGGTGGATTGTCAATTCCGTCCCGTCGCCCTGGGGGGCGGACAACAGGGAGCTGTTCAACATCTACTCCGAGGATAGTGCCGACGACTATGAGTGTCCGGCCATGGTCACCGATAAGAGCCACGGCTCGTGCGGGCAGAGCCGTTTCGGTTGTTGGACTTGCACCGTGGTCAAAGACGACAAGTCTATGCGGGCCCTTATCGGCAACGGTCGGAAGTGGATGCTTCCGCTCTATGAGTTCCGTCTGCGTCTCGAAAAGGAGAGGAATGTCGTCGCAAATCGGATTCCTTTCCGGCGGGATGGTGGGCGCGCCGTGAACGACATGGGGTCATATGCGTTTGCCTACAGCGCGAGCCTCTTCGAGGGTTTGTTGGCCGTGCAACGCAAACTGCAAAAGTCCTGCCCCGGGATGAAATTGGTGTCAGACCAGGAGCTGATCGCGATACAGGTCAATTGGTACCGCGATTTCAACTTCACTTATCAAGTTTCTGACATGTATGGCAAAACTTTTCGAGATTGCTCAATATTGGAAAGAGACGGTCGCTAAATGACCTGTTAATTGATTGTCGGTCATGAGGTTTATCCTCTTCCTTGTCGCCACATTGGCTCTTGCGCCACTGGCGCAAGCCCAGGCGTCCCAAGACTCCGCGGCCGTCGAGAGCGTCGCGCGCTACAGGCTCTATCCGACGCGGGACAGGTGGATTTTCTTGAAGCTCGACACCCGCAATGGGAGGATTTGGCTGGTGCAATGGAACTTCGACAAGGAAAAACGGTTCGAGACGTCGTTGTCTTTCTCGTCCCGTTGTTGGCCTTCCGAGGAGGTCGACGGTCGTTTCGCGCTTGTCCCGACAAGCAACCTCTACAATTTCATTCTGCTAGACCAGGTAAATGGAAAGACCTGGCAAGTCCAGTGGTCTACAGAATATGAGAACAGGGGCGTCCTGCCCATTTCGGGGCCGTAGCCCCGCGTCATTGGTCTTCTGAAGTCGCGGAGGCGCCCTCCTTCAGCCCCCGGACTGTGGCCTCGTCGAGCTCGGTGGCGTCGGCCACGTCGCGCGGCGGCATCCCCTTGCGCAGCAGGGCCAGGGCTATGCTCCTCGCCGCCTCCATGCGCCCCTCTTTGCGTCCCTCTTCCCGCCCCTCGTCCCTGCCGGTCTCGATGACGCTCATGGCGTAGCCCTTGTTCTTGAGGTGGCGGTTGTAGCTGGCTCGCTCCTCGGGCGTCATGGCGTCGACACGCATCCGCTCGCGGACCTCGGCCAGGCCGGGCGCCGTGGCGTCGTCGCCCACGGCGCCGCTCTTCAGGTAGCAGAACCACTCGTCGAGCGGCGTGCGGGCCACCTTGTCGAAGTCCTTGACGCACAAGATGTAGTATTCGGGGAAGAGGACGCCGGCCCCCGGCCTGCTCTCGGGGTCCTGCGCGTCGACCCCCAGGAATAGCTGGCACTGGCGGCCCGTGAGGCGTAGCTCGTCGTGCGGCTCGTGGAGGCCGCGGAACGTCGTCGTGCCGTGGTAGACGTAGTCCTTGCCCCGGCCGAGGCTGAAGTATACGATGCTGACGGAGTACACCTTGCGGATGTCGCCGTAGTCCTGCCCGAGCTTCACGTAGTCCGTTATGGCCTTGGCGGCCCCGTACATGATGCGGTGGAAGTATGTCAGCTCGTGCGAGTTCTGGATCTCGACGATGATGAGCTCTCCGCGGTCGTCCTCTGCCAGGATGTCCACGCGGTTGAACTTGTCGAACTCGTCCTCCTGGTTACCCTCGCTCTCCAGGAACCGCACAATCTTCACCTCGTGTCCCAGCAGGGATGTCATGAACCCCTCCAGGACTGCGTGGTTGGCCTTGTCGCGCAGCAGGCGCTTCATGGCCCAGTCGAATCGGATGTAGTCTGCCATGGTCGTGTGGGTCTTAGTCTCTCAAAGATACGTTTTCTTGGCCGATTGTCCCGACGTCATACCCTCAGTCCGTCGCCCCTCCTCTCTCCGTGGCTATGACGCTCCGCAGTCTCTCCACAATGTCCGGGCGCTCCGCCGCCACGTTGCGCCGCTCGCCCAAGTCCTCCCTCAGGTTG
Organism: uncultured Marinilabiliaceae bacterium; assembly: GCA_964481855.1. Classification (GTDB taxonomy): domain Bacteria; phylum Bacteroidota; class Bacteroidia; order Bacteroidales; family Marinilabiliaceae; genus W3P20-009. Next base: position 34,951 of record CAYZUH010000010.1, read on the forward strand.
TACAGCTGCTCCTCGCGGCTGTTGCCCAGCTCTATGTCCGTCTGCCTCTGGTAGGCCGGCCCGCCGCTTGGGGCTATGTATTTCCACTCGCCGTCATATGCCGAGAGGCTCCCCGCCGCCTCTATGACGTAGGCGCGGCCCGTGGTGTCGCGCCCTGTCCACGCCTCCAGGGCGTCTCGGCTGTCGGGGCCGGACCCGGGAGGCGGCGCCGCGCCGAGCAGGGAGGCCATCGTGGCGAAGAGGTCTATGTGCGAGACCAGCGCCGGCGAGACGCCGGGCTTGACGGCTGTCGGCCACACGACCACCATCGGCACCCGCGTCCCCGCCTCGAAGATGGAATATTTGCCGCCTCGCAGCGGCCCCCACGGCCTGTGGTCGCCCAACAGCTCCGCGGCGCGGTCGGCGTAGCCGTCGTCCACCACCGGCCCGTTGTCGCTCGTCAGGACTATCAAGGTGTTGTCCGTCAGCCCGTGCCGCTCCAGGGCGGCGACAATCTCGCCCACCGTCCAGTCGAACTGGAGCAGGGCGTCGCCCCTAGGGCCCATGCCGCTCCTGCCCGCGAAGCGCGGGTGGGGCCATCGCGGCACGTGGACGTCGTTCGTGCCAACGTAGAGGAAGAAAGGCTCGTCGCGGTGCCGCTCGATGAAAGCCACGGCCTTGCACGTTATGCTGTCCGCAATGTTCTCGTCCTCCCACCATGCGTCTCGTCCTCCTTTCATGTATCCGATGCGCGATATTCCGTTCACTATCGCCATGTCGTGGCCGTGGCTGGGGCGCAGCTTGGTCAGCATCTCCGGGTGGTCGCGGCCCAGCGGCTCGCCGGCGAACGGCTCGGCGTAGCTCACCGCTATGGGGTCGGCGGCGTCCAGCCCCACGATGCGCTGGTTCTCTACGAAGACGCACGGCACCCTGTCCGCCGTGGCGGCCATGATGTAGGAGTAGTCGAAGCCTATGTCGGCCGGGCCGGGGGTGATGAGGCCGTTCCAGTCCTGGGCCCCGGTCTTGTCGCCCAGGCCCAGGTGCCATTTGCCCACGGCGCCCGTGGCGTAGCCGCTTTGTCGGAACAGGTCGGCCACCGTCGTCTGCCCCGGGCGGATGACCATCCCGGCGTCGCCCGCCGCGATGCCCGTGTCGTCGCGGCGCCATGCGTAGTGCCCCGTCAGGAGCGAGTAGCGCGAGGGGGTGCTCGTAGCCGCCACGGCGTGGGCGTCGGAGAAGCGCACGCCGCGGGCCGCCAGGCGCTCCACGTTGGGCGTAGCTATCGTCTTCGGGCCGTTGATGCCCAGGTCGCCATAGCCGATGTCGTCGGCCAGGATGAGGACGACGTTGGGGCGCGCCGGCTCCGTCGGCCCGCCCCCGGCGCACGACGCCAGTAGCGACGCGCTCCCAACGCCCAATGCCATCTTGCCTATGCCCATTGCCGCTAGCGGATGTGGTTGTAGACGCGCAGGTTGCTCACCTTGCTCTTGAAGTGGCCGGCCCGGCCCAGGGGGAAGACGAGGGTCTGGTGGTAGAACATCTTGGCCTGGCCCTTGTCGTCATAGTAGCGGGTCTCGACGCCCAGGCTGTCCACCACGCGTCCGTCCACGGCCAGCGTCGTCTGGCGGCTGTCGCCCGTCACTTTCACGCGGGCCCTCTCGCCCCGCCCCGCGGCGTAGCGGAAGCGGCACAGGTATCCGTCGCGGGCGAAGCCCATCATGCCGCCCACGGGGTCGCTGAGGTAGAACACGGCGTTCGGCGAGCGGAACAGCTCCGTGCCGGGGGCCTCGTCTTCGCCCTCCAGGTCGAACTCCACGGTGTATCCGTAGCCTATCTCGGCGTGGGGGAGCGTGGCCCCCGGCTCCACCTCCTTGGCCTGCCACACCAGGCCGGGGCGCGTGCCGAGGCGGCCCGCCTGGTTCACGCCCGGGGCCTCGCTCAGCGAGGCGCGCTTCGCGTCGAACGTCTCCCACGGCAGCTCCGTCGCCGTCCCGGTCCACATCTTCGCCGAGAGGGTCTGCAGGGCGGGGTAGAGGCGGTGGTGGATGTCTTTGACGGTGATGCCGTTGCCCACGTGGTCGTTCCACACGGCGAACATCCCGCCGAGTATCGAGGGGGAGCGCTCGGCGAAGACCTCGTTGCCCACGTGGGCGGGGGTCCAGTTGGCATAGAGGTGCGGCTCGTCGAGGTAGTCGTGGTAGTAGCCCGCCGCGGGGACAATGTATACAAGCCCGTCGGGGATGCTGATGAGCTTGTAGCCCCCGCGGGCCATGGCGGCGGGGTTGGCGTAGCCGTTGTACCAGGCGCTCATGACGACGCCCTCCGACTTCACGGGCGTCGTGCCCTTGGCGTGGGTCAGCGCGCCCCACACGCACGCCTGCTTGCCGTAGCCCTCCACGAGGCGTATGTAGTGGTCGGTGAACTCGCGGAACTTCTCTACCACCGCCTGGTCGCGGTTCGAGTATTCGTCGGTGCCGACGTGGACCCTCTTGCCGCGGAAGACGGGGCGCTTGCCCTCCAGGTATTCGCGGAACAGCCCGTCGAGGAACGCGTAGGTCTCGGGCTTGAAGAGGTCCAGGTGGTCCATGCCGTAGTCCCGGCTCCCGATCTCCGGCCGGTAGCGGCTGAACGCCAGCGAGTGGGCCGGGACGTCAATCTCCGGGACTATCTCGACGAAGCGGGCGGCGGCCTCCTCCTGGAAGTCGGCGAACTCGCCCTTGGCATAGTGGCCGTCGCGGGCCGTCAGGCCGGGGTAGGTCTCGCACTCCAGGCGGAACGCCGCGTAGGTCTTGTCCCATTCGCCACCGAAGAACTGGCGGAAGCCGTTGTCGTTGAGGTGCACCTGCAGGGTGTTCATCTTGTAGTAGGACATGATTCTCGTCAGGTCGCGCAGGTAGCTCAGCGGGATATATTTGCGTCCGCAGTCCATCATGAGCCCGCGGAGGGGGTAGTCCGGCCAGTCGCGCGCCGTCCCGAGCGGCAGTCGGCGCGTCTCGCCCTGCTCGGCAATCTGGAGCAGGGTCCGCGTGGCCCAGTAGAGTCCCCTGGCGGCGGGGGCCGTCACCTGCACCCCGCCGCCCCTCGTGGCCCGGATCTCATAGCCCTCGTCGCCAAGGCCCTTGTCCGCCTTGATTGAGAGCGAGACGGCGTCGCGCCCCGGCTTGCCCTCGCCCGCGGTCAGCTCCACGCCCAGCAGGGCGCGGCAGTCGGCGGAGAACGCCTCGGCGATGCGGGCCGCCTCCGGGTCGCCCGGCGGGACGACGATGCGCCCCATGTCGTAGAGCGAGACGTAGCCCTCGCCGCCGCGCCACTCCTTCAGTTCGGGGACGACGAACGGCTTGGCGTTGGGCGCCCCCGCGGCCGCGCAGGCCGCGCCGAGCAGCATGGCCGCCGCGACAATGCTTCTTGTTGCTCTCATGGTTGCGTATGGTTCTTCTTCAGTTTGTACTCGATGGGGTCGTCATATTGCAGTTGGAGCCGCTTCAGCTCCTCGCGCAGTTGGCTCGTCACCTTTTCGTAGCCGGGCTTGCCATAGAGGTTGCGCATCTCCGCCGGGTCTTTCTCCAGGTCGAAAAGCTCCCACTCGTCGATGTCGTTGTAGTAGTGGATGAGCTTGTGGCGCTCCGTGCGGACGCCATAGTGGCGCTTCACGGCGTGCTCGGCGGGGAACTCATAGTAGTGGTAGTAGAGGCTCTTGCGCCACTCCTTGGGCTTCTCGCCGCGGAGCAGGGGCAGGAGCGAGACGCCCTGAATGTCGTCGGGAATCTCGGCCCCGGCCAGGTCGAGGATTGTCGGGGCGTAGTCGATGTTCTGCACCATCTGCCCGATGTCGCCCCTCTTGCCGCCGGGCAGTCGCATCAGCAGGGGCGTGCGGAACGACTCCTCATACATGAACCGCTTGTCGAACCACCCGTGCTCGCCCATGTAGAAGCCCTGGTCCGACGTGTAGACCACCAGGGTGTTCTCCAGGAGGCCGCTCCTCTCCAGGTAGTCTAGGACCCGCCCCACGTTGCGGTCTATAGAGTGGATGACGCTCACGTAGTCGTGCATGTAGCGCTGATATTTCCACTCGGCCAGGTCGCGCCCCGTCGGCTTGCGGGCCTTGAAGTCGGCAATGATGGGGTCGTAATACGCGTCCCAGGCCCTCTTCTGGTCGGGGTTGAGCCTCCCGTACATCGAGCGGCCGTGGCCCTCCAGGCCCGTCTGGGTGTGAATCTCGTCCTCCTTGTCGGCCATCTTGAGGTCGTAGACCAGGTCCATGTCTTTGAAGATGCTCATCTCCTGCTGCCCGGCGGCGGCTCGCCCCTCGTAGTCGTCATAGAAGTTGGCGGGCAGGGGGAACGTCCGGTCGTCGAAGCGCCCCAGGTCGCACGTGTCGGGCATCCACGTGCGGTGCGGCGCCTTGTGGTGGAGCATCAGGAAGAAGGGCTTCTCCTTGTCCCTCAGCTTGTCCATCCACTCAATGGCCATGTCGGTCACGATGTTGGTGGCGTAGCCCTCCCTCCGGACCCGCTTGCCGTTCTCGACGAAGTGGGGGTTGTAGTAGTCCCCCTGGCCAATGAGGACGCTCCAGTGGTCGAAGCCCGTCGGGTCCGACACCAGGTGCCATTTGCCAATCATGGCCGTCTCGTAGCCCGCCTTGCCCATCAGTTTGGGCAGCGTCTGCTGGCTGCCGTCGAACGTGCACCCGTTGTCCGTGAATCCGTTCTTGTGGCTGTGCTTGCCCGTTATCATGCAGGCGCGGCTAGGCCCGCTGATGCTGTTGGCCACGAAGCTGTTGCGGAAGACGGCGCCCTCCCGGCCTATGCGGTCGATGTTCGGCGTCTCGACGTGGCGGTTGTCATAGGCGCTGATGGTCTGGAACGAGTGGTCGTCGCTCATGATGTAGACAACGTTCATCGGCCGGGCGTTCCGGGCGGCCTCCTGCGCCGTCGCCGGGAGCGCCCCCAGGCATGCCATGCCGGGCAGGATAATCTCTCTTCTCATGAAAAGCTCAATGTTGTGTTTTGATATGCAGGTCTTTGCCGACCATGATTGCGTCCGGCGCCCATTGTGTCGGATGGTTGTTTTATGTTTCTATGATACTTTGCAAATATACCTAAAAGGAATAGACCATGTTGCGAAGGCGAACAAAAATAATGCGGCGCACCGCCGTGGCGCCGCCAATTGTCACTAGTCCACTGTCAATTGTCAATTGCTTACCTTTGCCGCATGATTGCGAGACTTCTATCCCTCACGCTGGGCCTGGCCGCCGCCGCGGTGGCCGCGGCCCAGCCCGCCGCCACCGTGGCGGCGCGCGACAGCCTCATGGCTGCGGCCGCCGCGTGGCGCGACGCCGCCAACTACACCGAGGCCATCAATGCGTATTCGCGCGTGCCGACGGCCGAGGCGCGGCTCGCCGTGGCGGACACCTACCTGGAGATGGGCAACGTCGTGGCGGCCCTGGAGAGGGCCCGCCTCCTGCGGCGCGACAAGTCGTTCCCGCTCCGCGAGGGCGCCATGCTCGTCGAGGCCCGGTGCCGCCTCCGGCAGGGCTTCGACGGCGCCGCCACGAGGATTTTGCGGCGGCTCGCCCGGGCGGGCAACGCCGAGGCCATGTACTACTACGCGCGCCACCTGGCCTCCGGGGGCCACATGGTCAAGGCCACGCGGATGTGCCAGGGCGCCCTGGCGGCGGACCCGTCGCTCGTCCCCGCCCACCTCCTGCTCTTCGAGGCCGAGGCGGCGCTGGGGCATCGCTACCAGGCCCTGCTGCCCCTCACGGCCTACCTGCTCATGGCCTCCGACGAGGGCCGGGCGGACAACGCCCCGCGCCTCGTCGAGATGTGGCGGCGGGGATGGGCGGGGCTGGACGTCCTGGGGCGGCGGACGCCACAGCAGCCATATAGCGAGCTGATGGAGCAGAAGATGGACAGCATCGGGGCCGCCATCCCGGCCCGGGGCGGCGACCCCGCCGAGACGCTGCGGGCCCTGGCCGCGCGGACCGACGCGCTGCTAGCCGCCATGCGCGAGACGGGCGAGGAGAATATGGACTTTTGGCAGGTGCGCTACGCCGACTTCCTCATCGAGCTCCACGCCCGGGGCTACGTCGAGGCCATGACGCGCTTCTTCTTTAGCGGCATATACACGGCCGACGTCCTCGCCTGGGTCAGCGAGAACGCCGGATACTTCGACGACTTCCGCGTCTGGCTCAGCGGGCGCGCGGCGGGCTTCTGAGCCGCTCCCCCCCCCCTACACCTTGTCTATTGCCTTGCGGCGCTTGTCGCCCAGCCCCTTGAACTGGCTGGGCGTCATGCCCGTGGTCCTCTTGAACTGGTTGCTCATGTGGGCCGCGCTGGAGTAGTTGAGCGCGTAGGCAATCTCGCTCAGGGTCTTGTCGCCATACGCTATGAGCTCTTTCACCCGCTCCACCTTTTGCGAGATGTAATATTGCTCCAGCGTCCGCCCCTCGCTCTCGGAGAAGAGCGCCGAGAGCGCCGAGTAGTCGCGGCCCAGGCGGCTCGCCACGTAGTCCGACAGGTTCTGGCCGGGGCGGCGGTCGCCGGCGCGCACCAGGCCGCGCACGCAGCCCTTGACCTGCTCCACCAGGGCGTCGCCGCCGGCCACCCTCCCCGCGATGTCGCGCGCCACCATCACGCAGCGGTCGCAGACCATGTTTTTGACGTATATCTTCTCCATCGCCGTCGGACTGCCGTAGCCCCGCTCAGCCGCCGTAGCGCCGCCTGTTCAGGGCCTCCAGGCGGTCGAACTCGTTGTCGGCGCGTATCTTGTCGAGGATTCGCAAGACGAGCTTGTGGACCATCTTGCCCTCGCGGTAGTTGGCCGGGCAGGCGAAGTTGACGCGCTGCTCGCGGATGAGGCGCTCGGCCTTGGCCTTGGCCTCCTTGTCGCCGGGGCGGTAGACGGCTATCGAGTGCCCGCCGTGGGACCGCACCACTTTCATGCATGGCACGTCGGTGGTCCCGTCGCCCAGGTATATCATGTGCGTGAACGGCACGGGGCGCTCCTCTTTTGGGACGAACTCGTTGATGCGCCGGGTGTCGCTCACCTCGCGGATGCCCTTGTTGATTTTGAATATGAACTGGGTCTTGGTCGTGTAGTCCACGGCCACGGCGGGCCACTCCGGCTCGCCGCTCTCCACGTCATATAGGTATGACGACGCGTAGATGCCGTCGAACTTGTCGGCTATGGGCGTCCCCTCTATCATCTCCTTGAGGCCCGACGAGTTGATGAAGTGGCGCACGTCGAGGCCTATCGAGGCGCCGTAGCCGCTCACGAGGTCGAACCAGTCCATGACGCCCTCGTAGAGCTTGACGTCGGAGCCGAACTGGCGGAACTTCTCGCGGCTCAGGCTCACGCCCCTCTCGCGGGCCGAGCGGAGCATCAGCAGCATGTAGCAGAGGATTCCGCTGGCGTCGTTCGTGGCCGACATGGCGTCGTTGGCGGCCCAAAAGGAGTCTTTGTCGGCGCCGATGGCCTTCATGTAGCCGAACTCCTGCATGTTGCCGGGCGACAGGGTCCCGTCGAAGTCGTATATCAGCGCCACTTTGGGCGGTCGTCGTCTTGCCATGTGCCTTAGCGTTTTTTGGTTGGCGGTCGCCAAATATAGTCTTTTTCCGGCTCTTGGGGAGTCCGGGGGCAGGTCCGGCGGTCCGTGCGCGAAAAATTGTCAAGCGGAATTAACTAAGGTTTGGCCGCCGCGTTTGCGGCCGTCGGGGTGGATGATTCTATTTTGGCGGCGTAAGATGCTGATTGTCAGCAATGTTTTGCGCCGCATTCCGCAAGTGTTAAAACATTTTTATCCGCCATTTGAGGATTCCTGTACCCGCCCGACCCTTAACAAGTGTGCAAATTTGCATCGTCAAACAGACGCGAATACGAAAATAACCCAATTATCATGAAAATAGGAGCATTTGCTATTGCGGGCCTCTTGGCTTTTGCGCCGGTGGCACTGGTGCCCACGGCCGGGCAGGCCGCGGCGCAGGCGGCGCAAGGCGCCAGCGTGACCATACGCGGCCGCGTGGTGGACAACAACGGTCAGCCCATCGTCGGCGCCGCGGTCCTTCAGTCCGGTACGACGAACGGCACGGTGACCGACATCGACGGAAACTACACGCTCACGACGCCGGCCGACGCCGAGCTGTCGGTCTCTTTCATCGGCTACGACTCTCAGAAGCAGGGCGTCGACGGCCGCAGTTCCATCAACTTCACCCTTGAGGAGGAGCTCAACGAGCTCGGGGAGCTTGTCGTGGTCGGATATGGCGTCCAGCGCAAGGCCGACCTCACGGGCTCCGTGGCCGTCGTCGACGCCGACGAGCTCAAGAAGGTCTCCAAGAGCAACATCTCGACCATGCTCCAGGGCAAGGCCGCGGGCGTCCAGATCACTTCCGACGGGCAGCCGGGCGCCGACCCCGCCGTCAAGATCCGCGGCCTGGGCACGTTCGGCAGCACGGCCCCGCTCTACGTCATCGACGGCGTGCCGATGGGGACCACCATCCGCGACTTCTCGCCCAACGACATCGAGACCATACAGGTGCTCAAGGACGCCTCGGCGGCCGCAATCTACGGCTCCCGCGCCGCCAACGGCGTCATCATCATCACCACCAAGCGGGGCTCGAAGAACCAGCCCATGAAGATCAGCTACACCGGCTACGTCGGCATGGACATGATTCCCGGCGACGAGTATGAGGTCATGAACACCGAGCAGTATGCCGAGCACGTCAACAGGGCCTTCTCCAACCAGGGCATCTCCTCGCTGGTCCCGAGCGGCTACGTCGAGGGCGGCGAGAACTACCTCGTCGGCAAGGTGGACACCGACTGGTTCGACGAGGTCTTCAAGACGGGCCTGCGCATGAACCACAACGTCTCGCTCTCCGGCGGCGGCGAGAGCAACACATACAACGTGGCCCTCGACTACTTCAAGCAGCAGGGCACCATGGAGGGCGCCGGGCCCAACTACGACCGCTTCACGGCCCGCGTCAACAACAACATGGACGTCAAGTTCATCAAGTTCGCCACCGGAGTGGTCTTCAGCCACAGCGCACAAGACGACATGGCACTCTCCAACGCCTCCGAGTATGTCCAGGGCCTCTACGGCCTCCAATATCCGGTCCTCGGCACGGCCCTGCTCATGCCCACCGGCATCAAGGCAAAGGACGAGAGCACGTGGTGCCTCGACGGGGTCTACTCCGGCGCCTCGGAGTATAACTACGACAACTACGGCTACGGCACCTACTATCCCGACATCCACGGCGACCTCCGCATGACCAACGTCCTGATGACGAACAACCTCCTGACGCGCAACACCAAGGTGGACCGCTTCGTCATCACGGGCTCGGCCGACGTCGACCTGCTCGACATGATCGGCCAGGCCAACGACAACCACAAGCTCAACTACAAGGTCAACCTCTCCTACAGCAAGACATACTGCAAGGACAAGGTCTTCACGGCCTCTTTCTACGCCAGCAACACCAACTATCTCAGCAAGGACAACGAGAACCTCTGGGAGCGCTACCGCCAGAACACCGACGGCCTCGTCGAGAACATCCTCACCTACGACGGCATCTTCGGCGCCAACCACGTCAACCTCGTCGTCGGCCAGACTTTCGAGCGCGAGCGCTACCACGAGCTCACCGGCACGGGCAACAACCTCTCCGAGCCCTACTACCTCCAAATCTCCAACGCGTCGTCGTTCAAGGCCTCCAGCTACGAGAGCGAGCACGTCCTCTGCTCGTTCGTCGGACGCCTCAACTACGACTTCGACGAGAAGTACCTCCTCTCGGTCACGGCGCGCCGCGACGGCTCCAGCCGCCTCTCGTCCGACGACCGTTGGGACTGGTTCCCCTCTTTCTCGGCCGGCTGGCGTTTCGACCGTGAGGACTTCTTCCCGTTCTCGCAAGACGTGGTCAACCTCTTCAAGGTCCGCGGCAGCTATGGCATCCTCGGCAACGAGAACATCGGCGAGTACCAGTACATGGACGTCATGAACCGCGGCGACTACTCCTACAGCTTCGGCGGCGACAAGGTCACCGGCTCGGCCATCTCCAACTATGTCAACACCGCAATCAAGTGGGAGAAGAAGAAGACCGTCGACGTCGGCCTCGATGTCAACTTCCTCTCCAACAAGATTGAGTTCAGCTTCGACTGGTTCAAGAGCACGTCCGAGGACCTCCTCTACTCCGTGGCCGTCCCGGCCAGCGCCGGCGCCACCAACGGCGACGTGACTATGAACGCCGCCGACATGGAGAACAGCGGCTTCGAGTTCGCCGTCACCTACCGCAACAACGACCACCCCATCAAGTGGGAGGTCTCGGCCAACGCGTCGCTCAACAAGAACGAGGTCACGGCCCTGGGCATCACCAACGAGGGCCGCACCGACGGTTACTGCCGCACCGTCGTCGGCGAGGAGGTGGGCCGCTTCTACGGCCTCAAGTATGGCGGCATAATCCGCGACAACAAGACGCTCAGCGAGCTCAAGAACGCGCAGGGCCAGGGCAAGCCCACGGCCGGCGGCTACGCGGCCCCGGCGGGCGCCGAGCTTGGCGACTGCTACTATGTCGATGTCAACGGCGACGGAGTCATCTCCGAGGCCGACCGCGACTTCATCGGCAGCGGTATGCCCGACGTCAACTTCGGCCTCTCGGCGCGCGTCGAGTACAAGGGCTTCGACCTGGCCGTCTCGACCTACGGAGCCGCCGGCTTCAAGGCCCTCGACTATCTCGACCTCGCCCTCCACAGCCCCCTCGGCCTCCAGAACAAGAGCGTCGACATGCTCGACAGCTGGACGCCCCAGAACGTCGACGCCAGCCAGCCCCGCGTCCTCTACTCGTCGGACGCCACAATCGCCAACGACTACTTCAGCGACCGTTTCCTCCAAAACGGCTCCTACTGGAAGATTGCAAACGTCGAGCTGGGCTACAACTTCAACGACGACTGGTTCCGCGGCCTCTTCTCCAATGTCCGCCTCTACGTCTCGGCCCAGAACCTGGCCACCCTCACCAAGTATAAGGGCTACAACATAGACTTCGCCGGAGGCACGTTCACCCCGGGCTACAACTACTGCTCTTTCCCGACGCCGCGCACGTTCATGGCCGGCCTGCACTTCACGTTCTAGCAATTAGACAATTCGCGATTGACACATAAAACTGCAATTAGTATGAAAAGCATATACATGGCGCTGGCCGCCGCGGCTTTCCTGGGGGGCTTCGCCTCGTGCAGCGACGAGCTCGACGTCACCAACCCCAACACTCAGACCACGGCCGACTTCGGCAACGACGAGGCGTCGCTTGAGGAGGCCGTCATTGCCTGCTACAACCGAATCCGCCTGGAGGGCACTTTCGCCCGCGTGGGCTACACCATGGACGCCGTGCGCGGCGACGAGGTGTGGAGCTCGTCGCAAATCTGGTACCTGCCCTACGACAACATGAACGTCGCCTCGACCGACGAGTTTGGCAACCAGTGGATCTGGCGCGACTGCTACCACGTCGTCAACCGCGCCAACTTCGTCCTCCAGCAGGTCGAGAAGGTCGGCCTCAGCAAAGACGCCTACAACCGCCTCAAGGGGCAGGCCCTCTTCTTGCGGGCCCTGGCATACTACACGCTGGCCACATACTACCACCAGTGCTGCCTCATCACCGACTACTCGTCCTATAGCGACCTCAACTCGCTCTATGCCAAGATGAGTTCCAACGACGAAGTCCTCGACCATGTCGAGAAAGACCTCAAGGAGGCCATGCTGATCCTCCCCAGCAAGAGCGTCGGGGGCGAGTTCGCCAAGGGCCGCGCCACGTGCGGCGCCGCGGCGGGCTACATGGCCCGGGCCCTCATGCTCCGCCATAAGTATGACGAGGCCTACGTCGTCCTCCGCGACATCATCGCCGGCAACTACGGCAAGTATGAGCTGACGGCCGACTACGGCGACAACTTCCGCGAGGGCGCGGCCTACGAGTGCAACCAGGAGAGCCTCTTCGAGGTGCAGTTCATGGACTACGGCACCGGCGGTGTCGACGAGGAGTGGACGCCCGTCAACATCTCGCGCCAGGCCACGCAGGGCCACGCCGTCGAGAGCAACTACGGCCCCGCGGCGTTCGGCTCATGGGCCGACCTGGCCGTCTCGCCGTGGCTCTACAACCTCTACAAGGCCGAGAAGTGCACCGACGGGCGCATCGACCCGCGCCTCTATTGGACCATCTGCTCCTACGAGCCCGAATATGACTCCTACTACGGGCAGGCCACGGCGGCATACCCCGGCGGAGACCCGCGCCAGAACGTCCTCTACCAGGCTCCGCTCACGGCCGCCAACGAGGCCGACTCCCGCTCCAACGCCGATAAGGGCGGACTGGCAATTGCCAAGTGGACATATGCGCGCCAGACGGTCCTCAGCACCATCACCACGGGCCTGCATTGCGGAATCAACCTCCGCCTCATGCGCTACTCCGACGTCCTGCTCCGTGCCGCCGAGTGCGAGAACGAGCTCAACGGCCCCACGCAGGTGGCCATCGACTACATCAACGAGGTGCGCCGCCGCGTGGCCCTGCCCGACCTCCAGAAGGAGGACTTCGCCACGGCCGACGCCCTCTTCGAGCAGATTGCCAACGTCGAGCGGCCCAAGGAGTTCGGATGCGAGAACGGTCGAGGCATAGACCTCAACCGCTGGGGCTTCTACTACAGCGACGCGCGCAAGGAGCAGCTCACGACCCACATGACCTTCAAGCTCAGCGCCGACGTGGCCGACGCCAAGGTGGTCTTCCCCGCCGACTCGCTGGGCCTCAACGGCGTGGACAGCTCCATGAAGCACTACGTCAAGGGCCACGAGTACTTCCCCGTGGCTCAGAGCCTCCTCGACGCCAACCCCAACCTGACGCCAAACTGCGCCTACAAGAGCGAGCAGCCGGAGTTCAAGTGGGCGGTCCGCCCCGTCGTGGACCTGGCCGACTAGGATAGGGCAGGCCGGGCCGCCCCCGCCGGCGGGGGGGGGATGACGCCACGCGGCGGGGCGGCCCTCTCATTCAGTTCAAATTTTTTTAGAGACTTACAGATCATGAACAGCATACAGAAAGGTCTGCTCGCCATCTCGGCGACGGCCATCGCCGCCGGACTCTTCTCCGCGTGCGACGAAGACGACACTTTCGACATCAACTCGCCCTCCTGGCTCGAGAGCCGCGTGGACTCCATCGCCGCCTCCAAGGCCGAGGCCGAGGCCGCAATGGGCGACACCACCCGCATCGAGCTCTCCAACACCACCATCGGGCCGAAAGACAATACGGCCGCATTCTTTGAGGGGCTCTCCGACGCCGTGGCAATCCCGTCGGGCAAGATGCTCACGTTCGAGTTCGACAACTACGGCTCCGGCGCCAACAACTGGAACAACTGGAACCTCTGCGTGGCCAACAACAAGAACCCCGACGCCGAGGCCTACAAGGAGTATTTCGTCCTCCGCTCCGACGCCTACGGGTGGGGCGGCAAAATGGGGGAAGAACAGGGCTATGTGTATGAGGCCGGCAACATCTCGACCAACTACGCCGAGGTGGCGGCCGAGGCCGGGGCCGAGGACCAGTGGGCCCTCTTCCGCGAGAAGATGCAGGGAGCGCACGTCGTCATGACCGTCCAGCACGTCACGGCGGGCTATGTCTACGTGACGGCCACCATGACGGCCACCGACGGCACGGTCCTCGTCGAGTCCTATTTCCAGACCTGCTCGCCGGGCGAGGACATCTACGCCTTCCTCGTCTGCGACGCCAGCCACTTCGAGAACCTCACGGCAATGCTGACGCCCGCCACCATCGTCATCACCGAGAGCCTCCCGGCGCGCCTCGAGCTCTCCAGCGCCCCGGCGTTCCTCACCCTCGGCGACACGGCATACCATCAGGGCATAGCCGCCAAGGTCTACTTTGAGGACGGCACGTCGGCCGACGTCGACACCCTCGACCTCTCGTTCATCGCGCCCGACCTCACCACCACGGGGCAGAAGACCGTCACCGTCATCTACAACAAGACGAGCTCAGGCAACTACTGCGCGCCCATCTATGCCACCTACTCGCTGGCCGTCACCGACTTCCGCTCCATACGCGTTGAGAACGTCGCCACGTTCAAGTATTGGTGCACCTCCCTCTCCACCGACACCGTGGCTCCGCTCAACAAGGCCTACGTCAAGGTCTACGGCGTCGACGGCGACGGCGAAGAGTCTCTGATTGACAACAGCGCCGTGAAGTTCTCCGACATCCGTCTGGACAAGGGCGGCGAGTTCACCGCCGTGTACCAGGGCCTCACGGCCACCGGCACCGTGGAGACGGAGGCCGTGCCCAATGGCCTCTATGTCGGCCTGCCCGACTTCTCCTCCACCTGGTGGACGGTCTTCTCGCCCGACGAGCAGGTCAAGGTGGGCCAGACGCTCACCAAGAAGCTCCAGCTCCGCTCCAACGCGCTCAGCAATTGGAACAGCCCGACGGTGATTGTGCGCACGGCGGCGCTCGCCGAATATGCCGTGGTCCGCACCGACAACTTCGGATGGGGCGCCGGCTACGACAACATCGTGACGCCCGAGAGCGATTGGGACTGGGACGTCTTCGCCGCGCGCCTCGACTGCTCGGTCTTCACCATCAGCGTCACCAACAACGGCTCGACCATCGACGTCAAGTTCTCCGTCGTCGACGCCGGGGGCGACACCCACTATCAGAACTACACCGGCATCGCCGTGGCTGGGACCACCCAGGTCGATGCCGACGATGTCTACTTCTCTCTCACTACCGAGGGTGCCTATATGTGCATCGCGGGCAGCGCAGAATAATCTTTATGTGTGCGGGGTCGCATTGTCACAATGCGGCCCCGTTCCCTTTTTTTCGTGAGAGACGCCCCGCGTCTCTCGGTTGTTAACCCTCAACTGTTGATTGTTAAGATGTTAGCTAGATATTTGACGGCCGCCGTCATGCTCTCGCTCGCGCTCTCGGCGTGCAAAGACGACAAAGACGACAACCCGCGGCCGGGCGAGGGGGGCGGAAGCCCCGCCGTCACCGAGTTCGCCATGCCGACCTACGCCGACGACTACAGCGCCATAAGCGGGTGGGACTTCCACAACAGCTGGAATCTTGCCAACGTCCACGACCCCTCGGTGGTCTATTGGACGGACGGCTACTACTATATGTGGGGCACCGACGCCTCCTATGGCAACGCCCACGAGGGGCATGGCCACTTCCAGGGCAAAAGGTCGAAAGACCTGGTGAACTGGGAGTGGGTGCCGGGCATCTTCTACGACTCGACGCGCCCCGCCTGGATTCTCGCCAAGGTCAACGAGTTCCTCGCCGCGGCGGGCAAGGACGCCGTGACCGACGCCGACCTCACCCTGGGGTGCTGGGCCCCCGTCGTCCGCCGTCTGAACGTCGACGGCGTGACGAAGATCCGCATGTACTACAGCGTCGTCTTCGACCTCACTGCCAACCCCAAGACCCGCCTGGGCGGCAACCAGGGCTGCCCCGCCCTCATCGGCATGTGCGAGACGACCGACCCCTACGGCGGGGCGTGGGACGACAAGGGCTTCGTCACCAGCTCGTCGGCCGACCAGGAGCTCAACGCCACGAACCTCGCCAAGACCCAGTGGGGCGGCTTCTACTACTATAACGCCATCGACCCGACATATGTCGTCACGCCCGGCGGCGACCATTGGCTCATCCACGGCAGCTGGCACAGCGGTTTCGCCGCCATGCAGGTCAACCCCTCGACAGGCATGCCCCTCGGCGCCCTCGGCGCGCCGTGGGCATCCTCGGCCGCCGACCTCCAGGCCCGCTATGGAGTCAACGTCAGCAGCCGCAAGGCCAACGACCGATGGCAGGCCAGCGAGGGCCCCGACATCATCTACAAGGACGGCTACTACTACCTCTTCATGGCCTACGACGCCCTCGACGTCCCCTACAACACCCGCGTGGTCCGCTCCGAGAGCGTCACCGGCCCCTACTACGACATAACGGGCCGCAACAACACCAACGGCCGCGGAGACTGCTACCCCGTCGTGACCCACCCCTACAGGTTCAAGGGCCACTCCGGATGGGTCGGCATCTCCCACTGCGCGGTCTTCCCCAAGCAGGGCGACGAGAACTCGCAGGAGTGGTTCTACATGAGCCAGGGCCGCCTGCCGGCCGGCACCAACGGCAACTCCCACGCCAACGCCATCATGATGGGCCACGTGCGCCGCATCGTCTGGGCCCCGGCCTCCGCCGCGCGGCTCGACGACCGGTGGCCGATCGCCCTCCCCGAGCGCTACGCCGCCGTCCCCGACTGGGGCGCGCTGACGGCCGACAGCATCGCCGGGCGCTGGGAGCACATAGACCTCGTCTACAGCCACGGCAAACAGGACGAGAGCGCCTACGTCAACCTCAACCCCGACGGCACCATAACGACCGACGACGGCTCGGCGGCCCTGGGCGGCACGTGGAGCTACGACCCCGACTCGAAGCTCCTCACCATGGGCGGCGCGGCCGTGTGCGTCGAGCGCGAGGTCGACTGGGAGGCCTCGCCTCGCCGCGTCACTCTCGTCTACGCCGGCATCGGCCAAGACGGCAAGACCACATGGTGGGGCAAGAGGGTGGAGTAGGGAGGCCCCCCGGGGGCTGAACGAATGCCGGGGCGCGGCGGGGGCTTTTCTCCTCGCCGCGCCTCTCTTTTGGGCCGCCCCCTTTTTGCCGCGGCGGGTTGTCGGAATGTAAAAAAAACAGTACCTTAGTAGAGAAAGGGAAAGATATGGCGACAGACCTCAAGGAGCAGCTGAAGAAGTTTTTCGGCTTCGACACGTTCAAAGGGCAGCAGAAAGACATCATCGAGAACCTCTTGGCCAGGCGCAACACGTTCGTCTTGATGCCGACCGGGGGGGGCAAGTCGCTGTGCTACCAGCTCCCGGCGCTCATCATGGAGGGCACGGCGATAGTCATCTCGCCCCTCATAGCGCTCATGAAGAACCAGGTCGACGCTCTCCGGGGCTATTCGGCCGACGACGGTGTGGCGCACTTCCTCAACTCGTCGCTCACCAAGGCGTGCATCAACGACGTCCGCCGCGACGTCGCCGCGGGAGTCACCAAGCTGCTCTACGTGGCCCCCGAGTCGCTCACCAAGGAGGAGAACATACAGTTCCTCCGGGGGGTCAAAATCTCTTTCTACGCCGTCGACGAGGCGCACTGCATCTCCGAGTGGGGCCACGACTTCCGCCCCGAGTACCGGCGCATACGCCCCATTGCCGACGGCATCGGCCAGGCGCCAATCATTGCCCTCACGGCAACGGCGCCGCCAAAAGTCCAGCACGACATAATGAAGAACCTCGGCATCGCCGACGCCAGGGTCTTCAAGTCGTCGTTCAACAGGCCCAACCTCTACTACGAGGTGAGGCCCAAGCAGAACGCCACCAAAGACATAGTCCACATCCTCAAGGCCAACCCCGGCAAGAGCGCCATCGTCTACTGCATGAGCCGCCGCAAGGTCGAGGACATGACAGAGCATCTCAGCGTCAACGGCATAAGGGTGGTCCCCTATCACGCCGGCCTCGACGCCGCCACGCGCGCCGCCAATCAGGACAAGTTCCTCATGCAGGAGGTCGACGTGGTCTGCGCCACCATAGCGTTCGGCATGGGGATAGACAAGCCCGACGTCCGCTTCGTCTTCCACTACGACATCCCCAAGAGCCTGGAGGGGTACTACCAGGAGACGGGACGCGCCGGCCGCGACGGAGGCGAGGGCCGGTGCATCACGTTCTATAGCCGCAAAGACGTGCAGAAGCTGGAGAAGTTCCTCCAGGGCAAGCCGCTCGCCGAGCAGGAGATTGGCCGACAGCTCATCGCCGAGACCGTGGCCTATGCCGAGAGCGGCGAGTGCCGGCGCAAGACGCTGCTCAACTATTTCGGCGAGGACTACGCCGAGGCCAACTGCGGGTGCTGCGACAACTGCGTCGCGCCCAGGGAGAGGTTCGACGCCCGCGAGGACGTGGAGCTCCTGGTCGACGTCGTCGGCGACTTCAACAACCGCTTCAAGGCCGAATATGTCATAGACTTCATCATGGGCGTCGCCACCGACCAGATACGCTCTTTCGGGCACGCGTCGCACGAGCTTTTCGGCCTGGGCGCCGCCCACGACCGGCGCTATTGGACTTCGGTCCTGCGCCAGTCCATCGTGGCCGGCTACGTGGCCAAGGACATCGACAGCTACGGCCTCTTGCGCCTCGGCCGGAACGCGCGGGCGCTCGACGAGGCCAAGGGGCCGATAATGTTCTGCATGGACCGCGACTTCAACGACATCGACGACGAGGAGGCGGCCGCCATGAGCGGCACCTCGGCGCTCGACGAGGGGCTCCTGGCGGAGCTCAAAGACTTGCGCCAGCGCATGGCGGCAAAGAGCAAGCTCGCGCCCTACGTCATATTCTCCGACCCTGCCCTGGAGGGCATGGCGACATATTTCCCCATGTCCGACGACGAGCTCAAGAGCATCCCGGGAGTCGGCGAGGGCAAGGCGGTCAAGTTCGGCAGGCCTTTCGTCGAGTTCATTGCCAAATATGTCGAAGACAACGAGATTGACCGCCCACAGGACTCCGTGGTCAAGACCGTGGCCAAGGAGGAGGGGGTCAAGAACAAGGTCTACATCATAACGGGCGTCGACCGCAAGGTCCCGCTCGACGTCCTGGCGCAAGGCAAGGGGCTGTCCATGCCCGACCTCATCAAGGCCATGGAGTCCATTGTCTACTCCGGGACGAGGCTCAACCTCGACTACTATCTCTACGAACAGTATGACCGCGACCAGGTGGACGACGTCTTCGCATACTTCAAGGAGGCTGACGACGACTCCATAAAGCTGGCCATGGAAGAACTCTCGCAAGAGGACTATCCCGAGGAGATGATTCGCCTCGTCAGGATCAAGTTCGTCTCCGAGGTCGGCAACTGACCCCGGGGGCATTTCCACATCAGACGGCAGTCTCATATCGGCAGAGCAGCATGACGGGCAACAAGGAGGGACGGAGCTACGCCGTTGTCGGCACGGGCGGCGTGGGCGGATATTTTGGGGGGCGGATGGCCCTGGCGGGGCGCGACGTGCGTTTCCTGCTCCATTCCGACTATGCGCACGTGGCGGCGCACGGCCTGTGCGTCCGGTCGTGCAAGGGCGACTTCGCCCTGCCGCGCGTGGCGGCTTTCGCCGACGCGGCGGACATGGGGCGCGCCGACGTCGTCCTGGTCTGCCTCAAGACCACCCGGCTCGGCCTCTTGCGGAGCATCCTGCCGCCGCTTGTCGACGAGCGGACCACCGTGGTGCTGATTCAGAACGGCATCGGCGTCGAGGCCGCCGTCGAGGCCATGGTGCCGGGTGTGCGCCTGGCGGCAGGGTTGGCGTTCATCGGCGCCGAGAAGATTGGGCCGGGGCTGGTGGACCACAAGTTCTTCGGAAACATAAACCTCGCGCCCTACAATTTCGAGGCCGACGCCGGGCTGGAGGCCATTGCGGCCGATTTCGAGGAGGCCGGGGTCCCGATACGGATCATGCCCTATGCCGAGGCGCGGTGGAAAAAGGCGCTGTGGAACATGCCCTACAACGGGGCGTCGGTGGTCGTGGGGTGCCAGACCGACGAGCTGTCCCGCGGGGCGGGGCTGCGGCTGACGCGTGCGCTCATGGAGGAGGTGGCGGGAGCCGCCAGGGCCTTGGGCGTGACGAACCGCGACGGGACGCGGCCCGCCATCTCGGCCCGCGAGATAGACAAGTCCGTCGAGCTGACGCTACAGATGCCGCCCTATTGGCCCAGCATGAAAGTGGACTACGACAACGGCCGCGAGATGGAGATCGAGTTCCTCTACCGCTGGCCCATAGAGATGGCGGCCGCCGCCGGCTACGACATGCGCATGACCAGGGCGCTCATGATGCAGTTGGAGATATTGCAGGCGAAGCGGTTGAGGCAATTGTCAATTGACAATTAATGCCCCCACCATCTGGGTTCCCAGCCCTGCAAGGGCGGCATATGTCAGCCTAGGGCGTGAGCCCTAGGTGTTCGTGTCTCCCAGGAATCCGTGAGTCCCAGGGATGTCTTGTGGCGTTGCGGTTGGAGATGTTTGCCCCTCCAATAATAACGTGATAATAAAAACAGGGACGCACGAGTCGTGCGTCCCCGCGTATGCCCCTGGGCGACAACGGTCGACCCCCGGCAATTGTCAACTGTCAATTGGGAATTGTCAATCGCTAGCTATCCCAAATAGCTCTTGAGCAGCTTGTTCTTGGGGTTGGCGCGCAGTTTGCGTATGGCTTTCTCCTTGATTTGGCGCACGCGCTCGCGCGTCAGGTCGAACTTCTCGCCAATCTCCTCCAGGGTCATCTCCTGGCACCCTATGCCGAAGAACGACTTGATGATGTCGCTGTCGCGCTCCGGGAGGGTCTTCAGCGCGCGGTCAATCTCGCGGGCCAGGCTCTCGTGCATGAGCGTGCTGTCGGCGTTGGGCGAGTCCTGGTTGACCAGCACGTCCAGGAGGCTGTTCTCGTCGCCGTCGGCAAAGGGGGCGTCGACCGAGACGTGGCGGCCGGCCACGCGCAGGGTGTCCTGCACCTTGTCCGCCGAGAGGTCTAGGAGCTCGGCAAGCTCGTCGGCCGACGGCCGACGCTCGTTCTCCTGCTCGAACTTCGAGTAGGCCTTGTTGATTTTGTTGAGCGAGCCGACCTGGTTGAGCGGCAGGCGCACGATGCGCGACTGCTCCGCCAGGGCCTGCAAGATGGACTGCCGGATCCACCACACGGCGTAGCTGATGAACTTGAAGCCGCGGGTCTCGTCGAACTTCTCCGCCGCCTTGATCAGGCCCAGGTTGCCCTCGTTGATGAGGTCGGGCAGGCCCAGGCCCTGGTTCTGATACTGCTTGGCCACCGAGACCGCGAAGCGCAGGTTGGCGCAGACGAGCTTCTCCAGAGCCGGATGGTCGCCCTGTTTGATCCGCTGCGCCAGCTCCACCTCCTCGTCGGTGCTGATGAGACCTTCGCGGCCTATGTCTTGCAGGTACTTGTCTAGTGCCTGGCTATCCCGGTTGGTGATGGAAGGGTTAATTTTTAGCTGTCTCATATTGCTGAAAAACTAAGGAACAGACTGTGCGGCGGTCCAGACTCCTTTCCGCCGCGTCCCCCACTTGGATGTCTTGGGTTGTCTTTATACGAACGAGGGTGTGCTATGTTTCGCCATATTGGCGAATTTGGCGCAAGATTTTTGGAAATGTCGCATCGGGGTGTCGCAGTCGTTCGTCTGTGGCCGCCATCCCTCCACCTCCCTCCTAGGGTTCGCGCCATAGGCTATCTTATATTGCGTTTCGCACACTCCGTAGCTGGGCTTTGAGCGCAGAGGATGCGGTGGTGGGGTGGGTGCGTTGCGGCTCGTAGCCCCCAAGGGGCGGCATATGTCAGCCTAGGGCGTGAGCCCTAGGAACGCTATGGGCGCGTCCCCAATAAACGCGTCCCCGATAAATGTGTGTGCGAAGAATGCGTTGTGACGTTGCGAATGTGCCTGCCCCTCTGGAATAAGAAAGGGACGCACGACCCGTGCGTCCCTACAAAGTGCATTCCATGGCGACAAACGCCCCCCAAAAAATCATTGGGTCTGTTTCTCCGCCCGCATGGTCCTATGGCTCACGCCCTAGGCTATCCTAGGTATCGCCCCTTTGGGGCTTTGAGACATCCGGCGGGAGGCGTCAACGGCCAACATCCGGTAATCGTGAATTGTCAGTCGATCTACTGCCCCAAGTAGCTCTTGAGCAGTTTGCACCGCGTGCCTTGGCGCAGGCGGCGTATGGCTTTCTCCTTGATTTGTCGCACGCGCTCGCGCGTCAGACCGAACTTCTCGCCAATCTCCTCCAGGGTCATCTCCTGGCAGCCTATGCCGAAGAACGACTTCACGATGTCGCTCTCGCGCTCGGGCAGGGTGCTCAGGGCGCGGTCTATCTCGCGCGAGAGGCTCTCGTTGATGAGGCCGCGGTCCGCGTTGGGGGAGTCGGGGTTGACGAGGACGTCGAGCAGGCTGTTCTCCTCGCCGTCGGTGAACGGGGCGTCGACCGAGACGTGGCGCCCGGAGACGCGCAGGGTGTCCTGCACCTTGTCGGCGGGCAGGTCGAGAGTCTCGGCAAGCTCCTCCGTCGAGGGCTTGCGCTCGTTCTCCTGCTCGAACTTCGAGTAGGCCTTGTTGATTTTGTTGAGCGAGCCGACCTGGTTGAGCGGCAGGCGCACGATGCGCGACTGCTCCGCCAGGGCCTGCAAGATGGACTGCCGGATCCACCACACGGCGTAGCTGATGAACTTGAAGCCGCGGGTCTCGTCGAACTTCTCCGCCGCCTTGATCAGGCCCAGGTTGCCCTCGTTGATGAGGTCGGGCAGACTGAGACCTTGGTTCTGATACTGCTTGGCCACCGAGACCACGAAGCGCAGGTTGGCGCGGGTCAGCTTCTCCAGCGCGGCCTGGTCGCCCTGCTTGATCCGCTGCGCCAGCTCCACCTCCTCGTCGACGCTGACAAGCTGCTCTCGCCCAATCTCTTGGAGATACTTGTCGAGAGACGCGCTCTCGCGGTTGGTGATGGATTTTGAAATTTTAAGTTGTCTCATTGTCTCTTCAGTCCTGTTGCTCTGCGCAGACTCCAATGCACAGTGGACGCGAAGTTAGGCATTATCAAGGTCAAAAACAAAGCCGTAACTCCCTCCGCCGGTGAAAAATCGCCCCCTCCCGGGCCGTGGCGCGGGAGGGGGCGAGCGGGTCAAAACCTCAGGCTCTCAGCCCGTGCCTACTGCAAGTCGATGGCGTAGTAGCGGACGCGGCCGTCGGGGTATACTCCCGCCAGGAAGAGGCCGTCGGACGTCGAGGCCACGACCCTCTGGAAGTCCTGCATCGAGGTTATCGGGACGCGGTTTGCCTTGGTCACGACGTAGCCCTGACGGACGCCGGCGTCTTTGAGCTTGCCATCTTTGAGGCTCTTGACTTTCAGCCCATAGCGGATCCCGAGTTTCGCGGCCTCGTCTTGCGAGACGGGCTCGAGCACGCCCCCCAGCAGCTCGGCGTCGCCGCCGCGGACTATGGCCGTCGTGCCGCGCAGGTTGCGGAGCGTCACCAAGACCTCTTCCTCCTTGCCGTCGCGGACCACGGTCAGCTTGACCGTGTCGCCGGGCCTGTGCTGCGCCACGCGCGACTGGAGGTCGGGCACAGAGTTGACGGTCTCGCCGTCGAGCCGCACTATGACGTCGCGCTCCTTGACGCCGGCCTCCTTGGCGGCGCCGCCGTCCGAGAGGCCGCGGACGAGGACGCCCTCCGGCTTGCTCAGCTTGAGCTCGGACGCCATCGAGGCGTCCACCTCCATGATTGTCACGCCGAGCATGGCCCTCTGCACCTCGCCGTAGGTCATCAGGTCCTGGGCCACCTTTTGGGCTATGTTGGACGGCACGGCGAACGAGTAGCCCGAGAAGGAGCCCGTCGGCGACGCTATGGCGGTGTTGATGCCTATCAGGGCGCCGCTCGTGTTGACAAGGGCGCCGCCGCTGTTGCCGGGGTTGACGGCCGCGTCGGTCTGGATGAACGACTCGATGGCCATGCTCGAGGTGTTGATGCCAACGTGGCGGCTCTTGGCCGAGACGATGCCGGCGGTGACGGTGCTCGTGAGGTTGAAAGGGTTGCCGACGGCGAGAACCCACTCGCCGACGCGTACGTCGTCCGAGTTGGCGAACGCCAGGGCGTGAAGGCCCGTGGCCTCGACTTTGAGCAGGGCGATGTCCGTCGTCGGGTCCGTCCCGACGAGGTGGGCCTCGAAGCTGCGCTTGTCGTTCAGCACGACCTCTATCTTGTCCGCGCCGTCGATGACGTGGTTGTTGGTGACGATATACCCGTCGGGGCTGATGATGACGCCCGACCCCGACCCCTGGACGGGCTGGCTTCGCTGATATTGGCGGCCGTAGCCGGGGCCGAAGAAGAAGTCGAAGATGTCCGGGCCGCCGTAGGGCGACTGCTGGGTCTGCTTGCTGACCTTGATGTGGGTCACGCCGTTGACCGTGAGTTCCGCCGCCGTCGTGAAGTCGCTCGGCGGGGCCGCGCCGAAGACCACGGGCTGGGCCGGGGCCGACGGGGCCGGGGCCGCGACGGGCTGCGGCTGGGCCGCCACGTGGCGGGAGTAGAGATAGGCGCCGAACGCGGCGCACGTCAGGCTGGCGGCGACGGCCGCCACATACTTTTTCATTTCCATGTCTATTTCCTTTCCTTTTTCCTTGTGGCAAATTTGAGACCAAGGCGGGGGGCGGCGAAACTTTTTCAATGTCCGAGCCAAAATGGGGGGCGAAATGGCATTGCGGGACAAAATGGCGCACTCGTTGAAAAACTTGCGCCGTGGGCGGCGCCCGCGGCCCCTATGTCGCGCAAATCGCTATCTTTGCTTTAAGAAACAAGACCGTTCGCTGCGGGGGCGCGCCCCCCGCGGGGCGAGGGGCATAGAGACGAAAAAATGAAGCTGCTTTTTTTGGGCCTTGGGGGGCAGGAGATTCTAATCATTGCCATAATCGTCCTGCTGCTGTTCGGCGGCAAGAAGATTCCGGAGCTGATGAACGGCATCGGGCGCGGCGTGAGGAGCTTCCGCGAGGGGATGGGCGGGACGCCGCCCGACGGAGCGGGCGCCAAGGGTGGCCGCGACGACGCCCCCGCCGCCAAAGACGACGCCCCGAAAGCCTAGCCCGCGGCCTCCGACGAGCCTAGCCACGATGGCGTCGCCCACCGACAAGACTTTCTGGGAGCACTTGGACGACCTGAGGGCGCTGTTGCTGCGCTCCCTGGCGGTGGTCGCCGTGGCCGCCGTGGTCTGCTTCTGCTTCAAGGACGAGCTTTTTGCCGTCGTCCTCGCCCCCCTGCGCCCCGACTTCCTGCTCTATAGACTCCTGGGGGGGCTTGCCCCCCCCGACTTCGGCGCCGGCCTTGTCAACACCAGGCTCTCGGGGCAGCTCATGATGCACCTCAAGCTCGCGGTCGGCGCCGGCGTGTGCTGCTCCGTCCCCGTCCTGGCGTGGCTCGGCGCGCGCTACCTCGGCCCGGCTCTCTACCCGAGCGAGCGGAGGGTCCTGGGCGGGGCCTTCGCCGTGGGGGGGGCGCTGTTCGCCCTCGGCGTGTCCATCGCCTACGTGCTGGTCTTCCCCCTTGCCTGCCGGTTTCTGGCGGGCTATGAGGTTTCGGCCTCGGTGACCAACATGATAACCCTGGACTCCTATGTGGACAACATGCTGACGCTCTGCCTCGTCATGGGTGTCTTGTTCGAGCTCCCCGTCGTGGCGCGGGCCCTCAGCGCCGCCGGCCTCGTGGACCGCGGCCTCATGCGCCGCTACCGCCGCCACGCCATCGTCTGCATCGTCACCCTGGCCGCCGTCGTCACGCCCACGACCGACGCGCTGACGCTGGCCCTGGTCAGCCTCCCCGTGTGGCTCCTCTACGAGGCCAGCGTGCTTGTCGTGAAGAAATAAAAGCGTAACTTCGCGCCGGTTAACCAGATAGGCGGCTCGGCCTCACCTCTCCGGCTAGGGGGAGGGGAGGCAGGGAAACCGCCGGCGCGGGGTGGCTGTGAAGCTGCGCCGCGCCGTGCGCCACAAAACAAAAACAAACGAAAACAATGGCAAACATAGTGGCAATCGTGGGGCGCCCTAACGTGGGCAAGTCCACACTCTTCAACCGATTGGTCGGGAGCCGGCAGGCCATAGTCGACGAGACGGCCGGCGTGACGCGGGACCGGCAATATGGCAAGGTCTTCTGGAATGGGCGGGAGTTCTCGGTAATCGACACGGGAGGCTATACCGACAACTCAGACGACGTCTTCGAGGGTGAGATCCGCAAGCAGGTGCGGCTCGCAATCGACGAGGCGGAGGTGATTCTCTTCCTGGTCGACATCCTGACCGGCATCACAGACTATGACGACCTCGTGGCCGACATGCTGCGGCGGAGCGGAAAGCCCGTCATCGTCGTGGCCAACAAGGCCGACACGAGCGCGCGGCTGGCCGACATGCACGAGTTCTACCGATTCGGCCTCGGCGACGTCTTCGCCATAAGCTCGTCCAACGGCAGCGGGACGGGCGACCTCCTGGACAAGCTCCTCTCCATGCTCCCCGCCGACACCACGAGCGGCATCGACGACAGCCTGCCTCGCTTCGCCGTCGTCGGGCGGCCCAACGCCGGCAAGAGCTCCATCATCAACGCTTTCATCGGCGAGGAGCGCAACATCGTCACCGACGTGGCCGGCACGACGCGCGACTCCATCTTCACGCGCTACAACAAGTTCGGCCGCGACTTCTACCTCGTCGACACCGCCGGGCTCCGCAAGAAGAGCAAGGAGAAAGACGACGTCGAGTTCTACTCCACGATGAGGAGCATCCGAGCCATCGAGAACTCCGACGTATGCCTGCTCATGGTCGACGCCTCCAGGGGGCTGGAGTCTCAAGACAAGAAGATTTTCAGCCTCATTGCGCGCAACCACAAGGGCGTTGTCGTCGTAGTGAACAAATGGGACCTGGTGGAGAAAGGAAACAACACCATGAAGACCTGGGAGGAGGTCATCCGGGCGGAGTTCGCACCCTACAAGGACATCCCCATCGTCTTCACCTCCGTGCCCGGCAAGCAGCGGATCCACAAGGTGGTCGAGCAGGCCCACAGGGTCTACGACAACATGAGGCGCAAGGTGGGCACGTCGCAGCTCAACGAGCTGCTGTTGCCCGTGATTGAGACCGCGCCGCCCCCGGAGACCAAGGGCAAGGTGGTCAAAATCAAATATGTGACGCAACTGCCGACCAACAGCCCCACTTTCGCCTTCTTCTGCAACCTGCCGCAGTATGTCCGCGACCCCTACAAGAGGTTCCTGGAGAACAAGATCCGCAAGGAGTGGGACTTCTGCGGAGTCCCCATCAACATCGTGATGCGCAAGAAGTAGCGCCGTCAAGCCGATATGCCCACACTGAGCGACATGGCCCTGGGCCTGTTCCGGCGCCCGCGCATAGAGCGCGAGGCGGCGCTCGTCGTGGACGTCATCTTGTGCCTGACGCTGGCCACGTTCCCGGGGCAGCTCGGCAACGTGGCCAGCGTCGGCTACTTCCTCTTGCGCGACAGCCGCAGGGGCGGCATGGGCAAGAGGCTCTACGGCCTCAGCGTCGTCAAGAGCGCCGACGGCTCGCCGGTGAGCTGGCGCATGGCGTTGCTGCGCAACCTGCTGGCGTTGCTGCCGCTTTTCAATATTGTGGACGCCTGCCATTTCGTGGCCCATGGCCGGCGCCTGGCCGACGAGTGGCTCGGCACCGAGGTGCGCGGCGGAAGTCGGCAAGTGGCGGGAGAGTAGCCCCGCTCGCCGGGGGGCGTCCACCAAAAGAGGAGTTCTATCCACCGCCCTGCGCCACGTTTTCCCCAACTTCGTCTTCATAACATCAAAAGATTGAAGATGACCAGCATTATATCTGCAACAGAGGGCCGGATGGCCGCCGTGGCGGCGTGCGTCGGGCTCCTTGTCTCGTGTGCCGGCCCGCAGGGGGAGGGGGCCGATGGCGGAACGCGGCCCGCCGACACGTTGAGGGCCGAGAGGCCGCGTTTCGACCCGCAGGCCCCGTGGGCGCACGACCCCGTGGTGGCCACAGAGGGAGACACCGTCTACGCGTTCTCGACGGGGCGGGGCATAATGCAGATGCACAGCGTCGACATGAAAGTGTGGGAGAAGGACGGCCCGTGCCTCGACAGCCTCCCCGGGTGGGTCGTGGAGAGGAACCCGGAGGCGACGATGCACGTCTGGGCCCCCGACATCATACGCGCCAACGGCGAGTGGCACCTTTTCTACTGCTCGTCGGTCTTCGCCACCAACAAATCCGTCATAGGCCACCTCACCAACAAGACCCTCAACCGCCGGAGTCCCTCCTACCGGTGGGTCGACAGGGGGATGATTCTCCAGTCGGTGCCCCACCGCGACGCCTGGAACGCCATAGACCCCAACATCTTCATTTGCGCCGACGGCTCGGCGTGGATGGATTTCGGCTCGTTCTGGGGCGGGATTAAGATGGTGAGGCTCCGCGGCGACCTCGGCGCCGTCTCGCAGCCCGAGGAGTGGCACACCCTGTCCTCGCGCCCGCGGCTCCACAGCACCGAGACCACGGCCGAGCAACCGGGCGAGGGCGCCGTCGAGGCGCCGTTCATCTTCAAGCGCGGAGACTGGTTCTACCTCTTCGTCTCGTTCGACTACTGCTGCCGCGGCGAGGCCAGCACATACCACGTCGTCTGCGGGCGCGCCCGCGACATCCGCGGCCCCTACGAGGACCGCGCGGGCGAGCGCATGGACCTGGGAGGCGGCACCAGGGTGGACATCCCGGCATCCGACAGGGAGAAATATGTCGCCGCGGGGCACTGCGCGGTGGCCGAGCTCAGGGGCACGGACTACATGGCCCTCCACGCCTACAGGCGCGACAACGGGCAGTCGGAGCTCATTCTCCGAAAGATAGAGTGGGACGACAAGGGGTGGCCGAGCCTTGTCGGCGAATAGGAGCGAAAAAAATCGCCGCCGGCGCGCCGGCGTAAAGAAATGTTACTATATTTGTGATGTGAGACGAGCAAAAAAAGAGCCGCATCGGATTTTTGATCGTTAAACTCATCAATTAAAGAGCAAATACCGGGCGACGCTTAATCGTCATGAAGGCGGGCTTCGCCACCGCAAGGTGGTTTCGCCAAGTGCGACAGGAAGATTACTGAGTGACGAGGCACCCAAATCCTGTTTCAGGAGTTTAAACATCCAATTAGGTGCGGCTTTTCATAGGGTTCGCCCCGCAGGTCGAGAGGCTTGCGGGGCGAGCTTCGTTTTGTGGCGGCGGCATCGACTCGAAAAAACATCGCCGCGCCTATTGCCAAATAGAAATTTAGGCTTACCTTTGCATCGTCTTTCAAGACAGTACCACTTCGGGGTGTAGCTCAGCCCGGTTAGAGTACACGTCTGGGGGGCGTGTTGTCGCTGGTTCGAATCCAGTCACCCCGACGAGCAACCAAGTGGTTGAGAGACGGTCTGGAGCCGCCCGCATTCATGGATGCGGGCGGCTTTTCTGTCTTTGGGCGTGTGTGATGTGTGGGGGTATGTCCTGCCGCAATGTTGAGGCTTTGGAGGGAGAAAAAGCACAGATTAAACAATCTGAATATTACCTTTGCATGAGGTTTGACCAAGGCACACAACAACTTCTACCATGGAAGAGACGACCAAGAAAGCAATCATAGAGAAAGGGAAGGAGTATTTCAGAACGATAATTATCCCCAACCATCTTGACGGATTGAATAGGTTGGCTCTAAAAGACTTCAAAATCAACCCTTTCCTTATTAACTATTTGGCGGCATTCCTCTGTGGTGACACCTCGCCAAAGTCTTTGGCGAAAGCTTTGGTCTACCCTCGCATTTTGGGGACTAGCATCAGCACAAGTTTTGGGCAAAACATTCAGGTGTTCATCTCCTCTTTGGCGGAGATTGCGGGGACGCCATCTGGAATCGACGGCGTTGATATTGAGTTTGTTGACGCTCTAGACGGCCGAAAGAAATATTGCCAATGTAAAGCCGGGCCGCAAACAATAAATAAGGACGACGTTGCCACAATAATGGGGCATTTCGCCCATTTGCAGAATAAGGCACGTCTTGACAGGTTGAGCATTGGCTTGACGGATCTTGTTGTGGGAGTTTTATATGGTGAGCGTCGAGAATTGTCTGGTAATTATAAGAACATAGATAAAACATATCCTGTCTATTGTGGCTCTGAATTTTGGGAACGCTTGACAGGTGACAGCAATTTCTATTTTCGTCTATCTCGGGCCTTTGGGGAAGTCGTGGAGCAAGACCGTATCGACGGTAGCGCAATCATTGCGGACAAAATAGAGAGTCTGGCCCAAGAGATTTCAAGTCGGGGAGGGCTATAGAGATGGCGAACTTCATCACGATAAACAACGTAGCCGACGTCTTGGGCGCGTCGGTGGCTTCCATAGCTAAATGGGCCGCAAACGGCTCCTACCCGGCGCATACGGACGAGCGGGGGCGGACGGGCTTCCACATGGAGGACCTTGCGGACGTGGCGCCCATAAGGTCGATGTTGGACAGCGCGTGGGACGAGGAGATGGCGGTGACGCCCCTCCGCGACTATACCTCCGTCGAGCTGTTCGCCGGCGCGGGTGGCCTGGCCATCGGGATGCACAAGGCGGGGCTCCGCCACGTTTTGCTCAGTGAGGTCGACGCGACGGCGTGCGCCACGTTGAGGGCCAACCGGCCAGATTGGAATGTGGCCCGGGGAGACGTGCGAAAACTCGACTTCTCGCCGCTCTGCGGGAAAGTCGACTTCCTGTCGGGCGGTTTCCCCTGTCAGGCGTTCTCTTTCGCCGGCAAGAAGGGTGGATTTGGAGACACCCGCGGGACGCTATTCTTCGAGATGGCCAGGGCCGTGAGCCAAATACGGCCAAAGGTCTTCGTGGGCGAGAACGTCAAGGGGCTGCTGTCGCACGACGGCGGGCGCACGCTCGCCACCATTGAGAACGTCGTCGCCGAGCTTGGCTACACCCTTGTGCCACCCAGGGTCTTGAAGGCCGTGATGTTCCAGGTGCCGCAAAAGCGCGAGCGTCTGATTCTCGTGGCCGTCCGCAACGACTATGCGGCGAGGGTCGAGTTCCGGTGGCCGTCGCCGTTCCGCAGGGTGATGACCCTGCGGGACGCGTTCGAGGGCGGCCTTTTGTACGATTGCGCCGTCCCGCCGTCGCCGGGGCAGTCCTATCCGGAGAAGAAGCGCAAGGTGTTGGCGCTGGTGCCCGAGGGGGGCGACTGGCGCAGCCTGCCCTCGGAGGTGCAAAAGGAGTATATGGGGAAGAGCTTCTTTTCGGGCGGAGGCAAGACCGGCATGGCGCGCCGCCTGTCTATGGACGAGCCCTCGCTGACGCTCACCTGCGCCCCGGCGCAGAAGCAGACCGAGAGGTGCCACCCCACCGAGACGCGCCCGCTGACCGTCCGCGAGTACGCGCGCATACAGACGTTCCCCGACGACTGGCGTTTCGAGGGGCGTATGGCCGACCAGTATAGGCAGATTGGCAATGCCGTGCCGGTCAACCTGGCTTGGGCCATTGGGCGCTCTGTCGTCCGACTGCTCAACCACATCCAGACCCTGGCCCCCGAGGAGGGGCGATTGGCGGAGGCGAACGAGATTGCCGGGCGCCTGGCGCGCCAGGCGGAGGGGTGAGGCGTTGCCAGGAAAAGAATCAGCCCCCGCCTCGCAATGCGCGGGGCGGGGGTTGCCTTTTTTCCCGCTGTGAGGTTCTCTACCCGCGGCTGCGCAGGAAGTGCTCGGCGTCTATGGCGGCCTTGCATCCCGATGCGGCGGCCGTCACGGCCTGCCGGTAGGTGGGGTCGCACACGTCGCCGGCGGCGAAGACGCCCTCGATGTTCGTCTGTTGGCCGCCCCCCCTCACCACGATGTAGCCCTGCGCGTCGGTCTCGACCTGCGGGAATGCCGACGTGTTCGGAGTGTGGCCTATGGCCAGGAAGAAGCCGGAGATGTCGATTGTCTCGTTGGCTCCCGTGGCTTTGTTGGACAGCACCGCGCGCTCCACCCTCCCGTCGCCCTCCAGGGCCACGGTCTGCCGCCCCCACAGGATTTCGACGTTGGGCAAGGCCAGGAGCCGCTCCTGCATGGCCTGTGAGGCCCTCAAGACGTCGCGCCGCACGACGACGTAGACCTTGCGGGCCAGCCCGGCCAGGTAGATGGCCTCCTCGGCGGCGGTGTCCCCCCCGCCCACAACGGCCACGTCCTTGCCGCGGTAGAAGAAGCCGTCGCACGTGGCGCAAGCCGAGACGCCCGCCCCGGCATATTTCTCCTCGTCGGGCAGGCCCAGGTAGCGGGCCGACGCCCCGGTGGCCACAATCACGGCGTCGGCGGTCATCCGCGCGCCCCCGTCGAGCGTCAGCACGAACGGGCGACGGCCCAGGTCGGAGGCCACGACATGCCCGTTGCGCATGTCCGCCCCGAAGCGCTGCGCCTGGGCCCGCATATCCTGCATCAGCTCATAGCCCATGCGCCCTTGGGGAAATCCAGGGAAGTTGTCCACTTCGGTGGTCTGGGTGAGTTGCCCGCCCGGCAGCAGGCCGTCAATCAGCACGGGCCTGCGCCCTGCCCGCGCGGCATAGATGGCCGCCGTGTAGCCCGCCGGGCCAGAGCCCACAATCAGCAGCTCTGCGTGTTCTATCGTCTCGTTCATTTTCTGATGTCTCCGTTTTGGTTCATATTCTCATCGCGAATATACGCATTGCAAAGTCAATCGCGGCCATAGGGGGCGACGGTTCTGTTCTCGGTGTCGAGCTTCAGCTCCACCTCGTCGCAGACGATGCTCCCTACGATGCCGTAGCCGCCTACGACGTTGGTGTGGGCGCTGGCGGTGTTGAACACGGGGAGGAACGTATATTGCGAGGCCTGGGCGGCCGTTTTCAGAAATGTGAAGTAGTCTTCGGTGTGCCGGTAGAGCCTCACGACCAGCATCGCGCTGTCGGTCACGTCGGCGGGGTGCGCCGCCAGCGCCTCCCATGGCGCGTTGAGGGTGACGAACTGCAGGCCCTCGGCGTTGCCGTCCAGGCGCGTGTCGTCGAAAAGCCCCATGGGGCGCACAGTCGAGGCCGGCGAGCTGCTGACGTCGCCGAACGCCGGGCTGACATACTCGCACCCCACGATGGTGTCTGCCGCCACCCCGCCGACGTACGTGCGGCCGCGCACCTCAAGTTGGTAGAAGTCGGCGGTCCGGGGCTCGTCGCGCAAGAAAGTCGAGATGCGCAGCGTCGAGCCGCGTTGCGGCATCTGGGTCGTTATGCGCTCAATCTCGCGCTTGCCCAAGACTGTGACGAAGCCGTCGAGAGTGGCGTCAATCTCGGGGATGGAGGCCTCAATCCACACCCGGTCGCCTTCGCGCAGCCCCAGGCGGCCGAACGAAACGGCGGTGGAGCCGCCGGAGATGCGCCGATAGTGCGTCACGTCGGAGTTGACTGTCAGGGCCACCGTCACCTCGCCGAACGACGTGTGGAGGGCCGAGTCGGAGTAGGAGGCGCTTCCGCGGACATCCACGACCACGTCCTCGCCCGGGTCGAAGAGGCACGTCAAGACGCCCACGCGGTCGCCGGCCGTAATCTTGATCCCGGTGGCGTCGGTCTCGCACCCGGAGGCGAGCAGGGCGGCGGAGGACGCCGCCAGGGTCGCTAGAAGTGTATGGAATATTTTATGAAAGGCCACGGGACTGCGATGAGGCTGAACTGTTTGAGCGAGTAGGCGGGCTTCGAGGCGTTGTCGTCGGCGCGCCAGTAGACGAAGATGGGGTTTTGCCGGGCGTAGACGTTGTAGACCCCGAAGCTCAGCAGGCTGCCTATGTGGTCGTCGCCATACTTGATGTTTACGCCGATGTTGAGCTGATGGTTGCCCGGCATCCTCATGGCGTTGCGTCTCGCCGGCACGGCATAGCTGGCGTCCGAGCCCGGCACGCTGTAGTGCTGCGTCGGGAGCGAGAACGGCGCGCCGGTGCTGTAGTTCCACGTCGCGGAGATGGAGACGGCGGGGCGGAGGTTGTAGGCGGCGTAGAGCTGCACGGAGTGGAGCCGGTCGTTGTCCGACGGCAGCCACTCGCCATTGTTGACCTGCTCATACGAGCCCCGCGACTTGCTGAGGGCGTAGCCCAGCCAACCCGAGAGGCGTCCGCTACGGCGGTGGACGAAGAGTTCGACGCCGCGGGCGTAGCCGCGCCCCGACGTGCAAAGCCCGTCCCAGTCGCCGTCGGTCAAGACGTCGTAGGGCGTGGCGTTGCCGTAGGTCACCAGGTGCGGCATCCACTTGTTGTATATCTCGGCGCGGACGGACAGCTCTTGTGGCAGCCTGGCGAAAAGCTCGGCCGACAGCTGGTGCGACCTTTGGGGGGCGACGCCCCTTGGGAGCGGGAGCCACAGGTCGGCCGGCGTGGCGACGTTCAGGGTCCTCATCTGATAGAGGAACTGCGACGTCTTGGAGTAGCCCACCTTGAACGCCAGCCGCCGGCCCGCGCGGACGCCCACCAGGAGCCGCGGCTCGCCGACGAACTGCGGGATGTCGCCCGGGGCCCACTCCGACATGAGGTGGGCCCCGAGCGTGGCGGACGCCGGGCCCCACTTGTGGCTGTTCTCGACATAGGCGTGGCACTCATAGCGCTCCATGTCGATGTTCTGCTCGAAACGGCTGCGCGTGTCGCCCCCGGCCGAGAAGAGGTCGCCGTCGCCGGTGTCTTGGGCGTAGACGGTGACAAAGGGGCGGAAGAGGCGGTACGAGGCCCACCCGCCGAAGCGGAACTTGCCGGCGGCGGGGCTTTTGGGGGTCAGGCTCAGGTCCAGGCGCGCGCCGATGTCGTGGATGCCGTTGACGTAGCGGTTGCCAAGGAAGCCGCGGACTGCCTCGACGCCGACCCGCCGACGCTGGCTGTTGCCATATTGGTACTGGCTGTACCACAGAGTGGTGTTGAGAAACAGGGTCGGCGAGATGGCGCGAGTCCACCTCAGCGAGCCGAGGACCGTGCCCCACGCCGCTTGCGTCTCGTTGCTCGTAGTCAGCCGGCGGGGGGAGTCGTCTCCATATTCGAGTGTCACGGCTTGCTGGTCCGTGTTGTTCGTCAGCTCGTCGCGGCAGAAGAGGAGGCTGAGGCGCAGGCGGTCTCGGTCAGACAACGTGAAGTTCAGTTTGCCGTGGAAGTCGTAGAACATGTAGGAGTAGTGGTTGTCCTCGTTCTGCAGGTGGTAGGAGAAGAGGTCGAAGTGGGTCCGCCGCGCCGAGAAGAGGTAGCTGCTCCTGTCTTTCGCCACCGGGCCCTGCAGGAGCAGCGACGACGCCATGAGGCCTATGTTGGCGTCGCCCTCAAACTCGCTCATGTTGCCGTCTATGGTCCTGATGTCGAGGACGCTGGCCATGCGCCCGCCATAGCGCGCCGGGAAGCCGCTCTTGATGAGGCGCGCAGAGCTGATGGCCTCGGAGTTGAATGCCGAGAAGAGGCCGAGCATGTGGTTGGCGTTGTAGAGGGGGGCGTCGTCGAGGTATATCATGTTCTGGTCCAGGCTGCCGCCCCTGACGCTCATGCCGCCGAAGCCCTCGCCGCCGCTTTGGACGCCGGGCGTCTGCTGCAGGGCGCGCGTCACGTCCGCCTCGCCCATGAGCGTCGGCATGGAGCGGATCTGCTCCATGGGCAGCGCCGTGGCGCCTATCTGGGCGCCCTCGATGTCGGCGCTCTCCGAGGCGCGGACTTCGACGGCGCGCAGGAGCAGGCTGGAGCTGAGGCCCAGGTTGACCATGGTGTCGGAGCGCAAGTCGAGGTGGCGAACGACTGTTTTATAGCCTATGTAGGAGACGCGCAGCGGGACGCGCCCCGTGGGCACGCTGAGGCTGAAAAAGCCGAACTCGTTTGTAGCCGCCGCGCGGCGCAGGAGGGTGTCGACCACGTAGGCCCCGATGAGGGCCTCGCCGGTCTGCGCGTCGCGGCAGAAGCCGCTCACGGTGCGCAGGCGTACACTGTCGGAAGCGACGACTATCTTGCCTTCGCGGCATACGTAGCGGACGTTGTAGCGCCCGAAGATGCGCCCCAGGCATCGGGACAGCGCATATTCGCCCGGGGGCAGGCTCACTCTCGGCGACGGGGGGACGACGCGGGACGAGTAGGCCAGCGAGACGCCGGCCGTGCGGCTCAGCAGGTCGAGGAGCGAGTCTACGCTCCCGCTGTAGCCTTGGCGGAGCCTTATGCGCGCCGACAGGGCGGGGCAGTCGGACTGCTGGGAGATGGCGGGGGTGGGCATGGCGAGGCTCGCCGCGGCTATGGCGCAGATGCACAAAAAAAGACGCCACGGACGGCGCCTTTCAAACAAATCACCAAGTATATCTGTCATCGAATATCCCGACGGCCCCACGTTTGGGGCTGAATTTAGTCAGATATTGTCAGATAGCCATTGCTCAAGGTCAGTTTTTTGTCGAAGTGCATGTTGAGCTCTTCGACGACGCTCTCCAATGCCTGGTCGTGGAAGCATGTGGTTATCAGCACGCTGTCGTCCGGGCAGTCCATGCGGACTCCTTTCAGCTCGCCGTGGTAGCACGTCTTGAGCTCTTCGACAACCTGCGAGAGCGAGGCGGAGCGGAACGTCATCGAGCGGCTGTCTATGCTTATGCCGCCCACGGCGGAGGTTTGCTTCGTCAGCTTGCCGTCCGCCCATGTGGCCTCTTCGCCGGCCAGGAGGTCAACGTCGCCATCGCCCGCCGACATCCTGACGTGGCCCTGCTCCACGCGCGTCCGGACGCGCTCCTCGCCGGGCCAATGCTCGACGCTGAATGTCGTCCCCAAGACGCGCACCTGCGCATCTTCGGCGTTGACCACAAAGGGGGCCGCCTCGTCGCGCCTCACCCGGAAGAGGGCTATGCCCGACAGGTTGGCCGCGCGCCGGTTGCCGCCACAGGCGAAGGCGAGTTCCGACCCCTTGCCCAGGACCACCGTCGAGCCGTCGGGCAGGGCGAACGTGTCGGCCTGGGTGGCGGCGTAGTATGTCGTGGCGGCGCCGTCGCCGCCCTTGTGGGTGAGAATCAGCGCAAAGGCAAGCGGAATCATGGCCGCCGCCACCCTCAAGGCGCGCCGCCATGTGGGCGCGTGCGCCCCGACGGCGGCGCGGCAGCCTGTCCGCGCCTCGACTTCGCGCCATGCGTCGGCCTTGCGCGCCTCGACGCGGACGGCCGTGGACAAATCGCCCGCCTGCGCCAGGAGCGCCTCGAGCTCCGCGTCTGTCGTTTTTGTGCTGTCGCGTCTCATGACACCCTAGTGGAAGTTGACGACGTTGAAGATGTTGACGGGCTGGGGCTCGGCCTGCCCCTGTCCCTCCATGAGAATCCCGGCCTCGGCATCCTCGGCCTCTTCCGCCTCGACCCGGCGGGCCGGAGCCGCGGACTGCTGCTCCTCGTTCCGGCCGAGAATCTCGGCGAACAACTCGAAAATGAACTCCATGACTGATAATATCTTGTCGCGGGCCACTCCGGCAAGGGAGCGGCGGCGCGTCTCTGTCTCTCTTGTCTGTAGACAACTCAGCGCGCCTCAACACGTATCGCCCCCCGATATATTTTCTTCGCCGGGCGGAGAGGCGGCTCGGCCTGCCCCCCCGGTGGGGGGATGGCGAAAGACCCCGCCGGCCACGGGGTCGCGGCCTGGCGGGGTCTTTTTTCCCTTGCCCGCGTGGGGCGCCTACTTGTCGGTGGGCTTCTTGGGCTGCGCCGGCCCCGAGATGGATTGGCGCATCTGCGTGTCGGCCTCGACGTTCTTGTAGCGCACGTAGTCCATGACGCCCAGGTTCCCGTTGCGGAACGCCTCGGCTATGGCCTGCGGCACTTCGGCCTCGGCCTCGATGACGCGGGCGCGGGCCTCCTGCGCCTTTGCCTTCATCTCCTGCTCCAGGGCCACGGCCATGGCGCGGCGTTCTTCGGCTTTGGCCTGGGCGATGTTCTTGTCGGCGTTGGCCTGGTCCATCTGGAGGGCCGCGCCGATGTTCTTGCCGACGTCGATGTCCGCTATGTCGATGGAGAGAATCTCAAAGGCCGTGCCGGAGTCCAGGCCCTTGGCGAGGACGACCTTGGAGATGCTGTCGGGGTTCTCCAGCACCTTCTCGTGGCTCTCCGACGAGCCGATGGACGAGACGATGCCCTCGCCGACGCGCGCCAGGACGGTCTCCTCGCCGGCGCCGCCAACGAGCTGGCGGATGTTGGCGCGGACGGTGACGCGGGCTTTGGCTATGAGCTGGATGCCGTTCTTGGCGACGGCGGTGACAGGCGGGGTGTCGATGACCTTGGGGTTGACCGACATCTGCACGGCCTCGAAGACGTCGCGGCCCGCCAGGTCAATCGCCGTGGCCATCTGGAATGTCAGGCTTATGTTGGCCTTGTTGGCCGAGACAAGGGCGTGGACGACTTTCTGGACGTGTCCGCCGGCCAGGAAGTGGGCCTCAAGCTCGTCGCGGCGGATGTTCTGCAGGCCCGCCTTGTGAGCCTCGATGAGAGCCTGGACGATGACGGTGGGGGGCACCTTGCGGATGCGCATCAGGAAGAGCTGGACGATGGAGATGTGGACTCCCGACACCAGGGCCGAGAACCACAGGAGGAGAGGCACGTAGTAGAAGAAGATAGCCAAGACGACTATGACGCCTACGAGAAGTGCCAAAGGGGCGACTAGTTCCATAAACTGTGTGAGCTAATATCAGTGTTAGAGAAATCCGAGAGTTCTACTTTTCGGCCTTGGCCAGCACGGCCAGCGACAACTCGTCGAGCTGGGCCTGGTCGAGCTGCGACGGGGCGTCGAGCATCACGTCGCGCCCGGAGTTGTTCTTCGGGAACGCGATGCAGTCGCGGATGGAGTCCAGCCCGGCGAAGAGGCTGACAAGGCGGTCGAGGCCAAAGGCAAGGCCGCCGTGGGGGGGGGCGCCGAACTTGAACGCGTTCATCAGGAAGCCGAACTGCTGCTGGGCTTTCTCCGGCGTGAAGCCCAAGATGTTGAATATCTTGGACTGGAGCTCGGCGTCGTGAATCCTGATGGACCCGCCGCCGACCTCCACGCCGTTGATTACCATGTCGTAGGCGTTGGCGCGCACCGCGGCGGGGTCGCTGTCGAGCAGGGGGACGTCTTCGGGCTTGGGGCTTGTGAACGGGTGGTGCATCGCCATCAGGCGACCCTCCTCCTCGCTCCACTCATACATGGGGAAGTCGACGACCCACAGGCAGGCGAAGTTGTCCTTGTCGCGCAGTCCGAGGCGGCTTCCCATCTCTAGGCGGAGCTCGCACAGCTGCTTGCGCGCCTTCATGGCGTCGGGGCCGGAGATTATGAGGATGAGGTCGCCGGCCTCCGCCTCCATGCGGGCCCTGAGGGCCTGGAGCGTCGGCTGGTCGTAGAACTTGTCGACGGACGACTTGACAGTCCCGTCGGCCTCGACGCGGGCGTAGACGAGGCCCTTGGCGCCGACCTGGGGCCTCTTGACGAAGTCGGTCAGCTGGTCAATCTGCTTGCGGGTGTAGCTCGCGGCGCCCTTTGCGCAGATGGCGCCGACGTAGGCGGCGTCGTCGAAGACGGAGAAGCCGTGGCCCTGCACGATGTCCCTTATCTCGACAAAGCGCATCCCGAAGCGGGTGTCGGGCTTGTCGGACCCGTAATATTTCATGGCGTCGGCCCACGTCATCCGGGGGAACGGCTCTTTGAAGTCTATCCCCTTGACTTCGCGGAAGAGGCTCTTCATCATGCCTTCGAAGACCCCAAGGATGTCCTCCTGCTCGATGAAGCTCATCTCGCAGTCTATCTGCGTGAACTCCGGCTGGCGGTCGGTGCGGAGGTCCTCGTCGCGGAAGCACTTGACAATCTGGAAGTAGCGGTCGAAGCCCGCCACCATGAGCAGCTGCTTGAGAGTCTGGGGGCTTTGCGGCAGGGCGTAGAACTGCCCGGGGTTCATGCGGCTCGGGACCACGAAGTCGCGGGCGCCTTCGGGGGTCGAGCCTATGAGGACAGGGGTCTCGACCTCCAGGAACTTCAGCTCCGACAGGTAGGCCCGGATTTTCTGGCACATGTCGTGGCGAAGCTCCATGTTGCGGCGCACCGCCGAGCGGCGCAGGTCGAGGTAGCGGTAGCGCATGCGCAGGTCGTCGCCGCCGTCGGTCTCGTCCTCGATGGTGAAGGGCGGCGTGGTGCTTGTGTTGAGTATGCTCAGGCTGCTCGCGACAATCTCTATGTCGCCCGTCGGGAGGTTCTTGTTCTTGCTCTCGCGCTCGCGGACCGTGCCGCTCACCTGGACGACGTACTCGCGCCCCAGCTTCTGGGCGGCGTCGTTGAGGGCGGAGTCCGCCTC
This sequence comes from uncultured Marinilabiliaceae bacterium, assembly GCA_964481855.1. GTDB lineage: Bacteria > Bacteroidota > Bacteroidia > Bacteroidales > Marinilabiliaceae > W3P20-009. The sequence continues at coordinate 74,798 of CAYZUH010000010.1, forward strand.
GGAGTTGAAGACAATCTGCGTTATGCCGTATCGGTCGCGAACGTCGACGAACGTCATGCCGCCCATCTTCCGCGAGCGCTGAACCCATCCGGCGAGGGTGGTCTGCTTGCCGGCGTCGGCCATGCGGAGCTCTCCGCATGTGTGTGTCCTGTACATACCTGTCTGATAACTTTTTTGTTAGGCGAAAATATAAAAACATACGACAAGTAGCAAGGGAGGCGCGTCATTCGGAGTCCCCGAAAATCCTGTCGAGAGCCTCCAGCCGACGGCACAGCGTCGAGCGCAACGCGGCGAACGACTCGGCGAAGCCCGGCGTGTTGTCGAAGCGGGCGGGGTCCAGCGCTCCCCACATCCGCTGGTCGGCAAGGGCCGAGGGTTCGACAACGGGTCTCCAGGCGTCGAGGCTGTCCACTAGGCCCGCAAACGAGGGGCGCAGCTCGGCCCACCTCTCCGCCAGCCTCTTGCGGAAGCCCGCGTCGGCCATCAGGCGCCCATACCACAGGGCGCCGCCGTTGTAGAGGCTGTCGACGGTCAGCGGGCGGACGCCGGGCAGGGCGAGGCGCGAGGGGCGGATGTCGCCACCCGAGTCTAGCCCCACGTCGACAAAGGCCAGGTCGAAGTCCCACGCCGGCCCGGCGCGCAGGCGGCCGTCGCGGCCCAGGTGCATGTAGCAGCTCCTGGGCCCGTTGGGCTCGGCGTTCTGGCACAACTCGTAGACAATGAGGTAGTCCGCAAACGAGGCGAGGTCGAGGAGGCTGTCGAGGGCCGGGGCTAGGCACCCATCATAGAGGGCGTCTTCCGCCTGCGCGAAGACGGCTCTGATGGAGGCGAGGCGCGGGGCGGACGGGTCCCCCGGGTGGCGGACGTTGACGGGCAGGCGCCGCCGCGGGGTCTCGAACCGCGCCTCGTCGGCCGCGTAGCTGTCCAGCTCCACCAGGAAGCCGGTGTCCGGGTCGGTGTCCACCCGGCCCGCACCGACGCGTATCTCCTCCCCGAGGGTGTAGACGCCGTCGTAGCGCCCGTTCTCCACCACGTTGACCAGCCGCCATCTGGGAGTCCACGACAGGGAGGTCATGTTGGCGGCCGTGAGCGCCAGGGCGTTGCGCACGAGGCTGTGGTCCATGAAGTTCGAGACCAGGAACCACTTCTCGTTGGCTCCGAGCCCAAGCAGGCTCACGGCGGTGTCGAACCGCAACGCCAGCGGTTTCTTGGGCTTTGCGAAGCTGGAGTTGCCAAAGGCGCGGACGGCGGCGGGACGCTCGCCGTCCACTGCCCCGTCGGCCCCGCGCACGCGGACTGTGGCCCCCTGCCGCCATTGGCGGGAGGCTATGGCGCCGCCGTCGGGCGTCGAGATGTAGACGACGGGCAACCCGCCGGGAGGGGCGTCGGCATGGGGCGGCACGAACGCCGCCAGGCACGAGGCGGCAACAGCCACGAGGCGCGAGAGGGTCATGGCTCGGACGCTTTGCGGGCGGGTGTTGGCGCAGTTGCGGTTCCCTCCCGGCGGCCGTTGGCTACTGTGGTTTCCATTCTTCGTTTCGTCTGGTTTCCTGCCGACTAAGATAGGCGTAAAGTCCGAGACTGCCCATCCGTTTTGTCTGTTTTGTTGCATGAGGGTGGAGGCGGCCGCCATGCGGCCCTCCATTGTCTGTCACTCCGAAATTCGTTAGATTTGTGTGGCCAGAACATCGGACAAACACATATCGTATAGGATACACATGAACACGGTGCAGATTCAATTCGTCGACCTCGGCAAGACGGTCGAAGTGGAGCCCGGCCAGACGTTGGCAGAGATGGCGGACGCCCTGGGGATAAGGTTGGGACACACCCTGCTGGGGGCGGAGGTCAACAACAAGTGCGTGGGCCTCTCCTACAGGACTTTCCAGCCCAAGAGGGTCAAATATTTCGACATATGCCACCCCGAGGGGCAGCGGATGTACGTCCGCACCCTCGTCTTGATGCTCCACGTGGCCGTGCGCGAGACGATGCCCGGCGTCGAGCTGGACGTCCTCCACTCGGTCTCGAAGGGCCTCTATTGCGAGTTGCGCCGCGACGGGCGGCGCCTCGACCCCACCACGGCGCAGACCGCGGCGCTGCGCTCGCGCATGAGGGACATATGCCGGGCCGACGCGCCCATCGAGCGGGGGGAGGTGGAGACTGACAGGGTCGTCGAGCTGGTGGCCGACACCCCCGACACGTGCCGCCTCTTGCGCCAGCACGGCGAGATATACACGGCCGTCCACACCCTGCTCGGCCACAGCGCCGTCTTCTATGGAGACCTGGTGCCGCGCACGTCGATTGTGAGCGTCTTCGACCTCAAAGAATATTTCAGCGGGCTCCTCCTCCAGCTGCCCGACGGCAAGGACCCCGACACCGTGGCGACGATGACCTTGCAGAACAAGATGTTCGCCACTTTCCTGGAGTTCGACAAGCTCCAGAACCTGCTCGGAGTGAGGCGGCTGGCCGACCTCAACGACGCCATAGCCAGGGGGCATGGGCGAAAGATAATCCAAGTGGCGGAGGCGCTCCACGAGAAGAAAATCGCCGACATCGCCGACCTCATTGCCGAGCGGCGCGGCGACGTGAGGGTGGTCCTCATCGCCGGCCCGTCGTCGAGCGGCAAGACCACGTTCTGCAAGAGGCTGTCGGTACAGATGGTCCTCAACGGGATGATGCCCGTCCCGCTCTCCATCGACAACTACTTCGTCAACCGCGACCAGACGCCCCGCGACGCCGACGGCAACTACGACTTCGAGGCCGTCGAGGCCATCGACGTCAAGCTCTTCAACGAGCAGCTCCTGGCGCTCATGGCCGGCGAGGAGGTCGAAATCCCGAAATACAACTTCGTGCGCGGGTGCCGCGAGTACGACGGCACGCGGCTGCGACTGGGCGAGAGGGGGGTCCTCGTCATAGAGGGGACGCACGGGCTGACGCCGGCCCTGACGCCGATGGTCCCGGAGGCCAACAAGTTCCGCGTCTACGTGGCCCCGCTCGTGGGCATCAACTTCGACCAGCTGACGCGCATCCACACCACCGACACGCGCCTGGTGCGGCGCATAGTCCGCGACTACTACACCCGCGGCCACAACGCCGAGGCCACCATCGCCATGTGGCCCAGCGTGCGCCGCGGCGAGGACCGATTCATATACACCAACCAGGAGCAGGCCGACGTCATGTTCAACTCCTGCACCATATACGAGTTCGCCGTCCTCAAGGCAAAGGTCGAGCCCCTGCTGCTCGAAGTCCGGCGCAACTCGCCGCACTACGCCGAGGCGCGGCGCCTGTTGCGATTCCTGAGCTACTTCAGCCCCCTCGACGCCGAGACCATCCCGCCGACGTCGCTCCTGCGGGAGTTCCTGGGCGGCAGCTCGTTCGTCTACGACTGAGAGTCATGGAGAAGACGAGGAAAATTATCAGCCTGTTCTCCGGGGCCGGGGGAATGGATATAGGTTTTGAGGAGGCGGGGTTCAAGGTGGCGGTGGCGGTGGAGGTCGACCCCGCCTGTTGCGAGACCCTGCGAGCCAACAGGCCGAGCTTGAAAATAATCAACAAGAGCATCGTCGACGTCAGCGCAGAGGAGATTCTGGGCGAGGCGAAACTGAGGGTGGGCGAGGCCGCATTGGTGGTCGGCGGGCCGCCGTGCCAAAGTTTCAGCCTTGCGGGGCGACGCCGCGGCCTCGACGACGAACGGGGCCGGCTGCTGTTCGAGTTCGTAAGGGTCGTGCGGGAGACTTTGCCCGTCGGTTTCGTGTTGGAGAACGTCAAGGGGCTGACCAGTTGGGACGGCGGGCGGGCCATGCGGGCGCTGATAGAGGAGTTGGAACAGCCTGTCGAACACGATGGGAGGGTCTACAAATACCATGTTTCGGCTCCCAAAGTGCTCAATGCGGTGGACTATGGGGTCCCGCAAATACGAGAGCGGCTGATCCTGGTCGGGAACAGGGTGGGGAAGGGGTTCCGCTATCCCGCGCCGTCTGCCGCGCCGCGCCGCACCGTGTGGGATGCGATTGGCCAGCTGCCGAAACCCGACGAGCCGTCGGATGTCGCAGTGAGGGTCTCGAAAATCATTAAGGCTAGGATTGAGAAATATGGATATTGAGAATCTTAAAAACCACCAGGCGACGGCGCACTCCCCATCGTCCATAGAGAAGATGCGCAAGGTGCCCATCGGGGGCAAGCTGTCCGATGTCGAGCAGATTTATGGCTCAACCTACAGGCGGCTAGACCCGCAGAAGCCGTCATTCACTGTCACTCGCAGCGGCTACCGCGACTTCATCCATCCCTACGAGAACCGGATGCTGACCGTCAGGGAACTGGCTTGTCTTCAGACGTTCCCGTTGGACTGGGAGTTCAAGGGGGTCCGCTTGGACTCCTACAGCTCCAAAAGGAAAGTGAACATGACGCAGTTCGGGCAGGTGGGCAACGCCGTGCCGCCGGCGTTGGCAAAGTCTGTTGCCGACGCAATAATGGAGCAGTGGTTCAACGAAGAGCAAGACTGACGACCATGGCTACGGCGCCCGAATCTGTGAGCAAGGAGCAATATCTGCTCAAAGCCACGTTCTTCTACGATAAGTTGCTGAGGGACGGATACTTCGGCCTGTTCGCAAAGGTCAAGGGCATGTCCGACATTGAGGGAGGCTCGCTTTGTTGGGACGACAGGAGCGAATGGAAGATAGGCAAAGATGCGTGGACGGCGATAGGGAGGAGCGGAATCCCGCCCATGTTGGTGTTCGCCCACCCCAAAGTTCTGCAGCTCAATCCCTGTTTCCTCAAGTATTATCGCTCTGTCGCAATGGTGCCGCAGAAAGGTCTGCGGGTGCTGTTGCGCGTGTCGAATGTCGACGGCATCGAGGCTGGTCGGGTTGAGGGCGGAAAGTTGCCAAAAGCCACCATCATGAGGCTTGTTTGCGCCCTCAACGAGGTGATGTCGCTCGTTGTGCAGTTGTCCGCCAAAATCGACACAAGCCAGATAGAGGGCATGATGTATGCGACGGCGGGAACGAACGTCGACGGTTCCTGGCGCAATCAGATCGGGGCAGAGGGAGAGCGCGTCATTCGGCGCATAATCCACGACGGACTTTTGGAACACAAAGAAATCTCTTCATACACGGACAAGAGCAACGAAACGATAAAGTTCGGGACAGAAGGAGCGGAACGAATCAAGAGTGACACCGACAACATAAAGAGTATCAATCTCAAAAATGGATGTTCCGTATGTTTCTCGTCCGAGCCGGATGTCACGATATATGATGCCGGGGGGAGTATCCTTGGCGTCATAGAAATCAAGTCCGGGCTGGATCCCGCCGGCGCACTTGAGCGTTTGGGCGCAATGTTCAAGTCGTTCGAGAACACGTTGGCGGAATACCCCAAGGCCGTGACGGTATTGGTCATCTCGTGCCTCACCGACGAAGTGGAGAAACGCCTGAACTCGTCGATGGTCGTAAGGCAAAGGTACTTGACGACCGACATCACGTCCAGCGAGTCGGGGAAGCGCAAATTCGTGAACCGGCTCAGGGCCGTCATGAAGCTGACCGAGGGGTAGCTTCCTCCGCCCCTGCGCAAATTCCGCCCAAATAGATTAATTTTGCCAACGGGGTGCGCGCCCCGCGCCCGCAATCTTCAGAACACACACACACAAACGCAAGAAATGACAGAAGGAGTTGGCCAGGAGGCCGAGCTGTTGGCCGGAGAGGCCGGAGAGTTGGTTGAGGAGCAGTCGCTCAACGTCATCGACCTGTACTTGGCCGGGGGGTGGATCATGTGGGTCCTGCTGGCCATGTCCATCTACGCCGTGTACATTTTCGTCGAGCGCTACTTCGCCCTGCGCAACGCGCTCAAGGAGGACAAGAGCTTCATGAGCAGGATCCGCGACTACATCCACAGCGGGAACTTGGAGAGCGCCAGGTCTCTCTGCGAGCAGACCGACAACCCCGTCGCGCGCCTGGTGGCCAAGGGGCTCAGCCGCATCGGCAGGCCCCTCAACGACATACAGACGGCCGTCGAGAACGCCGGCAACATCGAGGTGGCGCGGCTGGAGAAAGGACTGGCAAGCGTGGCGTCAATCTCCGGCGGCGGGCCCATGATCGGATTCCTCGGCACCGTCACGGGGATGGTCGAGGCGTTCTTCCAAATGGCCAGCGCCGGCAACAACATCGAGGTAAGCTCTCTGGCCGGCGGCATCTACACGGCCCTGGTCACGACGGTCGGCGGGCTCATAGTCGGCATCATCGCCTACTTCGCATACAACTATCTTGTCAGCCGCGTCGACCAGGTCGTGGCGACGCTGGAGACGCGCACCATGGAGTTCATGGACATGCTCAACGACCCGGCCGCGTAAGACCACAGAGCCCCCACAGCCATGGCACTCAAGAAAGGACAAAAAATCAGCGCGTCGTTCAGCATGTCGTCGATGACGGACATCATCTTCCTGCTCCTCATCTTCTTCATGCTCACCTCGACGCTCGTACACCCCAATGCGCTGAAGCTGGTATTGCCCCAGAGCAAGAACCAGACGTCGGCAAAGCCGCAGACGTCGGTCTCCATAACGGCCGACCTGCGATACTACGTCGAGACAAAGAGGGTGGCATTCAGCGAGCTGGAGCCGGCGCTCACGGCCAAGCTCGGCCAGCAGCCCGACATGTACATCGCGTTGCACGTCGACGAGACCGTACCCATGCGCGAGGTGGTCAAAGTCATGAACCTGGCCAAGAAGCACAAGTATAAACTCATCTTGGCCACCAGAGCCAAATGATGGACAACAGCACCGAAAAACGCTACAGGCTCCGAGGGGCGGTAGGCACGGCTCTCTTCCACGCCGCCCTCATTCTCCTCCTCGTCTCGACCCGGCTCACGGCCGAGCAGAAAGAGGAGGAGGGGCTGCTCGTCAACTACGGCTTCACCGACGACGGTAGCGGCCTCGAGGAACCCGCGCCCGCCCTGGCGGCAGCCGCGCCACCACCGCCCCCCTCCGAGCCGGCGCCCGAGCCCGAGCCGGCGCCCCCGGCGCAACCCGAGCCCGACGGCGAGACGGCCACCACGCAGGACTTCGAGGAGGCCGCGGCCCTGGCCGAGGCCAAGAAAAAGGCCGAGGAGGAGGCGCGCCTCAGGGCCGCCGAGGAGCAACGCCGCCGCGAGGAGGAACGCCAAAAAGCAGAGGCTGAGGCCAAGGCCAAGGCAGAGGCCGAAGAGAGGGCCAGGGCGCTCGCCGCCGAGAGGGCCAGGGCGGAGGCGGAGGCCAAGGCAAAAGCGGAGGCGGAGGCCAAAGCCAGGGCCGAGGCCGAAGCCAGGGCCAGGGCGGAGGCCGAGCGCAAGGCGGCGGCCGCCGCCGCCGCGCGCAACGCCGTGAGCAGGGGGTTCTCAGGTGCCGGCACGGGGACTTCGGGCAGTCAGGGCTCCGGGACGGGGCAGGGCAACCAGGGTAGCCTGACGGGCGGGGCGATGGGGGCCAACGCCGGGGGCGGGAGCGGCGCCAGTTTCTCGCTGGAGGGGCGCACGCTCGTCGGCATGCTGCCGCGACCCGACATCAAGAGCCAAAAAGAGGGTAAGGTCGTGGTGGAGATTGTCGTCGACAAGAATGGGGTCGTGGTGTCGGCCAACGTGAAGCTCAAAGGCACCAACATCCAGGACAAGAGGATTTGGGAGGCCGACGTGGCGGCAGCCAAGAAAGCCAAGTTCAACGCCGACCCCTCCAAGCCGGCCATCCAGCGAGGCACGATAACATACAACCACATCGTCAACTGACCGTAGGCGACGGTTTTTCCCGCATCAGACCCATGCCCAAAAGAGAGACGCGGAGGAGCGACGACGCCCCGGGGGGCAGGGGGTTCGTGCCTCTCTTGACCGACGAGCAGCGCAAGAGTCTGCGCCACGGCGCGCGCATTGTCAAGCTCCCGCCGGGCGGGCGAATCTTCGCCAGCGGAGACAAGGCCGACGCGCTTTTCCTCGTCGCGAGCGGCAAGGCCAAGGTCGAGCGGGAGGAGGCCGGGGGCAAGCCGGTCATCGTCCGCCTGGTGGGCAAGGGCGACACCGTCGGGGGGCGGGCGTTGCTGGCCGGGGAGCGACACTCCTCGTCGGCCACGGCCTTTTGCGAGACGACCCTGCTGCGAATCGGGAGGGAGGAGGTCGAGCAGGCTCTGCGCGACAATGCCGACCTCGCCGCTTATGCCGTGCGGGCCTTGGCCGTCGAGGCGCGCACGGCGTGGGAGCTGATGGCGCAGATGACGCAAAAGCAGGTGAGGGGGAGGCTCGCCACGGCCCTGCTGACGCTGAGGCGCAAGTTCGGCTACGTGGCCGGAAGCCGCAAAATCGGAGTCGGCGTGGCGCGCAAGGACCTGGCGGCGCTCTCAAACATGACTGTTGCCAACGCCATACGCACCTTGGCGGCCTTCGCGGCGGAGGGTGTCGTCGAGGTCGGGGGGCGCGACGTCACCATTGTCGACGAGGAGGCCTTGGCTAAGATTGCACGGATGGGATAATGAAGATTCTCGACAAGTACATAATAAAGAAGTTCCTAGGGACGTATTTTTTCATCGTCGCCATAATCTTGGCCATCGTCATTGTCTTCGACCTGGTGGAGAAAGTGGACGACTTCATGGACAGCCACGCCCCGCTCGGGGCCATTGTCTTCGACTACTACCTCAACCTGCTGCCCTACTACGCCAATATGCTCTCGCCGCTACTGGTCTTCATCGCCGTGATATTCTTCACGTCGAAGATGGCCGGGCAGACCGAGATTGTCGCAATCTTGGCCAGCGGGGTCAGCTTCAAGAGGCTCATGTACCCCTACTTCGTCGGCGCCACGATTATCGCCGTCATAACGTTCATCCTCGCCAGCTGGGTCATACCGATTGCCAACCGGACGCGCATCGACTTCGAGAACCGCTACGTCAAGAGCCGCCGCGAGACGGGGCTTGCCGACATGCACATGCAGATCTCGCCCGGCGTCTATGTCTACATGGGGCGCTACTACTCGTTCCGCGAGAGCGGCGACCGTTTCGACATCCAGAAGTTCGACGGCAAGAGGCTAATCTCGCGCCTCACGGCGCGGACCATTGCCTACGACACCATTTCGGCGCGATGGAAGCTGCGCGACTGCGTGCGGTGGGACTTCGAGGCCGACGGCGTGCGCCACTCCATAACCAAGGAGGCCGTGCTGGACAGCACCATCAACATCCGCCCGTCCGACTTCAAGAAAGAGAGGAAGAGCTTCGAGATGATGACGTCCGACGAGCTTCGCGCCCACATCAGCGAGCTCGAGGAGCGCAACATCGGCAACACCGAGGAGTTCGCCATCGAGCTCTATAAGAGGCGGGCCACGCCCTTCGCGTCGTTCATCCTGACGCTCATCGGAGTGAGCCTGTCTTCGCGGAAGACGAGGGGCGGGATGGGCAAGTACATCGGCATAGGGCTGGTGCTGAGCTTCGTCTACATTTTGTTCCTGACCGTCTCGCAGACGTTCGCCATCAATGGCAACATGCCGCCGCTGTTCGCCGTGTGGCTCCCCAACATCGTCTTCGGCGCCGTCGGCGTCGTCCTCTACGTAAGGGCTCCAAAATGATGAGAAGAGATGCTATGCGCGTGGCGGCGGTCGGAGCTTTGGCCGCCATCATCCTCGTGGCTCTCGCCGCGGGGTGCGACAAGGGCGAGGTGAGGCTCCTGCGCACGTACATAACCGCCAATTCCTACAAGGTGGCCCCTGGAGACACCACGCAGATGACGCTACGGCCCTACCCCGAGGATTCCAACGCGGGTTTCCCCGATGCCGTCGTCGTGTGGTCGACGTCGGACACGAGCGTGGCCGTAGTCTCGCAGTCGGGGGTCTTCTCGGCGCTCAAGTTCGGGCAGGTCGTGGTGACCGCCGCCTTTGGGCGCTTCGTCGCCGAGCGGCAGATGACGGTCTCGTCGGTGGCGGAGTTCGCCGACCCGCTCCTGGCCAGGTTTCTGACGGAGAGGTTCGACACCAATGCCGACGGCTTGTTGGAGGGCTTCGAGACGGCTAACGTGGCGGGGTTGGACTTGACGGACGTTAGTTCGAGGGCCGCGGGGGCCGTCGTCGACATGGCCGGGCTGGAGAGCTTCGTCAACATACAGACCCTCCGCGTCGAGAGGCTCAACATGTCGGGTCTCGACCTGTGCAAGTTCTCGCGGCTCCGCGAGCTCCACCTCGACACTTGCGGCATCGAGAGCGTGGACCTGCGCCTCTGCCCCGGGCTGACCGACGTCCGAATCATGGCCTGCAGCAGGCTGCGCGAGGTCCTGTTGGGCAGTTATGCGGACTATGGGCCCAACAATCTGCGGACGCTCCACGTCGCGCGTTGCGACATCGAGGGGCTCGACCTCTCGCGGTGCGGCGCCACGCTGTGGGACATCGACGTCTCCGGCAATCCTCGCCTGGCGTCGCTCGACCTTGGCGTCGACACCATGCTCCACTCCGCCTACTACACCTGTGGCACGACGGACGTCTCGTGGCCCGTGGGAGTTGAGCTCGACGAGGTCATTCGCACGCCGTGCGAATGACTTCCCCGTCGAACGGCGCGGGGCTTGCCTGATTTTGCCGGGCTTGCACCCCATTTCTGGCTTTCTTGCACTTTGGCTGTTGACGGCGGCACGGCTTTTGCTTTCCCTTTGCGCGAAAAAAACACTACCTGGACATACTGATGAGAACACGCCTCCTGTTGCCTTTTCTTGCCCTCCTTGCCACTCCTTTGTGCGAGGCGCGCGCCCAGGCCCTGTGGGTCACGCTGCGCCCCTACGCCAAGAAGACCGTTGAGGTGGCCGACACGGTGCTCCCGTCGGGCGACACGCTCTTCCTGCGGCTGACAGTCCCCGACACCACGCGGCGGGCCGACCTCGCGCCGCGCGGCAACGGCTTCCAGCTCAACACCGCGGGCTTCCAGCTCAACTACAAGCCGTTGACCTCCGACATTCGTTTCCGCTCGCAATATTCGCCAGAGGCGCGCAGGGACACTTTCCTGACGAGGCGGCACAGCCTTGGCGTGAAACCCGCCCTCGACGACCCGGCTGGGCTCGCACCCATCGACCGCGCCCGCTTGGAGGTCATATTCGCGCAGCCGGGGCTCATGCGGCGCACGTGGAGCGAGATTCCCGACTGGACAAAGGAAATACGCGAGGGCAGGCTCATACACAGCGACGAGGGCAGCTCCGAGAATCTGTCGCGCATCTTCAAGCCCGACGCGTCGTTCGTCGTCGAGAGCCTCAAGGAGAAAGCCAAGGAGACGGTGAGCCCCTGGACCATTTCGGGTGTCGAGAACCTGCAGCTTTCGCAGTTGGCTCTCAGCAATTGGACAAAAGGCGGCGAGAACAACCTCGCCTTCATCCACGACTTCCGTTGGGCCGGGGTCTTCAAGAAGAGCCGTAGCGAGTGGGAGACTTCGCTGACGAGCATCCTGGGCTTGAGCTACACTTCGACGCTCAAGGGGCGCGTGAGCAACGACCAGTTCAATGTCAACTCGAAATACGGATTCAACGCCGTCAACAAGTGGTACTATTCGTTCCTCTTCACCTTCAATACGCAGCTCTTCCGAAACTACAGCAGCAGCGACATTGAGAAGACGACGCCGAAGTCCACAATGCTCTCGCCAACATACATGCAGGTCATCTTCGGTATGGACTACAAGCGCGAGAACCTCTCAATCCTGCTCTCGCCATACACAGCCGCGATAACGCTCGTGGTCGACACGGCCACAATCGACCAGACGAGCTTCGGAATCGACGAGGACAAGAAAGCCAATGTCAAGAACGGTTTCTCGGTGACCGCCAACTGGAAGAAGACCATCATCTACGGCATATACTACACGACAAAGCTCGAGCTCTTCTACGAGTACTTCAAGAAAGACGGCAACAAGCGCTTCGACTGGGAGAACGTCATAGAGATGCAAATCAACCGTTACCTCTCGACGCGCTTTCTCGTGGAGTTCCGATACTTCGACAACGAGAGCGACAAGTTCCAGCTCAGGGAGAATTTCTCCATAGCGTTCAAGTATTCGTTTTGAGGATGCGTTTGGCACAAATGTTGCATCGACATCAGCGGCCTTTTTCATAGTTTAGAGTTTTTGTTTGGTTCGATGATTTGAAGACCGGTGTGCCGACGCGTGCGCCGGTCTTCTTTGTCTACCCCCGCCCCGCCGCAAAATCCATTTCCCAATCTCCCTCGTACTCATCCCCCCCCCCGCACATGCTCCCAGCCCCAACGGGGCGGCATACGCCAGCCTTGG
>CAYZUH010000011.1:0-84312 GCA_964481855.1 uncultured Marinilabiliaceae bacterium
TGCATGACCACGCCGCAATGGCTTCTCATCCGCCGCAAGCTGAGCTTATCTAGTGACAATCCGCCCCGACCGCGGGGCATAGAAACCCAGGATCAGCTTGAGGAGCGTCGTCTTGCCCGACCCCTATGCTCCGACGATGGCCGTCACCTTGCCCGCCGGGACGACGAGCGAGAGGTTGTCGATGGTGTTGGCGGAACTGGCGAAGAAAAAGGAAACGGACTAGCCGCCCGCCACGGACATGGCGAGCGAGGCCTCCCCCCCCGCCACCGTCAGCACGGCATTGCCGCCAACGAGGACGGGGAAGTTCACCCCGGCGTCGTGACCCGACGGATAGCCCAAAAGGACAGGGTAGCCATATCCCGCCACGGCATCGGCCACAATCTGATAGGCGTCGGAGCCGAACGGCGTGGCCCCGTCTTTCATGTCGAGCATCTGCCCGACGACGACTCCCGCCAACCGCGACAAGAAGCCAGAAAAGCGGAGCGACTGCATGATGCGGTCGATGTGGTATCGGTATTCCGCCAAATCTTCAATGAAAAGGATGCACCCGTCTGGCGACGGCGCAATGGGCGAGGAGAGGAGCGAATAGACAATCGAGAGGTTCCCCCCGACGAGCCGCCCCTCCGCACGCCCGCCGACACTCCCCTCCATAGGGACGCAACGAACCACCGCCCGCCCGCCCGCCAAGAGGCGCAAGGTCTGCCCGACATCGGGGCAAGCCAGGCCGTGGGCCGACAGATGCCGGAGCATGGGGCCCAACACCCCCACCCCTCCCGCCGCCACAGCGGCAGCGTGCAGGGCCGTTATGTCGCTGAAGCCCACAACCATCTTGTCGGTCTCGGCAAAGACCCGCCGCCACCCGCCGTAGGCGTCGAGCGCCATGAGGGTGCGCACGGCACCATAGCCGCCGCGGGCGCACCACACGACATCCACATCGGGCCGGGAGAGAGCCACGGCAAGGTCGGAGGCTCGCTCCCCGTCGGAAGCAGAGAAGACGCCGCACGGCTCACCGCCGACATGGGGCATGAGCTCGACGGAGTAGCCCGCCGCCCGGAGCGCCTCGACACCGCCGCGCAGACGCTCAGCGGGGAGCGCCCCCGACGGCGCGACCACGGCAATGGTCCCGCCAGGCCTCAGCGCACGATACTCCACGGAGAGACTAGCCTACGAGCCTGTTCGTCCTGGTGTCGGGGAAGACCACCCGGGGCTTGAACCCCTTGGCCTCGTCGGCCGTCATGAGGGCGTAGGAGATGATTATGACGACATCGCCGACGCTCACCTTGCGAGCCGCCGCCCCATTGAGGCAAACAACGCCCGAACCCCTCTCGCCCGCTATGGTATATGTCTCCAACCGCTCGCCGTTGTTGTTGTCCACCACCTGGACTTTCTCGCCCGGCACGATGCCGGCCGCGTCCATCAAGTCCTGGTCTATGGTTATGCTGCCCACATAGTTGAGGTCCGCCTGTGTGACCGTGACGTTGTGGATTTTCGATTTCATGAGTGTAATGAACATGGCTCCAAGGGTTGTTGTTGTCAGTAGATGATGTTGTCGATGAGGCGCACGTCGCCCGCCTGCACCGTGACGCACCCCACCGGCGCGTCCGTCTCCGCCCAATCGCTGACGGGCCGCAGGGATTGGGCGTCGACAATCTCGAAATATTCCACCGCGAGGAGCTCCGAGGCGTCAATCCGCCCCACTACCCACTCCGTCAGCCGAGCCGGGGACATCTCGCCCCTCCTGGCCCGCGACTCCTCCAGCACCTTGTGGATGAGCGGCGCCGCGGCCCTGTGCCTCGGCGTGAGCAACGTGTTGCGCGAACTCAACGCCAAGCCGTCGGCCTCGCGGACAATGGGGCAGGCCACGATGTCGACCTTGAAGTCGCACAGGCGCACCATCTCGCGGATTACGGCAATCTGCTGGAAGTCTTTCTCGCCGAAAAAGGCCTTGTCGGGCGAGACGTAGGCGAAGAGCTTCGAGACAATTTGGCAGACCCCGTTGAAGTGCCCCGGGCGGCGCGGCCCCTCCATGACCTCCGCCACGGGCCCGAGCCGGAACACCCTGTCGTCGGGCCGCGGGTAGACCTCCGCCACGGTCGGCGCAAAGGCCACGTCGGCGCGGGTCCGCCCCCCCAGGAGCGCGACGTCAGAGTCGAGGGTGCGCGGATAGGTGCGCAAGTCGTCGGGGTTGTTGAACTGCGTGGGGTTGACAAAGATGCTCACAACGACAAAATCGCACTCGCGGCATGCCCTGTCGACAAGCGAGAGATGTCCGGCATGGAGGGCGCCCATGGTCGGCACAAGGCCGACGGTGCGCCCCGCCTGCCGGGCTTCGCCTACGCGGCGCTTCAGCTCCGCGATGGCACTGATGACTTCCATCTTATTCTTTTTCGGTGAATGTTCGAGCCGCAAAGTTACTATTCAAACACGTAAGGTAGACTGCGGCGGGCGAAATCTTCGGGGCATGCCACCTGGCGCAAAAAGCAAAGGCGCGCCGCATTGACTTGCGGCGCGCCTTGATTCTCAAGCCTGCGGCACGAGAGCCCCTCGCAGAGGCCCCATGCCCCAAAAACCTACTGCAACACGAAGTTGATAGGCACCGTGTAGGAGACGCGGACGGCCTTGCCGCGCTGCTTGCCAGGGGTCCATTTAGGCATGGACTTGACGACGCGGACGGCCTCCTTGTCGAGGTTGGGGTCGAAAGGACGCGCCACCTCGACGTTCGACACCGAGCCGTCGGGCATGATGACGAACTTGACGAAGACGCGGCCCTGGATGCCGTTCTCCTGAGCAATGACGGGATACTTCACCTCCGTGGCAAGATACTTGCGCAGAGCCTCCTCGCCGCCCGGGAAGAGCGGCATCTGCTCGACGATGATGAAGACCTCCTGCTCGGCGGGCTCCTCCTCCTCGACCACGGTGGGCTCCAAGTCGCGGATCTCGAACTCGGTGTTGTCGTCGGCCTCGGTGTCGTTGAGCTCGAACTCCTCGTTGATTTCGGTCTCGTTGTCGACAATGGTGAGGGCGTCGGCCACTGGTGGCGGAGGCGGCGGCGGTGGCGGCGGTTTAATCTGGTCTTGGGTGGTGATTGGGACCATCTCCTCCTCGACCACCTCCTCCTGCTGGACCTCGAGGTTCTGCACCGTGACGTCTTCCGATGTCCATTCGAAAGCCGCCAAGGTGAGGCCGAGAGCCAGGACCAGACCAATCTCAGAGAAGATGAGCTTCTTCCCCTCCAAGTCGGCTTTGGGCGATTTTTTGACTTCCATAAGTTTTCGTTGTGCTTTAGACCAAGCAATGCTACGAAATCCCGGCGTGTATGCGAGTCCACCCCAGAAATCGAGAGCCAAGGTAGCAATAAATATTCATTCGGCGAGCGCAGCCTCTGCTGTTTTTTTGCTTTTGGTATCCCTGGGGCGGCATTGGAGCGTCGGGACGGCTGTTAATATTAACCTTGCGGCCTCAGTCCACGCCCTCTATGGTGCGGATGTCGCCATTGGCGTCATACTCCAACTCGCACACCTTGAGGCTGCGGAGCCACGTGCGCCCGCCCGACGGGACGCTGTCGTGGTGGAAGAGGTACCACTTGCCGCCATGCTCCACAATGCAGTGGTGCGTGGTCCACCCCACGACGGGCGTGAGAATCACGCCGCGGTAGGCGAACGGGCCCATGGGGCTGTCGCCGACGGCATAGCAGAGCAAATGGGTGTCGCCGGTGGAGTAGGAGAAATAGTATTTGCCACCGCGCTTGTGCACCCACGACGCCTCGAAGAACCGGTGCGGGTCGTCGGCGCGGAGCGGCTTGCCCTCGGAGTCGACAATTAGGATGTCCGCAGGCTCCTGCGCGAACTGGAGCATGTCGGCGGCCAGCGTCGTCACCTTGGGGCAAAGCGCGGGCTCGTCGCCAGCGGGCAAAACGGCGCTCTCCAACGCCTTGTTGCCGCGGTAGCGTTGGAGCTGGCCGCCCCATATTCCGCCGAAATAGACGTAGTGGCGCCCCGAGTCCTCAAAGACGCAATAGTCTATGCTGTAGCTCCCGCGGACGGGGTCCGGCTCTGGGCGGAACGGCCCCTCGGGGCGGTCGGCAACGGCCACGCCCATGCGGAAGATGTCGTTGCGGTCCTTGAGCGGGAAATACATATAGTATTTGCCGTCCTTGCGGGCCACGTCGCAGTCCCACAGCTGGCGCCCCGCCCATGGGATGTCCTCGACGCGCAGAGCCACGCCGTGGTCCACGACGGGGGCCGTCATGGGGTCGCCGTCGATGGAGAGGACGTGGTAGTCCTTCATGTTGAAGTGGTCGCCGTTGTCGTTCTCCGGCACGCCGCTCTCCCAATCGTGCGAGGGGTAGATGTAGAGCTTCCCGTCCCACACGTGGACGGAGGGGTCGGCCATATAGTCGGCCGGGAATAGATAACGCTTCATCAATTAACAATATATGAATCGACAATTAACAATTGACGGCAGATTGGCCAGCCGTTGACCGGATAGTCACTCGCCATCCCGCCCTTCGAGGAAGTCGCGCAGGAACGGCTTGGGCCGCCCCCCACGGTCGAAGAGCAGAGGGTAGTCGTGACGGCCGACGACGGGGAAGTCGTTCTTCCATGAGTTGGCGTCGGTCACGCCCCAAGCCGTGACGCGCGAAATCTTGTCGGAGTGGCGCAGGAACAAGTCCCAAAAGGCGGACATCCGCGCGTTCCACACCCGCGCCACGCTGTCGGGCAGGGCTGCCGGATAGGGGTCTTGGGCGGAAGCCACGGTGTCGGAGACATTGGCGGACTGCGAGACGGTGGGCAACGCGCTCATGTCCCACTCCGTCACCATCACCTTGACGCCCTTGGAGGCGAACGCCACGAGGCTCTTCTCGAACTCGCCCAGCGACGGGTAGTCCATGCCCATGTGGCCCTGCATCCCTATGCCGTCGAGGCGCAGCCCCCGCGCCCGGACGGAGTCGATGAGGGCCAAGTAGCCGTCGCGACGCCCGGCGACGCTCATGCCGTAGTCGTTGAGGTAGAGCTCGGCGTCGGGGTCGGCCTCGTGGGCATACTGCAACGACGCGTAGATGAACTCGGGCCCCATGATCCGGTAGAGCGGGCTGTCGCGAAACGAGCCGTCCTCGACGATGACCTCGTTGCAGACGTCCCACCCTTTGACCCTTCCGCGGTAGCGGCCGACGACGGTGAAGATGTGTTCGCGGATGCGCTGCCGCAAGACGTCGGCCGAGACGTCGCGCCCCGCCGAGTCGACGAAGAACCACGGGGCGCACTGCGAGTGCCAGACGAGGCAGTGGCCGATGAGCTCCATATGGTTCTCCTCGGCGAACTGCGCAATGCTGTCTCCGCCGGCGAAGTTGTAGACATCCTCAAACGGGTGGATTGTCTCACACTTCATTCGGTTCTCGTCGACGACGGAATTGAAGTGGCGGCGGAGAACCGCGGCGCCGACGGAGTCCTCGCCCGTCATCTGCCGGGTGACGACCGCCGCGCCAACTGTGAAACGGTCGCCCACGGCGTCTTTCAGCGACCGGCAGGCACCTGGGGCCGACGCCGGGCCGCACGAGGTCAGCGCGGCCGCGGCGGCCAACGGGATGAAGAGGGGGAAGTATGGTCTCATAACCTGATGTCTTTAATTCTGTTGTTTCGCCCTTAGCTCAATCTCGGCGTTTATCTTGTCCACCACGTCGTCCTCAAGCTCGTAGCGCGAGATGATGAGCATCGCCACGACAAGCAGGGCGGCGGGAATGACGCACACGAGCCACAAGATGCCCTGCTCCGCCATGGGCGACTGGAACTCGGCGTTCTTGCCGTCGAAGCCCACGAAAGCCAAGACAAGCCCGGGGACCACGCCGCCCAACGCCATGCCGGCCTTGAAGAAGATGCCCGTCAGGGCGTTGACGATGCCGGCAATGCGCTTGCCGCTCTTCCACTCGCCGTAGGAGATGACCTCGGGGACGAGGGCCCACATATAGCCCGTGGCGACTATGACGCCCGTAGACTTGACAAACTGCGCCACCATGATGAGCCATATCTGCCCGCGAAGCTCCTCAATCATCGAGACGGCGTAGAGGACGCCCATGCCCACTATGGCGACGGAGAGGAAGATGTAGAACATGTTCTTCTTGCCCACAAGCCTCTTGATTGCCGGCACGAGGGGCATGAAGATGAACGCCGGGACGGAACCCAGCCCCATGAAGAGCGACATGTACTCCTCGGCATGGACGTTGTAGACCATGTAGTAGGACCCCGCCGAGTTGCCCACCGACATCATGGCGAAAGCCGTGATGAAGAACAACGCTATGACGCGCAGCGGCCTGTTGTGGACGAACTCCATCCACAGGTCGGAGACCTTGACGTTGGCGGCCTCGCTCCGGTCCATGACCACCCTCTCGCGGCACTGCGAGAAGCAGAAGACGAGCAGAGCCAGCCCCGACAGCGAGTAGGCCGCCATGGTCAGGAACCACGCCCCGGCGCTCTCGGGAGTGTTGGTGCGGCCGTCGGGCGACATATGCGCCACGAGGACGGGTATGCCCGACGCCACGAGCAGCCCGCCGACGTTGGCCATGAACATCCGCACGGAGGTGAGGACGGTAATCTCGTCGGTGTCGCGGGTCAGCGAGGCGTTGAGGGCGCCATAGGGGACGTTGATGAGAGTGTAGCACATCGACATGCCCACATAGGTGAAATAGGCGTAGGCCACCGACCCGTGGAAGCCGTCCCAGAAGCAGAGGACGGCGAACGCCGTGAGCGGGATGCCGCCCAAGACGAGGTAGGAGCGGTACTTGCCGAGCCTGAGGCTCCGCTTGTCGACAAAGGTGCCGACGAGGGGGTCCCACAAGACGTCGATGAGCCTCACTACAAGGAACATGAACGCCGCCACGCCGGGGTCGAGCCCATAGACGTTGGTGTAGAAGAAGAGCAGGTACATGCTTATGGTCTGGTAGATGAGGTTCTGCGCCAAATCGCCAGAGCCAAAGCCTATCCGCTGAAGCCAGCCGAGCTTGTAGAAGCCGTTGGAGCTATTGCCCATGATGCAAAGAAGATGTTACTTGGTTACCCTTGGCCTTGCGGAGCGTCTTCATCTGCGCGGCGGCCCTTATCGCGACCCCTTTCTTGTCGAGGGGGTGCACGTCGTTCCACTCGCCCAGGTCCTCAGCCTTGGCGAAGCCCGCGTGCGGGTCGGCCTCCGCCACCTCGCGCTGCACGGCCTGCAACGCCCTCCACCACGGCGTGACGGGCTTCTCGAAGTCGGCCAGGCCGACAATGACAAAGTCGAGGTCGGCCTGGCCGAATGTCCGCCGCCAATCGGCCATCATGCCGCCAAGCAGCCGACGATACTCCCCCTCGCGGCCCACATTGCTCTCGCCCTGGTACCACACGACGCCGGCCAGGCCCATGCCCCCCAGCGGGGCGACCATGGCGTTGTAGAGGACGGTCGGGGTGTAGTAGAAGAACGGGATGCCGCTCTTGGGCGGCATGGCCACGGCGTAGCGGTGCGACCACGCGTTGTCGAAGTCCACCTGGGCCACGTTGCGGCCGCACAGCCACCTGTTCCCGCCCAAGAAGATGCCCCTGTATTTGTCGCCGACAAACTGCGGGACGCCGTTTTGGCTGACGAGCCGCACGGCCACGACGTTGCGACCCTCGCGGAGGACGCCGTCGGGGATGTCGTAGATGCGCGGCGGATACTGGTAGTAGGTCTGCCCCACCTTGACCCCGTTGACCCACGCCTCGTCGGCATCGACAAGGGCGCCGAGCCTCAGCGTGGCGGGCAAGACGGCCTGGCTTGCCGACAGAGTGAACGACTTGCGGAACCAGTGCGCGCCGTTGAGCGCTCGGGCGCCGTCGGCCCCCCACGAGCCGCCGACGGCGTCGACCGTCTCCCATCCGGAGTCGTCGTAGCCCGCCGCCGTCCAGTCTTGCGCCAGGGCGCCCTCGGCGGCGGCAAGGGTGGCCTCCCACCGGTCGCCGACGGTCTTGCCGTAGTCCTCGACGGCGCGGCGGTAGTCGGCGTCGGAGTTGACGTCGAGTTGGCTCACGGCCATGCCGAAGCCCCCGTCCTCCAACGCCTTGCGACTCATCCACGCCTCGATGGGCGACCCGCCGACAGCGGCCTCGACTACGCCCACCGCCACACCGGTGGCCGCCTGCATCTCGCGGGCGAAGAAGTAGGCGAGGGCCGAGAAGTCCTGCGCGTTGTCGAAGTTGAGGGGCTTCCACCCGTCGGTCCTGACGTCGGGGGCCGCGCCGTCATATCTTGTCTCCAAGCCGACGTGGAGCATGCGCACCTTGTTGTTGACAGTGCCTTTCAGCTCCATGGCGTACTTGTCCATGACCCGGCCGACGGGCAGTTCCATGTTGCTCTGCCCGGAGCACAGGTAGACGTCGCCGACCATGACATCGGGAATCTCGGCCTCTCCGACCGACAAGACGTATGGGCCGCCATCCCGCATGGACGGCAGCGTCACACTCCACCGTCCGTCGCCGCCCGCCACGGCCGCGAACTCCCCCTTGACCCTCCTGCCGTCGGCGGCCATGGGCACCACGCCGACGAAGCGGGCCACGACGGTCTCGCCCGCGTCGGCAAGGCCCGTGAGCCGCACCTCCTGCCCGCGCTGGAGCACCATGCCCGCCGACACCCATGCCGAGGGCGTCACCTTGGCCGCCGCCCCGGCGCACGTCAGCGACACGGCCGCCAACGCAACGAAGACTCTCTTTACGCTATCCATAGCTCAGTGATTTTTGTGAATATTCTTGCAAAACTGTTCTTCACTCTGCGACTAGGCGCACCGGCGTCGGCGGCGCGCCCAGGTATGACGGACGAAGCCCGCCCATGTCCACCATGATTTTCTGAAAAACCATTGCGCCGTCCATCGGGCGGATGCGCACGGTGTGCCGGCCCGGCCCGACCTTGCCAAGCCCCCGGGTGGCGACTATGGCATGGTCGCCCACCCACCGTCGCCAGGTCTCCTCGTCGAGCGAGCCGTTGACCGCCACCCAGTCTTCGCCCATCGAGGCGTTGAGCGCCTTGCCGTCGCCGTCGAGGCCGTGGACGTCGACCACAGCCTCCGCCCCGCCGTCAACCGAGACGGCCACCCTGTGCCCCCTGCCGCCATAGTTGAGCGTGGGGGACAAGACCATATGGAGCGTGGGGGCCGCCGTCGAGGTCAGCTCCACGTCATATTCCAGCCAGGTCTCCGCCGACACCGCGCGAGCCGTTATCGCCGACCCCGTGCGCCCCAGGTTGGGGACGACCGTCCAGTCGCCGCTACGGCGCGATGGCTTGTCGGCCTCCATCGAGACGCACCCGTCGGACTCCGCGAAAAGGCGGGTCCCCACGGCGGGGGGCGTGGCGACGTAGGACACGGCCGGCATCACTTGCGTCTCGGGCTGCTGCCAATAGGTGTAGCCAATGTGGGTCTGGTCCATCATGTGGTTCCACTTGCCCCTGGCAATGTCATGGTTGTAGTGGCGGGTGAGCAGCGAGTCTCGCTCGTAGAGCCTCTTGGCCCGGTCGGCCCACACGTTGGCTTCGGGGTCGCCCTTGGCGGCAAGGCTCTTGTTGACAGCCACGGAGTAGTAGAGGTCGTAGAGGTTGGCGCACGCCGCTATGGGGAACAAGACCAACTGGTCGAAAGCGTCGTCCGCCTCGCGGGGCAGCAGATAGGCCATGCGCATGGCGTCGGCCTCCAGCTCGCGATATTCGTCGCGCACACGCCTCCACTCGTCGTAGTTGTCGAGGCTGAAAGTCTTGTCGTCGAGCATCTCCGGCGTCCGGCGGCTGTTGAACTTGGTGTAGCGGGCAATCATGCCGGCAATCTCCTCGGCGTGCTCGGCGCCGAACTGCGTCTTGCAGAAGTCCACGGTGTGGCGGCCGATGTCCTCCGCCTTGACGGCGTCGGGGTTCCACGCCAGGTCGAGGAAGAACTGGATGGGGTACTCCATGGGCTTGAGGTCGCCGACGTTGAGGACCCACAGCCTGTCCACACCGTGACGGTGGCAGAGCGTCATCTGCTCCCAAATCCTCTCGACCTGGCTGACGTTGAGCCACTTGTAGTTGCGCGGATCGCCGACGTAATCGACGTGGTAGTACATCCCGTAGCCACCCTTGCGCGGCTTGGCGCCCAGGTCGGGCAGGCGGCGGACGTTGCCCCAATTGTCGTCGCAGAGCAGGAGGGTCACGTCGTCGGGGACTTTCATGCCCTTCTCGTAATAGTCCATCACCTCCTTGTAGAGCGCCCAGACCTGGGGCGTCTCGCTGGCCTTCTTGCCCGTCACGTCGGCAATAATCTTGCGCTGGCGCTTCACGATTCTTGTGAGCAGGTCAATCTCGGTGCTGGCGCCCATGGGCTCGTCGCCGTCGCCGCGCATCCCGACAGTGACCACAGTCTCCCAATCCTTGCTGCGCTCGATGCCCGTGCGCCAGAACTTCTCCAGCCCGGCGGCGTTGGTCTTGTAGTTCCACGCGCCGGTGCCGCGTCGCTTCCAGTCTTGCTGAGCCAGGTTCATGGGTTCGTGGTGCGACGTCCCCATGACTATTCCCATCTCGTTGGCCAGGGGGCCGTTGGCGGGGTCGTCGTCGAAGAACGCCGAGGCCCACATTGCCGGCCACATGAAGTTGGCCTTGAGGCGCAGGAGAAGCTCGAACACCTTCTCGTAGGCCTTGGAGTTCATGCCCCCGAACTTCGTGGCGCACCACCATCCGAACGACGGCCACTCGTCGTTGATGAAGATGCCGCGCCACCTGACCTTGGGGCAGCCCATTGTCGACGTACCGACCGGCAGTGACACGTCGCTCCTCCTGGCCACGGGCACGTCGGCCCACCACGCCCACGGCGAGACGCCGAGCCTCTCGCTGAGCGTGTAGACGCCATATATCGTCCCGCGCTTGTCGGCCCCGGCCACGACGACGCGCCCCGGCTCGACGACAAGCAGGTGCTTCTCGGCCGAGTCGCGCAGAAGCGACGCGTCGACGCCCGAAGCAGCAAACATCTCGTCGCCAAGCTGCCCGACGACGACCTGCGGGCGGGAGGCGTCGATGCGGTTGACGACGGCCGGGCGGATGCCGCACACAGCCTCGATGTCCGCCGCCAGGCTGTTCACGGCCCTGACCACGCCCTTGTCCGCCGCGGGCGAGACGCACAACTCGGCGGGCCGCCCGCCCCTGATTATGTCGAACTGCCGCTGCGCGGCCGCATCTTGCGACGCGAGCAGCGCCGCCAACGTGCAGAGAAGCCCGACGGCGCGGCGCGCAATGCTGTTTCCCGCTAAATCAATCATTTGTATTGATAGAGTTTGACATGAAGAATCTGGAAATTGTCCACCCCTATGCGCACATGGCGCCCCTGGTGGTCCTCGTCGCCATTGAGACGGCGGACTCGCCGCAACGAGCCGTCGGGCTGTGGCTCCACCTCGTCGACACTCACAATGCCGACGCGGCTACCGGCCGTCCACCGCGGCGCAGCGTCCACGCGCCCCCGGGAGCCGCTGGCGGCGAAGCCGTCCTCGCCGAGCGCTGCCTGCGCCTTGGCGTCGGCGGCCACCTCGCCCTCGCCTTGGAACGTGAGGACGACGCCCGTCCCCGCCAAGACGTACTCCATCGGAGCCAGGCGAATCAGCACCGCCCCGGCGGCGGGCCACGCCGAGCCGTCGGTGGCGCGGCTGTCCCACGGGAGGGTGAAGAAGTGGCGCGCCGCGATGCGCAGACCGTCCTCGCTCCACACCTGCTCCTGCTCCGCCGTCTCGAACAGCATCCCATGCCGCTCATGGTCTCTAGACAACAGGGGCGTAAGCCTGCGAAGAGCGTCGTATGCCTTGCCTAGCTTGCCGGCTTCGCTCCCATGCTCAATCGAGAAAGGGCTTACGCCGATGGCCCGGTGCTCGCCGACGGCGTAGAACGCCTGCGCCCCGTTGTCGTCGGAGAGCCGCATCTCGGGGATGAAGAGGACGTTGCCGCACACGGCGTAGCGCGAAGCCCACGAGGCAAAGCCCGAGTCGTAGATGTCGGGCGAGAAGAAGTCCACCGCCGGGGCCCCGCACCGCCATATGTCGACGAGGTGCGCCAACGGCCCGGCCGACGGATATTGCCCCGGCCGACGGCCACGGCTGTTCATGGCGGCATTGACGTAGAGGGGCATCGAGGTGTGGCGCCGCGCAGCGTCGGCCATTTTGCCCACATAGAGGGCGTAGTGGTAGGCCATGAAAATCTCCTGCCCATAGTCGTCGGGGCCGAAGAGCTGCTCCCACGTGCCGGACGTCCGCGCCCCGTTGGCCTCCCAGCGCGAGCGCAGGTCGGGGTGGAGCGAGCCGCGGTTCTCCGCCAGATAGCTTGTCAGACGCTTGGGGACGGCCGAGCGGAAGAGGCGCGAGGCGTCGGCGGAGTGGTCGCGAGCGCTCTCCAACATCCCAATCTCGTTCTCGACCTGGAACATGATGACGGTATGCGACGTGTCGGTCTTCACGACGTGGCTCACCAGGGCCTCAAAGGCCCGGCAGTCCGCCTTGAAGACGTTGTCGGAAAAGGCGCTGGCAATCTCGAGCGGCTTGCCGCCCGCGGCCCGCGCCCGCGGGAACCGGCCATAGTCGCGCTTGAACCACTCCGGGGCGTAGCAGCTCATGGAGTTCTTCCATGCGCCGAACCACAGGAACACGACCTTGAGGTTGTTGGCCCGGGCGTGCCGCACGGCGGCGTCGGGGAGCGAGAAGTCGAACTCGCCCTCGGCGGGCTCCATCAAGTCCCAATAGGCCGGGACGAGGACAGTGTTGAGCCCCATCCGCGCCAGCTTGGGGAAGATGCGCGCCACGTCGGCCTCGGACGAGGCCGACGAGTTGCCAAGCTCACCGCCCAGGATTATGAAAGGGCGACCATCGACGCTCAGCTGCCGCCCCGCTCCGCTCCCCACCAGGAGCGACTGCGCGGCGGACGGCCCGCAATGCGCGGCCAACGTTGCCGCAAGGAGTAAAGAGAGGGGGAGACGGGACATCTGTTCTGCGCTGTTCGTATAACAATAGCCAAAGATAGCTAAAAAGTCTGTAACAGACGGGGCCGCCCGTCAACAAAATGGCGGTGCGACCCCGACAGAATCTCCTGGGAGGCTGGAGGAGGGCTACTCGGCCTCCTCCTCCAGGTCGTTCAAGTCCTCGTAGTTCTTGTCGTCCCACAGGTCGCCCGACATGGCCGCCCCAAGGTCTTGCCCGGCGATGGCGTCGGCCACTCCCTTGTATGCCCACTTGCGCGCGTAGTTAGCGTCGAAGAGGTTGGGGGCGTCGCCATTGAGCCAATACTCATGCTCGTCGGCGGCGTCGGAGAGCGTCCAGATGGTAATGCCGCAGCGCTGCGCCTCGGGGACGTTCTCAATGTAGCTCTCGAAGACGTCCTGGTAGGTCTTGGCCTGCTGCTCCAGCTGCGACGAGCCGGGCGTGGCGCTGCCCACGGCCACGTCGAGCTCGGTGACGCGGACCATCTTGCCGGTCTGGGCCAGGGCCTTGAACATGGCGTCTATCTCCTCGCGCGAAATGGTGCTCTGGACGTGCATCTGCGTCCCGATGCCGTCGACGATTGGCGCCCCGTTGGCGTTGTCAATCCAGTTGACGAACTCGACGAGCTTGGCGAGCTTGGAGGGGTTGGCCTCAAGGTTGTAGTCGTTGACGAAGAGCTTCGTCGCCGTCAGGCCGTTGGCGTCGGCATATTGGCGGGCGAGCTGGAAGGCCCTCAGGGCGTAGTCCATGCCCATGTAGTATCCCCAATAGAAGTGGCAGTTGCCGGCGGCGTTGCTCCAGTTGAGGTTGAGGCCCTCGGTTGCCGTCTCGGTCGGCTCGGCGTCGTACTTCGTCACGTCGTCCTCCTCCCAGGAGCCGCCGAAGTAGACGCTGCCGTTCTCCTCGCGGACGCCGCGGAAGTGGCAGTCGTCGCTGATGGGCTCGTTGACGACGTCGTAGGCCGTGAAGCGGGCGTCGCCGTTGAAGTGCTCGAAGACGCCGCGGACCCACTTCTCCATGGCCTCGTCGAGGATGGCCTTCTTCTGCTCGGCGGTCTTCGGGGTGTAGGTGATCTTGGTGGCCTTGTTCCCCGACTTCTTCACGCCCCACTTCACGTCGTCAATGTAGAATGTCGTGGCGAACTTGCCGAAGTTGATGAGGACCCGGTTCATGTTCTCCATGGAGCAGGTGTACTCTTTCTCGCAGAGCGTCCAGTCGGTGCCGACCTCGATGGTGCGGTATCCCTCGCCGGTGTAGTCCGCGCTGTTTTGCACGGCGAACTGCACCGAGGCCCCGGCAAGGTCCGCCTTGGCGTAGAACTGGATGATGTAGGTCTCGCCGACGGTCAGCGGGCCGTCGAGGGTCAGGGCGGCCTGCGCCACGTAGTAGTCGCCACCGTTGCTGGGGTTGGAGAGGACCATGCAGTAGTCGCTGCCGTGGCCCTTGCCCTTGTCGCTCACCGCGGAGGTGGAGCTGTTGCCCCACGAGCCCCACGAGCCCTTGGTGCCGCCCTCGAAGTCGCCGCTGTCGCCCGTGACGACGTTGGTCATCGGGTCCTCGACTTTCTCGCCAAACTCGATGTCGTCAACGTAGTACGTCCCGCCAATCTTTCCGAAGTTGAGGATGATGCGGTTCACGTCGTCGAAGTCAGTAATCTCGAACTCGAACTGGCAGTCGGCCCACTCCGTCCCGATGTTCTCGAAAGTGTTGTAGCCGCCCTGGCTTCCGTAGGTCGGCGTGTTCTGATATTGGAACTGTAGCTGTCCCGAGCCAGCCGCCACCTTGGCCTTGAACTTGATTACATACGTCACGCCCTTGGAGAGCGGGCCGTCGAACGTGTAGGCGCACTGCGCCTTCCAAGCCTGTCCGTCGCCGTTGTTCTCCAAGACCAGGCACGCCGAGCCGTCCACGCCCGCGCCCTCGACCACGCCGCTACTCTTCTTGTTGTCGCCCCACGACTCCCAGCCGCAAGTCCCCTCGTCGAACGTCGAGGAGCCCGCGGGCAGGATGTTGGCGACCCCGCCGTCGGTCTCGACCCTCATGTCGGGCGCAATGAGGCTCTTGAGGTAGGTGAGCGGCTGCTGAGTGTGCCAAATGAAGTTGTGGCCATAGATGCCCTTGTCGGCGGGGACGGCGTTGCGGAACGCGTCGACGTCGGCGAAGTTTATTGTGCCGTCGTTCTTGACCATGACGCCCATCTTCATGGCGTTGCCCGTGGTGAACATCTGGAAGTTCTCGTCGGCAACCTTCCTGTAGGCCTCGGAGCCAATGTAGTTCGCAGCCCCCAGGCCCAGGCCAATCTTGAACTGCGACCCCACGCGGCTCTGATATTGAGCCACATAGTCGCGCAAGAAGCCGTAGTTGTTGAGTTGCTCCTGGATGGAGAGCGGAATGTCGGACTTGGAGACCGGCAACTGCCCGTCGGGCGCGCCCCACTCCATCTTGTCGTCGTCGCAAGCCCCGCAGAGCGCGGCGAGCGCCGCCAAGGCGTATATTGTCTTCGTCTTGCTTTTCATGCCGTTACGTTTTTAAGCCGTTACTGCTAACCGCTAATTGTCTGTTGGTTCGGGGTAGTCGGAGATGGTGACGCCCTTGATGTTGACCACTCGCCAGTTGTCCACATAGACGCTCGGCCCCGTAAACTTCTCGGAGACGACCTCCAACGAGCCCATCTCGAAGTCCGTATTGACGAAGCCCATGCCGAAGTTGCGGTACGACGCCGAGTTGCGCGCGTCGACAATGTCCTGGAACGTCTTGTCGAACAGTCCGCCGAAGACGCCGGAGACCGACGGCTTGACCTCCTCGGCAGTGATGCTGGAGAACGGGATGGTGACCGTGCGCCAGCCCTCGGTCTTGAACGGCACGACCTCGCCGTCTTCGACCCAGGGCACGCAGAACGCCGTGTAGTTGCCGTCGCGGTCGTCGTCGGACCCAATGCCGGCGAAGTTGTAGTTGTTGATGAGCAAGACCTCAACGTAGCCCGTGCCGCTCCACGCCTCGGGGGCGTAGACGTCGAACTGGAACGCCAGCTCGGCGGCCGGGGTCTCGGCTGTGATGAACTCGTCGGCGGTCATCATGCGGGCCCAGTCGTCGGCGGCGTCGTCGTTGCCCGCCGTCCAGATCTCCGTGGCGCGGGGCTTGCCCGACGCCACTCCGCCCTCGTCGAGCAGACGCTTGGGGACGATGGGGGCGCACAGGCCGCGGCCCGACTGGGCGGGGTCGTCGACCAAGTCCTCCGGATAGACCATCGAGACTCCGGCCTTGATGTTGCCCTCGTCGTCCTTGTTCGAGCTGCCCCACGAGCCTTGGACGCCAGTGCCGTCGAAGTTGAGAATCATGCCATTGAGGTAGTTGAAGTAGGGCGGCGTGGCGCCCTGCCCGTTGGCTCCCTCGAAGTACACATGGCCACCGGCCGAGCACGCGGCGGGCATGACGAACGAGAACCACTCGCCGTCCTTGTCGTCGCTGGCCAGGCCCTCGGTCAAGACCTGCCCGTCGGGCAGGGTGACGCTCTTGACCTCGTGGAGGTTCTCGCCGTAGACAACGACCGTCTCGCCGGCCGTGGGCAGAGTGCAGCTCATGCCCGACACGGAGGGGCTCGCGGCGCGGATGGTGAAGTCCACCGTCGTCTCGGTCTTGTCCTTGACGAGGCGAATCTTGTCGCGCACTTCGGCCTCGGCGTCCGTCACGGGCGTCTTGGCGTTGATGGTGACGAGCATCGAGTTGTCTGACACGTAGGCCCGGTTGAAATATGTGTCGTAGCCGTTGATGTAGACCTTCTTCATCCCATAGAAGCCGGAGCCCTCCAGGCGAATCATCTGCCCGACGCGGGCAAAGGAGACCTCGCGGTCGGGGACGCTGCTCTCGCAGTCCTCCAGGAAGACCCGCGAGACGCTGATCTGGCGCCCCTGGTTGCCAGAGTCGAAGTAGTCGTCGTCATCGTCGTCGCAGGATGCGAAGCCCAAACCGACGCACAGTGCCGCAGCGGCGTATATCAATGCTTTCATGCTTACAAATTGTTCATTATCAATATCACAGTATCAAACAGAGGGGCGGCGCGCCCTTCGTCCGTCAGTCGAAAAGCGTCTCCTCGTCGACCTCGCGCCGGGCGAGCGTCTCGGCGGTGTAGAACGCCACGGGCGCCTCGTTGAGGTAGTGGTTGCGCCCGGCATCGACGTCGGAGACGGGCATCAGCAGTCGGCTCTCGTCGGCCACGGCCACACCCGTGCCGTCGCCTGTCTTGGCATACTGGCACTTCTCGGTCTCGTCCCACTCGTAGCCAGCGTTGCGGTCCTGGTTGTTGACGTAGTTGACGACCTCGCTCTGGCGGTAGTAGGAGCGGCGCAGCAGGTCGTACCAATACTGGCCCTCGCCCGCCATCTCGATGCGGCGCTCGTAGTGGATGGCGTCGTAGTCGATGCTCGCGACCTCCGGCATCCCGGCGCGGGAGCGCACCTTGTTGAAGTATAGCAGCGCCGTGGCGTCCTTTGTCTTGTCGTCGTTGCCAAGGATGGCCTCGGCGAGGTTGAGGTAGACCTCCGGCAGTCGCATCATGTAGGTGTTGAGGCCCGAGCTCTGCTGGTAGCTCTGCCCGTTGTCCTCCAGCTTTCCGATGACCCACTTGACGATGTTGCACTTGCCCGCGTAGCCCGTCTCGGTCTCGTTGTATGTGTAGCCGCCGTTCTTGGTGTTGAGGTGCGGGTAGAACTCGCCGACGGTGGCAATGGTGGCGTGGCGGCGGATGCGGTCCTTGACGTCGTAGGTCCGGACCAGGTCGTAGCTGGCGTAGGTGGCGTTGCCCCAGTTGGTCTCGCCCACCATGGTGGACCACGAGAAGAACGCCGGCATGGGGTTGGCGCAGCCCGCCCCTATGGCCGATGTTGCCCCCGCGAGCCACTGGAGCTGGAAGACGCTCTCGGAGTTGTTGTTCGTCGTGGCCACGGCGAAGAGGTCGCCATAGTTGTCGAGCATCTCATAGGGCCCGTCCGTCGCCACCTTGAGGGCCGCCTTGCGCGCCAGCTCCAGGTAGTAGGGGTTGCGCGTGCCGCGGTTGAAGTCGGTGGCCTCGTTGCCCCCGTTGTAGCGCCCCTCGGTGGTCAGGCCGGCCATGGAGAGGTAGACGCGAGAGAGCAGCCCCATGGCGGAGTAGCGCGTGACGCGCCCCGCCCCGGGCCCGGTCTTGGGCAGCCACCGGGCTGCAAACTCCAAGTCGCGGATGGCGAACTCGATGACGTCCACCCTCTTGTGCGCCGGGACGACGGAGTTGCCGATTTGCTCGGCCGTGTTCTCGTAGATGATGGCCTTGCCCCACAGCGAGCCGAGGTACCAATAGGCCAGCCCGCGCATGAAGCGGCACTCGGCGACGGCCTGACGGCGGAAGTCGTCGGAGATGCCCGTGGCCTTGTCGCGGATGTTGACGAGGGCGTAGTTGGCCTGCGCCACGACCGAGTAGAACGAGCCCCACGCGGCCTCAAGGCCCGGGCTGAGCGACGTCTCGGTGAAGTTGGTGTAGGGGTAGATGTAGTCCGACCAGCGCGCCGTGAGGTTGTTGGCGCGCCCGTCGCCAATGCCGTAGTAGAACTTCTCGTTGAAGTTCGCCCACACGTAGTTGTAGAGCGGGTAGATGGCGGCCTCGACGGCCTCCTCGCTGTCGAAGAAGGTCTCCTGGTTGGCCTGGTATGTGTTCTCGGAGGTCAGGAAGTCGTCGCACGCCGCCAAAGAGAGCGAGCCGACCGCCAACGCGCCGAGCAATATCTTGTTTCTCATCGTATTACACATTAGAATTGTCAATCTGCTAGAAGCTCACGCTGAGCCCGAAAGTGACGATGCGCGGGCTCGGGTAGCGGCCGTAGTCGAAGCCCGTCATGAGCGCGTCGCCATACATGGCGCCAATCTCGGGGTCCATGCCCTCGTAGTTGGTCCAGGTGTAGAGGTTCTGCACGTTGGCGTAGACGCGGACGTTCGAGAGGCGCGCCGGCTCAATCCACTTGCGCGGCAGTGTGTAGCTGAGCGACACGTTCTGCAGCCGGATGTACGAAGCATCCTCCACGAAGAGGTCGGAGACGCGGGTGTAGTTGCCGTTGGCGTCGGAGACCTGGATTGCCGCCTGGTGGCTGCCGCCGCCAACGACCCGCATGTTGCGGAAGTCGTCCGAGCCGTCGGCGTCAATCTTCTCGACGCGGGCGTAGTTGAGGCACTTGCGGAGCACGTTGCTGTTGACGCGCGGGTCCTCAATCCTCGAGCGGGTGAAGTTGAGGGCGTCGCCGCCATAGGAGCCGGAGAAGAAGACCGTCAGGTCGAGGCCTTTCCAGGAGAACGTGTTGCCGAAGCCCCAAGTGAACTTGGGCTCGGGGTTGCCGATAAAGGTGCAGTCCTCGTTGTTGATGACGCCGTCGCCGTTGAGGTCGGCAAAGCGGAAGTCGCCAATGTAGGTGCCGTTCTTGCCTATGGCGTTGCCCTCCGGCAGGGCCACCTGGCGCACGTTGCCCGCCGCGTCGCGGTAGTAGAAGTCCTCGGCGCTGTCGAAGCGGCCTATGACCTTGTAGCCCCAGAACTGGCCAATGGGCTGGCCCACGGTCGTGCGGGTGACGGTGTAGGTGCTCGAGCCCACGGCGTAGGTCTTGTCAATCTGCGAGCTCTCGGTGTCCATCTCCTTGACCTTGTTGCGGTTGAGCGAGAAGACCACATTGGAGCGCCACGAGAACCCGCCCTTGTCGATGTTGACCGTGTTGAGCGTCAGCTCCAGGCCCTTGTTCTCCAGCGAGCCGACGTTGCCCCAGGGGTTCGACGCGGCGCCGTAGCCCGCCGAGCCGAGATAGGAGGGCAGCGGGAGCTGGAGCAGCAGGTTGCGGGTCTTCTTGTAATACCCGTCGGCGATGAGCTCGATGCGGTTCGAGAGGAACGAGAGGTCCACGCCGACATTGTAGGAGTCCGTCGTCTCCCACTCCAACTCCTTGTTGGCGGTGTTGCCCGTCAGGACGCCCACGCCCCACGGGGTGGTCTTGAACGCCAGGAGCGACATGTAGGCCCAGTCGGAGACGTTCTGGTTGCCCGTCTGCCCCCAGCCCAGGCGGAGCTTGGCGGAGGTCAGCACCTCGTTGTCGCGGAGGAACTCCTCGTTGGAGACCTTCCAGGCCAGGGCCGCCGAGGGGAACCATCCCCACCGCTTGTCGTCGGAGAACTTGCTGGAG
Organism: uncultured Marinilabiliaceae bacterium; assembly: GCA_964481855.1. Lineage (GTDB taxonomy): Bacteria > Bacteroidota > Bacteroidia > Bacteroidales > Marinilabiliaceae > W3P20-009. Next base: position 20,162 of record CAYZUH010000011.1, read on the forward strand.
CCGTCGCGGCGCACTGTGGCCGTGAGCAGGTAGCGGTCGTCGAACGAGTAGAAGAGGCGCCCGAAGGCCGAGGCAATGGAGTTGTCGTTCATGTAGCCCGTGGCGCTGCTCTTGCTCTGGTCGCCGGCGGAGATGTCGGGCGTGGAGTTGGTCTTGAAGCCCGTCACGGCTGCATATTGGGTCTCGTAGTTGCTGTGGCTCATCTCCTGCCCCACCATGACGTTGATGTTGTGCAGGTCGTCGAGGGTGCGCTCGTAGGTCAGCGTGTTGCGCCACGACCAGAAGCGAGTGTTGGTCTTGGTCCACTGGCTGGTGCGCGTGTCCTGCGTCTTGATGCCGAACTTGTAGTCGGGGCAGTAGTAGTAGAAGCGGTTGAAGTTGTAGTCCGCCGAGACCTCGCTGCGGAGCTTGAGCCCCTTGACGATGTCGGCCTCCAGGTAGGCGCTGAATCGGAAGTTGACCTTCTTGTTGTAGTTGGTCTTAATCTCCGCCAGGCCCACCGGGTTGTCGGGCATCCAGACGTCGTCGGGGCCGTCGTAGGAGCCGTCGGGGTCCGTGACCGCCACCGTGGGCTGCTGCATGAGGGCGCTCATGATGACGCCGTTGTCCGTGCCGACGTCCTGCTTGCTCTCCGAGAAGTTGAAGTTGGCCCCGCCGCGCAAGAAGCTCTTGATCTGGCTGTCCACCGAGCCTCGGAACGAGACGCGCTTGAAGCTCGACCCCAGGGCTATGCCCTCCTGGTCGAGGTATCCCCCGCTGAGGGCGTAGGTCGTCTTGTCGTTGCCGCCCGTGACGGAGACGTTGTGGCTCTGCATGAAGGCGCGGCGGAACAGCTCGTCCTGCCAGTTCGTCCCCTCGCCGAGAAGCTCCGGGCGGACAAAGGCGGAGCTGGCGTCGACGATGTTCATCGACGAGCGGACGTTGTGGAGCGTGGCATATTCGCGGAGGTTGAGCATGTCGAGCTGCACGGGCATCTCCTGAAATCCGGCGTAGCCGTCGTAGGTGATGGTGCTCTCGCCGCTCTTGCCCTTCTTGGTGGTGATCATGATGACGCCGTTCGAGGCGCGGCTGCCGTAGATGGCGGTCGCCGAGGCGTCTTTGAGGACGTCCATCGAGACGATGTCCGACGGGTTGATGTTCGAGAGCGGGTTGCTGTTCTCGTCGCTCGTGGCGGCGTCGATGACCACCCCGTCGATGACGAAAATCGGCTGGTTGCTGGCGTTGAGCGAGTTGACGCCGCGGATGCGTATGGAGGTCGAGGCGCCGGGCTGGCCGGAGTTGGCCTGGATCGAGACTCCCGCGGCGCGGCCCTGGAGAACCTGGTCGACCGACGTGACGACGGACTTCTTTATGGCTTCGTCGCCCACCGAGACGACCGAGCCCGTCACGTCGCTGCGCTTCATGGCGCCGTAGCCCACCACGACAACGTCGGCAAGCTCGACGTTGTCCTCGCGGAGCGTCACCGCCACCTGCGTCTGCCCCGCGACGTCCAGCGTCTGGCTCTCATAGCCGATAAAGGTGACGACGAGCGCATTGCCCGTCACCGCCAGCGAGAACCTGCCGTCGATGTCGGCCACGGTGCCGTTTGTCGTCCCCCGCTCGACGATGGCCGCGCCCACGACGGGCTGCCCGTGGGTGTCGAGCACCGTGCCCGACACGGTCCGCCCGCTTTGCGCCCAGGCGTCGCCCCCCGCGGCGAGGAGCAGGAGCAGCGCAAAGAGGCCTCCCATGAATCTAGAAGTCAAATCTTTCATTTTTCATTTGTTTTGTTGCGTGCGTTAGTTTGTAGTCCCAATGTCGCGCAGGCGCCGTCCCGCGCTGTTCGTTCAGCAGTCATGCCCTATCCTTTAGAGAGTGTTAAGAGACAGAAGAAGTCCGACAATAATATTTATTCACAACCCCGAAGCCCGGAACGGGCGACACCCTCCGTCGCCAAGCGCCGACGCCCCAAGCCCGCAGCCGCGGATGCCGCTCCAAGGAGTTCCGCCATGCGCAAGCACCGTTCCGTCCTGTTCGTTGCGCAAATATAGCACACATTAAAGACATTGCAACACATATCAGAACTTTTAACATGTTGATTTTAATAAAAATTCAGCATGCCGCCACCGCGGGCCGACCGCGCCGAGGAGGCATTCCGACCGCAAGGCGGAAACAAACCGACGACAAAAGGCCGGCGGCGCACGGCCCGCGAAGACGAGCGACGGAAAAATTGTGTACTTTTGCCAAGATTGTGCGGTCGGGACACCGACCGTGGCTCAGCATCTCATCACACACCACAAAACAGCAAATGGTACACGAAGTAAGGAAAGTGGTCATCCTCGGCTCCGGCGCCCTGAAGATTGGCGAGGCCGGCGAGTTCGACTACTCCGGCTCGCAGGCGCTCAAGGCACTGAAAGAGGAGGGCATCCGCACTGTCCTCATCAACCCGAACATCGCGACGATCCAGACATCGGAGAACATTGCGGACAAGATATACTTCCTGCCCGTGACGCCCTACTTCGTCGAGCAGGTCATAAAGAAAGAGCGCCCCGACGGCATCCTGCTCTCGTTCGGCGGCCAGACGGCCCTCAACTGCGGCGTGGCCCTGCACAAGGGCGGCGTCCTGGAGCGGTATGGCGTCAGGGTCCTGGGCACGCCCGTCGAGGCCATCATCGACACCGAGGACCGCGAGATATTCGCCAACATGCTGGCGAGCATCGACGTCAAGACCCCCCACAGCATAGCGGTGAACACCGTCGAGGAGGCCCTGGCGGCGTCGGACAAGATAGGCTTCCCCATCATAGTGCGCGCCGCCTACACCCTCGGCGGCATGGGCTCGGGCTTCTGCACCAACCGCGACGAGCTGGCGCGCCGCGCCGAGAACGCCCTCTCCTACTCGAACCAGATCCTGGTCGAGGAGAGCCTCAAGGGGTGGAAAGAGGTGGAGTATGAGGTGGTGCGCGACGCCTACGACAACTGCATCACCGTCTGCAACATGGAGAACTTCGACCCCCTCGGCATCCACACGGGCGAGAGCATCGTCGTGGCCCCGTCGCAGACGCTCTCGAACAGCGAGTACCACAAGCTCCGCGAGCTTGCCATAAAGATTGTGCGCCACGTCGGCATCGTCGGCGAGTGCAACGTGCAATACGCCCTCGACCCGCAGTCGGAGGACTACCGCGTCATCGAGATCAACGCCCGCCTGAGCCGCTCCTCGGCCCTGGCCTCCAAGGCCACTGGCTACCCCCTGGCGTTCGTCGCCGCCAAGCTGGGGCTGGGCTATGGGCTGTGGGAGCTGAAGAACTCCGTCACCAAGACCACGCCGGCGTTCTTCGAGCCGGCCCTGGACTACATAGTGTGCAAGATCCCCCGGTGGGACCTGGGCAAGTTCGCCGGCGTCTCGAAGCAGATAGGCTCGAGCATGAAGTCGGTGGGCGAAATCATGGCCATAGGGCGCAACTTCGAGGAGGTCATCCAGAAAGGCCTCCGCATGGTGGGCCAGGGCATGCACGGCTTCTGCGCCAACCAGCCGCTCAAGGGCATCGACATCCGCCAGGAGCTGGAGAACCCCACCGACAAGCGCGTCTTCGCCATAAGCGAGGCCATGGCGGCGGGCATGACCGTCGACGAGATCCACGACATCACGAAGATTGACAAGTGGTTCCTCCACAAGCTCCACCACATCGACACCATCCGCCGCTCGCTCACGGCCGCCAACGCCATGAGCGAAGTCCCCGACGGGCTGCTGCTGGAGGCCAAGCAGTGCGGCTTCAGCGACTTCCAGGTGGCCCGCCTGGTGGGCAAGGACTCGAGCCGCAAGATGGAGGAGCAGCTCCTGGAGGTGCGCCAGTGGCGCAAGAGCCGCGGCATCGTGCCGGTGGTGAAGCAGATAGACACCATGGCGGGCGAGTTCCCGGCCCAGATCAACTACCTCTACCTCACCTACTCCGGCACGGAAAGCGACGTCCACTACGTCGGCGACCGCCGCTCTGTCATCGTCCTGGGCTCGGGGGCCTACCGCATAGGCTCGTCGGTGGAGTTCGACTGGTGCTCGGTGAACGCCATCAACACCATCCGCAGCCAGGGCCTCCGCGCCGTCATGATAAACTACAACCCGGAGACCGTCTCGACGGACTACGACGTTTGCGACCGCCTCTACTTCGACGAGCTCACCGAGGAGCGGGTCCTCGACATCATAGAGCTTGAGAACCCGCGCGGCGTCATAGTCTCGGTGGGCGGCCAGATCCCGAACAACCTGGCCATGAAGCTCCACCGCCAGGGCGTCCCCATCCTCGGCACGTCGCCCACCAACATCGACCGCGCCGAGAACCGCTCCAAGTTCTCCAGCCTGCTCGACGAGCTTGGCATCGACCAGCCGCGGTGGAGCGAGCTGACGACCATCGACGACATATACCGCTTCGTCGACGAGGTGGGCTTCCCCGTCCTGGTGCGGCCCAGCTACGTCCTCTCCGGCGCGGCCATGAACGTCGTCTCGAACCGCGAGGAGCTAGGCTACTTCCTCAACCTGGCGGCCAACGTCTCCAAGGAGTTCCCCGTGGTCGTCTCGCAGTTCATCGAGCAGGCCAAGGAGATAGAGTTCGACGCCGTGGCTCAGGGTGGCGAGATTGTGGCCTACGCCATCTCGGAGCACGTCGAGTTCGCCGGCGTCCACTCCGGCGACGCCACCATAGTCTTCCCGCCCCAGAAGCTCTACGTCGAGACCGTCAAGCGCATCAAGAAAGTGGCGCGCAAGATCGCCAAGGCGCTGGAGATCAGCGGCCCGTTCAACATGCAGCTCATGGCCAAGAGCAACGAGATAATGGTCATCGAGGTCAACCTGCGCGCCTCGCGCTCGTTCCCCTTTGTGAGCAAGGTCCTCAAGGTCAACCTCATCGAGCTCGCCACACGCGTCATGCTGGGCCTGCCCGTCGACAAGCCGTCGAAGAGCCTCTTCGACATCGACTACGTCGGCATCAAGGCGCCACAGTTCTCGTTCGCGCGGCTTCAGAAGGCAGACCCCGTGCTGGGCGTCGACATGTCGTCGACGGGCGAGGTGGGATGCATCGGCGACACGTTCGACGACGCCATCCTGGAGTCGATGCTCTCGGTGGGCTACCGCATACCGAAGAAGAACATCCTCATCTCGTCGGGCGGGGCCAGGGCCAAGCTCGAACTGCTCGACGCCGCCAAGCTCCTGCGGGCCAAGGGGTATAACATCTACGCCACGCACGGCACGCAGAAGTACCTGCAAGAGAACGGCGTCGAGAGCACCCTGCTCTACTGGCCCGACGAGAACCGCCAGCCCAACGTGGTGGACTACATCCGCGACAAGAAGATAGACCTGGTGGTGAACATCCCCAAGAACCTCACCCACAACGAGCTTGCCAACGGATACAAGATTCGGCGCGACGCCATCGACTTCAACGTGCCTCTCATCACCAACGCGCGCCTGGCCGGGGCGTTCATCAAGGCCTTCTGCAAGATGGGGGCCGAGGAGCTGCCCATAAAGAGCTGGGACGAATATTAGCAATTGACAATTAACAATTTACAATTGCCGGGCATGTGACCGTTGTCACCCCCGCGCACACCCCACTCGTAGCCCCAAAGGGGCGACATAAGGCTGCCTAGGGCGTGAGCCCCATGGGAGGAAGCGTGGGACGTTGGAGAGGGAGCGTGAGACGTTGGGGACAACAAAAGGGGGGGGACGCACAAATCGTGCGTCCCCCCTTTTGTTGCATATCAAGCGCCTAGCCGCCGCACTCCGGATACCATCGCCCCCCCCCCGGGGTCCACGCACCGGGCAGACACATACCGCCCCTACAGGGCACCGAACGCCTGGGGCGGGAGTGAAAAAAAGGATGCCGGGGGCGTCGTCGCGCCACCGGCATGCCATGTTCTTTACCTAGAGGAGGACCGGGACGGGGCGCTACCCCTCAGCCTTGAGGATGTAGAAGTTCTTCTTGCCCTTTTGGATGAGGACATACTTGCCGTCCAGCAGGGCCGAGGCGTCGACCACGTCGTCGGGCGACGCCACCTTCTGCTTGTTGACCATCAGCCCCGCCACATTGCGCCGAAGCTCGCTCTTCGAGGTGAAGACCGCCGCGTGGGCCGTGAGCAAGTCCGCCAAGGCGACCCCGCCCTCAATCAGCGAGCGCGGCACGCCGAACGTCGGCACCCCCTCGAAGACGGAGAGGAACGTCCGCTCGTCCATCTTGCGGAGCGTCTCGGTGGAGCCCTTGCCGAAGAGGATCTGCGAAGCCTCGACGGCGGCGTCGAGCGCCTCGCGGCCGTGGACCATGACGGTCATCTCCTCGGCGAGGCGCTTCTGCAGGGGCCGCAGGGCGGGGTCCTGGGCCTGCCGCCCCACCAGGTCGCCAATCTCGTCGACCGTCAGCAGGGTGAAAATCTTGATGTAGCGCTCGGCGTCGGCGTCGGACGTGTTGAGCCAGAACTGGTAGAACTTGTAGGGGCTGGTCTTCTCGGCGTCGAGCCATATGTTGCCACTCTCGGTCTTGCCGAACTTGCCCCCGTCGGCCTTGGTGATGAGCGGGCAGACAAGCCCGAAGGCCTCGCCGCCGGTCGTCCTGCGGATCAGCTCGGCGCCGGTCGTGATGTTGCCCCACTGGTCGGAGCCGCCCAGCTGGAGCTTGCATCCGAGGTTCTCGTAGAGGTAGAGGAAGTCGTAGCCCTGCATGAGCTGGTAGGAGAACTCGGTGAACGACATCCCCTCGCGGCTCTCCTGGCTCAGCCGCTTCTTGACGGAGTCCTTGGCCATCATGTAGTTGACGGTGATGTGCTTGCCGATGTCGCGGATGAAGTTGATGAACGAGTAGCCCTTCATCCAGTCGTAGTTGTTGACCAGCAGCGCGGCGTTGGGCGCGTCGGAGCCGAAGTCGAGAAACCTCTCGAGCTGCTTCTTGATGCAGGCCACGTTGTGGCTGAGCGTCTGCTCGTCGAGCAGGTTGCGCTCGGCGCTCTTCATCGAGGGGTCGCCAATCATGCCCGTAGCCCCGCCCACGACGGCTATGGGCCTGTGCCCCGCCGCCTGGAGGTGGCGCAGGAGCATTATGCTGACAAGGTGGCCAATGTGGAGAGAGTCGGCGGTGGGGTCTATCCCCACGTAGGCTGTCGTCATCTCCTTCTGGAGTTGCTCTTCCGTGCCGGGCATCATGGAGTGGACCATCCCGCGCCACTTGAGCTCTTCAACAAAATTCATATACGCTCGCTAGTTTGAACAAAGCGGCGGAAGCCCCCGCCGACGAGTGGCAAAGTTAGCAAAAGTGGCACGGATTTACCCTCAAAAGCCAAACGAACGAAGAGACGCCGGGGCATTGGGGGCATAAAAGGCATTTTTTGCCTAATTTTGCGAAGCGCGGTGTTGGGGGGCATTGAAAAACAAGTCCTACCCCCCCCGTTAAATATTTAACAACACAGAATGAAGGTAGGCATGACTGACCTCGCCGCAGTCCACGGTCGCCTAGGGGCGCAACTAGACGAGGCGGTGTCGCGCGTGATGCGCGGGGGCAGGTACATAAGGGGCTCGGAGGTCAACGCCCTGGAGGAGGAGTTGGCGGAGTACGTCGGCGTGGCCCACGCCCGCACTTGCGCGAACGGGACGGAGGCACTCATGATAGCGCTCATGGCCCTCGACCTGCGCCCCGGCGACGAGGTCATAACCACCTCGTTCTCTTTCATAGCCGCGGCCGAAGCCGCCAAGCTCCTGGGCCTCAAGGTCATATTCGCCGACATCGACCCGGCATCGTTCAACATCGACCCCCGGCACATAGAGCGCCTCGTGACGCCCCGGACGCGGGTGTTGCTCCCCGTGCACCTCTTCGGGCGCATGGCGGCCATGGACGCCATAGTTGACATTGCCGAGCGGCACGGCCTCCACATTGTCGAGGACGCCGCCCAGGCCCTCGGCTCGGAGCAAGTCGTGGGCGGGCGCCGGCGCAAGGCCTGCTCGGTCGGGACAATAGGCTGCACCTCCTTCTTCCCGACGAAAAACCTCGGCGGCATGGGCGACGGCGGCGCCCTGTTCACCAACTCCGACACCCTGGCCCGCAAGATTGCCGCAATAGCATCGCACGGAGCCGAGGTGAAGTACCACAGCACCCGCGTGGGCCTCAACAGCCGCCTCGACGAGATTCAGGCGGCCGTCCTCCGCGTCAAGCTGCGCCGCCTGGACGAATTCATAAGCCGGCGCCGCGCCACGGCGCTGGCCTACCGCAGGGCCCTGGCGGGCAACGACTTCTTCGTCTGCCCCGCCGACGCCGACGGCCACACGTTCAACCAGTTCACGCTCCGCGTGAACTACGGTTGCCGCGACGACGTGCGCCGGTTCATGACCCGGAGGGGCATCGAGACCATGGTCTACTACCCCGAGCCCATCCACCGTCAGCCGGTCTTCGGCGAGGATTGCCTGGACCTGCCGCACACCGACGCCGCCGCCGCCCAGGCGCTCTCCATCCCGATGCACACCGAGCTCTCGGCCGCCGACATATCCTACGTCTCCGACACCCTCAACGCCTGGAAGATTGGCGCCCACCGCCTGGAGGAGGCCGCGGCGATATGAGCCGAGCCACCATCCACCCCACGGCCGTTGTCGACGAGGGATGCCAAGTCGGCGACGACACCGTGGTATGGCACTTCTGCCACCTCGTGTCGGGCTGCCGCGTGGGGCGCGGCTGCTCGCTGGGGCAGAACGTCGTGGTGATGCCCACGGCCGTGGTCGGCGACGGGTGCCGGATTCAGAACAACGTCTCGGTCTACGACGGCGTGACGCTTGAGGCCGACGTCTTCGTCGGCCCCTCGGCGGTCTTCACCAACGTCCGCCGCCCGCGCGCCTTCGTCTCGCGCAAGGCGGAGTATCGGGCCACCCGCGTGAGCCGCGGCGCGACGATAGGGGCCAACGCCACCATCGTGTGCGGCGTCAGCATAGGGCGGTACGCCATGGTTGGGGCCGGCAGCGTCGTGACGCGCGATGTGGCGGACTTCGAGCTCGTCGCCGGCAACCCCGCCCGCCACGCCGGGTGGGTCTCGCGGCGCGGGTGCGCCCTCTCTTTCGACGCCGACGGGACGGCCGCGTGCCCGGAGTCGGGCGAGAGATATGAGCGGACGCACGGCGGAGAACCCGGCGCGGCGGATTGCGTAAGAATCGTCAACCAAAGAATCGACTAACAAGTGAGAGACGGCAAGATCCGCGCGGCGGTCGCGGGGTGCGGCTACATCGGGCACCGGCACATAGACATGATAGAGGCCAACCCGGAGATGGAGCTCGCCGCCGTGGCGGACGTCAGGGCCGGCGCGGCGTGCGGCGCCCCGGCGGGAGTCCCTTTCTTCCCCTCGGTCTCCGCAATGCTCGCCGCCACGCCCGGCATCGACATCGCCGCCATCTGCACCCCGAACGGGTTCCACGCCGACATGGCCGTGGAGTGCCTCGCCGCGGGTGTCAACGTCTTGATGGAGAAGCCCATGGCGCTGAGCCGCGCCGACGCCCTGCGCATCCGCGAGGCGGAGCGGGCGTCGGGGAAGCTCCTCCTGACCGTCTTCCAGAACCGCTACACCCCCGCCTCGGAGTGGCTCCACGGAGTGGTCCATGGCGGGCTTCTGGGCAGGCTCACGTCGGTCAACGTCTGCTGCCTGTGGAACCGCGACAACCGCTACTACCGCCCCGGCTCGTGGCACGGCACGGCCGACCTCGACGGCGGGGTCCTCTACACGCAGTTCTCCCACTACCTGGACATATTGCTTTGGCTCGTCGGCCCCGTGGACATCGTGGCGGCGGACTTCGCCGACTTCGCCCACCACGCCACGACGGACTTCGAGGACACCGGCACAGTCCTGCTCCGCACCCGGCGCGACGGGGCCCTGGGCACGTTCTACTACACCACGGCCGTGCCGGGCGAGAACCTTGAGAGCTCCATAACCCTGGTCGGGACGCGGGGCTGCGTCAAGGTTGCCGGGCAATACATGAGCGACGTTGCCGTGTGCCGCATCGACGGCTATTCGATGCCCTCCCTGCCGCCGCCCAACCCGCCCAACGACTACGGGTGCTACAAGGGCTCGGCCGCCAACCACTCCATGGTCTACGCCAACGCGGCCGACGTCCTGCTACGCGGCGCGGCACCCACCGCCACGTGGGCCGACGGCTTCGAGGTGGTCTCGACAATCGACAGGATATACGCCCTGCGCCGCGGCGACTACTCGGCGTGCGGCCGGCTTCAATACGTCCCATGAGCCACAGAGGAACTGTCGACGGCCTCTCCGTCTCCGTCACCGGGCTGGGCTACGTCGGGCTGCCCGTGGCCTTGGCTTTCGCGCGCCGCTACCACGTGGTGGGGTTCGACCTCTCGGCGGCCCGCGTCGGGGCGCTGCGCCGCGGCGAAGACCCCACCGGGGCGACGCCGGCCGGCGACTTCGCCAACGCCGACATTGAGTTCACCACGACCCCGGGCGACATCGGGCGGGCCAACTTCCACATCGTGGCGGTGCCGACGCCCATCGACTCCACAAAACGCCCCGACCTCTCGCTCCTCAAAGACGCCATCACGACGGTGGCGCTCAACATCAAAAAGGGCGACACCGTGGTGGTCGAGAGCACCGTCTACCCCGGTTGCGTCGAAGAGGAGTGCCTCCCCATCTTGGAGCGGGAGTCGGGCCTCAAGTGCGACTCGGACTTCCTCCTGGGCTACAGCCCGGAGCGCATCAACCCCGGCGACAGGGTCCACACCCTCACGACGGTCCGCAAGATTGTCTCCGGGCGCACCGCCGCGGCCCTCGACCTCGTGGCCCGCGCCTACCAGTCGGTCCTGCCCCGCCCGGTGCACCGCGCCGAGAGCATCCGGGTGGCCGAGGCGGCCAAGATAATAGAGAACACCCAGCGCGACGTCAACATAGCCCTCATGAACGAGCTGTCGCTCATCTTCTGCAAGATGGGGATTGAGACGGCCGACGTCTTGCGCGCCGCCTCGACGAAGTGGAACTTCCTGCCGTTCCACCCCGGCCTCGTCGGCGGGCACTGCATAGGCATAGACCCATACTATCTCGACTACAAGGCCCAGGCCCTTGGCATCCACACGCAAATCATCAACCGCGGGCGCTACGTCAACGACAGCATGGGGCGCCACGTGGCGGCAGAGACAGTCAAGCGGATGCTCGCCCACGGCACTTGCCCCTCGACGGCCCGCGTGGCCGTCCTGGGCCTCACGTACAAGGCCAACGTGGCGGACATCCGCAACACCCGCGCGGCGGACATCGTCGACGAGTTCCGGGCCTACAGCGTCGGCGCGGTGGACGTGGTGGACCCCCTGGCGGCGAAAGACGACGCCAGGGCCCTCTATGGGTTCACGCCCCTCGACGCCCCGCGGGGCGTCTATGACGCGATCGTGGTGGCCACGGCCCACGACGCGTTCCGCGCCCTGGGGCAGGACTTCTTCGACCGCCATCTTTCGCCGTCGGGCGTCCTGACGGACGTATACGGCATCTTCCGCCACATAGAGGGCTTCGACAGCTGGAGACTATGAACCGCCGGCGCGCCACGATATGCTCACAGAGCAACTTCGCCACCGACTACCGCGTGGAGAAGATGCGGCGGACGCTCACGTCGCTGGGCTACTCGGTGACGCTCCTGGGGCGCAGCCACCCGCGGGAGGGACGCCGCGGGGGAGGCCACGTAAAATACATGCGCATGCTCGCATGGCGCGGGCCGCTGTTCTATCTCGAACTCAACGTGCGGCTCTTCCTGCGTCTGCTCCTCGGGGAGCGGCAGGGGCTCGTGGTCTCCGTCGACCTCGACACCCTGCCGGGCTGCCTCGCCGCGGCGCGCCTCCGCGGCTTCCGCCTCGTGTGGGACAGCCACGAGCTCTTCCCCGAAGTGCCGGAGATTGCCCACAAGCCATTCGTCCGGCGGACGTGGTGGCGGATTCAAGATTTATGCGTACCTTGCCTCCGCCCTGACGACATTGGCGTCACCGTGTGCCGGCCCATTGCCGAAGTCCTGCAAGGGCGCTATGGGCGCCGCTTCCTCGTTGTCCGCAACGCCCCGGCGCGCGACAGGCAGGAGACCGTGACGGAGGCTCGGCGCGGCGGCCGGCTGCCGCGTCCTTTCACGCTCCTCTACCAGGGCGCGGTCAACGTCGGGCGCGGCGTGGAGGAGGCCATAGAGGCGCTAGCAGGGTTGCCGGAATGCCGACTTGTGGTGGTGGGCGACGGCGACGTGCTTGGCGCGGCGCGCGAGCTGGCGGCGCGGGTTGGAGTGGCGGACAGGGTGGAGTTCGTCGGGCGCGTGCCGTTTGAGCGGCTCCCCGCATACATGGCGGACGCCGACCTGGGCCTGGTCATGCTCCGCGACCTCTGCCTCAACTACCGCTACGCCCTGCCCAACCGCGTCTTCGACTTCATCGGGGCCGGATTGCCAATTTTGGCATGCCGTTTGCCAGAGATTGAGAAGATTGTCGATGGCGAGGACGTGGGGATGTGCATAGAGAGCCTCACTGCCAAAGAGTTGTCGGAGGCCGTGCGGGTGGTCATGAGCCACCCCGAAATGCTCGCGCGGTGGAGGGGCAACATGCTCCGCCTCGCCCCCTCGCTCACGTGGGAGGCCGAGACCGCCGAATTGGTCGAGACGCTCACTGCGGTTTGCGCCCCCAAAAATGTTGCAGATGGCGCAACCAGAAAAGGCAAACAAGCGTAACAGGACAAAAAATTATAACAGCAACTGTCGATGAGAAAACTATTGTTTCTAATTCTTACCGTGACACTTTGTCAGGCGGCTTCGGCTCAAATGGCGAAGTTTCAGGCTCTTTATATCCTAAACTTCGCACGCAACACGTCGTGGCCCGCCGAAGACGCGAGCAAGCCGCTCGTGATTACGGTCGTCGGCGACAACGCCCTATATTCGGAGATGCGCAACGTCGTGGCGAACAAGCAGGTTGGCGGCCGCTCCATCTCCGTCGGCGAGAGCGCCACGGCCGGCGGACTGCCCAAGAGCGACATCATCTTCCTCGGCGAGTCGATGTCCCGCCAGGTGGGTTCGCTAGTGGCGGCCCAAAAAGGCAACAAGGTGATGATTGTCAGCGGCTCGAAGGGCCATTGCGCGCAGGGTGCCGGCATCTCGTTCGTGGCCGACGGCGGCAAGCTGGGCTTCGAGATTCACGAGGGCAACATAGAGAAAAACGGACTCAAAGTGACAGCCAAGCTGCTCCAGCTCGGCAAGCAGGTGTACTGACAGTTCCCATAACGAGGATATGACGACAGGGACGCACGGAAAGGCGCGTCCCTGTCGGTTTTGTGTCTCCACACCCACGTCATAGAGCCAGCGCCCCCTTGGGTGTCCACGTCCCTCCCTAGGGCTCACGCCCTAGGCTAACCTATTTCGCCCCTTTGGGGCTTTGGGCCACCGGCGGGGGCAAGCGGGCGCACGAGCCGCACGTCCCCATATGGCGGCGGCGTCCTGGGAGCAACAACGGCAAACACCCGGAAATTGTCAATTACACAATCCTCCCGTTCCGGAAGATTCGCCCCACAATCTCATCTATGATAGGCAGGTCGGTGTCGGGCCATGCCAGGCTCATGAGCTGCATTGGCATGAACCACTCCGCCTTGGAGTGGTGGCTGAGTTCGAAGCTGCCGTCGACAATGCGCGCCACGAAAGGAAAGATTCTATATTGCTTCTCGTTGCCGGACGCCACCTCGTAGGGGACAATCCGGTCCGCCACCTCGACCTCGACATTGAGCTCCTCGCGCACCCTGCGCACCACGCACTCCTGCGGGTCCTCGCCGTCCATGGGCCTGCCGCCAGGAAACTCCCACTGACCGCTGTGCGACACGCTGTCGCTACGCTTTGCCGCCAGAATCATGCCCTCGCGGACGATTATGGCGCATGAGACATCTGTCACTTGCATCGTTAACTTTTTGCGTTGTTTGGCGTCTCTCACCGCCAGGGGCGCGGGGGGAGGGACGCGGGGTGCTAATAAGGGGTCTTGTCCGTCTTTTGCTCCCAGTCGGCAAAAGTCTGCAGCGTCTCGCTCCGCAAGAGGGCCTCCTGAGGAATCGACCTGCGGCTTGCGGGGAGGGCGAACTGATTGTAGATGAACGAGTCGTCGAAGCCGGCCTGAGCGGCGTCGGCCTGAGTGCTGCCGTAGAAAATCTTTGCCGCCCGAGCCCAATATATCGCCCCGAGGCACATGGGACACGGCTCGCACGTGGTGTAGACCACCGCCCCTCCGAGGTTGAAGTCGCCAAGCGTCTTGGCGGCGTCGCGCAACGCGCACACCTCGGCATGGGCCGTGGGGTCGCAGCTCGTGGTGACGCGGTTCACGCCCCTGCCGACAACGACGCCGTCTTTGACCACCACGGCCCCAAAGGGCCCACCGCCCTCGGCCACGTTCGCCCGGGCCAAACGTATGGCCTCGCGCATAAAGTCTCTGTCGTCCATCTTGCGTGCCTTGTCGATTAATATGTGCTTGGCAATGCAGGTTGCCTGGCGACGGCCAGGCCATGGGCACCGCCCTTTTTGGTAAAGATAGTGAATTTTGGCGTCTAGACGCCCCTACGCCGAGTTTTTTGCTACCGGGGGGGGCAGACACAATCCGCCCCGCCAAGCCGGAGCCTGACGGGGCGGATTGCCGCCGGGGGACTCACGCCTCCGGCGCTGACGGGCCAGCCAAGGCTAAGCCGTCACCTCTTTCTCGATTGCCAGCTTGCCGCGGTAGTAGCCGCACTCGCCGCAGACGGTGTGGAGCTTGACGGTAGCGCCGCAGTTGGAGCAGACGCCGAGCGTCGGGGCCACGGCCTTGTAGTGCGTCCTGCGCTTGTCGCGGCGTGTCTTGGAATGGTTTCGCTTAGGATGTGCCATCTCTTCTTGTTTGTTGTTATGATGAATATTTGGGTTCTAACTCTCGTCCCGCTCGCCGCCCAAGGCTTTGAGGGCGTCCCAGCGCGGGTCCGTCTCGCCGCCCTGCGCCTCGCGGGCCTTGCGCTCGGCGTCCTCCTCGCCCCGGACCACATATTTGTCAATCTCGGCAAGCATCGCCGGGTCGCAGGTGGGGTTGCCGTCGTCGTCGAGAGGGTGCTCGCAACGGATTGGAAGACAGACGCAGACCTGCTCATATATCCACTGCGAGAGGTCGAGCCTCTCGTCGGCGGCGTCCACCTCGTAGAGGTCGTCGTCCTCCTCGCGCCATGCGCTGCCGAGGCGGACCACGATGCGCTCGCCGCAGTCCTCTATGGGATAGTCCATAGGCTCCATGCACAAGGCGCACTGCTGCTCCACCGTGCCGCGGATGTCGAAGTCGAGCGTGAGCATCTCGTCGGTCTTGCGCGCCTCGACATCGACCCGCAGACGGCAGTGGCCGGCAAGCGGGTCGTCGACACGGCTGAAGATGTCGTCGCCGCAGTCGAAACTGAAGCTGTGGATGCCGTTGGGCAGGCTCCTCAAAGGGATGCTGTATTCCGCGTTGTCCTCCATCTTGACGATTTGCGGTGCAAAGGTACACATAATTATGCGCAAAAGAAAGGACGCGCGAGGCGCGCGTCCTCCCACTATGCCATTGTCCGCCGTCAGCCTGCCGCTACAGCCCGAAAGCCTCGCGGACGCGGTCCACGTAGTCGAGCTTCTCCCACGTGAAGAGCTCGACCCTCTTGGAGAGGGTCCGCCCGTTGACCTTGATGGAGACGTCGCGCCACTCCGGCTTGCGGCCAAAGTGTCCGTAGGAGGCCGTGGGCTCGTAGATGGGGTTCTTGAGCTTGAAGCGCTCGATGATGGCGTAGGGCCTCATGTCGAAAATCTGCCCCACCTTTTGCGCAATCTGCCCGTCGGAGAGGCCCACGCGCGACGTCCCGTAGGTGTTGACGAAGATGCCGACCGGCTCCGCCACTCCGATGGCGTAGGCCACCTCGACAAGCACCTCGTCGGCGACGCCGGCCGCCACAAGGTTCTTGGCCACGTGGCGCGCGGCGTAGGCCCCCGACCGGTCGACCTTGGAGGGGTCCTTGCCGGAGAAAGCCCCGCCGCCGTGCGAGGCCTTGCCCCCATAGGTGTCCACAATTATTTTTCGCCCCGTCAGGCCCGTGTCGCCATGCGGCCCGCCGATGACGAACTTGCCCGTGGGGTTGACGAAGAGCTTGAGGCGGCCGCGCGCGTCGGCGGAGCCGGCCGTGGCGTTGTCGAGAAGCAGGATGTCGGCGCCGAAGAGGGCGGCGATGTCGGCCGGGAGTGTGGCCTTGACGCGCGGGATGAGGATGTCCCTCACGTCGGCGGCGATGACGGCCAGCATCTCCCGCTCGGCGGCGAACTCGTCGTGCTGGGTTGAGACGACGATGGTGTCGATGCGCAGCGGGCGGTTGTCGTCGGAGTACTCTATCGTGACCTGGCTCTTGGCGTCGGGCCTGAGGTAGGTCATCTGCCTCCCCTCGCGGCGTATGGCGGACAGCTCCTCCAGGAGACGGTGGGCCAGGAAGATGGGCAGGGGCATGAACTCCTGCGTGTCGCGGCAGGCGTAGCCGAACATCATGCCCTGGTCGCCGGCGCCCTGCATCTCCTTGCGCTCGCGGACGACGCCCTGGTTGATGTCGCGGCTCTGCTCGTGGAGGGCGGAGAGGACGCCGCACGAGTTGGCGTCGAACTGATACTCCGACTTGTTGTATCCTATGGTGTCGATGACGCGGCGCGCCACGTCTTGCACCGAGACGTAGCCGTTGGTGCCCAGCTCGCCCGCCACAAGGGTAAGGCCCGTGGTCACGAGCGTCTCGCACGCCACCTTGCTCTCCTCGTCCTGGATGAGCAGGGCGTCGAGCACGGCATCAGAAATCTGGTCGGCAACCTTGTCGGGATGCCCCTCGGAGACGGACTCCGACGTGAAGAAATAAGCCATTTAGCAATTGACAATTGACAACTGGCAATTGACAACTACCGGCGTCGGACGCGCCAACGCAGACGTAATCGCACAAACCGCCAATTGAGGTTTCACACACACCGCGCACCGCGAGGACGCGCAGCCAGGGCTTGCGCGCATGCGAGAGGGGAGACTGGAGGCCGCGGCGGGAAGACCGACGCAGACTGCGGAACTCCCGGCCCTGGGAGAATGGAGCGAAAGAAAATTTGCTAGGGAAAAGCAGGACTGCTTTTTAGCACTTTTTTATAGTGGTTGCAAGTAGCAAATCATTCCACTCGAAATCTGAAAAGGACTCTCGCCCCTTGGGCGTGGTGGAGATAGCGGGAGTCGAACCCGCGACCTTTTGAATGCCATTCAAACGCTCTAGCCAACTGAGCTATACCCCCATGTCGTCTTTCGACGTTGCAAAAGTATGGACAAAAAACGAGACGCGCAATAGCGCGGAGCTATTTTTTCTCCCCCTCGGCCCCGACATCTTTCGCGTCGTCCTTGCCCGATATCCCGCCCGAGACAATCAGCTTCATAAGCTCGGCCGAGTTGACCCCCTCCAGGGGGCGCACCTGGGCGGCGGGAACCACTATGAGGTCGCCCATGACGCTGTATGGGTAGGGCGCGTAGACCGCCACCATGCCGACAAGACCCAGGGCGGCGAGGTCGTCCTGAGTGACGAAGCCGAGCCTGTTGTTGAGACCGGCGGCATCGAGCGACACGACGACGGGCCTGTCGAACTTGCGCTTCTCGCCCACAAAGGCCCTCATGAGGTCGCGGACCGAGGTGTAGACGAGCTTGATGAAAGGGATGCGCGACAGGGTGTGGTCGAAGAGCGAGACCATCGACGGCGTGAGGACCTTGCCGCCAAGCCACCCGACAAGCGTTATGATTATAAAGACGAGGACAAGGCCCAGGCCCGGGACTCGCTCGACGAGCGGGATGCCGGGGAAGAAGGAGTCGGCGAGGTTGACCATGCTGACGACGACGTAGACCGTCGCCGCAAGGGGGACAATGTAGAGGAGCCCGCGGAAGAAATCGGTCAGTATCTTTTTCATCGGATGAGGAAGTTGCGGTCCGTATCGAGCTTAAGGAAGATGAAGAGCATGACCGAGAACCCCCACAAAGACGACCCCCCATAGGAGAAAAACGGCAACGGAATCCCGATGACGGGCATCAGACCGATGGTCATGCAGACATTGATGGTGAAGTGGAAGAAGAAGACGCCCGCCACACAGTAGCCATAGACGCGCGAGAAGACGGAGTGCTGCCTCTCGGCGAGCGAGAGAATCCGCAAGAAGAAGACGACGTAGACGCAGACGAGGAGCGCGCTGCCGACGAAGCCCCACTCCTCGCCCACGGTGCAGAAGATGAAGTCCGTGGTCTGCTTGGGGACGAAGTCGAGCTTGGTCTGAGTGCCGCCCAGGTACCCCTTGCCCAAGACCCCGCCAGACCCTATGGCGATGAGGCTCTGGTTGACGTTGTAGCCGGCCCCGAGAGGGTCGTCCTCGACGCCGAAGAGGACATTGATGCGCGTCCGCTGGTGATCTCCAAGGACATTGTCGAAGACGTAGCCCGTGGCGAACGACATGACGAGGGCCACCCACACGTAGGCCAGGACCCACCACACCCCGCCGAGGCGCAACGACACGAACTGCACGGCGACGCACGCCGAAGCCGCGGCCATGCCCGACAGAATCAGGGCGTCGTCCGAGACGACGGCCCCGAGGGCGAACCGAGCCACGAGCCACACCGCGGCGGCCGCGACAGAGCCGACGCCCAGTGCCGTGAGAGCCAACCACTTGCGCTGACGGCGGACCATCAGGACGTGCAAGACCATGAACCACAGCCCCACGACGAAGAGCATGACGGGGGTAGCGTCGAGCAGGAGCGACGCCACGGCGGCGGCGACGCACAGCCCGCCGACAATCAAGACGTGGGGCGACATCCCCTCGCGGAACATTGCCAGCAGGAAGACGAAATAGACGAGCGCCGAGCCGGTGTCGTTCTGCAGCAAGATATAGGCCACCGGCACCAAGATGACCCCGAAGAGCGCGGCGTAGGAGCGCACCTCGAACCGGAAACCGTAGCGGCTCATGAGGCGCGCCAAGACAAGCGCCGTGCCTATCTTGGTGAACTCGGCGGGCTGGAACGCCACGGGGCCCAGCATGAGCCACGAGCGGGCCCCATAGACCTCGCGCCCCACGAAGAGGACGACGGTGAGGAGCAGGAGGGACACGACGTAGACGGGCCACGCCATCTCGACGAATATCTTGCTGTCGGACAGCATGATGACGCCGGCGCAGACCAACGAGACGGCAATCCAGCAGAGCTGCTTGGAATATTCCGCGCCAAACGAGAACTGTCCGCCGACCTCGGGGTTGTAGTTGGCGGCATAGAGGTTGCACCACCCGAAAGCCACTAGCATCACGTAGAGGAGCACCGTGGGCCAATCGACCCCCTTTCGGTATGAGGCCATGGAGCTATTGTCGCTGAGCATCGTCGTCGGTAGTGTTGTTTGTCCGCGGCGGCGCCTCCGCCGGGCTTTGCGGCCGGGGCTTGGCCGGCTCCTCGCGCTTGGGCCGCCCGGGCTCGCCGCCCTGCGGATTGATGGTGGACATGGCCAGTATTCGGTCCTCCGTCCACTTTCGCTTGGGGTCTATCCCGCCCTTGATATACTTCTCGATCATGAGGCTCGCTATGGGCGCGGCCCACGTGGCGCCGAAGCCCGCGTTCTCGACATAGACGGATATGGCGATCTGCGGGTCCTCGCGCGGGGCGAAAGCCATGAAGATGGAGTGGTCGCGCCCATGCGGGTTCTGCGCAGTGCCGGTCTTGCCGCAGACCCTGACCCCCGGCACCTGGGCGGCCCTGGCCGTCGAGCCAGCCCCGCCCCACACGGCCATCTCCATGCCGTCTTGCACGACGGTGAAGGCGGCGGTGTCGATGCCGGTCTCGCGGCGCGTGGTGTAGAGGGTGTCTATGGCCCCGCCCGCCACCTTGTGGACCACGTGGGGGGTGAAGAACCATCCCTTGTTGGCTATTATGGCCGCCACGTTCGCCATCTGGATTGGCGTCAGGAGCAGCTCTCCCTGGCCTATGGAGAGCGAGACGACGCTGAGCGACTTCCACCCCTTGCCGCGCGCCTTGTCATAATATTGGGCGTTGGGGACGAACCCGCGGTTCTCGTTGGCGATGTCGATTCCGAGGCGGTAGCCGAGCCCGAAGCGGACGAGGTGGTCCTTCCACACGTCGAGCCCCTCGCCCACGCTGGCGAACTTCTTGCTGTCGAGCAGGTTGCGGAGGACGTAGCAATAGTAGGCGTTGCACGAGTTCTGGATGGACTGGCGGAGGTCGAGCGGCGACGCGTGGCCGTGGCACCCGAGGTGGAACGACCCCACCGCATATCCGTGGTTGCACGGGAAGCGGGACTGGGGCGTGATGACCCCCTCGTCGAGGCCAATGAGCGCGTTGACAGTCTTGAACGTCGAGCCCGGCGGATACCAGGCCTGGATGGCCCTGTTGAAGAGCGGCTTGTTCGGGTCGGCGGAGAGGACGGGGAAGTTTACGGAGCGCCCCCGGCCGACAAGCAGCGAGGGGTCGTAGGTCGGCGCCGAGACCATGGCCAGGATTTCGCCCGTCTGCGGGCGTATGGCCACGATGCTCCCGGTCTTGCCGGCCATGAGCCTCTCGCCGTAGGCTTGCAGGTCGGCGTCGAGCGAGAGCGTCAGGTCGCGGCCCGAGACGGCGGCGGTGTCATATTTCCCGCCATAGAGCTCGCCCTTGGTCCGGCCCAAGACGTCGACCATGATGTAGTTGACCCCCTTGCGCCCGCGGAGCTGCTCCTCGAAGCTGCTCTCTATGCCGGAGATGCCGACATAGTCGCCGGGGGCGTAGTACGGATGCTCCTCGATGTAGCGGTCGCCCACCTCGCCGACGTAGCCGAGGACGTTGGCCGCTATGGGATACTCGTATTTGCGCAGCGTACGGCGCTGGGCGTAGAAGCCCTTGAGGCGGTAGAGCTTCTCCTGCAACGCCGCGTAGGTCTCGTCGGAGACCTGCCGCAAGAGGACGACGGGCTTGTGGACCGAGGCCCTTCGCCGCCGAATCTGCAATCGCACGTCGGCGAAGAGCTTGCGGAGCGTCGGCATGTCGATGTCCACCGTGCGGCAGAAGTCGGCGCTGTCGAAAGCCTCGACCTCCTTGGGGACGATCATGACGTCGTAGACGGGCTGGTTGGAGACGAGCAGCTTGCCCGTGCGGTCGAAGACAAGCCCGCGCGACGGATATTGGACGACCTTGCGGCGCGAGTTCATGTCCGCCGCCTGGCGATACTCGCCCGTCAGGACTTGGACATAGAGGAGGCGCACGATGATGACGAACCCGAAAAGAATCATCAGGCCGCCCACCACAAGTCTCCTGCTCTCGAACATCTGTCGTCAGTCTCTGCCCCCGCGGGCGGCCTCAGTCGTCGAAGCCGCGTCCCTGGGCTGGCATGAAATTCTCCAAAAGGACAATGAGAAGCGACGACGCCACGATGCTCATCACAATGCGCAAAAGCGTCGGCAAGAGGTAGAAAGAGTCGAACTGCTCGACGAGGAAGAGCGCCACGTGGTGGATGGAGACCATGAGCAGGGTGTAGCGCGCGAACCACAAAGTCCCATAGACCCGCGAGCCCGGCAGCTCACCGTCCTTGTAGGTGACGCTCCGAAAGGCTATGAGGCGCAAGACGTAGGGGCGGACGTAGGCCACGAGGACGCACGCCGCCATATGCATCCCGGGGGTGTTGGAGGCCACATCGACAACCATCCCGAGGACGGCGGCGAGGAGCATGAGCAGAATCGTGGACGTCCCGAAAGGGAGGAGCAAGACGAACGCCACGTAGACGAAAGGGTTGCAGAGGCCGAGGAAGTCCAGATTGTCGAACACGACAACCTGGAGCAGCAAGAGCACCACGAAGACGGCCAGGAGCCGGACGATGTTGTACGCGCTATTCATCGGCCACGGAGTTTTCGAGGCCCACCCTCTCGTCGGCCACAAGGTTCTCGACGACCATGACGTCGAAAATCGAGTTGAAGTCCACGGACAAGTCCACGGCCAGGTTGAAGAATCCGCCGTTGCGGTCGGGTTCGACGCCGCAGACCGTGCCGACGATGAGCCCCTCGGGGAAGAAAGCCGACGCGCCGCTGGTGACGATTGTGTCGCCCGGCTCGACGTTGGCGTGCTCGGGGATGTCGGACACCTGGGCCCTGCGGCTCGAAAGGCCGTCCCACGCCATCTGCCCGCGGTAGTTGCCGCGCTTGACCTTGACGGAGAGGTGCGAGCCGGTGTTGATTAGCGGGAGGACGAGCGAGAAATGCGCGCTGGTGGCCACCACCAGCCCCACGACACCCTGCGGGTTGATGACTGCCATGTCTTGCCCGATGCCGGCGTCCTCTCCGGCGTCGAGAGTCAGCATGTTGCGGCTGCGGTTCGTGGAGCCGCCAATGACGTGCGCCTTGCGGAAACGGAGCTTGGCCGCCTGCGCCTCGAGCGGCACCTCGGCCAAGATGGAGTCGGGGACGGCCTCGAGCATGGCCCTCAGGGTCCCGACCTCCTGCTGGAGCGCCACGTTGCGCTGCGCCAGGGCCTCATTCTCCTCGGCCAGGCCAAGATAGCGCCCCACAGAGCCCGTGAGGCGCGACAGGGAGCCCGACACGACGTTGGCGGTCGTCAGATAGGAGGCGCGGTGGTAGTCGTTGCACGTCAGGACAAGAGCCGCCGCCACAGCCTCTAGGAGCAGGAACACGAGCGTCGTGTTGTGCCGAACCAGGAAACGGAAAAAGTTGTTCATCGGGGGCGACGCGCGGGGTGTCGAGCCACAAGGCGCGGCCTGCCCCTACCGAAGCAGGTAGGGCAGACCGCGGTGGCGCTTCTTGAGTGCAATGCCGGTGCCAATCGCCACGCTGTGGAGCGGGTTCTCGGCGATGTGGAACGGGATGTGAATCTTGTCGGTCAGCCTCTTGTCGAGACCGCGGAGCAGGGCCCCGCCGCCGGTGAGGTAGATTCCGTTGTTCACAATGTCGGCGTAGAGCTCGGGCGGCGTCTGCTCGAGGGCCGACATGACGGCGGCCTCAATCTTGGCCACACTGCGCTCCAGGGCGTGCGACACCTCCTGGTAGGAGACGGGGACCTCCAGGGGCAAGGCCGTGGACATGCTCGGCCCCTGGACCACGAAGTCGTCGGGCGGGGTGTCGAGTTCGGGGAGGGCGGAGCCAACCCCAATCTTGATTCGCTCGGCCATGATCTCCCCCACCTTGATGTTGTGCTGGCGGCGCATATACTCCTGGATGTCCATCGTGAGGTCGTCGCCGGCAATGCGTATGCTCTTGTTGGTGACGATGCCGCCGAGCGAGATGACGGCAATCTCCGTGGTGCCGCCGCCGATGTCGACAATCATGTTGCCCTGCGGCGCCTCGACGTCGATGCCGATGCCGAGAGCGGCGGCCATGGGCTCGTAGATGAGGTATATCTCACGCCCCCCGGCGTGCTCGGCCGAGTCGCGGACGGCTCGGAGCTCGACCTCGGTGGAGCCCGAGGGGACGCATATGACCATGGTGAGCGACGGGGTGAAGAAACGCGGCTGGGGCAGGAGCTTAATCATGCCGCGTATCATCTTCTCGGCGGCGTTGAAGTCGGCAATGACACCGTCGCGCAGTGGGCGTATGGTGTAGATGTTCTCGTGCGTCTTGCCGTGCATCTGCCTGGCCTTTTGGCCAATGGCTATAGTCCGGTCGGTATGCTTGTCGAGCGAGACGATGGACGGCTCATCGACCACGATTTTGTCGTCGTGGATGATGATGGTGTTGGCCGTTCCCAGGTCCATGGCCAACTCCTGCGTGAGGAAAGAGAAAAGTCCCATGCTGGCTTTGTGGTGTTATCGGTTGTCTTTTAGTGCTTGAAGTGGCGGACGCCGGAGAAGACGAGCGCCATGCCGTTGGCCCGGCAGAAGTCCACCGTCTCGGCGTCGCGTATGGAGCCGCCCGGCTCTATGACCGCCACTATGCCCTCCTTGTGGGCGATCTCGACGCAATCGCCAAAGGGGAAGAAAGCGTCGGAGCCCAGGACCGCGCCGTTGAGGTCGAGGCCGAAGTGGCGCGCCTTCTCGATGGCGTGCTTGAGCGCGTTGACTCGGCTCGTCTGCCCCATCCCGCTGCCTAGGAGCTGCCTGTTCTTGGCCAGGACTATGGCGTTGCTCTTGGTGTGCTTGACAATCTTCTGCGCGAAGATGAGGTCGTCGAGCTCTGCCGCCGTGGCCTCGCGCGCCCCCTTGTTCTCCAGCCTCTCCGGGGTCTCCGTCGCCACGTCGCGCTCCTGCACCAGGAAGCCGTTGAGGCACGAGCGCACGCTCTCGGCGGGCATGGCGCACTTCTTGCGGACGAGGATTATGCGGTTCTTCTTCTGCCTCAGGACCTCGAGGGCGTCGGCGTCGTAGGCCGGCGCTATGACCACCTCGAAGAATATCTTGTTCATCTCGTCGGCCGTGGCCTTGTCGATGGGACGGTTCGTGATGACGATGCCGCCAAACGCCGACTCGGGGTCGCCGGCCAGGGCGTCTTTCCAAGCCTCCAGAACGGTGGGCCGCACCGCCACTCCGCAAGCGTTGTTGTGCTTGAGGATTGCCACGGTGGTGTCGTCGAAGTCGGAGATGAGCCCCACGGCGGCGTCGATGTCGAGCAGGTTGTTATATGAAATCTCCTTGCCGTGGAGCTGGTCGAACATCTTGGCGAAGTCGCCATAGAAGGCCCCCTGCTGGTGCGGGTTCTCGCCGTAGCGCAGGTGCATCCGCCCGTCGGCCGCCATGCGCAGTCCGTCGCGCCTGTCGCGGTCGAAGTAGGAGAAGATGGCGGCGTCGTAGTGGCTCGAGACGCCAAAGGCCTGGCGGGCGAGGTCGTAACGGTCCTCCTCGTCGGTGGAGCCGCCCTTGGTGGCCAGGAGCTCCGCCAACTGGGCATATTGCGCCTTTGAGGCGACGATGACCACGTCCTTGTAGTTCTTGGCGGCGGCGCGGATGAGCGAGATGCCGCCAATGTCGATTTTCTCAATTATGGCCTGGTTGTCGGCCCCGCTGGCCACGGTGTCCTCAAAGGGGTAGAGGTCGACGATGACCAGGTCCATCTCGTCGATGTTGAACTGCCGGAGCTGCTCGAGGTCCTGCGCATTGTCGCGGCGCGCCAAGATTCCGCCGAAGACACCCGGATGGAGCGTCTTGACGCGGCCTCCCAGGATGCTGGGGTAGCCGGTGACGTCCTCGACGGCCGTGACGGGGACGCCGAGGCTCTCGACGAACTTCTGGGTGCCGCCGGTGGAGTAGATTTTGACGCCGAGCGAACCCAGCGCGCGGACAATTTCGTCGAGGCCGTCCTTATGGAAGACCGAGATTAGAGCAGACTTGATTTTCTTGGTGTTCGACATGACCGATTTTCTGTAATGCGCAAAAGTAGCGAATTTAGCTCTATGTAGGAAATGATAATTAGAACTCCAAAAGCCGCGTCCCGGGCGTCAGAACCATGGTGAGGCCATAGGAGTAGTCGAAGCGCCCGGCGGGGGCGTCGAGATAGCCCTTGAAGTCGAGGGCGAAACGCCCGACGAAGCCCAGGGGCTTGACGAACGACGCCCCGAAGACCAGGAGGTCGCGGTCGCGGCCATAATGGGCGGGGTCGTAGTTGGAGACCGACGAGAAGAGCGGGTTGCCCTGCGGGGCGTAGAAGTCGCGGGCGTGGAACCACGCCAATTGCGCCCGCAGGCACTCAGCCGAGAGCCGGACTTCGGGGCTCAGCGCGTAGCCGTCGGAGAAAGGGCGCACCTCGCCGCCAGCCATGGCGTGGAACGCCAAAAGGTGGAGCGAGAGAGTCACACCGCGGACGAAACCGTCGCCGCCCGCCAACACCAGCGAGGGGGAGACGGCCACGTTGGCCGTGCTCTGCATGGTGTCGGGATAGTCGCTAATCTGCCCCCCGATATGGTTGAACATCAAGCCAAAGGGCATCTCAAAAGAGGCCCTGCCGCCGCCCTGAGGCTTGAACAGCATCGACGCACCGGCGGTGAACCGCTCCGGAATCGTGTCCCCACGGAAGATGAACTGACGCCAGTTGAGCCACAGCGACCCGCGGAGAGCCGGACGGGAGAGCCACAGCTGGATGCCGGTCTCCGGATGGTCGGTAATCTGCTCCTCGGGGTCCTGGACGGCTTCGTGAAAGGGGTGCGACGCCGCCCCAGGGAGCGAGCCCATCTGGAGCGCGAGCCACGGCGCGACGCGCCACAGGGCGGCGAAATGGGGGCGGACGTAGCGCGCGCGGCTCGTGCCGCCGTAGCGCAAAGCCTGGAGCCCCCCCGTGAGCGTCAGCCCGGGGACGAGCCGCCAACCCACCGTGGGGCGCAGGGCGTAGCCCACAAGGGTGTAGCCTTCGACCTGCGGGGCGAAATATTCGTTGTTCTTGAAGAAGAACGTCACATCGGCCGCCGCCTCCACCGCCCGACCGTCGTCCGTAATCTCATATCGGCCGACCGAGGCGGTGTCGCCAAAAAGCCAATCGGACTGGGCGACGGCGACGCGGCAGCCTAGCGTGAGGAGGAGCGGCAAAAGAAAGGCGCGGCGCATCTCCCTCGACCCTATTGCCGCGCGAAGACCTTGCGGAGCAGGGCCGTGGTCCGCTCGTTGGCGTCGGTGCGAATCTTCTTCTCCTGCTCGGCCACCTTGACAAAGATGCCGTCGACGGCCTTGTCGGTGAGGTAGTCCACGAGGTCGGTCTTGACCGTCGTCAGCCCCGCCACGCGCCCCACGGTGGTGGAGGCCACCTCGTTCCACTGCGACGTCATGGTGTCCCAACAGCCCTGCGGCGAGACGTCGCCAATGAGCTTCTTGTTGACCGAGGCCTCGATGTGCTTGGCGAAGAGCGACTTGAGCCGGGTCTTCGTCTTGCCCTTGAAATAGTCTGTTGCGGCCTGACCCTTGCTTGTCAAGATTTTCGACGCGTCGGCGATGGTCATGCTCGTCAGCGCCGAGGTGAAGATGGGGATGGCCTCCTTGGCGGCGTCGGACGCCGCGGCGTTGATGTTCTTGACCACCTTGGAGACGAGGGCCTGCCCGCCCGGGAGCTTGGCCACGTTCTTGGTAATCACCAGGGCCTCGGAGGGCAGGCCGATGCGCGTGGCGACGTCGCTGTAGAACCCGTCTTTGGCCGAGAGGGCGCCGACGCCCTTGGAGATTCCGATGCTGAGAGCCTCCTTAAGCCCCGCGGAGATTTCCGCCTGCGTGGGCTTGGCCGCCGCCCCTTGCACCGCCGAGAGCAGCGCCGCCGACTGCCCGCCTCCCGTGACGGCGCACCCGGCGAGCGCGAGAGCCGCGGCGAGGCCGGCCGCGAGAGCCGCATTCTTCTTCACATTTCTGACCATATGCTCTTCCGCGTTTTTGTCAAAGCCCGGCGTCGAACACCCAGCATTTCTCAAAGCCCGCCCTCTTGCGAAGGGCCCGCGCAGCGTCTTTCGCCTCGGCCTCGTCGTCGGACGACGCCGCCACGACACGGCACCGCCCGTCGCAGTCGAGAAGCGCCAACCCCTCGACACCGCCGGCGCGCATGGAGGCGGCGTAGTCTCGCGCCTCCTGCCTCGTAGGGAACGACGCCACGACGACGCAGAACCTGCCCAAGGCGGGCCCGGTCTCGGCCCCGGCGACATCCTCCGCGGCCTCCTCGGCGACGTCGGCGCGGAACGCCACGGGGATTGCCGAGACGGGGACGCTCGGCGCCAGCAGGGCGCTCATGTCGGCCCGGACCATGTCGCCGTCGCCGGCGGTCTGCGAGACAAGCATGAGGGCCGCCACGGCCGCCGCCGACGCCGCCACCCGCCGCAACGAGGCGCCGAGCCCCGGCCCCAGCAGTGCGGCCGAGCGCACGGGGCGCGCGGCGACGGGCGCGAGCCCGTAGCTGTCGACCAGGACGTTGAGCCCCGGCACGGCCTCGAAGACGACCCGCCCGCCGACGCCGGAGAGCGAGCCGAGCCTCGGCAAGAGAACCACCTCGCCAGCCGCGACACGCCGCAGGGCGTCGGCGGCGAACTCCTCGACGCGGCGCATGGCCTCGGTGTAGTCCACGCCGTCGGCCCCCGCCACGCCGTCGGCCAGCAGCCCGTCGGAGCGGCGTATGTCGGCGTTGAACGCCACCTCCTTTGACGGCGGCAGCATCAGCCCGCGGCGCGCGTCGAACGTCGATGCCGTCCGCCGCGTCAGGAAAGCCCCCAGGCCGGGGACAATCACGCAGTCGTGCTCGTGGAGCAGCGACAGGATAACGGTGGCTATGTGCGATGGCATGGCTCCGCGTTTTTTCAGTTCAGGGTCCACTCGGCACCCTCCTTAGTGTCCTTGATGGTGAAACCGAGCTCGGAGAGCCGGTCGCGAATCTTGTCGCTCGTGGCCCAGTCCTTGCCGGCCTTGGCCTGCTGGCGCAGCTCCAGGAGCAAGCCCATGGCCCCGGCGAAAGCCTTGGCGTCCGCCGCCCCGCCCTCTTGGAGGCGCAGGCCCAGGACGTCTTCGCCGAACGTCTTGAAGACGCCGCGCAGCTCGTCGAGGTCCGCCCGCGAGAGCGTCCCCTTGCCGTCGGCGACGGTGTTGACGGCCCTGGAGGCGTCGAAGAGCAGCGAGATGACGATTGGCGTGTTGAGGTCGTCGGCCATGGCCTCCTCGCATCTGCCCCTCAGCCCCGCCACGTCGACCGTGGTCTTGCCCGCCGGGGCTATCTTGCCCAGGCGCGCCACAGCCTCGCGGAGCCTCGCCAGGCCCTTTTCGGCGGCCTGGAGGGCGTCGTTGCCGAAGTCGAGCGTGCTCCGGTAGTGCGCCTGGAGGATGAAGAAGCGGATAGTCATGGGGTCGTAGGGCTGGGCCAGCATCTCCTCTCCCTGGGCGTTCTTGTGGCTCCCGCGGAAGAACTCCTCAAGGGTTATGAAGTTGCCGAGGCTCTTGCCCATCTTCTGCCCGTTGATGGTGACCATGTTGTTGTGCATCCAGTAGCGCACGGTCTCGTGGCCCAGGGCGGCCGTGCTCTGCGCAATCTCGCACTCGTGGTGGGGGAAGACGAGGTCCATCCCGCCGCCATGGATGTCGAACTCCTCGCCGAGATACTTCGTCCCCATGGCTGAGCACTCCAGGTGCCACCCCGGGAAGCCCTCGCTCCAGGGCGACGGCCAGTGCATGATGTGCCCGGGCTGGGCCTTTTTCCACAGGGCGAAGTCGAACGGGTTGCGCTTGCCGCCCTGCCCGTCGAGGGCGCGGGTGTTCTCCATGGTGTTCTCCAGGTCGCGGCCGGAGAGCTTGCCGTAGTGGAACTTGGAGTTGTATTTCTCGACATCGAAATAGACCGACCCGTCGCTGACGTATGCGAACCCCGCGTCGAGAATCTTCTTGACGAACTCGATTTGCTCTATGATGTGCCCGCTGGCGTGGGGCTCGACGGAGGGGGGCAGGACTCCCAGGGCGTCCATGGCCTGGTGGTAGCGGACGAGGTAGTGCTGCACGACCTCCATGGGCTCGAGCTGCTCGAGGCGCGCTTTTTTTGCAATCTTGTCCTCACCCTCGTCGGCATCGTGCTCGAGGTGCCCCACGTCTGTTATGTTGCGGACGTAGCGCACCTTGTATCCCCTGTGGGTCAGGAGGCGGAACAGGACGTCGAACGTTATGGCCGGGCGCGCGTGGCCCAGGTGGGCGTCGCCGTAGACCGTGGGGCCGCAGACGTAGAGGCCAACCCTGCCCTCGTTGATGGGGCGGAACGTCTCTTTGCGCCTGGTGAGAGTGTTGTATATCTTCAAGGCATCTTCCATAGTGGCAAAAGTAGGGCTTTTCGGGCAAAGATGTCACGCGAAAAAGGGTCTCAGCGCCTCGCGGACGTCGGCCCGGCCGAAAGGCTTCCGCAACGAGGCGTCGAAGCCCGCCCTGATGCCGGCCCTCACCTGCTCGTCGGAGCCGGTGTCCACGATGCCGACAACCGGCACCTTGCGGGCAATGCCGCTCTCGCTGCCCCTCACCATCTCGACAAGCCTGCCGCCCCGGCCGGAGTCGGACACGAGGTCGGTCAGCACGGCGGCCACCTTGTTGAAAGAGAAAAGCGACACGGCCTCGTCGGCGTCCCGGGCCCGCAGCGTCTTGGCGCACATCCCGTCGAGGCTGTCGGCGAGCTGCCCCCACAGCATGTCGTCGGCAGTCATGACAAGGACTGTGGACTCGGCGAGCGTGACGTTGGCGTCGATGGCCGCGCGCGTGCGCATGACAAGCTCCGCGGCGATGTCGTCATCGTCGTCGGCGCGCCGGTAGGCGATGGAGAACTCGACCTCAAGCCCGCCCCGCGAAGACGACACGGCGAAGCTCCCCCCCTCGCCCTCGACAATGCGCTTGGTGACGCCGAGGCGCAGAAAGTCAGCCAGGTGGAGCTCCGAGACCGAGATCTCCCTCCGGTCCTGCGCCTCGTCGTAGTCGAGCGAAAACGCGAAGCGCAAGACGACCCCCCGCTGCGGCACGCCGTCGCGGCTGACGACAATCCGCATGGCGGAGCGCGGCAGGCTGAAGCGGTGGTCGAGCGAGTCGAGGACGTGGAGGATGACCTGCCGGGTGAGGACGCTGTTGCCCCTCACCTCCTCCGGCACCCCGGGGGCGAACTCGAAGACGTGCGCCTTGGCGGAGTCGCGCGGGCGGTAGAGCTTGAGCATGTTGCTGATGAGGAGGTAGAGGTTGAACAGCACGTTCTCCCGCGGCACGAGCGGGATGCCGAGGTCCGACGCCTTGCGGATGGCGTTGACGTTGTTCATGGCGTTGAGCGCCGCCGAGCGGACAATCTGCGCCAGCTCGACCTGCACTCCCGACATGCGCTCGGCGGCCAGGGCCGCCGAGGCCTCGGAGATGTTGCGCAGGGGCTTCTCGACGCTCGACGACAGACGCTCGACGAGGTCCTGGCGGGTGGCCTGCTCGTCATAGAGGATGGCCACCTCGCGGTTCTTCTCGTAGACGAGGCTGGCGAACCACCGCAGGGCGACGTAGTAGACAAGGATGCAGAAGCCCTGGATGAAGACAAGGGGCGACAGCCCCCGCAGGACATAAGCGGCCGAAACCTCCCCCCGGGCGAGGAACTCGGCGGCAAGGCCCAGGGCCACCACCAGGACAAGCTGGACGGCGCCCAAGACCGCCCCGACGTGCCGCCCATGGAGCACCATGGCTATGAAGGGGTAGATGGGGAGGCTGATGCCGACGATGCCGTAGCGCGAGCACGAGGCGTAGATGACTACAAAGTAGACGAAGACGACGAAACGGTCCGCGGCCCCCACGAACTTGTCGTCGCGGGCGACGTAGGTTATGACGAAGTAGGAGACGAAAAAGAAGCAGAAGATGAGGTTGACCGTCGAGACGACAGCGTCTTCGCATATCAGCGAGTAGAGGCCCAGGATGAGGCTCTGCGCCAGCATGAAAAAATTGACGGCGTTGGAGAACGTCGCCTTGAAGCCCGCCTCCTCGCCCAGGTCGGCGTCGGCCGAGACCTTGAAGAGGTTGAAGACCCTCGTGAGAATGAACATGACGGCAGTGCCAAATTTTAGCGTTGGGGGGCGGCGCGGACGCGCCACCCCCCCAAAGATAGCAATATAAACTAATCTTCGGACATTCCCTCGCCCGAATAGCCCCCGTCGGGGCCGACGTCGCCGCCCCGACGCGTCTTCGCGTTCTTGCCCGCCATGTTGCCGAAGCTCCACCCCACCTGCACAATGAACCGCCGCCCGCCGCGCCAGTTGCGGCTCTCCTGGCTGAAGCCCTCGCCGCTGGTGGTGGTGTGCCAGGCCCGGCTGTCGAGGATGTCGCGGCAGTTGAGGGCCAGCGAGAGCTTGCGGTCGAGGAGCTGCTTGCGGAGGCCGAGGTCGAGATAGTGGTTGGCGTCGCGGGTGCCCTGCGAGATGACCGTCGGCGAGTCGTAGTTGAACGTGGCCTGGAGCGTGAACTCGCGCGGCAGCATGAGCGACGCCATCTCGCGGAGCGTCCACGAGAAGTCCTCGTCGGAGCGAACCGTGACGTCGGCCCGCCCGCCCTGGTCGGTGGCGACGCTGAACGTCCCGCCGTCGAGGGTGTAGTAGTAGACGTTGAGCGTCGTGGTGAGGTCGAGGCGCGACAGGAGCCGGTTCTTGCCGATGACCTCCAGGCCCGAGCGCTGGCTGCGGGCTATGTTGCGGTTGGTGGAGTAGCGCACGCCGCCGTCCATGTAGGCAATCTGCTGGATGACGTCCGTCGAGGGGCGGTAGTAGGCCGAGAAGGAGAGCGTGTGGTCCGCCCACGTCTTGATATAGTTGAGTTCCAACGAGTTGGAGTATTCGGGCGTCAGCTCGGGGTTGCCATAGGAGATGCTTGTGGAGTCTGAGATGTTCTTAAAGGAGTTCATCTGCCCCCCCCAGGGGCGCTGGAGGCGGCGCGTGTAGTTGACCTGCAGTTCCTGCGTCTCGCCCACCTTGAACGATAGGTAGGCCGTGGGGAAGAGCCCGAAATAGTCCTTGGAGAATCGGCCCGCGGCCTTCCCCTCATACTCCATCGCGTAGTCGAGGCTGGCCGTGCGCACCGTCCACCACTCTCCGCGGAGGCCCACCTGGTAGCCGAAGAAAGCGTCGCCGGGCCTCTGCGTCCAGTTGGCGTAGAGGGCGTGAATGTCGGTGTCGTACATGAACCTGTTGAAGAGCGAGCGGATGCTCTGCGTCTTGGCCTCGTCGGCGAAAGTCTCCGTCGGGCTGTCCTCTCGCGAGAAAGCCCCCTCGTAGCCCGCCTGGAGGCGCCCGACGTCGCCGACGGGCCCCTCGTAGTCGAGGCGCGCCGAGTAGTCGTCTTTCTTGATGTGGCTCTCCTGCCGCTGGTAGGCGCGGGTGGCGGCGGCGGCAAGTGCGGCGGGGGAGGAGGCGGCGCCGCCGGGCAGGTCTTTGTCGAAGTATGTGGCCTGGTCGTAGTAGGTGTCGCCGTCCATGCGCCACCCGAATCTTGAGCCTGTGGCCTCGACGAAGCGGTCCGCGGCCCAGCTGTGGCGGTAGGAGACCTCGAAATTGCTCATCCGCACGTCGTCGTCGTTCTCGTTGACGCGCGTCCGCCAAAAAGAGTCGAAGTGGCCGCTCGCGCCGGGCGCGGAGGCGACGGCGTAGGGCGCCGAAGTGTAGTCGTAGGAGGTCTTGTTGTCGCCCCCGCCGAACATGCCCATGAAGCCCGCGGAGACCTCGTCGCGCTCGGAGATGTGCCACGTCAGGCCGGCGCGGGTGAAGAGGTTGTCGCCCTCGCGGTCGCCGTCGTAGCCGGAGTTGAGATAGCCCGTGGAGACGCCGCCGTCCTTGTAGTCTCGCCGCGTCCACCCGCCGTTGTCATGGCGGCGCAGGCCGTAGCCCAGGTTGAGGTAGGCGTCGAAGAGCGGGCTGCTGTAGTTGATGTTGGCCCCGGCGCGCCCGCCTTTCTTGGAGTTGACGCTCAGCTGCGCCCCGCCGTAATATCCGGCCTTGCGGTCGCGCTTGAGGACTATGTTGATGATGCCAGCCGAGCCCTCGGCGGAATATTTCGACGACGGGTTGGTTATGACCTCGACCCTCTCGATGCTCTCGCTCGGCAACTGCTGGAGGATGTCGCCGCGGTTGTCGGAGGTCATGCCCTGCGCCTTGCCGTTGATCCAGACGGTGACGGACGACGAGCCTCGGAGCGATATGTTGCCCTCGGCGTCGACCTCGACGCTGGGGATGTTCTCCAGGACGTCGGACGCCGAGCCTCCCGTCGAGGCGATGTCCTGCCCGACGTCGAAGACTTTCTTGTCGATGTCGAGCTTCATTGTGGACTTCTGCGCCACGACGGAGACCTCGCCCACCTGCCGCGCCTCCTCGGCAAGCTCCACGCGGCCCATGTTGACCCTGGCCGCCCCCGCGGCGGGGACCGTCACGACCCGGCGCGACGTCTCGTAGCCCATCATCTGGAACGAGACGGAGTAGTCGCCGGCGGCAAGGTCGGCGAGCAGGAACGCGCCCTCGGCGTCGGAGACGGTCCCGCGGACGAGCGTCTCGCCCCGGTATGCTATGACGTTGGCGAAAGGGAGTGGCTGCCCGGCCTTGTCCACAACAGTGCCGGCGACGGAACCCGCCATGGCGCAGGACGCCATGCACAGCAGGCCCGCCAAAAAGAGGAGCGCGCGCTTCATCGTTGCTGTCTTTACGTTTTTTGGCGAAGGTATGCAAAATAGATGCCGCGAACCGAGACAAATCTACATTTGGCACTTTTGTAACGACCAACGCCCCACGGCGGCGCCGCGCAAATCGCCCCACGCCGCCCCACGCCGAGGCCCATCTCGCCACTCATTTGGCAGATCTGCCCCAAAACTGGCGGCATCCGCCACTTTTGGCAACCCGACATACCAATCCGGTTGACGCGCCGAGGCGTCGATATTTTCTTTGCGACAACGCAAGAGGCGGCACGACGCCGCCCCGAAGCGAAAGGACAAAGCTAAGGACGGATAATGGCAGACAACAAGGCTAGCGCGGCGGGGCGCCTGGCGGACGGCCTCCACCAGGTGGCGCTGCGCGCGGTGAGGGCCGTGGCCCAGCAGGGCGTCGTGACGATCGACGCCGAGCGGTGCAAGGGCTGCGAGCTGTGCGTCTACGAGTGCCCGGCGCACACGCTACGCCTGTCGGAGGGCGTCAACGCCCGCGGCTTCCACAACTCGGAGCAGATTCGCCCCGACCACTGCATAGGCTGCGCCTGCTGCGCGCTGATATGCCCCGACGCGTGCATAACGGTGTTCCGCCACACGATAATCCCCGACGGGCTTCGGGAGGAAATCCAGAGACAATGAGCGAAGAGGTACGACTGATGAAGGGCAACGAGGCCCTGGCCCACGCCGCCATACGCTACGGCGTCGACGCCTACTTTGGCTACCCCATCACGCCGCAGAGCGAAATCTTGGAGACGCTCAAGGCAGAGCGCCCCTGGCGGACCACGGGCATGACCGTCATGCAGGTGGAGAGCGAGGTCAGCGCCATCAACATGGTCTACGGGGCGGCGGCCACGGGGCGGCGCGCCATGACCTCGTCGTCGGGGCCCGGCATAAGCCTCATGCAGGAGGGCATCTCCTACTTGTGCGGCGCCAACCTGCCGTGCCTGATAGTGAACGTCATGCGCGGCGGGCCGGGCCTGGGGACCATCCAGCCGAGCCAGGCGGACTACTTCCAGGCCGTCAAGGGCGGCGGCCACGGCGACTACAAGCTCTACGTCCTGGCTCCGGCCAGCGTCCAGGAGATGGCGGACTTCGTCGCCGAGGGCTTCGACTGGGCCTTCGCCCACCGCAACCCCGCCATGATACTGGCCGACGGGACCATCGGGCAGATGATGGAGAAAGTGGTCTTGCCGCCGGCCCGCCCGCGCCTCTCGCTCGGCGAGATTGAGGGGCTGTGCCCCTGGGCCTGCACCGGCACCATGCGCCACCGCGCGGCGAAGAACAGGATTACGAGCCTGGAGCTTGACGCCGCCGCCATGGAGGCCAAGAACCAGGAGCGCGAGAACCGCTACGCGCGCTCCGCCGACGCCGACGCGCGCCACGAGGAGTATCGCACCGCCGACGCCGACATAATCGTCGTGGCGTTCGGCTCGGCGGCGCGCGTGTGCACCAAGGCCGTCGACATGGCCCGGGCCCGCGGGTTGCGCCTCGGCCTGCTCCGCCCCATAACGCTGTGGCCGTTCCCCAAGAGGGCCATGGCCGAGGCGGCGCGGCGCGCCCGGGGCTTCCTGGTGGTCGAGCTCAACGCCGGGCAGATGATAGAGGACGTCCGCCTGTCGGTGGAGGGGGCGGCCCCGGTGGAGCATTTCGGGCGGCTCGGCAGCGGCGTCATCTTGACGCCCGACGAGGTTGTCGAGGCCGCGCTAAGCATTTTCGGAGAGAGGATATGACAGACGAGGAGCTAAGGAGAGAGGGCAGCGTCGTCTACCGCCGCCCGCGGCTGATGACCGACGCCAACATGCACTACTGCCCCGGGTGCTCGCACTCGACGGTCCACAAGGTCGTGGCCGACGTGCTGACCGAGATGGGCCTGGCCGACCGCACCATAGGCGTGAGCCCCGTGGGGTGCTCGGTGTTCATCTACAACTACATAGACATCGACTGGATCGAGGCGGCCCACGGCCGCGCGCCCGCCGTGGCCACGGCCGCGAGCCGCCTCAACCCCGACAAGATGGTCTTCACCTACCAGGGCGACGGCGAGCTAGCCGCCATAGGCACCACGGAGGCCATCCACGCCTGCAACAGGGGCGAGAACATAACCATCATCTTCATCAACAACGCCGTCTATGGCATGACGGGCGGGCAGATGGCCCCCACGGCCCCGCTGGGGCTGAAGACGGCCACCTGCCCCGACGGGCGCACCGTCGAGCTGGATGGCTACCCCCTGCCGATAACCGACCTCTTGTGCAAGACGGCGGGGACGTGCTTCGTGAGCCGCGAGAGCGTGACGAGCCACAAGGCCGTCTTGAGGGCCAAGAGGGCCGTGCGCCGCGCCTTTGAGAACACCCTGGCCAAGCGCGGGACGTCGGTGATAGAGTTCATGGCGACGTGCTGCTCGGGGTGGAAGATGTCCCCGCGCGACGCCAACAGGTGGCTCGACGAGAGGACGCGCAGGATGAAGATGGGGACGCTCAAAGCAATTGACAAGAAACGAATCATCACACAATAATGACAAACGAGATTCTCATAGCGGGCTTCGGGGGGCAGGGCGTCCTCTCGATGGGCAAGACCCTGGCCTACGCCGGCGTCTTGCGCGGCAAGGAGGTGACGTGGCTCCCCAGCTACGGGCCCGAGCAGCGCGGCGGCACGAGCAACGTCACCGTGGTCGTCTCGGACGAGCGCATAAGCAGCCCCATAGTGGACTCCTACGACGTCGTGATAGCCCTCAACCAGCAGAGCCTGACGAAGTTCGAGAAGCAGGTCAAGCCCGGCGGGACGCTCATCTACGACAGCTACGGAATCATGGAGCGCCCCTCGCGCCCCGACATCAACACCTACAGCGTGGACGCCACGCGGACGGCCAACGCCAACCACCTGCAAAAGATGGCGGGCGTCATGGTCCTGGGGGCCATGCTGGGCATAGGCCACATGATGCGCAACGAGGACATCATGGCCAGCCTGCGCAAGACCCTGCCGGAGCGCTACCACAACCTGCTCCCCGCCAACGAGCGCGCACTGACGATGGGCGAGGCGATGGCGGTGTGCGAGCACAAGGCGGCCAACAATTAATATCAAGAATTAACAATTTCCGGGCGTTTACCGTTGTCGCCCCCCGGAGGACGCCATGTGGGGACGCACGGCTCGTGCGTCCGTTCCCCCCGTCAGTGCCTCAAAGCCAAAAGGGGCGATATGGGGCAGCCTAGGGCGTGAGCCCTAGGACACAAGAAGCAAGGGGACGCACCAGCCGTGCGTCCCCTTGCGTTGTCCCAAAATCCATTCTCTCGCCCTAGGCTGTCTCATGCCGCCCCGTTGGGGCTACGAGTATGGCGCGGCGCGGGGCAACAACGCCCCCTCCTGGAAATTGTCAATTGTCAATCAATTAGTTGCCGCCTTGGCCACCCTCTTGCGGTCGTTCTCGTTGAGCAAGACCTTGCGGAGGCGCATGGAGTGGGGCGTCACCTCCACATACTCGTCGCCCTGGATGTATTCGAGAGCCTCCTCAAGGCTGAATATGGTGGGCGGCGCGAGGTGCACCGCGTCGTCGGCGCTCTTGCTTCGCATGTTGGTCAGCTTCTTGCTCTTGCAGACGTTTATCACGATGTCGCCCTCGCGGGTGTTCTCTCCGACGACCTGCCCGGCGTAGACCTCGTCGCCGGGGTTGATGAAGAACTTGCCGTGGTCCTGGAGCTTGTCGAGCGAGTACGCGAAAGCCGTGCCGCCCTCCATGGCGATGAGGCTCCCGTTGGTCCGCTTGTCGATGTGCCCCTTCCAGGTCTCGAAGCCCAGGAGGCGGTGCGCCATGACGGCCTCGCCCGCCGTGGCGGTCATGAGGTTGGTGCGCAGGCCAATGATGCCGCGGCTTGGAATCTTGAAGTCCTGGTGGATGCGGTCGCCGTGGCGCTCCATGTTGACCAGCTCTCCCTTGCGCTGGGTCACCATCTCGATGGCCTTGCCCGAGCAGTCCTCGGGCAGGTCTATCGTCAGCTCCTCGACGGGCTCGCACTTCTGCCCGTCAATCTCCTTGGTGATGACCTGCGGCTGGCCGACCTGGAGCTCGTAGCCCTCGCGGCGCATGGTCTCGATGAGGACCGAGAGGTGGAGGACGCCGCGCCCGTAGACGTTCCACGCGTCGGCCCTGTCGGTGTCTTCGACGCGCAGGGCGAGGTTCTTCTCCAGCTCCTTGGTGAGGCGCTCCTTGATGTGGCGGCTGGTGACGAACTTGCCGTCTTTGCCGAAGAACGGCGAGTTGTTGATGGTGAAGAGCATCGACATCGTGGGCTCGTCGATGGCTATTGACGGCAGAGGCTCGGGGTTGACGCTGTCCGCCACGGTGTCGCCGATGTCGAAGCCCTCGAAGCCGACAATGGCGCACACGTCGCCGCAGCCGACGCTCTCGACCTTCTGCTTGCCCATGCCGTCGTAGACGTAGAGCTCGCGGACGCGCTGGCGCACGATGCGCCCGTCGCGCTTGCACAGGGCCACGTCCATGCCAGCGCGGAGCTCGCCGCGGTGTATGCGCCCCACGGCGATGCGCCCCGTGTATGAAGAGAACTCCATCGACGTGACGAGCATCTGGACAGTGCCCTCGTTGAGGGCGGGCGCCGGGATGTGCTCTATGATGGCGGAAAAGATGGCGTCGATGTTGTCGGTGCGGGTCTTCCAGTCGGCGCTCATCCAGTTCTCCTTGGCCGAGCCGTAGACTGTCGGGAAGTCGAGCTGCTCCTCGGTGGCGCCGAGCGAGAACATGAGGTCGAAGACAGCCTCGTTGACCTCCTCGGGGCGGCAGTTGGGCTTGTCGACCTTGTTTATGACAACGATGGGCTTCAGCCCCATCTTTATGGCCTTCTCCAAGACGAAGCGCGTCTGCGGCATGGGGCCCTCGAAAGCGTCGACGAGGAGTAGGCACCCGTCGGCCATGTTGAGGACGCGCTCCACCTCGCCCCCGAAGTCGGAGTGGCCCGGGGTGTCGATGATGTTAATCTTGTATCCGCCCCAGGTCACGGCGCAGTTCTTGGCCAGGATCGTTATGCCGCGCTCGCGCTCCAGCTCGTTGTTGTCCATGAGCAGGTCCCCGACCTGCTGATTCTCGCGGAAAGTCTTCGCGGCCTTCAACATCTTGTCGACAAGCGTCGTCTTGCCATGGTCGACGTGGGCGATGATTGCCACGTTCCTTATTTTTGCGCTCTTATCAGCTGCTGACATAAGTTAGGTTATTGAAATGCAAAAGTAGGCATTCCAACACTTTGGGGGCGGCGCAGGCGTGTTAAAGTTTGCTTTAGCGGCGGGGGGCTACCCCCCGGCGGAATAGTAGCGGCGCACTATGGCCTTTACGGGATACCACGCCGCGAGGGCCGCGAGGGCCGCCACGGACACGAAGACCGCCGCCACGTCGGACCACCACAGCTCGACAGGGTAGGAGTCTATGATGTAGCTCTCGTCGCCGCCGAAGCCCACGACCCCCCACCGCTCCTGCGCCAGGGTGAGCCCGACGCCCAGCAGCAGGCCCAGGACGGCCCCGCCGACCGACAGGAGCCACCCCTCGAAGAGGAACACGCGCGTGACCATGGCGCCGTCGGCGCCCATGGAGCGGAGCACGGCGATGCTCCCTTTCTTCTCGAAAATGAGCATGGACATGGAGCCGATGATGTTGAACGCCGCGATGAGGGCTATGAAGAGCAGGATGGCGAAAGCCATGAGCTTCTCGACCTCCATCATCTTGAAGAAGCTCTCGTGCTGCATCCACTTGTCTTTGACGACGAGGCCATCGGGCAGGCGACCGCGCAGCTCGTCCGCCACCCGCGCCGCGTCGGCCCCCGCGGCCACCCGCGCCGAGATGCTCGTGGCGACGGTGTCGGGATAGTCGAAGAGCGCGCGGGCGGTCTCGATGGAGGCCAGGACGCGCGACGCGTCATAGTCCACCTGCTGGACGGAAAAGACGCCCCCCACCCTCTCGACGCGCTCGACGAACGACCTCTCGGGGCGGGACATGCTGACCCTGCCGCGGCGCTTCGGGGCGTAGAAGACGACATTGGGGACGAAAGAGAGCGACGAGACGGAGAGGCGCGACGCCAGGACTTCGCCCAACAGGCACTGGCCCGGGCGGAAAGCCCCCTCGACGACGATGGAGTCGATGCTCGTCACGTCGTCATAGTTGGCGCCCACACCCATGACCGTGGCGGGCATCTGCCGCTTGCCGTAGCGCACCAGGGCGTTGTCCTCGACAACCTCCGACCACGCCGCCACGCCCCGGCAGCCGTCGACGGCCGCGACGACGAGCGAGTCGACGACAAACGACTTGCCCTCGGCGGCCTCGATGCGCAGGTCGGGGTCGAAAGAGCCGAAAAGCCTGGTGACGAGGCCGTTGAGGCCGTTGAAGACGCTGAGGACGATGACGATGGCGGCCGTGGCCACCATGACCCCCAGGGCCGAGATGGCCGAGATGACGTTGATGGCGTTCTGGCTCTTGTGGGCGAAGAGGTAGCGCCGCGCAATGAGCAGTGGGAGGGCGTTGCGGCTCACGGGCGCGGGGTGGTCAGTCGCCGCCGGCGGGCTTGCGCGCCCGGACAATGAGCCCCGTGCCGACGCTGTGGGGGCGCACGACGTCGGCCCAATTGAGGACGAGGCACAGCGGGAGGGTCAAGACGTAGTAGAAAGGCAGCAGGAGGAAGAACGCCCTGCAAGCGTTGAGCATGGAGATGGGCCACTTCATGGAGAGAACCCACGAGACGTGGCCCGGCGCGCCATAGGAGTAGCGCGCCTCGACCCGGCCAAAGCCCGCACGGCGGAGCTTCTGGGCTATGTCGTCGATGTTGTACCCGTCGCGGACGTGCTCGTCGATGAAGCCGCAGACCTTGCCGTCCTCATGCCCGTGCTCGTCGGCGTCGGAGCCGCCCTTGTCCGACGGGGTGGAGATGAGGAGCTCGCCCCCGGGGCGGAGGGAGCGGCAGAAATTGGAGAAGACGGCCTCGTCCTCAAGGATATGCTCCATGACGTCGACGGAGAGGATGAGGTCGTACTCACCCTCGCGGCAAAAGGTCGTCAGGTCCGCCACCTCGAAGCGCACCCTCCCCCCCATGCCCAGCCTCCCGAAGAACGCGTTGCAGTCGGCAATCTGCTCCTCCTTGACGTCCACTCCCACGACGGTGTTGCCCCGGTTGATGGACGCAAGGCGGTAGGAGTATTGGCCAAAGCCGCTGCCGGCGTCGAGGATGGACGCCGGGCGCCGCCCCCGGCCGGAGTCCCAAAGGCGAAGCTCCTTGCGGATGTGCCACGAGCGGAGGAGCAAGACGTCGAGCATCTTGTAGAAGAGGACGCGCAGCCGGGGCGTGCGGTTGAAGAAAGAGCCGAGCGTCCGTTTTATGGGGTCGTAGTGCATGATGCCTGTCCTAGTTGTTTCGCCACGCGCGGAGGGGCCGCCCGGCCGTCACTCGCCCCCCGCTTTCGCGCCGTCCTCGGCGAGGAGGCGGTCGATGTTCTCAAGGTAGCCGAGACTGTCGTCGATGAAGAAAGCCGGCTCGGGGACGATGCGGAGCTGCTTGCCGACGCGCTTGCCGAGCATGTAGCGCACGGTGGACTTGTTCCTGTTGATGTTGTCGAGCACCTCCCGGGCCTTGGCGTCGGGGAATACGGAGAGGTAGAACTTGGCGACGGAGAGGTCCGCCGAGACCCTGGCCACGGTGACGGAGAGCATCGCCCCGAGCGAGAGCTCCGCCAGCTCCCGCTGGAACATCTCGGCCGCCTCCTTTTGCAGGAGGCGCGATATTTTTTTCTGCCTGGTAGATTCCATGTCAGACGCGAATATAACTTTTTATTTAAAACGGCTCGACGCTCGTCGGCCTACTCGACCGTGACCGACTTCGCCAGGTTGCGGGGCTGGTCGACATTGCACCCGCGCATGACTGCCACGTCGTAGCTGATGAGCTGCAGGGGCACGACGGCGACGAGCGGCAGCAGGGCCTCGTCGCAGTCGGGGATCTCGATGACATAGTCGGCCATCTTGCTGATCTCGGTGTCTCCCCTGGTGACGACGGCCACGACCTGCCCCTTGCGGGCCTTGACCTCCTGGATGTTGTTGACAATCTTGTCGTAGAGCTTGTCCCGCGTGGCCAGGACGAAGACGGGCATGCAGTTGTCGATGAGGGCTATGGGGCCGTGCTTCATCTCGGCGGCGGGGTAGCCCTCGGCGTGGACGTATGAAATCTCCTTGAGCTTGAGCGCCCCCTCCAAGGCCACGGGGTAGAGATAGCCGCGGCCCAGGAAGATGGCGTTTTGCGCCAACTGGTAGGGCCGCGCGACGTCGCGGATGTGCGCCTCGCCCGCCAAGACCTCGGCGATGAGGGCGGGGACGCGGAGCAGGTCGTCGACGAGACGCGCGTAGCGGGCCTCGTCGAGGGCGCCGCGCTTGCGCCCCAGGAGGAACGCCATCATGGTCAGCACCACGACCTGGCTCGTGAAAGCCTTGGTCGAGGCCACCCCAATCTCCGGGCCGGCGTGGGTGTAGATGCCGGCGTCGGTCTCGCGGGCTATGGACGACCCTACGACATTGCACACGCCCAAGACCATGGCGCCCAGCCCGCGGGCCATGCGTATGGCCGCCAGGGTGTCGGCAGTCTCGCCACTCTGCGAGATGGCTATGACGACGTCGTCGGGAGTGATGATGGGGTCGCGGTAGCGGAACTCCGAGGCGTACTCCACCTCGACAGGCACGCGGGCGAACTGCTCAAAGAGGTACTCGCCGACGAGGCCGGCGTGATAGGACGTGCCGCACCCCACGATGATTATGCGCCGGGCCCCGACGAGGCGCGGCAGGACGTCGGAGATGCCGCCGAGGCATATGGCGTGCGTCTGGGCGTTGACGCGCCCCCTCATGGTGTCGGCCACGGTGGCGGGCTGCTCGTGAATCTCCTTGAGCATGTAGTGGTCGAAGCCGCCCTTGTCGATGTTGTCGATGTCGAAGTCGACCTTGACGATGGCGGGGTCGGCGTGGGCGTCGTTGAGGTCTGAGATGTCGTAGCCGGCGGGGGTGAGCGTGACGACCTGCTCGTCCTCCAGGTATATGAGCTTGTCGGTGTACTCGACGATGGGCGTGGCGTCGGAGGCCAGGAAATACTCGCCGTCTCCGACGCCCACGGCCAGCGGGCTGCCCTTGCGCGCCCCGAAGACCTTGCCGGGCTCGTCGGTGCAGACCACGCCCAGGCCGTAGGCCCCGACGACTTTCTTGAGGGCCGCCTTGACGGCCTGCCCGGCGGTGAGGCGCTCGTCGGTGTAGAGGCTCTCGATCAGGTTGGCCAGGACCTCGGTGTCGGTCTGGCTCTTGAAGACGTAGCCCCTCTCGGCGAGGCGCGCCCGGATCTCGCGGTAGTTCTCGATGATGCCGTTGTGAACGACAACGAACTTGCCCCCCATGGAGACGTGCGGGTGGGCGTTGACGTCGTTAGGCTCGCCGTGCGTGGCCCAGCGCGTGTGGCCAATGCCAACGGTGCCGCCTATGTCCTGCCCCTTGACCATCTGAAGCAGGTCGGCCACCTTGCCCCTCCTCTTGAAGAGCCTCAGCTGCCCGCCGTCGACCACGGCGACGCCAGCCGAGTCGTAGCCCCTGTATTCGAGCCTCTGGAGCCCCTTGATGATGATAGGCCAGGCTGTCCGCCCGCCGATGTAGCCGACAATGCCGCACATAGTATGTCATATGTTAATTTCAACAGCTGGAATGAAATTGGGGAGAACACTAATTCCCGACCAAACGCGGCACAAAAGTAGCATTTTCTCGCTCCCACGCTATAACATCCCGATTATGGAAGACTTGTACGGCACCGTATTGCCCATAGCGTCAGACAGGCGCAAGAAAATTGCCGAGAACACAATAGCTACAAAAGCGGCTCCGACAAAACGTGAGCGCCCATGAAGCCTCTCGTTGAAAGCAAACACCATCGGCAAAAAAAACGCTTGCAGGGCGCAAAAGTACATATCAAAACGCGTCGCAAAGCCAGAGTAACGCCCAAGAGCCTCGCTCATTATGGACACACAAAGCATTAGGCAATAAACGTAAGCAAGTTTGCCAGAGACTAACCGACAACTCCACATAACGACGGTTGCTATCAGGCACAACACTTCGCCGACAATCAGAATAGTCAGAAATCCGGGCTTGAAATTCGCACTTCCGCCACCCCCATATATCGAATACGCCTCAAATCGTCCGCCCAAAGA
This sequence comes from uncultured Marinilabiliaceae bacterium, assembly GCA_964481855.1. Taxonomy (GTDB): domain Bacteria; phylum Bacteroidota; class Bacteroidia; order Bacteroidales; family Marinilabiliaceae; genus W3P20-009. Next base: position 64,452 of record CAYZUH010000011.1, read on the forward strand.
ACCTAAGGCACTCAACAGCTGAACAAAAAAGAGAGCGATGCACACACAAGTCAGAACAAATAGTATCGTCAAAAAGCACTTTAGCCGCAAATTTTCAAGGCGAGCCAACCAATGGATTGCAAGAAGCAGCAATCCTGCCCCAACAGCAGTCTTATGAAAAAAGAACCCTATCACAAGCATTAATGCAAACCTCTTCAAGTTTTCCGAGCGCAACACATCCGCATAAGCCAAAGCCAAAAACGCAATTGCGCAACATTGCCTCATCAAATTAAACGACAGCGGGAAAAAGCCAAGAAGGAACAGGAAATACGATATATGGGGGGGGACATAGGCTTTTGCCCTAAAAGCCGCCAAAAGAAACAAAGACCAAATAACCAGCGATATAAGGAACAGAGCCATACCGAGCCTACTCGAAATTAGCGACGCTAAATAATTGATTACCACAAACAACGGCTCCAAATCGGTACCATCTAGTGCCTGAGAAAGACTGTCGCTATCGCAGGCCCTTGCAAACACATCAGCCTCATAAACCCGAATATCAACTCCACAATCGGCATCGCGCAAGCCAGCAAAGACAGATGGCAGAACAACTACTAACACATAGACACAGAACGAGAGAATACGCGACCTGACGCGCAACATTCCACTAAGATAGAGCAACACTGAGCACCCTAGAAACAGAGTGAGATATGGAAAAGTATCAACTAACAGGCGCATCTACTACCGCACACGCAAAATCGCACATTCACACAAATACAGTCACAGCCATAATGGGAAGCACAGAACAACCGCACCACGCACATGAGGCTTCAAAGTTACAACATATCCAAGCGACTCAAACCAAAGTGGCCTGCCTATGGACTACAATCGAACGCCATCAATCAGACAATACGACTATTCCACGCGACACAACCTCCGCAAAACGCACACGAGCAGAAAGGATACGCCCAACTCCCCCCCCCACACACATCACTCTTGGCTTACGCTCGATTGTTTAATCTACCACCGCCCATAGGTATCGCATCTTTTTGCTAACATTGCGGTGGAAATACCCACACACCAATATACAACAACCACAGGATAAGACTACCTAATTAGGAGCAACCGTCCCGAGTTGCGGGAGCAACCGCTCTTCTGGGGATACACCCCCTCAAAAAAAAGGACACAACCCTAAACAAACTTATGCCCGAAACAGAACACACCAAAGCGGACGCACCGCGACATTTGCGAATATTGCTCAGAGAAGACGCGGTAATGTGGCCTCTAGCGTTTATGATGTTCGCAAGCACCAACACGATGTGGTATTTTCTCGCCCCCAAAATAGTCGTGCTAGCCTGTGAAGTTTTCGCAATATCCCTTCCAATATTGTTTTTTGCAATGCGGAGACGCCTCACTCTGTCGTGTCGCTTCCCCACCGCAAAATTAACATTCATCATTCTCTATTTAATGGCTTTCGCGCCAGGCGCATTGCGTCAGGGGACATTGCCAAACTTAGCCTACCGGATGTTCGCACAATTACTTCCGCTCATCGTACTCTTCGCCACCATGAAGACTGGGGAGCTGAGATTGCTTTTTGTGCGTTTTGAAAAAATCGTACTGACATTTGCGGTCATTTCAATTCCTTGTTGGCTACTTTTCAGTGTCTTTAACGTCGTTAAACCCTTCACTTTTAGTGAGTATTTGTGGGGGGGGGGGAGTATTCCCAACTATTATTGGATTCATTTCGGAGCGCAAGGCGAAAGGAACTGTGGCATCTTCGCAGAGGCTCCGATGTTCAACCTTGTACTATGCGCCGCAATATTTGTCGAACTGTTCCTCCGAGATAAAACAAGCCGACTACGGCTAATCATACTACTGGTTACAGTTCTGACCACAATGACAACTACGGGTCTACTGGTAGCGATGTTGTCGTTGTTTGTGCGTTACGCCTTAATACCGAGACGGGAAGGCGGCGTACTGAAGATGCTAGTGCTATGTCTAGCACTAGCCATGTCAACAGCTCTTGTGTTTTTTGCAGGAAGCCACATACTTGCCGAAAAACGTGGAGGTCACTCGTGGACAGTTCGCTTGCACAAAATGACAACCGAGTTCACTGCCTTTAAATCATCACCAATATTAGGACACGGGTTTGGCTCCCATCTAATGGGGACAAGCAATTCATTTACATTAGTCTTAGCCGAGGGTGGATTAGCTTTATTTTTATTATACTTCTGCTCCTTAGTAGCGTGGCCAATGTCTACGACCAAGCAGAAATTCAGGTGTCTATGGCCATTATACTATTTAGTGTTCAGCATCACTGTCAGCCCATACGTTCCACTCACATTTGTCTTTGTAGCCACCTCCCTATGCCGTCTATTAAAGCCTCGCCACGAGTGGACGGCGTTGTTCGAAAAACAAAGAATAAAATAATCCTGACAGAGAGTAACGTCGTGCGATCACTGAACGCGGCTCCGCTCCATTCCTTTCGATGAAAGTACTAGAGCAACATACCTAGCACCACCTCAAGAAATTGGCCGTCCGGCAACATAATTGCTATCGTGCCTTTGGCGACGGCGTTTCTTAGTATAACAAACTTATACGTGGCCTTGGAAGAAAGACTTCCGAAAGACCACGTATAAGCAGGTGGTTATAAGCCATTCTTGACAGCTCACTATCGCAACTCGACGTCGCACACGGCCCAGACGCACGCGGGGTCGGCGTCGAGCCGGGCCCTCATCTTGTCGAGGGCGCCGGCCCCGGCGCCGAGCAACACCCTCGCCGCGGCATGGCGGACAGAGAAGCCCATCGTCTTGAGCATCGCCATCGGCGACTGGTCAAGCTCCGGCATCTCCTCGACGGCATAGGCGCCCAGCCCCGCCAACTCGGCGGCGTGGTCTATGGCGTCGTCGAGATTGCCCAGGGCGTCGACGAGGCCGAGCCTCTTGGCGTCGACACCCATCCACACGCGCCCCTGCGCGATGGAGTCCACCTCGGCGAAAGTCTTGCCGCGGCCCTCGCAGACGCGGCCCACGAAGACCTTGTATGTGTTCTCGACGTTGGCTTGCATGGCGGCGAGCTGGGCCTCGGAGAGGGGCCTGTAGCCCGTCGTGGCCAGCGTCTCCTTGTTGCTGCTCACGACGTCGAAGTCGAGGCCGAGGTTGCCGGCCACCTTGCCAAAGTTGGGGACCATGCCGAAGACGCCTATGGAGCCCGTCAGCGTCGTGGGCTCGGCGAAGATGTAGTCGGCGGCGCACGAGATGTAGTACCCGCCCGAGGCGGCATAGCCTCCCATGCTGACCACGACGGGCTTCTCGCGCTTGGTGAGGACAACCTCGCGCCATATGACGTCGGAGGCCAGGGCCGAGCCGCCGGGCGAGTTGACCCTCAGGACCACTGCCTTGACCGCCGAGTCGGCGCGGGCCTTGCGGATTGTCGAAGCCAGGGCGCGCGAGTAGATGTTGGAGTCGTCGCCGTCGGCGTCGCCGTCGAATATCTGCCCCTCGGCGTAGACCACCGCCACCTTGTCGTCTTTGAGCAGGTCGCCCAGGTCGGGCTCGGCCGCATAGTCGTAGACGCTTGCGAACTCCAAGTCCCCGTAGTCCTTGCCGACGGCCGCGGCCACCTTGTCGCGGAACTCGTCCTCATATATGCCGGCGTCGACCAGGCCGAGGCTGACGGCCGTCTGCGTCTTGCTGCTCAGGTAGTCCAGGTTGTCGACATAGCTGTCTATCGCCGCGGGGGCCACCTTGCGCGCCGAGGCAATGGAGTCTCGCAGCTCGCCCCACGCCACTTCGACAATGCGCTCGCTCTGCGCGCGGTCCTCGGGGCTCATGGAGTCGCGGAAATAGGGTTCGACGGCGCTCTTGTACTTGCCATGCTTGATGACGTCGAAGCCGACGCCGAACTTGTCGGCGAACCTCTTGTAGAAATATTTCGAGACGGAATTGCCCGTGAGGAAGACGCCGCTCTCCGGGTGGACGAAGATGGAGTCCGCCACCGACGCCACGTAGAGCGACGAGTTGTTCATGCGCTCGTCGAAGAAGTAGACGGGCTTGCCGCTAGCCTCCTTGAAGTCGGCAATGGCCTGGCGCACGACGCGCAGGTTGGCCCTGTTGGCCGAGCAATATTGGCCGCGGAGGACGAGGGCAAGGATCTTGGGGTCCGACGCGGCGTCCTCAAGGTTGGCGACAAGGGTGTTGAGGCCCCGCGCGGCCTCGCCTCCCCCGATGTAGCTGCGCATCCTGTAGGCCGGCGAGTCCATGTCGCGGTCGGCAATGGGCTTCGAGAGGTCGAGCGTCAAGACGGTGCCGTCTTTGACCTCCTTGGGCTCGTCGCTCATGGCCGCCTGCGCTATGGCGGAGAGGACGATGAGCGGGAGCATGAAGAGCAGGACGCCCGCCAAGACAACCGCCGCAAAGGTCAGCAGAAACTGTTTCATAGCATTATTTTGTTGAGCATAAAGTTAGATTTCGGTGAACGGCACGTACTCGCCCCCCAGCAGGTCGGAGAGCGACTGCCCATGCCTCCGGCGCGGGCGCAAGACCATGTCGTCGCCCGAGCCCGCGAAACGCCCCGCCCCCCCCTTGGGCCGGGTCTTCCGCGCAGGCTCCCCGCCATGCGTCGGGAAGCCTGCCTTGCGCGCCACGCGGCGCACGAAAGCCTTGACAAGCCACGGGGCGACGAGGGCGAGAAGCCACCGCATGACGTAGAGCAGGAGCAGGATGGTGATCAGAGTGGCGAGAAACGACTCCATAGGTCTATGATGCTGATTGGTTGTTGCCTCCGCACAGGGCCTCGACCCTAGCCTTGACCCTCTCCATAAGCCACAGCGGCGTGGACGTGGCACCCATGACCCCCGCGGGGCCCGCCTTGCCGCGGAGCCACTCGCAGTCGACCTCGTCCTCGGTGGTGACAAAGTGGCTGTCGGGGTTTATCTGGCGGCAGATGTCGAAGAGGACTTTGGAGTTGGAGCTCTTGGAGCCCCCGACGAATATGACCGGCGAATGCGTCTTGGCGAAAGTCTCCATCCGCTCGGCCCGGACCGCCATCTGCCGGCATATGGTGTCGTGGACCTCGACGGGGGCCGACGTCCGCTCCCTGATGAGCGACGCTATGCGCCCGTAGTCCGCCGGATTCTTGGTTGTCTGCGCAAAGAGCTCGACGGGCCTCCCGGGGTCCACGAGGTCTATCTGCCCAGCCTCCTCAAGCAGGATGCCCCTGCCGCGGATCTGCCCCATGAGGCCGATGACCTCCGCATGGCCTTTCTTGCCGAAGACGACGACCTGCCCCCCGCGGGCAATCATCCGCGCGTCGGCCCTCCGGATCCGCTCCTGGAGGCGCAAGACGACGGGGCAGGTGGCGTCGGTGAGGGCGAGGCTGTTGGCGCGGACCGTGGCATAGCTCGACGGCGGCTCTCCGTGGGCGCGGAAGAGGACGCCGACGCCGTGGAGCCTCCCAAGCTCCCCGGCCTCGATGACTTTGAGACCCTTGCCCCTCAGACGGTCGATCTCCCTGCCGTTGTGGACAATGTCGCCGACGCAATAGACCTCGTCGCCCTGCGAGAGACGCGCCTCCAGGGTGGCTATGGCCCGCTTCACACCGAAGCAGAAGCCCGAGTTGGCGTCTATCTCTACCCTCACAGCCCAACAAGCCCCCGGCTCACGAGGCAACCGACAATGAAGTCGAACTGCTCCTGCCGCGAAATGTCGCTATTGTCCAGCACCACGGCGTCTTCGGCCTTGCGCAGCGGCGCCACGGCTCGGCTGCTGTCTTGCTCGTCGCGCGCCACGACGTTGGCCAGGACCTCGTCGAAGACTGGGCTTTGCCCCTTGGCCAGCATCTCCTCGTAGCGCCTCCGGGCGCGGACCTCGGGGCGCGCCGTCATGAAAATCTTGAGGTCGGCATTGGGGAAGACCACCGTCCCGATGTCGCGCCCGTCCATGACGACGCTCGCCTCCTCGCCCATGCGCCGCTGCAGCCCGGTGAGCCTGGCTCGCACCGCGGGCAGCGCGCTCACGGGGCTGACGGCCTGGCTGACGGCCATGGAGCGCACCTCGTCTTCGACATCCTCGCCACACAGCAGGGTGCGGTTGCCGCCCTTGGCCGGGTCGAAGGCGAAAGCTATGTCGACCTCCGGCAGCAGGGCCTCGACGGCCGCGGCGTCGGGCCGCCCGCCGGCGATGAGGCCGCGGCGCATGGCGGCGAGCGTCACGGCGCGGTACATGGCCCCAGTGTCTATGTAGGCTATGCCCAGCGCCCCGGCCACTTGCTTGGCCACGGTGCTCTTGCCGCACGACGAGTGGCCGTCGACGGCGATGACTATCTTGCGTAGTGGTTTCATCTCTTCTTGCGAACAATCTTGACGGCCACCCATCCGGCCGCCCCCGCCAGGGCCGTCACCGCCAGGGCGAAAAGCGCGGAGTAGGCCGCCAACTGCGTCCTTGCGGCACGGTGGCGCGACGTGTCGAAGAACACGGCGTAGACGTCGGCGTTGACGCCCGGCGTCTGCGACGCAATCTGCTCCATCTTGCCCGCCAGGGGGCGCGTGGTGCCGACGGGCGTCTCGCCCGGGTGGGCGTCGTAGGCCGGCATGACGGCGAGGACTTTCTCGCCCGACGGCATCGAGAGCCGGCATATCGGCACGTAGTCGCCCTCGTCGGCGGGGTTGCGCGTTATGGCGAAGACCGACGTGGTGCGCTTTATCGCCGTGCGGCCCGTGTCGGAGCGGCTCACCATATGCTCCCGGAGCGGAGCGTCGCCCTGGCCCGCCTTGAGCATCCAATAGCCCGTCGGGGCCACGCTGTCGGCCTTGAGGCTGAAGAAGAGCGGCACCACGCCACCCTCAAGGGCCTCTAGCCGCGGCACGCCGTCGCCGGCCGGGCGGCCAATCATGCGCGGCGAGCCGCCGGTGTCGCCCGCATTGGCGGCGCCCAGCAGGGCGGTCTCGGCGCGGTAGGGGTCGAACAGCAGGAACGCCGCCACAAAGACCGCGGCAAGCCCCGCGACGCCCCCCACCTTGAGCCAGTTGACGCCCCCCCGGCGCTGGCTGTTGATTATGATGCGGGCCCCCAGGGCCAGCACCGCCATGACGACAACGGCCGTCAGGACTTGCTCGTTCTCCAACAGGATGGCTGTTACGACTTCGTCTCGATTTTCTCAAACTCCAGGCCGTCGACATAGAAGTCGGAGTAGTATCCGCGTCCGTCCTGCCCGGCTTTCTCCATGCGCTGGTTCAAGACGCCGAGAGCCGACTCGCAGTGCTCCGCCGCCTCGCCAGAAGCCTTGCGCTCCTCGGTGGCGCGTATTGCCTCGCGGATCTCGTCGGCCGAGACCCTGTTCTCGCGGACCACGCCCCGGACGGCGACCTCCGCCCCGATGAGCCCCTTGTCGAAAGAGCCTATGGCCTCGCCCGCCTCGACCCGGACCTGACTGTCGCGCCCGGCATTGGAGACGAAGCACCGGCGGCCGCCGTGCTTGCAGGTGTGGCGGACGAAGCCCCGCACCACGATGGTGTCGCCCACGCTGGCCTCGGCCACGGACATGAGCGAATCGACAGAGATGGAGGCCGCCGCCATGCCGGGGGCGGAAGCATTGCCCCCGCACGAGGCGAGGGCGAGAGCCGCGGCCGAGACCGCGAGCGCGCGGATATGTCTCTTCTTCATGACGAAATCGTTGTTAAAGCAGTCGGCACACCCGACCATGATTGCAAAAATAGCAATTATATTCGCGGTCTAGCACAAAAACAAGGCAATAGAAGAGATGCAACATACAGCCCCGTCCTTTTGGTCTCGCCACCGTAGCGCCTTGTCGCTCCTGCCCCTGGCGTTCTTCCTCGCGGCCTACCTGGGCGGCTCGGCCGTCATGGGCGACTTCGACCGCATCCCGATGACCGTGGCGTTCCTGCTGTCGTCGTGCCTCGCCATCGGGGTGAGCCGCGGCGGGCTGAACAAGCGCATAGCCCGCTTCTCGGCCGGCGCCGGCGACAAGAACATCCTGCTCATGGTGTGGATATACGTCCTCGCGGGAGCCTTTGCCTGCTCGGCGAGCCGCCTCGGGGCCGTCGACGCCACGGTGGCCCTGACGCTGCGCGCCCTGCCTCCGTCAATGGTCTACGCCGCCCTCTTCGTGGCTTCCGCGTTCGTCTCGCTTGCCATAGGCACCTCGGTCGGCACTATCGTGGCCCTGGTGCCCATTGCCGGCGGCGCCGCCGCGCAGGTAGGGTGCGCCGCCGCGGACCTCGCCGCCGTGGTGGTCGGGGGCGCGTATTTTGGCGACAACCTGTCGTTCATCTCCGACACGACCATCGCCGCCACTCAGACTCAGGGCGTCAAGATGGCGGACAAGTTCCGCATGAACATCCGCATCGTGTGGCCCGCCGTGGCGGTGATGCTGTGCTACTGCGTCGTCATGGGCGTCGGCGTGGAGGCCTCGCCGACGGCCCCGCCCGTGGACTTCGGGCTCGTCGTCCCCTACGCCGCCGTCATAGGCCTCGCCGTTGTGGGGATCAACGTCATGGTGGTGCTGCTTGTCGGCGTGGCCCTGACGGGCGTCATCGGCTCTTTGGGCGGGGGTCTGGGCTTTTGGGAGTTCCTGCGCGCCATGGGCGACGGCGTTAGCGGCATGGGCGACCTCATCATAGTGGCCATGCTGGCCGGCGGGATGCTCGAGCTTATCCGCGCCAACGGCGGCATGAGGCTGATTATGTCCCTCATGAGCCGCGGCGTCCGCGGCAGGCGCGGCGCCGAGGCCTCCATTGCCGGGCTTGTGGCCCTGGCGAACCTCTGCACGGCGAACAACACCGTGGCCATAATCACCGTGGGGCGCATAGCCCGCGACATCGCGGAGCGGTTCGGCGTCGACCCGCGGCGGGCGGCGAGCATCCTGGACACTGCATCGTGCTGCGTCCAGGGCCTGCTGCCCTATGGGGTCCAGATGCTCATCGCCGCGCGGCTGGCGGGATGCTCACCGCTGGACATCTTGCCGAGCCTCTACTACCCCATGCTGCTTGGCCTGTCCCTGGCAATCTCGATAATGAGGGGCGGGAGGCCGACGGCCAACAACTGACAATTTTGCCCCTCACGGGGAAAAGAGGCCGACGCAAAGAGGAGGGAGGGCGCGGCATACAGCAAAGAAACAACCACCTGAGCCGAGAGAGAGGGAGAATGGAGTACATCCTTATGGGTGTCGGCGTCTTGACCGCCGCACTGATTGTTGTCCTGGCCAAGAGCCGCGAGAGAGACGAGGAGACAGCGGCCGACGGCGCAGCAGGGGCGAGACGCCCCCACGCCCCCGCCGCCACCTGCTGCGGAGCGCACGAAGTGTGCGAGGCCGAGACGCTCCTGACCCTGACCGACGAGGTGATATACTACGACGACGAGGAGCTGGACCGCTACCGCGGCACGGCGGCCGACGACTATTCGGACGGCGAGATTGACGAGTTCCGCGAAGTCCTGCTGACCCTCCAGCCCCACGAGGTGGCGGGATGGCTGCGCAGCCTGGGCCTGCGCGGCGTCGAGCCCCCGGCGGAAATCCGCGACGAGGGGCTGACCATCGTGGGCGAGTTCCGGGACGAGCGCCGCGCCGCGGCGACGAAATAAGACAACAACATGACAGACACAGACAAGAACACGAAGCCCGCCCTCGGGGCAGACCAGGAGCGGCTGGGGAAAGAGCCCCTGGGCAAACTGCTGATGGGCTACGCCCTGCCGAGCATCATAGCCATGACGGCCACGTCGCTCTACAACATGGTGGACAGCATCTTCATTGGCCAGGAGGTGGGCCCGTTGGGCCTCGCCGGCCTCACGGTGTCGTTCCCGCTCATGAACCTCTCCAGCGCCTTTGGGGCCATGGTGGGCGTCGGCGCCGGGACAATCGTGGCCATGAAGCTGGGGCAGCGCGAGGTGGAGGTGGCGGAGAAGGCGCTCGGCAACGTCGTGCTTCTCAACGTCGTCATCGGGACTCTCTTCGCCGTGGTCTCGCTGGCATTCCTGGACCCCGTCCTGACCTTCTTCGGGGCCTCGGAGAACTCGCTCCCCTACGCCCGCGCATACATGGAAGTCCTGCTCCTGGGCAACGTCCTGACGCACTTGTACATGGGCCTCAACGACGTCGTCCGCTCGTCGGGCTACCCCCGCAAGGCCATGATGGCGACGCTCACGGCCGTCGTGGTCAACGTCCTGTTCGACTACATCTTCATCAGCGTCCTCGGCTGGGGCATCCGCGGCGCGGCGCTCGCCACACTGCTGGCCCAGTTCTGCGCCTTCCTCGTCGTCGTGCGCCACCTGTCCCGCCCCACGTCGTTCATCCACTTCAGGCGCGGCATCTTCCGCTTGGAGGGGCGCATAGCCCGCTCCATCATCGGCATCGGCAGCGCCCCGTTCTTCACCAACTGCTGCGCGTGCCTCGTCGTCCTGCTGATAAACAACGGCCTGAAGGACTACGGCGGCGACAACTACATAAGCGCCCACGGCATAGTCAACCGCCTGGTCTTCATCTTCGTCATGGTGACCAACGGCATCAACCAGGGGATGCAGCCCATCTCGGGCTTCAACTACGGCGCCGGGCAGGTTGAGCGGTGCATCCGCGTCTACCGCTACGCCGCGACCGCCGGCATGGCCGTCATGACGTGCGGCTTCATCTTGGGCGAGTTCTTCCCGGGCCTCGCGACGCGGATGTTCACCGACGACGCCGAGCTGCTCGGCATCGCCGTCCACGCCCTGCGCGTCATCTTCATAGTGTTCCCCCTCGTAGGGTTCCAGATTGTGACTGTCGGCTTCATGATGTCGCTCGGGCAGGCCCGCAAGGCCATCCTGCTGAGCCTCTCGCGCCAGCTGCTGTGCCTGATTCCGCTGCTCATCGTCCTGCCTCGCCACTTCGGCGTCGAGGGGGTGTGGATGTCGCTGCCCATCGCCGACGGCATAGCCGTTGCCGTGAGCGTGGCCCTGGCCCTGGGGCAGTTGCGCGTCTTACGCCGCGGGGTGAATTAAAACGCTAAATTTGCGCACACACATAAACCGTATCGTATGATATTCACCATCGGACGCCAAGTAGGCAGTGGAGGCCGCCTCGTCGGGGAGCTCATAGCCCGGCGGCTCGGCTATGAGTTCTACGACCGCGAGATTCTCCAGATTGCGGCGCGCGAGAGCGGCATCAAAGACGAGTTTTTCGAGAAGAGCGACGAGCGCAACTCGCTGTGGAGCCGCTTCACGAGCTTCTTCATGTCGGACCACCTCGTCCCCGCCGAGAACTGCCTCTCGCCGCAGTCGCTGTTCAAGTTCCAGTCCGACGCCATCCGCCGCGCCGCCCGGCAGGACGCCGGCTCGGTCTTCGTGGGCCGATGCTCCGACTATATCCTGCGCGACATGGCGGACCGGGTGGACGTCTTCATAACGGGCGACATGAAGAGCCGCGCCAAGCGCGCGGCGGGCTACTACAACGTGAGCGAGGAGGAGGCGGCCAAGAAAATCACGGAGATGGAGGAGGCCCGCGCCGACTTCTACAACTTCTACACCGAGAAGACGTGGGGCGCGGCCGCCGGCTACCACCTCTGCGTCGACACCACGGACATAAGCATAGAGCAGGCCGCCGACCTCATCATTGAGTACGCCCGCCTCTCCGGCAAGCTGAGGTAGGTGGCGACGTACCACATCCTGCTGGGCGGCAACGAGGGCGACGTGGACGCCACGATGTCCGAGGCCCTGGCGAGGCTCTCGGCCGCGGGGCGCGTCTCGCGCGTCTCTCGCGTGGTGGAGAGCCGGGCGTGGGGCTACGAGTCTCCCCTGGCCTACCACAACGTGGCGGCGGAGCTCCGCACCGAGATGGCGCCGCGGCCGCTCCTCGCGGCGTTGCAACGGGTGGAGCGAGCATTGGGGCGGCGCGTCAAGACAACAGCCGCGGCCGGCTACCGGGACCGGCCGATAGACATCGACATCCTGCTGTGCGGCGCGGCCGTCGTCGACGAGCCCGGGCTGCAAATCCCCCACCCCCGCCTCCACCTGCGGCGCTTCGCCCTGGCGCCCCTCGCCGAGATTGCGGCGGACGCCATCCACCCGAAGCTAGGGAAGAGCATCGGCGAGCTGCTCGAGGAGTGCGAAGACGGTGGTCAGGTCACGACATTGGGGCGACTTCGCAAAGCCGCGGCGCCCTAGGCGCGGCACCAGGCAGGCAAAGAACGCAGAACACACAGAAAGAGTAATGAAATATAAGAGAGTATTGCTAAAGCTGAGCGGCGAGTCGCTCATGGGCCGCCAAGGATACGGAATCGACACCGATCGGCTCACGAGCTACGCCGCGCAGATTGCCGCCGCCGCCAAGGGTGGCGTGCAGGTGGGCATAGTCATTGGCGGCGGGAACATCTTCCGCGGCCTCCAAGGGGCGGCCAAGGGCTTCGACCGCTACAAGGGCGACCAGATGGGGATGCTCGCCACGGCCATCAACTCACTGGCCCTGGGCCAGGCCCTGGAGGCGCAGGGGCAAAAGGCCCGCGTCCTCACCGCCATCCGCATGGAGCCCATAGGCGAACTATACAGCAAGCCGCGCGCCGTGGAGCTGCTGGAGGGCGGGAGCGTGGTCATCATGGCGTGCGGCACCGGCAGCCCCTACTTCACGACCGACACGGGGTCGTCGCTCCGCGCCATAGAGATTGAGGCCGAGGTGATGCTCAAAGGGACGCGCGTGGACGGCGTATACACGGCCGACCCCGAAAAAGACAAGACGGCGACGCGCTTCGCCGAGATTTCGTATGACGAGGTGTACAACCGCGGGCTGAAGGTCATGGACCTGACGGCCACGGCCATGTGCAAGGAGAACCAGATGCCCATCATAGTGTTCGACATGGACCGCGAGGGCAACCTGGCGAAAGTCCTCGACGGCGACACGCGGGTGGGGACGCTGGTCCACAATTGACAGCGCCCCGCAGCCAGGATGGGGCAAAGCAGGGACGCACGGACTCGTGCGTCCTCTTTTTTTTCGTCATGCCCCCGCCAACGGGCGACAAGCCCGACAAAAACAAAAAGACCCGCAAGGCCGGCACATAGTGCCAACCTTGCGGGCCCCGCTTATGAAAAACAATCACGAAAGACACCCGCGCCGCGCACGGCGCGGGTGTTTTTATGCAGCCGTAAGAAACCGCGCAGGCATATTGCGCTGCTAGTCGGCGGCCACGAAGCGCCAGAACGTGCCCTCGCCGTCGACACTGCTACCGGCCACGTTGATGGTGCTGGCGTCGCTGTAGCAGAGGATCATCTCGTCCTCGGTGAGCAGGGCCACGTCGAAGTCCGTCGGGGCGAAGCCGCCCGTATTAATCTGCCAGGGGAAGAGGATGGCCCCGGCCGTGGTGACGAGCGTCCCCTGGTAGGAGATGCGCGGCGAGCCCCACTTGCTGAGGTCGAACTTGCCACTGCGGATGAGCTTGCCGTCGGCGGCGTAGGTCTCAATCTTGGTGCCGTTGAGGCTGAAGACCATGTAGGCGTCGGAGCTCTCCTCGCCCGTGACGGCGCCCGTGGGAGTGTGGCCGAGCTGGTCGGCAAGGTCCTCGGGCTTGTCGCATCCCCACCAGACACTGGCCCCCCCGTTGACCAAGTTGGCGGGGTTTGTCCACCCCCAGTTGCCCCAGCAACGGGTGCCAAAGGCGCCGATGGGGTCTGCGGCCGTGGCCCACTTCCACTTCTTGGAGGAGCCGTTGGTCAGCAGGTTGTATTGCGGGAGGACGGGATAGTTGTCCGACATCTCGTCGACGTTGACCTTGACGGTCTTCTCGACAACGCTGAGGTCGGGGTTCATGACCGTGACGTAGATGGTGTTCTCGCCAACGTTGAAGAGCGTCAGCTCGGCGTAGGGGGCGTAGACGGTGTTGACGCCGTTGGAGATTTGCACCGGGTTCGAGGCCTTGACCTCGACCACCGCCGCATTGACGTTCTTGCCGTTCTCTCGCACCACGTTGCACGAGATTTCGACCTGGCCGGCCGTGACGGCCGAGATGTTGTCGGAGTAGTCGTCTTCGCAGGGGTCGCAGGCCGCGAGAGCCATGGCCGCCGTGAGGGCGAGCGACATGTATATTGGTCTCATGATTCTAGACTTTTGACATTCTTGTTGCCTAAGATTATTGCCACTGGTTGTAGGTGCTTCCGGAGCCCTCCCAACCCGGGTTCTGCGTGAGCGAGCCCGCGGCGAGGTCTATCTGCTCCTGCGGAATCTTGTAGAAGCCGTTCGTGGCGTTGTAGCGGGCCGCGTAGCCGTCGCCCTGGTCCTTCATGACGGTCTGCACGCCCTGGTTGAAGATTCGGCCGCCGAGCTGCTTGGCGAGCGCCTCCGGGGCGATGTGCCAACGGCGGATGTCGTCCCAACGGAGCCCCTCGAAGGCAAGCTCCCAACGGCGCTCGTCCTGGAGAGCCTTGAGGCTGTAGCCCACGGGGTCTAGGCCGGCGCGCTGGCGGACGAGGTTCATCTTGTCGGCCGTCTCGGTCAGCTCGGAGTGCATGAGGTAGACATCGGCCATGCGGATGATGCTGACACGCTGGTAGTTGGAGGCCTGATACTGCCCGGAGGACGCGCCTCCATTGGCCTCGGCGCAGTACGAGTAGTAGCCCCCATTGGACACGTCGCCGCCACCGGAGCGCACGGCGGTGAGCTTCTTGTTATGGTATCCGGAGGCCTCCATCCAGCTGTCGGAGACGTTGTAGTCGAAGCCCGAGGGGAGCGTCAGAATCGACGCCTCGCGGCGCATGTCGCCAGGCTCGGCCACCTCCCAGTCCTGGACAAGATTGGGAGCCACGGGGCCCACGCCCCATCCCATGCCGAACGGGTAGACGCTGTTGGCATCGTTGATGCCGTAGCGGCTGTCGTCCTGGTTGCCGGTCCGGACGCCAAAGAAGAGGGCGTACTGGTTGGCGTTCTGCAGCTCGGTGGCGCTCCAGTCGGAGAGATACTTGTAGTTGATGGCCAAGATGACCTCCTTGTCGCCCTCGGCATACTTGTCGGCGAGGTCTGCCACGAAAGTGTAGTCCTTGGCAGTGTACTCGTTGGCGTATGCCCAAAGCGAGCGGAAATCGGGCAGGAGCTCGAAGCCGGACTTCTCGATGCAGTCGTTGAGGCAGGCGACAACATAGTCCTTGTCGACCTGCGCCACAGCGCAACCGTCTGCCGTCGGCACCGACGCCTCGTTGTAGAAGCCGGTGTAGAAGAGGAAGGCGCGCGCCAGGAGGGCCTGCGCCGCCCACCGCGTCACCTTGCCATAGGCCACCTTGGAGTCGATGTCGGCATAGGTGTACTCGGGCATAATCTGCGTAGCCTCGTAGAGGTCGGCGGCTATGTAGCGGAAAATCTCCTTGGCCTCAAGCTGCTTGGGGCTGGTCTGCCCCTCGGAGACATTCTCCGGGGCCTTCTCGACAAACGGAATGTTTCCGAAGCACTTGGCGAGGTCGAAATAGTTGTAGGCCCTGAGGAATAGCAGCTCGCCCCGGGTCTGGTTGCGCAAGTCCTCGTCGGCAATGTTGCCCACGGCGTCGAGAGCAGAGTTGGCGCGGGCAATGGCCTCGTAGCCCGCCGTCCAGAGCTGCGCCATGTCCTTGATGTCGTTGACGAGCAGGTGGTCCAGGGCCTGCGTGCGCTGGTCGTTCATGCCTCCGCCGCCATACATGTCGTCGGAGGCGAGGTTGGCCCACGTGAGATACTCTGCGCAGTCGTTGTTGGCGAACTGCTGGTAGAAAGTCGAGTTGTAGACAGCCGCCACCATCTGGTTGACGTCGGCCTCAGAGACGGGGAAGTTGCTGGAGTCCTTGCTAGTGTAGCTCTCCGAGTCGAGGAAATCGTCACACCCCGACAGAGCCGCGGCCGCCAAGGCGCATCCTATGTAATATGCTCTTTTCATGATTGCCTAAAGATTAGAATTTGAGATTGAGTCCCACAAGGTAGGTGCGCGGCGACGGATAGAAGCCGTTGTCGATGCCCGACGCCCATGAGAAGCCGTTGTCGGCCGTGCCGCCGTCGGAGCCAATCTCGGGGTCCATGCCGCTGTAGTCGGTTATGGTGAAGAGGTTCTGCCCGGAGACATAGAGCCTCAGCTGGCTGAACGGGCAACGGTTCTTCCAGAGGTGCGTGAAGTCGTAGCCGAGCGTGATGTTCTGAATCTTCATATAGTCGGCATCCTCAAGCCATATCTCGCTCATGGTCTGCCAGTTGGCGTTGGCCATATTGTCGAGGCGCGGCAGGAAGTTGCTCGTCCCCTCGCCCTTCCAGGAGCCGTAGAGGATTTTCTTGTTGAGGTTGGCCGTGGGGTCCTCTCCCTTGTTCCAGGTGCGGACAATCTGATGCCCGAAAGCCCCGGCCGCCGTTGCCGAGAGGTCCCACCCTCGCCATCCGACGTTGAGCGAGAGGCCCAGGTTGACATCGGGATGCGGGTCGCCAATCTTGGTCTTGTCGGAGGCGTCCACGACCCCATCGCCGTTGTTGTCGACATAGATGATGTCGCCGGGGCGCAGCTCGCCGTGAATCTTGTCTGTGTGGGTCTGCTGCCACTCGCGGATTTGCGCCTCGTTCTGGAAGACGCCGGCCGTCTTCAGGCCATAGAAGAAGCCGATGGGCTGGCCGACCTGCGCACGGAAGATTTCACCCTCCTGCTGGTTGAGGACCGAGGCCGGGCCGTGGATGATGCCCTCGTCGTTGGCAATCTTGGTGACCTCGTTCTTGTTGGTGGCGAGGTTGACACTGACGCCATAGGTCCAGTCGCCCTTGGTGTCGTTCCAGTTGAGGCCGACCTCGACACCCTTGTTCTCGACATCGCCGCCGTTGACGTAGGGCGCGTTGAGACCGTAGACGGAGAGAATCGGGGCGCGGAGGAGCCAGTCGCGGGTCGTCTTCTTATACCAGTCGAACGTCAGCCCGAGGCGGCTGCCCAGGAAGCGGGCGTCGAGACCGATGTTGAGCTGCTCGGAGGTCTCCCAGGTGACGTCGGGATTCTTGAGCACGTCGGCGAAAGCGCCCGTCGTTGCCTCGCTGTGGTTGTCCTTGCGGAAGTAGTAGGCGTCGGAGGCGTCGAACGAGAAAGTGGTCAGATATTGGAAATTGTCGATGGAGCAGTTGCCGTTCTGGCCCCACGAGGCGCGAACCTTGAGGAAGTCGAGGACATCCTGCGTACCCTCCATGAAGTTCTCGTTTGTCATGACCCAGCCCAAGGAAGCCGAGGGGAAAGCGCCCCAACGGTTGCCGGTCTTGAAGTTCGACGAGCCGTCGGCTCGGAGCGTGAACTGCGCCATGTAGGTCTCGCGGAAGTTGTAGGAGACGCGGCCGAAGAACGACGCGAGCGAGCTGTCGTCGGACGGCGTGCCACTCACGGCGACCTGGTCGATGGTGGTCGGCTTCGTATTGCTGATGTAGGCC
Organism: uncultured Marinilabiliaceae bacterium; assembly: GCA_964481855.1. Taxonomy (GTDB): domain Bacteria; phylum Bacteroidota; class Bacteroidia; order Bacteroidales; family Marinilabiliaceae; genus W3P20-009. The sequence goes on from CAYZUH010000011.1 coordinate 81,804, forward strand.
CTGTCCCAGTCGTCGCCGAAGAGGTTGTTCTTGCTCGAAGCCTCGAGCGTCATGCCGTAGCGCGCCTGCTCGATGGAGTTGCCGACGACGACGTTGAGGGTGTGGTCTCCCGCCTCGAGGTCGTAGGCGATGGTGTTCTCCCAGGAGATGTTCGAGTTGGTCTCCATCTTCTGCCTAGCGCCGTCTTGCGTGACGACATCGGTGCCGGTGGCGTGAATCCTCGTCATCGTGCGGTAGGTCGAGGTGTAGAGGCGGTAGGCGAACTGGCTCTTGAGCGTGAGGGCGTTGATGGGCTTGACCTGTAGGTAGGCGCTCATGTTGAGCCCCCAGCTACGGCTCTCCTTGAGGCCCTGGTCGGTGGTGGCGGCAAGGACCAGGGGGTTGGTGGGCGTGCCGCAGTTCCACCCGTCGGCGGACATGGCGGCGTTGGTGTAGTAGCTGCCGTCGGCGGCGCGCGCGGGCAGGAGCGGGTTGCCGATGAGCAGGTCGTGCATGTTGTTCCAATACATGTTGCCCGTCGAGATGCCGTTGGTGTTGACCTTGTTGAAAGTCATGTTCTCGCCAATGACGATGGCGTCGCGCCCGTCTTTCTCGCTCTTGTAGATGACGTGGTCGGAGTTGAGGCGCGCCGTGTAGCGCTCGTAGCCGCTCTGGCGCTCACCGCCGAAGATGCCGTCCTGGCTGGTGTATGCCACGCCGAGCGAGAACTTGGAGGCCTCGTTGCCGCCGGTGACGTTGATGGCGTGGTTCTGGGTGACGGCCCCCTTGTGGTAGCTCTCGTCAATCCAGTCGGTGCCGCCCCACGAGCCGTCCTGCACGCTCTGCCACAGGTCGGCGGGGAGGTTTGTGGCCCAATCGTAGGCGGCGTTGCCCCCGTTGAACTCCTTAAGCTCCGAGGCGTAGACAAACTCCTGCGCCGAGAGGATGTCGGGCTTCTTGGCGAGATACTGGCCGCCGACGTATCCGTCGTAGGCCACGGTCATCTTGCCGGCCTTGCCTTGCTTGGTGGTGACGAGGATGACGCCGTTGGCGGCGCGGGCGCCGTAGATGGCAGCCGAGGCCGCGTCTTTGAGGACGTCGACGCTCTCGATGTCCGACGGGTTGAGGGTGGAGATGTCGCCGCCCGCCACTCCGTCGATGACGTAGAGCGGCGCGGAATTGCCCACAGTGCCGAGACCGCGGATGTTGACCTTGAACCCGTCGCCGGCCTGGCCGGTGGACTGGGTAATCATGACGCCCGGCGTCTGGCTCTGGAGAGCGCCGAGGACGCTGGTGGTGTTGAGCTTGGCGATGTCGTCGCCCGCCACCTGCACCGTCGCGCCCGTGACGAGCTTCTTCTTCTGCACGCCATAGCCGACAACGACAACCTCGTCGAGGTCGGAGAACGACTCACCGAGGACGACATCGTAGGTGTCCCGCCCCGCCACGATGACGTTCTTAGCCTCGTCGAAGCCGATGAAACTGTAAACAATGTTTGCCCCCTGCGGCGCGGCGAGGGTGTAGTTTCCGTCCATGTCGGTAATGGTGCCGACGGTCGTCCCCTCGACGATGACGTTCACGCCAGGGAGCGGATAGCCCTGGCTATCGACGACGCGCCCGCGGATGTTGACGTCTTGCGCCAAGGCCCACGAACCTGTCAGAAAGAGGAAGGCGGCGGTCGCCGCCATGCGCAGATTGGAGGAGCATCCCCCGAACCGCGCTCTTCTGTTTTGTATTCGCATGATGCTGTTCATTAAATTTTGAGGTTCACGACAGTGCCTGTGATAACAACTGTTGCGATTCGACGACAAAGTTCGGGAACGGAGACGACGAAAAGTGATACGATTTTAACGAAGATTGATACTTTTTTTTTCATTTAACAATTATTAGCGCGACTATGCCGCAGGAGGGGGATCATGACCGAGCATGCGCACGAGGGGGCCGGGGGCAATGAATGACGAGAGGCCGGGAGGATGACATTGGGCTGACAAACACCGGTAGGAATGCCCAAGGGCGACGAAAGCCCCGACACGGCCGCCTGCACAGCCCCAATTGAACCTCAATCCTGCCCCGACATCAAACCCGACCCCAACCCCCAAACTGACCCGCCCCCGACCCCAGGGCTCACGCCCCAGGCTGGCGCATGTCGCCCCTCTGGGGCTTTGAGTCCGGGGATGCCGACAGATGGGCGCGCAGGACGCATGGGGATTCCAGGCAACGCCCCCATGCGCATAAGATATAAAGGCCAGAGGGGGCAACGAAATCCCTGGTGGCGGCGCTCATAACCCAAAAGGGGCGGCGTACGACAACCCTGGGCGCGGTCCCCGGGGCATTACCGCCATGGAAGCATCAACGACATGAGGGACATCAACGACATGGAGCGACGAAAATCTAGGGCGACGAAATCCCAGACACCGCCCCAAACCGCCCCCGACCCCAGGGCGTCACGCCCCAGGCTGACGCATGTCGCCCCTCTGGGGCTTTGAGTCCGTGCGGGGCGGGACGGACGGGCGCGCGGGCGGATGGAGAT
>CAYZUH010000012.1:0-75584 GCA_964481855.1 uncultured Marinilabiliaceae bacterium
CGTTGTATTTTAGGAAGATTTATATCCCCAAAAATGCGATTGACAATTAAGAATTGCGGGGGCGCACGCAAATAGTCTCATGCGCATGGCCACGCAAATATATCAGAAAAGACGGTAAATTTGGAGAAATGGGGGCGAGAGGAGATGATGGCCGCCTGGAACTCCCGATGAGGCAGGGGGCGGGGCGTCGTCGAAATAGCCCAAGAACGGACGCCCCCGCGGGGCGGGCGCATGGTTTGGAGCTCGATGTCGCGCCATGCTGCAGATGTTTGACAAATAAGGAGAAAAGATGATACTGATAGGCATCTCGTGGCCAGACTTTTTCGCCGGCGAGGCGGACGCCATAAACGCCCTCTTCGAGGCCGGGCTTCCCCTCCTCCACCTGCGCAAACCCGGCGGCCCGGCGGCGGACGTGGCGAAGCTCGTGGGGCGCATACGGCCCGAATTTCGCAACAGGCTCACCATGCACTACCTGCCGCAACTTGCCGCCGAGCTGAGCCTGGGCGGCTACCACCTCAGCGCCGGCCACCCGCCGGCCCCAGCCGGATGGAGCGGGCGACTGAGCGCGTCGTGCCACAGCCTGAGGGAGGTGCGGCAGGCCAAGGCCCGCGGCCTGGACTACGTCTTCCTCAGCCCCATCTTCGACAGCGTCTCAAAGAGCGGCTACAAGTCGGCTTTCTCCGCCGAAGACATTGCCCGTGCCGCCGCCGAGGGCGTGGTGGACAGCCGCGTCGTGGCCCTGGGCGGAATCCGCCCTGAGAACCTGCGCCGCGTGGAGGCAATGGGCTTCGGCGGCGCGGCAGTCCTGGGAAGCCTGTGGAGTTCAATTGGCAATGAACAATTGACAATTGGCAATTTCCGGGAAAGATGGGGGCAAGTTTGCGAAGATGCCAGAAAAATGCAATTGGGGTGCGGATAATTGTCCGCATTGCCTTGTCCGCCGCCTTGTCCCAGGGCGCACGCCCCAGGCCGCCTCATATCGCCCCTTGGGGGCTTTGAGGAGCGCGGGGCTTGGTGGGCACGGCAATTAGCAATTGATGGTGCCTAGAAAAGCCAGGGGGCGGCTACAAAAATGCGCAATCGAGGGGCGGACGCACTACACGCGTCCATATGTCCCCCCGCAATAGTTAGTTAATCAAGTTGTTAATTGTCAATCAATTAGCTCAAACCAAAAATATTTCCCTCGTCGTCCACGGTCATGTTCTCCGCCGCCGGGTGGAGCGGGAGGCCAGGCATACGCATCATGTCGCCCGTGAGCGGCACTACGAAGCCGGCGCCCGCCGCAATCTCCACGGAGCGCACGTGAATGTCGAACTTGCCCGGCGCGCCGACCTGCTTCGGGTCGTCGGTGAACGAATATTGGGTCTTGGCGATGCACACCGCCGCCCCGGCCATGCCTATTGCCCTAGCCTCCTCAATGTCCTTGAGGGCCTTTGGCGCGAAGACCACATTGGCGGCCCCATAGACGCGCTTAGCCACTTTCGCTATTTTCTCCTCAATGGTCTCGTCGAAGCCGTAGAGTGGGTGGAAGTCGCTCCTGCCGCTCTCGGCCTCCTCGACCACCTTGCGAGCCAAAGCCTCCGCCCCCTTGCCGCCCTCGGCCCATACGTTGGCCGTGACGGCCTCGACGCCCAATTCGCCACAGGCTGTGCGTATGGCCTCGTGCTCGTCCTCGGTGTCGGTGGCGAAACGGTTTATGGCCACCACGACCCGCACGCCATAGGAGAGCATGTTGCCGACGTGGCGGCGCAGGTTGTAGAGCCCCGCCGTTAGCGCCGCCATGTTCTCGCCGCCCAGGGCGTCCTTGCTCGCGCCGCCATGCATCTTGAGCGCGCGCACCGTGGCCACGACAACGACCACGTCGGGGCGCAAACCGCCCACCTGGCACTTGATGTCGAGGAACTTCTCGGCGCCCAGGTCGGAGCCGAAGCCCGCCTCGGTGACGGCATAGTCGGCAAGCGAGAGAGCCATCTTGGTGGCAACCAAAGTGTTGGTGCCTTGAGCGATATTGGCGAAAGGTCCTCCGTGGACAATGGCCGGCGTGTGGCCGATGGTCTGGACGAGGTTGGGCTTGATGGCGTCGCGGAGGAGAGCCGTCATGGCCCCCTCGGCCTTGAGGTCGCGGGCGTGGACGGGCTTGCCGTCGAACGTGCGACCCACGTATATGTCGCCAAGCCGCCGGCGCAAGTCGGCAATGCCCCGCGAGAGGCAAAGGATTGCCATAATCTCCGAGGCGGCTGTGATGTCGAAGCCCGTCTCGCGCGGCACGCCGCCGGTCTTTCCGCCCAGCCCGACGACTATGCGGCGCAGAGCGCGATCGTTCATGTCCATGACCCGCTTCCAGACGACGGTGCGCGGGTCGAGCTGCACTGCGGCCCGACACCCGAAGTGCAGCGCGTTGTCAATCATGGCGGCGAGGAGGTTGTGCGCCTTCTCGACGGCGTTGAAGTCGCCGGTGAAGTTGAGGTTGATGTCCTCCATCGGCACCACCTGGCTCCACCCTCCCCCGGCGGCGCCCCCCTTCATCCCGAAGACGGGGCCCAGCGACGGCTCGCGAAGCGCCACGACGGTCTTCTTGCCGATGCGCGTAAGCCCGTCGGCAAGGCCAATCGACACGGTAGTCTTGCCCTCGCCGGCGGGCGTCGGCGTTATTGCCGTCACGAGGACCAGCTTTGCCTTTGCCGCCCTGTCGTCGTCGATGAGCGAGAGCGGCAACTTGGCCTTGAAGCGGCCGTAGGGCTCGAGGAGATCCTCGCCAATCCCCACCTTGGCGGCAATCTCCCTGATGGGCAGTTTTTCCGCCTTGTTTGCTATCTCTATATCTGTCATGGCTCAATTTTGTTGCTTTTGACAAAGATAGCTCATAGGGCGGAAATATGCGACAAGCGGCAGAATAAAAAAGGGGGGGACTCACGGACCGTGCCTGCCCACGTCGGCTCTTGCGCCGCGCACGGCACGCCAAAACGTCCCTGGTCCAAGCCCTCCGCACAGGTTTCTGTCCTCACTACCTGTCCCTCACGGGCCGCACGGAATGACCCATCCACGACGGGGAATGGCGGCTGACGAGGATGCCATCAACAGAACCGTTGGACTTCATGTCGAAACGCAGGGCGCAGTGCAGTTCGGGCTCCTCCCCCACGGTGCCGGTCATGTAGTAGCCGGAGAACTTGCCATCGCCTTTGTAGCCGTCGAAATTGTCGTTGTGAACCACGCGCCGACCATCCTTCACCCCGGCGCACGGCAATATTATTTCCGCACCGTTTTCGTTTCTGAACCGCATGGCCGGCATCCCGGCTACAGTCGACCCCACGACATACTTGCACTTGGTCCGTAGCTCTATCGCCTCCTCAAATGTCGGGAGCCGCCATCCCTCTCCGCACGCCGCCAAGGCGGCATCGAGACCCTCCACACCCGACACCGAGCCGAGAAGCACGCCGAGACCCACATTGTAGTACGCCCACCGTTCCTCTTGGAACGTGCTCCGCGGCGCGACCTCACCAAAAGCATAGTAGCCGCCGACCTCGTTCTCCGTCGCGGCACCAAGGTTCGTCTTGCCCCACAGCACCGACAGACCCAGGTCCACGGCCTCCATCTCCTGCCGCTCCACGACGGGCAAGGACGGAATCTTGACGCGCTGGACGCTTGTGGCGACGCGGCCAGCCTTGCCCTCCAACCTTAGAAGCAAGTAATATGTCCTTGCATCGCCACTCAGAAGTGCGTAAGAATCTATGGCATACCCGTCCTCATTGACAGCTTCGGTCACAGTGGCGTCGGCCCTGACGAAAGACGAAGTGTCGGCCGTCGTCCCATAGAGGAGCGAGACCGACATGCCGTCTTGCCTAAGACTCTTGTTCGCAGTCTCCACGTCGCCACTCCTTATAACACTCGCATGGAGGCTCACCACGCGCGATGGCGACGGCACCACATATGTAGAGTCGGAATTGAAAGCAAAACTAAAGTCGGCTTCCTCGTCGGTCGCCACCTCCTCATTCTCATCCCACGGACGTCCGTCGTCAAAGCCTTTCTTGGAGCAGGACGAGAGCAAAACCAGGGGCAAGAGCGCCGTGGCGACATAGATAGACTTTATCATAGTGTTTGTGTTTGTTTCTCGTGGAACATGGGGTCACTCTTTCAAACCGTCAGACTCCGCAGGGTGAAAATGGCTGTAAACTATCATTCCTTTACTTTCACCGAGCAAATCCGTAAGCTGAGCCGCCGTAGCCTGCCTCACGCCCTCAATCCCGCCCAAGGCTCGGAAGAGCGTCTCCTTGGACTTGGGGCCCACTCCCCTCACCCCGTCCAACTCCGACGCCACCATGCTCCTCGAACGCTTGTTGCGGTGGAACGATATGGCGACGCGGTGCACCTCGTCCTGCATACGGGTGAAGAAGCGGAAAACGGCGTCGCTCTTGCCAATCTCGACAACCTTGGGCGGGAAGCCGACGATGATTTGGTTCGTGCGGTGGTGCGAATCCTTAGCCAGGCCCACAATCTGCAACGATAGGCCAAGGTCCGACGTGGCTTTGCGGATGACCTCCATCTGCCCCACCCCGCCGTCGGCCACCACGATGTCGGGCATCGGCGCGCCCTCGTCGCGCAAGCGGAGGTAGCGCCGGCGCACAACCTCATACATCGAGGCGTAGTCGTCGGGGCCCTCGACGGTCTTGATGTTGAAGAGCCGATAGTCCCCCCGGCTCGGCTTGGCGTCGCGGTAGACCACGCACGCCGCCACGGCGCTCTCGCCCTGTATGTTCGAGTTGTCGAAACACTCAATGTGGCGCGGGAGCGCGGGCAGGGCGAGCATCTCGCGGATCTGAATCATGAGCTTCTCCTCGTTGGAGGCGCGGCTTCGTATGGCCTCCTGCTTCATGAGCTCCAGGCGGTGGAGACGGGCGTTCCTCTCCGACAGCTCCAGGAGCCTCCTCTTGTCGCCCGTCTGCGGGACGACGAACGAGATGCCCGCAAACTCCACGTCGGGCAAGAAAGGCACCACGACCTCGCGCTGGATTGTGCCGCTCGTCTCCCTGACGCCCTGGATGGCATAGGAGAGAATCTCGGCGTCGGTCTCGTCGAGCCTGCTGCGGAAAGTCATTGTGTACGACGACAGGATTTGCCCGTCCTGGATGCGCATGAAGTTGACGTAGACCTCGCTCCTCTCGTCGTTGCGCACAGACGAGAAGACGTCGCAGTATATCGCCGATTTTCCCGCCACGAGCGACCGGCTCTGGTATGTCGCCAGCCTCTCAATCTTCTTGCGAAGAAACTCCGCCCGCTCAAACTCCATGTCCTCGGCGGCGGACGCCATCTCGGTCCTCAGCGACTTTATGATGGGGCCTATGTTGCCTTTGAGAATGTCCCTCACGCCCTCAATGTGTCGGGCATAGTCCGCCTGCGTCACCAGACCCTCGCACGGCCCCTCGCACAGCTTCAAGTGATACTTTAGGCAGACCCTGTATCTCCCTGCGGCAATGCGCTCTTCGGACAGGTTGAGAGCGCACTGGCGCAAAGGGAAGAGCTGTTTGAAGATGTCGAAAAGGTCGTGAATCTGGCTCCCGTTGGGATAGGGGCCGTAGTAGATAGACCCGTCGCGGACCCGCCTACGCGTCTGAATGACCCTGGGGAACGGCTCGTTGAGGACTGCCACCCACGGGTAGGTCTTGTCGTCCTTGAGCAGGATGTTATACTGCGGCTTGTGCCTCTTGATGAGGTTGTTCTCCAGCAGGAGGGCGTCCTCCTCGTTGTTCACCACAATGTGGAGGATGTGGCAAATCTTGCTGACCAGGATCCTTGTCTTGGGCGACTGCTGAGTCCTGATGAAGTATGACGAGACGCGCCTCTTCAGGTTCTTGGCCTTGCCTACATATATGATTTTGCCGTCCTTGTCGAAATACTGGTACACGCCCGGGAGGTCGGGCAAGACGCCGACAAGCTGGCGGAGATGCTCAAGCCGCTCCTGTTCTGAAGCGAAACTGTAGGTCATGCGAAGACATTGACGAACTTGAACTCATTGACATTGAAAAGCCCCTTGTCCCCAATCTTCAGACTGGGTATCACCAGGAGCGACATGAACGCCATGGTCATGAAAGGCGACTTGAGTCTCACGCCGCACTTGACCCTGGCCTGGGCGGACAGCCTCTCGTAGCGCGCCGCCACCTCCTCCCACGGCAAGGTGGTCATAAGTCCCGCAATGGGAAGATGGAGCCTGCCGACCTGCCCGCCGGGCGCCACGACAGCTATCCCGCCACCGAGCGAGAAGACCTCCTGGGCGGCGCGGCGCATGGAGGCGGCGTCGGCCCCGATGACGACGACATTGTGGGAGTCGTGCGCAATGGACGACGCCATGGCCCCTCCCGTCATCCCGGTGCCGCGGATGAAGCCATTGACCACGGGCGACTCCCGATAGCGGTTGACGACGGCAATCTTCATAACGTCGTCCTCCGCCGACGACAGAATCTCGTCGCCGACGCGCGCCACGCGAGGACGCCACTCCGCGCACCTCGTCAGCAACTGGTCCGGCACAAGCTCTATGACCCTCACGGCGCCGCCTGCGGCAGGTGCGACAACCTTGAAGTCGTCGTCGGAGAAAGCTCGCGCAACGAAGTTGTTGACCTTGCGGGACTTGCCAACGCTGTAGTTCAGCCCCACCTCACGGTCGTAGACCTTTACGCCGCCGATGTAGGACGCCGATATTGTGAGATTGTCCAAGTCGTTCACAATGAGGAAATCGGCATTGTCGCCCTCGCGGAGCAGACCGACATCGAGACGGTAGTGGCGGACAGGGTTAAGGGTCAACACCTTGAAAATATCGAATATATCGACCCCCTCCAACCTCGCCCGACGGTAGAACTTGTCTATATGACCGCGGTCGCGGATGTCGTCGGGGTGCGCATCGTCTGTGCAGGCCATGACATTGTCGGAGTCGGTACGGAAGAGCGGTACGAGCGCGTCAAGATTGCGCGCCGCGCTGCCCTCGCGTATAAGAATCTTCATCCCGAGGCGCAGCTTGGCTTTAGCCTCGGCCAGGGTGAAGCTCTCGTGGTCTGTGGAGACCCCCTTGGCTACATACTCCTCCAGCCGGGAGTCCGTCACGCCGGGGATATGACCGTCCACGGGCTTGCCGTGCCGCCTGGCAATCTCCATCTCGGCAAGCATCTTTGGGTCGCCGGACAGGAGCCCCGGATAGTTCATCATCTCGGCCAGGGCCACCCCCCTTGGCATGAGCCTCTCAATCTGCTCGGGGCCGAACTCCGCGCCGTTTGTCTCGAACGGCGTGGAGGGGACGCACGACGGTATGGCGAAAAAGAAGCGCAACGGAGACCTTTCGGCATCGGCCATCATGAACTCCACCCCCCTCTCGCCAAGGACATTGGCAATCTCGTGCGGGTCGCACACGACTGCCACAGTGCCGTGGGGGATAACCATCGTGGCAAAACGTTGAGGCGTGAGCATACTGCTCTCAATGTGGACATGGGCGTCGACCAGGCCGGGAGTGCAATATGGCAAATCGGAATTCGCCGCGTCGGAAAGAGGCCGGACGGAGACAATTCTCTTGTTGAACGAGAGTTCCGCCGCAAAGACCCTTCGGCCAATCACGTCTACATAGTTTGCCCTAATTGTGCGTATCATGCTTGAAATTGATTTTCCATAAAGATAAGAAAAAGGGGGAAGATGTCAATTGACAGTTGACATCCGAGATAGGAGACCAAAGCAGATTGAGAATTCATGACAGGATAGCATAGGCACAATACTAAGAGGGGGGGGGACACGAAACTTACGAAACAATCCTAGGGGGGGGGACACGAAATAGACTAGGGAACACGAAATAACCCTAGGGCATACGCCCTAGGCTGACTCATATCGCCCTAACAGGGCTTTAAGCCACACCGATTTTTTTATGCACGATTCGAGAATCCGCATCAAACGGGCAATCAAACAGGGGACATATCACAATTAAATCCCGCGTTAGCCCCGCCGTATGACTCATACAAAAAAATAAAGGACGGCACATGACAGCCCAGGGCGTGAACCCTAGGATTGTTAGTGAGCGCATGCGCATATTCGTGTACGCTAGCTAGGATTATTCGTTAGCGCATATTCGCGTACCCCCTTAGGGGGGGATCCGACGGTCAACGTTCATTGCTGCCCCCCGCATCAAGCCTAGGGCTTACGCCCTAGGCCGACTCATATCGCCCCTACTGGGGGGGCTTCGAGCAACACCGACGAGACAAAAGAAATACACGGGAACGAATCGCGCGCCCCTCCTTGTCTCGCCATCCTCATTCAAATAATAAAAAAAACGGAGCGCAATTACGCGCCCCGCATATAAGTTACATATCAATATGAAACCTAACCACGAAATATCGCATCCTTATAATTACGATGCGAAACATTTGACTGTTGATATGATTTCAATCCATAAGATGCGCCTTTCGTTCCACGTGAAACGGGCGGCTATCTCCCAAGCATCACCAGCAGGATTGATATGTCCGCCGGAGAGACGCCGGGAATACGCATCGCCTGGTCGATTGTGGCGGGGTCGATGCGGATGAGCTTCTCCCTGGCCTCGTAGCTGAGGCTCGAAATCTTGGAGTAGTCAAGACGGCCGCGGAGAGGGATGCCGTTGAGGCGAATCATCTTCGAGGCCTGCTCGCGCTCCTTGGCAATGTAGCCGCTGTATTTCACCGCAATCTCTGCCGACTCGCAGACCTCTGCGCGAAACTCCTCAGCCCCATTGAAAAGATTACTGAGTTCGGGCATAAGCCCCTCAATGTCGGCAATGCGCACCTGCGGCCGCATCAGCGCGCTCACGGCCTTTTGCGACTCCACTGCCGACGTGGTGCCGACCCTGGCAAAGACGGGGTTGATCTCGTCGGCCTTGAATAGCTTACGCTCCAACAGCCCCAACAAACGCTCGCGGAGGCTCACTTTCTTCTCGTAGTGAGAATAGCGCTCGTCGCCGACGAGACCCAACGCCCTACCCTTATCCATGAGACGGTCGTCGGCGTTATCTTGGCGAAGCAGGATGCGATATTCGGCACGGGAGGTGAACATACGGTATGGTTCGTCGACGCCCTTTGTCACGAGGTCGTCAATGAGCACACCTATGTACGCCTCGTCGCGGCGCAAGACAAACTGCTCTTCGCCGCGAATCTTCAAGACGGCGTTAATCCCTGCCATGAGGCCCTGGCATGCGGCCTCCTCATAGCCAGTGGTGCCGTTGACCTGCCCGGCCAAGAACAGGTTCTTCAGCACCTTGCTCTCCAGGGAGTGGTAGAGCTGCGTCGGGTCGAAAAAGTCATACTCAATGGCATAGCCGGGCCGGACTACCTGAGCGCTCTCCAACCCCGGTATGTGGCGCAGGGCCTCAAGCTGCGTATCCATGGGGAGGGAGCTGCTGAAGCCGTTGAGGTAGTACTCATCGGTCTCCACACCCTCGGGCTCGATGAAAAGCTGGTGGCGGTCGCGGTCGGCAAAGTTGACGAGCTTTGTCTCGATGCTCGGGCAGTAGCGGGGGCCTATGCTCTTAATTGTCCCGTTATAGAGGGGAGAGTCAGCGAAGCCGTCGCGCAAAATCTCGTGGACGCGCTCGTTGGTATACGTGACGTAGCACGGCATCTGCCTCAATGCCGGAGCGGAACTGCACGGGCCGTAGGCGAAACGGTGTCCGTCGATATTGCCGCGCTGCTCCTCTGTCTTCGAGAAGTCGATGGTGCGGCCGGCTAGGCGCACGGGCGTGCCAGTCTTCATCCTCTCTGTCCTCACGCCCAGGCGCCGGACCTGGTCAGAGAGCGACAAAGCCGCCTCGTCGCCCATCCTGCCGCCGGCGAAGCTCACCCTGCCCACATGGATAAGCCCATTGAGGAAAGTCCCGGCAGTGAGGACGACAGCCTTGGCGGTGAACTCCGCTCCCAACTTGGTCCGCACACCCTTAACAATATCTCCGTCGAGCAGAAGAGCCACCACGGAGTCCTGCCAAAGGCTGAGCGAGGGAGACGATTCTAGCTCTTTGCGCCAATTGAGCGAAAAAAGCGTCTTGTCACACTGCGACCGGGGGCTCCACATTGCCGGGCCCTTGCTCATGTTGAGCATCCGGAACTGTATTGAGGACGCGTCGGTGACGCGCGCCGTTGCCCCACCGAGGGCATCAATCTCTCGGACAATCTGCCCCTTGGCTATTCCACCAATGGCCGGGTTGCAGCTCATCATCGCTATCTTGGTGATGTCCATAGTCACCAAGAGGGTGCGCATACCCATCCTCGCCGACGCAAGGGCCGCCTCACACCCGGCGTGACCCGCACCGACAACAATAATGTCGTAGGAAAAAATCATCTGCTATCTCTTCTCGGCCTCCATGGCGTCGAGCATGGCCAACGCCTCCTCCTCGGCGGCGCGCATCTTCTTCTCGTCTTCGGGCGCCTTGTCCTTTAGCCCGCAGAGGTGGAGGACGCCGTGGATTATGACCCTGCGCATCTCCCTCTCGAACGACGGGGCATATTGCTCGGCGTTGGTGCGCACGGTGTCGACCGATATGTACATGTCGCCGCACACCTTGCCGCCCTCGCCGTAGTCGAAAGTAATGATGTCGGTATAGTAATCGTGCTGTAGGAACTGCCTGTTGACCTCCAAAATCTTGTCGTCGGAGCAGAAGACGTAGGAGAGACTCCCCGCCTTGAACCCGTAGCTCTCTACTACCCTCTTAATCCATTGTCTGAGAATCGTCTTGCCTTTGAGGTTGAAAGCGACGTCCTCATTGTAAAAGCCAATCACTGCAAATTGAAAACAAGCCGGACCATGCGCCCATGGTTCTCAAAGGTAAGGTCGTCCGCCAAATGGCGCATGAGGAAAATGCCTCTTCCACAGTCTTTCATGACGTTTTCCTCGGCTGTCGGGTCGGGCAGCGCGTCGGGGTCGAAACCGTCGCCCTCGTCGCGCACGCTCACCTCGATGCGCTCGTCGGCAATGTGGTAATGAACGTATACTTTCTTTTCGGACGACATCTTGTTGCCGTGGACTATAGCGTTATTTACGGATTCAACGACGGCAAGCATATACTTGCCATAAACCTCGTCGTCTATGTTGAGCATCTGACTTTGGCTATCAATCAGTTTCTCAATCTGATTGATGCTGTCCATGCGGGAGTCCAGCACCAAGCTACCGTCAATATTGATAGAACCCATAAAAATCTGTTGCGTAATAAATGCGACATCCGCTTATACGAGCCACCTCACGAATTGTTGTAATGTAGCCAGGGCGTTTATTGCTTTTTTAGCCAAAGTTCAGGGTTCTGTTTGTTTTGCCCATGCCAAATCTCGAAATGAAGGATATTGGAGTTCACGCCGTCGCCGGAGTAGACCTTGCCGAGATTGGTCTTGACGTCCACCTCCTGGTCTTTTTTCACGAAGACCTCGGCGAGGTTGGAGTAGACGGTCAGAATCTGCCCATGGCGGACAATAATCGAGGCGCAGCTGCCTGGGATGACAATGATACGCGAGACTCGGCCCTTGTAGACCGGGTGCACCTCGGTGCTGCCGAGAATGTCCATGTCGATGCCGTTGTTGCTAATCTTGATTTGCGGCACCAGTGGGTGGTCGTGCTCGCCAAAAGCGCTTGTCACGACGCAACTGCGGACGGGCCACGGCAGACTGCCCTTGCAGTCCATGATGTCCGCGGCCGCCTTGGCGGCCTTTTTTGCCCCCTGTCTCTTGCGCCTCTCGGCCTCCTCGGCCTCGCGCCTTGCCCTCTCTGCCTCCTCGCGTATGGCGGCCTCGATCATCTCCTCTACCTTTTGCGCCTGCTGCTCGGCCCTCTTGATGTTCTGCTGGATGTCCCCCTGGCTCTTCACAATGTTGTCCACATTCCGTTTGCGTGCCAGCCGCTCGTTGCGCAGCTTGCTGTTCTCGTCGTTAATCTTGGCGAGGGCTATGTTTATGGACGTGAGCTTCTGGTTGACGGAGTTCTTCAGTGCCGAAAAATTCTGTTTCGTGGCGTTCAGCTGCTCAAACTGGGTGCGGCGGTAGGATGAGTACTGCCGCAGGAAAAGAAAGCGCCTGTAGCTCTGATTGAACGATTGCGACGAGAGGATGTAGGCCAGGGGCGAGTAGCCGTTGCCTCGCGCCTGGATTCGGCGCAAAAGCTCGGCATATTCGTTCTTCTGCCTCTTCATGGCGTCGGCCACGGAGTCTATCTGCCCGTTGAGCGACCTTATCTGCCCGTTGTAGGCGTCGACCTCGGCGGTGTAGAGGGCAATTAGCTCCATGCGCCTGGCAATCTTGCCGTCCACGACGGCAATGCGCATCATCTCGCTGTTGCGCCTGTTGGAGTACTCCTCCATCATCTTGTTGTTCTGCTCGATGAGCGAGAGGAGCCGGGCCTTCTCGCGGTTGAGGTCGTCAATCGACTTGCCCTGCCCACTGGCGCCGACAGCAAAGGCAGTGAGAATCAAGAGGCAGAGGCAACTGCGCATAAGGGGCATGTGGCGGCTATTCTTGGTTAATCTTGATATCGGAGAGCGACAGCTCCATGGAGGCACGAGACGCACCCCGCCGCGCCACGGAGACACGGAAGAGGCTCGGGAGGCGGTGGCCACCGAACAGCGCGTAGTCGCCCACAGAGACGACAATCTTGCTCCCGTCGACGGTCATGTTGACCCCCGCGAGGGTGAGGTCGGCGGCGTTGACGAAAATGACGACGTCCACTCCGCCGTCGCCCCGCCGGAGGACATATTTGTCGTCGGCCGTCAGCGCGAGGTCGAAGCGCGAGTAGTCGCTCTCGCCGAAGAGCCTGTAGAGCGGCGGCGCCTGCCCAATGAGCGCACTTTGGAGAATCTCGTTGGCGAAGTCGGGCATCTGGATGGCCTTGTCGACGTCGAATTGGCGGCTCTGCACTCTAAGCCGACCTTTGTCCAGCTCTGCATGTCCCACGCTGATGGGCGGGAACATGAGCCTGCCGCTCACAGAGGTGGCGGCGTGGCGGGCAAAGGAGAGGTTGGCCCTCAGCCCCACGTCCTTGCCGCCCATGTCGACATGCGCCTTGGCGTTCTTGGCGGCGTATGTCCGTATGTCGTCTCGGCTTTTCTCGGCGTTGCCGAGACTGGCCACGACCTCGCTACGGCGAGTTGAGAAAGCGCCGTTGACGCTCTCGGACGGGATGCGCCCGCCCCGGCACGCGCTGAGAAGCGCCAGGGCGGCGACAGATGCCACAAGCAATCCCCTACTCGACGATATATTTCTCTTCATCAATCTTGCGCTTAATGAGTGCATTTTCGGGAGCCAGGGCCGACGCCTTGCGCCACTGCTCCATGGCCTCCTCTTTCCTGCCCAGGTTGAAGAGGATGTCGCCATAGTGCTCAAGGATTTCGGCGCCCGTCCCGTCGCCGTATTGACCGCCGGAGAAGTTCTCCATGCAGCGCTCCATGACAAACAGGGCCTCGTTGAATTTGCCCTGCCGGAGAAGCACATAGGCATACGTGTCAAGATAAGTGGGGTTGAGAGGCTCATTGACTAGCGACTTCATGCTCATCTGCTCGGCCTGGGTCAGCCTCATGCCCCTCTTGGCCAGGAAATAGGCGTAGTTGTTGAGCGCCAACGCGTCGGTTGGGCTCTCCTGGAGAATTTGGTCGAAGACGAGGAAAGCCTTTGAGACGCTGTCTAGGCTCATGTAGCTACTGGCGATGCCGTTGAGGGCGGCTATGCGGAACTGCTTAACCTCGTCGCGGCGGTTGGGCGGCAAGTTGTCATAGGCGGCATAAGCCTCGTTGAACGACGCCAGGGCCCCGGCGTTGTCGCCGTCCAAACCCTGATACTGACCCAAGACGATGGCGAAGAAAGGGTTGGAGGGGACGTCTTCTTTGGCGCGGCGGCAGAAGTCTACCATCTGCTTGTTCGTCATGCCCTCGACACCCTGCGCATAGCTCAATATGTTGGACCATATGTATTCCGTGCCCTGGTTCTCTACGACAAAATCGGTCAGAACGCGGTAGCCTTGCTCAAGTCTGCCGTTCGTCTTGTAGAAACTCTCTCGCATGGCCGCCACGTCGGGGCTGCCCGGATATTCGTTGGAGAGTACGCGGAAAACGTTCTCAAAGAATGGGAGCCAGTTCTTGTCGCGAACCATCCCGTCGGGCCGGTTGAAAAGGGCGTAGACGCGCTTGAGCTTATCCTCCTCGGTTATGTCGTCGGAAGCGAAGGCCAGGAGCGACGCCGAGGCGTAGAGGCTGTCCATCTTCTCCGCCCTGTACATCTCTGCTAGCGAGAAGAGGAAAGCCGAGCCACCGCGGCTCTGAGTGGCCCTCTCGCATAGGCGCAGGGCCTCGTCGGTGTCTCCCTTCATCATGTAGAGCTGCGAGAGGACGTAGAGCGTCCGGGCGTTGCCGGGGTCGCGGCGGTCCAGCTCGTTGGCGAGCCTGAAAGCTTTGCGGAACTTCTTCTGGTCGGCGAAGATGGCGACCTTGCGAATCTCTATCTCGTATATGACGGCCGGGTCCTTGGTCTTTATCTTGTCTGCCAAGGCCAGGGCCTCGTCGTAGCGCTCCATGGTGGCCAGGAGGGTGTAGCGCTGATATTGGACGTCTACATCCTCCGGGTCGATGGCCAACAGCTTGTCGTAGAGCGGCAAAACCTTCTCTTGGTGTCCGGACTTGACGTAGGCCGCTATTGCCGTGTTGATGTAGCTCTCGTTGGCAGTGGTGTCGGCGTCTACTGCCTGCTGGGCGAAGTCCGCCGCCGCTTCGTAGTCCTGGCCCAAATTGAGGAGCTTGGCAAGCTCGTTGAGGACAGCCGGCGACCCTGGCCTCTGCTTGTTGAGGAACGCCAGCATGTCGAAAGCTCCCTGATAGTCGCCCTTGAGCTTGGCCTGCATGGCGTTGAGAAACACGTTGTCGAAGACGAGCTGACGCTGGTCGGCCGCGGCGTCTTGCGCCATGCCGGCCACAGGCGCCAACAAGCAGACCATGGAGACGAGGATGTGTCTGAACATAGCTAAGGCAAAAAAGGTGTGGGGCTTAGTGAATCCCAGAATGGCCAAATCCGCCGGCCCCTCGCTCGGTCTCGTCGAGCGAGGAGACCTCAACGAAGAGGGGGGTCTCGTGGCGCTCTATGACCATCTGGCAGATGCGGTCGCCGTGGTGGACCGTGAAGTCCTCGGACGAGAGGTTGACGAGTATGGCGCAAATCTCGCCGCGGTAGTCAGAATCGATGGTGCCGGGCGAGTTGAGGACGCTAATCCCGCTCCGCGCCGCAAGGCCGCTCCGGGGGCGAATCTGCGCCTCATAGCCCTCCGGCAACGCCAAAAAGAGGCCCGTGGGGACGACAGCACGCCCCAGGGGCTTCAGCACAATGTCGGCTTCGAGGTTGGCGCGCAAGTCCACACCCGCCGAGCCGGCCGTGGCGAACGAGGGCAAAGGGTTAGAACTCTTGTTGACAACACGTATCTCAATTCCGCGACTCATCGTCTTCTTGCTCTTCTAAGTAGTGAAACAAAACCTATCCCCTCAACCCGCAGGACGACCGCCACAATGGCGACAAGGGCCGCGCAAGCCACCGGAAACCAAAGCCAGGCGGCGCAACCCCGCGTCAGGGCGCAGCATCCGAGAGTTAAAGATAGGCAAAACAGGCCAACCGACAGCAAACGCCGAACAGGATAGCCGACAGGGTAGTAGCGCTGGCCCACGAAATAGGAGACCAGCATCATGACCGCATAGCCCGCAAAGGTCGACAGGGCGGCACCCACGTAGCCCAACCTCGGGATTAGCGCAAAGTTGAGCGACGTGTTAACAGCCAGGCCTATGACGCTCATTATCACGCCCCAATAGGTCCGGTCGGTGAGCTTATACCACAGCGACATGGAGTAGTAGACGCCAAAGAAGAGCTGACCCAACAGAATCCAGGGAATAACCACAAGGCCCTCGTAGTAGCTCGCCGGCAGGAAGTTGCGTATGGCGGGCAGGAAGAGCATCACGCCGGCGAAGATGAGCAGCCCGAAATATACGAACCACTTGAGCGCCTCGGCATAGACGTCGGTCTTGGCCCGTTCCTTGTTCTCCTTGAAAAAGAACGGCTCGAAAGCCATGCGGAAACTCTGTGTGAAGATGGACATCAGGACGCCAATCTTGTAGCAAGCGGCGTAGACACCGAGCGAGGCCAGGGGCGAGGCCGAGGGGTCGAGGTGCTTGATGAGAATCTTCTCAATGTTGGTGTTGACCTGCCCGAAGAATCCCATTCCGACAAGCGGCAGACTGTAGACCAGCGCCTGACGGAGCAGACGCCGGTCGCCCTTGGTCAAGACGGCGGCCACCCGCGGCAGGAAATAGAGCGTGGAGAAGAGCGAGCCGGCCAGGTTGGCCAGCATCATGTACGTGATGTCGTCCACCTCGCCCCACGGGCCGCCCCTGTGGCGAAGCCAGAAGAGGAAAAAGACCGTCAAGGCGACGTTGACCACGACCTGCCCAAGCCGGAGTAGGGCATAGGCCATAGAGCGCCGCAGGTAGCGCAACTCGGCGAAGAAGATGGCGTTGTAGGAGTCTAGCAAGACTATGCCCGCCATTATGAGCAGAAAGACGCCGCTCGAGGGGCCAAAATCAAAATCGAGCAGACGGCAGCAGAAGTCGGGGAAGAGGGCGCACAGGAGCAGCAGCAGGGAGCCGAAAGCGAAGACAGTACGCGACAGGGAGCCCAGGAGCCGGTCGCGGTTCTCGGCCGTGGCGAAGCGGAAGTAGCCAGTCTCGAAACCGAGGGTGACGACCACAAGGAAGATGGCAATCCAACTGTAGACGTAGGAGAAAGCGCCATAGACGGACTGCGAGACCACGCGGACGTAGAGCGGCATCATGAGCCACCCTATGAGGCGGCTCAAAATGGTGCTGGCCCCATAGATGACGGTGTCGGAGGCCAAAGTCTTGAGCTTGCCCATCAGTCGCCGGAGGGTGTTTGGTAGGTGAAGAGGTTGGGGGCCTCGGGCTTGTAGCCGTCGCGCCCCGTATGCTTGTATGCCAGGGCCGTGGCCATACGGCCGCGCGGCGTCCTCTTGATGAAGCCGCTCTGGATGAGGTAGGGCTCGTAGACGTCCTCGACGGTCCCGGCGTCCTCGCCGATGGCCGTGGCAATGGTCGAGACGCCCACTGGGCCGCCGCCGAACTTGTCAATAATGGTCAGCAGAATCTTCAGGTCCATCTCGTCGAGCCCGAAGTGGTCGATGTTGAGGGCGTTGAGGCTGCGGGTCGTGATGCCGCTCTCGATGTGGCCGTCGCCCACCACCTGCGCGAAGTCGCGCACCCGGCGCAGGAGCGAATTGGCAATTCGCGGGGTGCCTCGGCTACGAAGAGCTATGGCCTGGCACGAATCGTCGTCAATTCGCACCCCAAGAATGCCCGCGGAGCGCCGCACAATCTTTGCCACGAGCTCAGAATCGTAGTACTCCAAGTGGCACTTGATTCCGAAGCGGGCGCGCAGGGGGCTTGTCAGCAGCCCGCTGCGCGTCGTGGCCCCGACGAGGGTGAAGGGGTTGAGGTCTATCTGAATCGTGCGGGCGCCGGGCCCCTTGTCTATGATGATGTCTATCTTGAAGTCCTCCATGGCCGAATAGAGGTACTCCTCTACGACGGGACTGAGACGATGAATCTCGTCGATGAAGAGCACGTCGTTGGGCTCGAGCGAGGTGAGGAGGCCGGCAAGGTCGCCAGGCTTGTCGATTACGGGGCCGCTGGTGGTCTTCATGCTGACCCCTAGCTGGTTGGCGATGATGTTTGAGAGTGTGGTCTTGCCCAGCCCCGGCGGCCCGTAGAGGAGGGTGTGGTCGAGCGGCTCGCCGCGCATCTTGGCTGCCGCCACGAAGATGCGCAGGTTCGAGACCACGCCCGACTGGCCCGTGAAGTCGTCAAAGGTCAGGGGGCGGAGCCTCTTGTCAAGCTCCTGGTCGGGAGTGTTCTCTTTGCGGATGTCTATGCCTTCCATCAAATATCAAGCACCTTGCGGTCGCGCACAAGCTCCGTGAACATCTCCACGTCGAAAGGCTTGGGGAGGAAGTCGTCCATGCCGGCCTTGATGCACTTCTCCCTCTCGCCGTCGTAGACGTTGCCCGTCAGCCCGACGATAAAGGCGCGCCTGCCCCCCTGCCGCTCCTCCCCGGAGCGGATGAGCCGCGTGGCCTCGTAGCCGTCGTAGCCGGGCATCTGGATGTCCATGAGGATGAGGTCGTAGTCCTCTTGCGAAGCCTTGTCCACAGCCTCGACGCCGTCGTCGGCCATGTCGGCGTCGAGACCAATGTGGCGCAGGGTGTAGAACATCATCTTTTGGCTCAGCTTGTTGTCCTCGACAAGAAGAATCCTGCTCATGGCGTTACGATAGGCTACGTGAGAGTTCGAGCATGGCATCGATAGGGCGTCGGGCGCGGCCGGCGATGGCCGGGTCGACCGTCACCTCCGGCCACTCATATTTGAGCGTCAGATATATCTTCTGCAACGTATTGAGCTTCATAAAGTTGCAGTCGTTGCACCCGCAGGTGGAGTCCATGGGCGGAGCCGGTATGAGCTCCTTGTCCGGACACTTCTTCTGCATTTGATGGAGAATCCCGCTCTCGGTGGCAACAATGAAGCGCCGGGCCGGGCTCGTGCCGATGTAGTTGAGCAGCGCCTGGGTGGAGCCCACGTAGTCGGCAAGGACAATGACCTGGTGCTTGCACTCGGGGTGGGCAATGAGCTCGGCGTCGGGGTACTCCCTTTTCAGCTCGACAATCTTCTCCAGGCTGAACTGTTCGTGCACATGGCACGCCCCGTCCCACAAGAGCATCTCCCTCCCGGTCCTGGCGTTGATGTAGCTGCCGAGGTTGCGGTCCGGCCCGAAAATGAGCTTGGCGTCCTTGGGAAACGAATCGACAATCTTGAGCGCGTTGGTGCTTGTCACCACGACATCCGTCATGGCCTTAATCTCGGCGGACGTGTTGACATAGCTGATGACCTTGTGGCCAGGGTGCGCCTCGATGAACTTGGCGAACTCCTCCGGCCGGCAGCTGTCGGCAAGCGAGCACCCCGCGTTGAAGTCGGGGATGAGCACTTTCTTACCCGGGTTGAGAATCTTGACCGTCTCGCCCATGAAATGGACGCCGGCGAGCAATATGATGTCGGCATCTATATCCACCGCCTTTTGCGCCAGTGCGAGGCTGTCGCCGATGATGTCGGCAATGTCCTGGATGGGCCCGACCTGGTAGTAGTGGGCCATAAGCACGGCGTTCTTCCGCTCCTTGAGCTTGCGGATCTCGTCTATTATATCGAGCCCGGCGGGGATGGCCTCGTCGACGAACCCCGCCTCTTTCCACTCATCTCTGATTTTCTCCATTGTACCGTCTCTCTCTACGCACCCCGCAGGATGCACCGCCGGGTTCTCCGCCTGTGCCGTGGCGCGGCCCGTCTCAGCCTGGAGGTTGCTTGTTCCTGTTGTCTGCTTGTTCCGACAAAAATCATGAAACACAAATCTAGCCATTTTCTTCCGTCCTGCAAGACCGAATTGAACGTCCGCCGCCGAGTTGCCGACAACCATATATATTATTTGTCTAGAGAGCTTTTTAAATAGGAACAACAATAATAATAGCTGTCAGCCATGTCTAATCCGCCCATGCCGCGGAAAACCGGTCCGGGCCCAATAGACATCCTATTGGCATCAGGCGGTCGGTGCCTGTCGGATTCTGATATCTGCATTGCTTTGAGACACAGATGACTAACAATTGGAATGTCAGTTGTTGGTAAAGTAGTGGCCATGATTGACAATGCCAGTTAGCCTGTCGGTAACTGCCCTGCTGGATGTCAGTATCGCCTTCAAAATTCGAGGCCGAACCAACAGGTTGACGTTGCCGACAAACTCGTCGGGCGGTATCGACAGGAATTTGAGGTCCCCAGTGACGACAAACTGACAGCCATTGGCGGGAAACTGACAGCTCTCGTCCGATGCCGCATTCGTGCTAAATTTGCGGAGTTATTGACAGACTTTGTTCACTGCTTGTTGGCTAGTTGTTGATTTCTAATGGATAACATACTGAAAACCAAAACGTTTCACGTGGAACATTCTGTCTTCGGCGTCTATGTCCATGTGCCTTTCTGCGTGTCGAGATGCGGCTACTGCGACTTTTGCCGGGTGACGGACTATGGGGCGCTCGACGGCTACCTGTCGGCCCTGCGCGCGGAGGTTTCTCGCTCGCCATGCGAGGGCCTCGCCCCGCGGACCGTGTATTTCGGCGGCGGCACGCCGTCGAGCGTGGGGCGCGGGGCCGTGGCGGAACTGCTGGCTCTCGTGGCGGAGGCGTTCGACCTGCGGGGCATCGTCGAGTATACTTTTGAGTGCAACCCGGACGACGTGGACGACGGGCTTGCCGAGGCCCTGATGGCGGGCGGCGTGAACCGGGTCAGCATGGGGGCGCAGAGCCTGTGCGACGACGCGCTCCGCATGATGGGGCGTCGGCATTCGGCGGAGCAAGTGCGCAGGGCGGTCGGCGCGCTGCGCGGTGTTGGTTTCCGCAACGTGAGTGTCGATTGCATATTCGGATTGCCGGGCGTGCGTGGCTACTCCGCCCGGCGCGACTTCGAGGCGTTCGCCGAACTCGGAGTGGAACACCTGTCCGCCTATGCGCTGAGCTACGAGCCGGGAAGCCGGTTCTCGAAGATGGCGGCGGGCGGCGGCCTCGTCCCCCTGCCCGACGACGCCGTGGCGGAGCAGTATGGCGAGCTGTGCGACGTCTTGCGCGGCGCGGGCTATTCCCACTATGAGATTTCAAACTTTGCCAAGCCCGGTCTTGAGGCCGTCCACAATTCGTCGTATTGGAGCAGGACGCCCTATTTCGGCTTCGGGCCGTCTGCCTCGTCGTTCTGCGGAAACGTCCGAACCACGAACACAATGGACGTTGGCGAATATGTGACGACGGCCGGCGAGGCTAAGTCGCTGTGCGAGGAGCTGACGGCCGAAGAGGAGTATGAGGAGGTGGTGATGCTTGGGCTTCGCACTTCGGGCGGCGTGAACCTTGCCGACGTGCCGCCTCGGTTCCGGGGGCTTTTCGCACGCCGTGCGGCCGCCGAGGTGGAGAACGGCAACTTGACTCGCTCGGGCGACGTGTACGCGATCCCCGAGGGTCGGTGGTTCGTGGCGGACGGAATTATCGGGAGGCTCTTCGCCTGAGCGGCATTGAGGCGAAGCCTATGGCGGACGGGAGCAGGATGTTGACGACCCATATGACGATGACCGCCGACGTCGCCGCCGCCTCGGCGCACATCCCGTTCGCAAAGACGTAGGACGCGAGACCGCCTTTCACTCCTATGTCGATGATGTTGACCCTCGGCGTCAGGGTGACAAGATAGTAGTAGAAGACCACAGCCGCGAAGAGGCCGGCGCTGTCGGCGTCGCCCCCCGCCCTCAGGAGCAAGAAAGTCTGGAGGGAGAAGATGCCGACTTTTAGGGCGTTGAGCGCGGCAGCCGCGGCAAGGCGCGCCCCCCACCCCGCTTGCGGCCGCACTCTCCGCCGCAAAGCCACGGCGGCCGCCGCGGCGAGGACGCACATTGTGGCGAACGCCACCGCTCCAATCTTCATCGCGACTTGCGGGACGGGTCTTCCGCCCGACGACAGAATGGCGCACGCCGCCATGCCGAGCAGGGCGATGACGGCAGTCTGAAGCACGCTCGCCGCCACGCTGGCCACGGCCGCCCGGCGTTTGTCGGCATAGGCGGCGCAACGCCCTACGTGCTCGCCAACGTTGCCCGGCGTGGCGTTGCCCAGGCTGATGGCGCGGAGCGACGCCGCGACGTCGTCCGCCGCGCCGCCACACGTGAAGATGCCCCTCACGCTTCGCCACCGCTGGGTCTCCACGCCCAGGTTGGCCACCATGAGGGCGAACTCCGCCGCCATGAGGCCGGGCGACGTCAGCGCCTTGGCTATGGCAAGCCCGACGTCGGCGCGTCGCCCCCAGGCGTCGTGGGCGAAAACGGCCAGGCTGACAACGCAGAACGCCGCTACGCACCACCGGCCAATGTGCCGGACTTTCGTCTTCATGACGCTAAGGTAGGCATTGGCGGCGTCTTTTTTTTGCTATATTTGCCTCCCATGGAGCAACTAAAAGGATTGTAGCACAAGAGAGAGTATTCAGATTTTTCATAACTAGAGCATAACGAGCTATTATTCGCGTCCGGACAGAAAAAAGCCTGAGAAACTGATTTCTGCGCAAGCCGAGTTGGTGTAGCCGTTAGCGGCGTCCGTGTGGCGGCCTGATGCGCCTGCCCGCAAAAATCCAAAATCGTAGTCGCGCCCTTTGGGGTGCGGCTGCCTTTGCGATTTTGGTGCGGGTTTCATTCTCAGGCTTCCCGCCGGACGCGAGCAGGGGCAGCCGCCCTCTCTTTTTGTTGCCCCTCCCTGCCGCCGCTTCGCCTCCCCCCCCCTGCCGCCACTCCGCCATGCGATTGCGTCTAGTCGCCCGCGCTCTGCAACCCGACGCAGACCATGGCCACGACAAGCCTCCACCGCGCCAAGGTGGAGCGGAACGACGAGTTCTACACGCAGTATCCCGACATAGAGAAAGAGATTGGCGCCTACGTGGAGTTCGACCCCGGCGCCTTTCGGGGCAAGAGCGTCCTGCTCCCCTGCGACGACCCTGAGTGGAGCAACTTCACCAAGTTCTTCGCCCAGAACTTCAGCCGCCTTGGCCTCCGCAAGCTCGTCTCGACGAGCTACGCCCCGGACGCCAAGAGAGCCGCGTCGGGCTACAGCCCCTCCATCTTCGAGAAGAACTCCAAGAGCTACGACCCCGAGAGGAGCCGCTCCAACGGGCGCATCTTCGTGCTTGAGGGCGACGTGACGGGCGACGGCCGGATTGACGTCGACGACCTCCAATATGACTACCTGCGGGGTACTGGCGACTTCCGCTCCGACGAGGTGCGCCGCCTGCGCGACGAGGCGGACGTCATTGTCACCAACCCTCCGTTCTCGCTCTTCCGCGAGTTCGTGCCGTGGATTTTCGAGGCGGGGAAGCAGTGCGTAATTGTTGGGAACATGAACGCCATAACCTATACGGAGGTCTTCCCTCTCTTGAAGTCCGACAGGCTTTGGCTTGGGGCCACGGGGTCTGGCAGCGACATGGTTTTTGGTGTGCCTCCCGACGCCAGAGTTTCTGAGGCAGACCGTCTGAAAGCCGCAAAGTTGGGCTATGTTGGCAATTACACCCGAATGGGCAACGCCTGCTGGTTCACGAACATGGAGCATGGCCGCCGCCACACCCCGTTGACCCTCATGACTGCCGAGGACAACATGCGCTACAGCCGCCACAAGGACGTCCGCGGCGCGCCCTACGCGCGCTACGACAACTACGACGCCATCGAGGTGCCATACGTGGACGCCATCCCGTCGGACTACGACGGAGTGATGGGGGTGCCGGTCACGTTCCTCGACAAATATTGCCCGGAGCAGTTCGAGATTCTCGGTTGCACCGAGAGCGAGGGCAAAGGCTTCTCTAACGGGCTGTGGACCGACGCGTCGTGCGCCCAGCCCTTGGTGGGCGGCGCGAGGCGCTACAAGCGGCTGTTCATAAGGCACAGGCGTGTACATAGGGAAAATCAGGGTTTTTAATCTTATAACCAAAAGACGAGAGAGCGATGAAGACAGAACTGCGCACCGACATCACCATAGCCCAGGTCTGCGAGGGCTTCGAGTATAGCGAGCTGGAGAACCGGGGCCTGCGGGGCATGGGGGGGCGGCTGGTCATCCAGCCCGAATATCAGCGCAACTACATCTACGCCGACGGCCGGCGGGACATCAAGGTGGTGGAGAGCGTCCTCGCCGGCTACCCCCTTGGCGTCCTCTACTTCGTGCGCAACGGCGACGGCCTGGAGGTTCTCGACGGGCAGCAGCGCATCACGAGCCTTGGGCGTTTCCGCGTCGGGCGTTTCTCGGTGGCCGTCGACAGCGACAAGCCCATGACCTACGACAGCCTCCCCTCCGACCAGCGCAGGCGTTTCGACGAGACCCGGCTTCTCATCTACATCTGCGAGGGCGAGGAGACGGAGATAAAGAAGTGGTTCGAGACCATCAACATAGCGGGCGTGCCGCTCTGCGAGCAGGAGCTTCTCAACGCCGTCTACTCCGGGCCTTTCGTCTCGGCGGCCCGCGCCGTCTTCAGCAACTCGCGGGATGCTAACCAGCAGAAGTGGCAGACCTACATGGCGGGGTCGCCTCAGCGGCAGGGAATTCTTGCCGAGGCCTTGCGATGGGTGGCCGAGGCGACGGTGGGCGACGAGGCGGACAAGGTGCGCGTCTACATGGCGCGCCATCGGCGCGACGAGGGCATAGGGGAGCTCAGGGGCCACTTCGACCGCGTCTTGGACTGGGCCGTGGGCACTTTCTCTGAGGTGCGCCCCGAGCTCCGGGGGCAGGACTGGGGCGGGCTCTACGAGAGGTTCCACGGGGAACATTATGACCTGGCCGCCCTCAACGCCCGCGTGGCGGAGCTTATGGACGACCCCTACGTGCGCAACCGCAGGGGTGTGTATGAGTATGTGCTGGGCCGCGAGGAGGACAAGCAGCTGCTCGACGTCCGCATCTTCGACGAGGCCACGAAGCGCCGGGTCTATCGGGAGCAGACCGCCCGCGCCAAGGAGAGCGGGGAGTCCAACTGCCCATTGTGCGCCGAGAGCGACAGGCAGTCGGCCCGGACGAGGACATACAAGCTGTCGGAGATGGAGGCCGACCACGTCACGCCGTGGAGCCGCGGCGGGGCCACGGACGCGGCGAACTGCCAAATGCTGTGCAAGATGCACAACCGGCAAAAGGGGAACCGCTGAGGGGGCTACCCTATCCCCCTCCCACTCGAACCTTTTCATTGGGCCGGCTTTCTCAATGTGTATGCTCATCGCGCCCTCTTCGTTGTAGGAGATTCTGGACGCGCAGCCGTCTATGTCTTTGAGATTTGGACTCACGCGTGCGGGGCGCCGGTTTTTCCGTTGCCGAATATCCCCTACCTTTGCACCTCAGTATGCAAAACGTCAAGCCAAAGAAGCAGCTCGGCCAGCATTTCTTGACCGACCTGCGGATTGCACAGCAGATTGTCGACGCGCTGGACTACTCCGGCAACGCCGTGGAGGTGGGGCCCGGGATGGGCGTCCTCAGCCAATATCTCTTCCGGCGCCCGGAGCTGGAGATGCGCCTCGTCGAGGTGGACCGCGAGAGCGTGGAGTATCTCGACGGCGCCTTCCCCGGCCAGGGCGGCAAGGTGCTTCACGCCGATTTCCTCAAGACCGACGCCGACGCCTATTTTGGCCCCGGGGCCCCTTTCGCCGTC
The DNA here is from genome assembly GCA_964481855.1 of uncultured Marinilabiliaceae bacterium. GTDB lineage: Bacteria > Bacteroidota > Bacteroidia > Bacteroidales > Marinilabiliaceae > W3P20-009. The sequence goes on from CAYZUH010000012.1 coordinate 25,295, forward strand.
ATCGGCAATTTCCCCTACAACATATCGAGCCAGATTTTCTTCCGGATTCTCGATGTGCGCGACCGCGTGCCGATGGTGGTCTGCATGCTCCAGCGCGAGGTGGCGCTGAGGCTGGCCTCCGGCCCCGGCACGCGCGACTACGGAATCTTGAGCGTCTTCCTCCAGGCCTACTACGACATCGAGTACCTCTTCACGGTCGACGAGAACGTCTTCAACCCCCCGCCCAAGGTCAAGAGCGGCGTCATCCGCCTGCGGCGCAACGGCGTGGAGAGGCTGGGGTGCGACGAGGAGCTGTTCCGCCGCGTGGTGAAGTCCACCTTTGGCCAGCGCCGCAAGATGATATGGAACGGGCTCAAGGCCCTGGGCATGGACTTGTCGGCGTTGCAAGACAGCCCCTTGGTGAAGCGCCGGCCCGAGCAGCTTGGCGTCGGGGAGTTCGTCGGGCTTACCAACCTGATTGCGGGCCTGCGGACCGCCCAATAGGTGGCGACACCGTCGCCGCTGTAGGGATGTGGCTGCGGGTATGCGCAACACGAAGGGCGGCGGAAAAGCATTTCCGCCGCCCCTCACCGCTATGAGAAAAATCACAATCAAAATTCACTGAACCGTTGTTCAGGGGTCGCATACCATCACGGCGCTAACTTTTTTGTTTAACTCCTTTCGGGAGCAAAGTTACACTCTTTCTCTAAACCTCCAAACTTTTTCTCGCAAAATTTGCGCTAAATTTTCTCGTGCTTGCCGTTGGTCAATGATATTCGCGTTTTTTCGGTCTGTTCGTCACCAATATGGCGCTCTTCGTCAAAAAGGCGTTGCCGGACTAGCCCATGCCTCTTGTTTGACATAATTTTGTCCAACTGCTAGACTGAATCATGTCTCTCGCCCGGGGAGACTCTCTCTCCGGGCTTCTTTTTATTTTGGTTGTTGGTTAGTAGAGGTTTATAAGGTAGTGATAAGTATTTTTCATCCGATCGGCGCCCTAGTTGTGAAAACTGGGGCGTCTTTTTTTTGCCCTCATGGTGTCTCCCCAGCGAGATATTCCGTCAGATTAAAATCGGTTGCGTGCGCAATGCGTTCCTTTGCCCTCGTAATTAAACAATACCGACAATGGAACTGACAAAAGAAATCCGCACCCGCGAGGCACGGCGCGCCGTGAGCCTGCGTTTTTCGGGCGACCTTGCCAAGGTGGACTACAGCGGCGCCTACGCCCGAGTCTGTGGAGAGCTGATTCGCCGCCGCATTGCTTGCGACAAGTCGGAGTACTTCAGCGTCTACCCCTCCGACCCCTCCGTCTATGCCGGCACTTGCGCCGACCCGGCGCAGGAGTGCGTCGTCGACGTCTGCGTCACTCTGCCCGACAGCGCCGACTTCGAGCCGCAGGGCGACTTCCGTCTGACCACTATTCCCGCCGGCCGTTGGATTGTCTACTCCCTGCGGGGCCCCTACGAGCTGATCAGCGCGGCCTATTGCGAGATGTATTCCAAACTTCTGCCGGAGGCCTACAAGGAGTGCCGCCCCGACCCCGCGCGCCCCATGATGGAGTGCTTCCCCAACGACCCGGGCAAGGTGCCCCCCGAGGAGCTTCTCACTGAGTTCTGGCATCCCATTTTCTGAGCCGTGGATTGCGCGTTATCCGAACAGTGCGAAATGCCGCTGGCCGCGGCTGAGACGACAAGTAGAGCCGCGGCGGGCGCCGAGAGTGAGCCCAAGGTGGACCTGAGCGGAATCGTCGGGGCCTTCCTCTTCTTCTGACAAAAAAGCAACAGATGGAAACTATTTGGGGCAAAGCCCCTTTCGTGCTCGTCTGCGCCGCCGCGCTCGCCTCACAGGGCGCGGCGGCGCAGAGCGGGTTTTCGGGCAGGCATATTGCCGTGGCGACGGACACCGGCGCGGTCTTGGAGAGCGACACGCTCCGCGACGTGGTCGTCACTTCGGCCAGCGTCTCCAGGAGGCTGCGCCAGTCTGAGGCCGGCGCCGAGAGCATCGGGATGAAGGAGCTTGCGTCGCTACCGGCCGTCTTTGGCGAGCGCGACGTCATGAAGGGCATCCAGCTCCTGCCCGGCGTCAAGTCCGACGGCGACGGCAGCAGCGGCTACCAGGTGAGGGGCGGCACGACGTCGCAGAACCTCGTCACCGTTGACGGCGCCGTGGTCTACAACTCCGGCCACCTCATGGGCTTCTTCTCGGCTTTCAACGACGACGCACTTGGCGGCGCCACGCTCTACAAGGGCACTGTGCCGGCCCGTCTTGGCGGCGGCGTCTCGTCGGTCTTCGAGATTATGTCTCGGCAGGGCGACATGTTCCGCCACCGCGCCACGGTGGGCATCGGACTGCTCGCCGCCAGGGCCGTGGCCGAGGGCCCCATTGCCGAGGGTCGGGCCTCCTACCTGGTCGCTGCCCGCAAGTCCTATCTCGACTTGCTTATCAAGATGAGCAAGGACTACCGGGACAATAAGATAGCGTTCTATGACGTCAACGCCAAGGTGGCGTGGCGCGTCGGCGGCAGGGACAACCTCCAGCTCTCGCTCCTCCACGGCTCGGACGACATGGATATGCTTGGCACCCTGGGCATCACCTGGGGCAACACCGCCATTTCGGCGCGGTGGTTCCACTCGTTCGCCGCGCCGCTCTTCCTCAACGTCTCGGCCAATGTCTCGAACTTCAGCAACGAGGCCCGGGACAACATCATATCCGACGAGAAAGTGAACGGCTTCGTCAAGCACGCCGCGCTGAGCGCCAACCTCACTTGGCTCCCGAACGACGACCACAAGGTCCAGGTTGGCTACGCGTCCACACTGACGCGGTTGCGGAGCGTCGAGATGGAGAGTGGCGACTACTACAGCGAGCGCGAGCAGAGAGACGCGTGGCAGAACGACGCCTGGCTATCTGACGAATGGAGCCCGGCCGAAGCCGTAAAGGTGGACTATGGCGTGCGTTTTGTGGCGTTCTCCGCCCTTGGCGGCGCCCCTTTCTACGAGATAGACCCCGACGGAGTGATACGGAGCCAGACGGACCCCGCCAAGTGGAGCGTCGTCAAGACGAGGGTTACCGTCGAGCCGCGTCTCAACGTCAGCGTAGGCATCACGCCGCGCTCTGTCATCAAGGCCGGCTACAGCCGCCAGGCGCAGAACATATATCAGATACGAAACTCTAACTCCATGTCGATGCCGTTCGACAGGTTCACCATGTCGAGCAACATCCTTTGTCCTATGATTTCCAACCAGGTGAGCGCGGGGTGGCTTTTTGCCACTCCGTCGCAATCCTTTGATTTCTCGGCGGACGTCTACTACAAGCACCTCGACAACGTCTACGACTACCGCGACGGCAAGACCCTCTGGTCCTGCCACCGCATGGAGACGCTCATCAAGGGCGGGCAGGGCCGCTCCTACGGTGTGGAGCTCTGCGCCCGCAAGAATTCGGGGCGGCTCACGGGCTGGGTGGCCTACACCCTGTCGTGGACGGAGACGAAGATTGACGGCATCAACGGCGGCAAGTGGTACGATGCCAGCAACGACCGCCGCCACGACTTCAGCGTCGTGGCGCAATACAGGCTCAGCGACGCGTGGACCGTCGCCGCGACGTGGGTTTTCAACTCTGGCCAGGCCATAACGGCTCCCAGCGCCAAATATGACATCATGGGGAAGCCGCATTTCTACTATGCCGAGAGGAACGGATTCCGCGCGCCGGCCTACCACAGGATGGATGTGGGCGCGTCGCACAAGAAGAGGCTCTCCGCCAAGGTGGAGCGCGAGATAAACTTCGGGATGTATAACCTCTATGGCCGCGAGAATCCGTTCATGATTAGTTTCGAGAGCGACGACGACAAGCCCACCGGGACCAAGGCCACTCAGATTTCGCTGTTCCGTTTCGTCCCCTCGGTCTCCTACATTGTCAAGTTTTGAGTCATGCGTAGTTTCATAATGTTTCTTGCGGGTTTGTTGGCCGCCCTATTATCCGTCTCGTGTACCAAGGAACTCGATTTCGACTACGGCTCGGTCGCGCCAGTCCCCGTCATCGAGGCCTACGCCTCGTCTGAGGGGGTCAGGGTGTGCCTCACCCGCAGCCGCGAGGTTGAAGATTCGTCGCGAAACCATTTTGTGGATGGCGCTAATGTCGTTATATTTGGCGCAGACGGAATCGAGACGCGCCTGGACTACGCCGGGTCGGGTCTCTACGTGGCCCCGGACGCCGTCTTCGCCCCGGGTGAGGTATGCTCGCTGAGGGTCGAGTCTGAGGATGGCGTTTTCTTGGCCTCCGACACCATGGCCCTCCCGCCTTTGGACGCCGAACTCTCGTTCACCTGGGACGACATCATGGGTTCGGAGACCGTGGCGATGCGCTTCGGCCTCATGACCCCCGCGGACAGCACGGCCTACTATGCCCTGGTCGTCGTCCGCAACGGCGAGGTCTACAACTGGGCGGTGTTCAACAACGTGACGCGCCATGGTGGCTATATCGAGGGCGGCATCCTCTGTTTCAACCGCGAAGACCTGGAGGGTAAGGACCAGGCCGGCAACAAGGCGCGGCCCGAGATAGTAATCCACGACGGCGACAAGGTCGATGTCTGTTTCGCGGGGCTGAGCAAGCGGTCCTACGACTATCTCGCCGCCCTGTCGTTGAGTTCCAGCACCGGCGCCAACCCGCGCGCGGTCTTCTCTGGCGACGCCCTGGGTCTTTTCGCCGCGGTCGGCGTGCTGCGCTTGCCAACAATTGTCTTTAGCCTCGACTCTTTGCCGTCCGGTTGGCGTCCGAGTCGACTTAACAATCAATGAAGGTAGATTATCTCTCAGGAAAGTTCGGTCAAGACGTGATTTTTGACAGCCAGACCTCTTCGGGCCTTTGCGCGGGCCCGGGGAGGTCGGCTTGTGGCGTGCAGTCCGACGAATATTCGGGTTCTTGTGGCGAGGCGAGCTTCAAGGTCAAGCACATCTCGTGGGGCGGCTTGCAGTATGTCCATCACGAAATGATGGTCCATAGCCCTTTCGACTTCGATATGAGTCATGGCGGCACGGGGCCTTTGGTTATCTTCAACTTGCTCCGCTGTGGCGACCTGTATATACCGACGCCGGAGGTCAGGGGCCTTTGGCATGGGGGGCAGATGAACATGAGCTTCGTGCCGGCCGAGGTCGGGTGCAAGTGGAGCTTCCTGCGTAGCGGCGTCGTCTCGCACGACGCCATAGTCCTCTCGCTTTCCTTTGTCGAAGAGATGCTTAGCCGCTATCCCGTGGAGTTTGGCCTCATGTTCGACCGCCTGCGCAGCGGAGACTACCGCAAGGCGAAAGCGGACAATCTGACCATGGACGTCGGCGCCCTGCGCCTGTCGAGCGACCTTGTCGGCAGCGTGGTCCTGGGCAACGCCGCGCGCGCGTACGCCCAGACCCGGATTCTCGACTATATGTCGCCGTTCATATATCGGATGAGCGGCGTCGAGGGCCGATACAACCACCGTTTCTCTGTCCGCAACAAGATGCACGACGCCCGCGCGGTCGTCGAGGCCAGCATAGGCGATCCGCCGTCGCTCCCCGACCTTGCCGCGACTGTCGGGACCAACGAGTGCACCCTCAAGCGCGCGTTCAAGGAGGAGTTCGGCATGACGGTCTACGCCTACATCTTCTCGCGTCGCATGGAGCTTGCCGCCGCCATGCTCCGCGACCCTGCGCTGTCGATGTCCGACGTGGCTTTGAGCCTTGGGTATGACCATATGAGCCACTTTTCGTCGGCATTTAAGAAGTTCTACGGTGTCCCGCCCAGTCTTTTCCGCCGCAATGGCGGCCGATGATACAAGAGAGTCGCGCCGGGACAGCCAGGCGCGACTCTCTTGTTCACTGTAACTATCAAACTATTCTATCCCCGCTCCGTTGAGCAGTCCCCCAGATTCGCCGTCGCGGCTCCGGGCATGTTGAACCTCTATCTATGAAAAACACTCTTTGCTACTGTTCTCTCTTGACAACGCAAATGTATGATTGCAAGCGCCCATACGCCAATGTTTTCCACAATTGGAGGCTATTCTTCAGCGTGTGGCCAATTTTGGGGCAGACGAGCTTTCATTGATAAAATTGCGGCGATTGTTGAATTGGCTGTTTTGTATTTCTAGAAAAGTCGTATATTTGTCACGTGTAAGAAGTGATAGTTTTTCATAATGGAGGTTTTTAGTTGAACTAGCCGTGAGGCGAGTTCGGGCTCGGAAAACGTTCCGGCTCTGTTTGATTGTGATTTTCTCATTGTCGGCCGTCGCTGTCGAACAGCGACGGCCGACGATGATTTTTTTTTGGTTCGCCTCTATTTGCAGAGGCGAGGGGAACAGAAATGGGGGCGCGCAGTCTGCGCGTCCCCATGATTCCTCGCTATTTGCCCTCGCCCCCCGTCAGACCAGGGAGTTCAAGATTTGCGCGAGCTGCTCTTTCGACTTGAGTCCCACGCTCTTCTGCGCCACCTCGCCGTCTTTGAAGAAGATGAGCGTCGGGATGGACATAATCCCGAACTGTGCCGGGACTTCCCTCTCGGCGTCGACGTCCATCTTGTAGAACCGGGCTTTGCCGGCGAATTCCTCCGACAGTGCCTCGACGTTGGGGGCCATGGCCTGACAGGGTCCGCACCATACGGCCCAGAAATCGACCACTGCCACCCCGCCCTTGTCCTCGACCTCGGTCTTGAACTTTGCGTCTGTTAGTTGCTCTACCATGCCTTTTTCGTTTAGTGTTTAAAAAATATCTAGTTGTCACTTTGTGGCCGAGACGAATCTCTCCTTGCCCAAGTAGTCCTTGAGTGTCGCCACGTTGCCCAGGCCGGCCTCCGCCGCCAGTTTCGCCACCTCGCCGGTCAGCCTTTCGTTGGTCTCGACGGCGACGATGCCACCGTCTCTCAGAAGCCCATCTGCGCACAGCCCCGCAATTTGGCGGTAGAAGACCAGAGGGTCCTCGTCGGGCACGAACAGCGCCAGCCGCGGCTCGTGGTCCACCACGTTGGCCTCCATCTCCGCCCTCTCGCTCTCCAAGACGTAGGGAGGGTTGCTCACCACGATGTCGAACGCCTCGATTTCTTGCGGCCTAAGGGATAATATGTCGACTAGGCGTATGTCAATATCTGTGCCAATGGTGTTGTGACGCGCAATGCTTATGGCTTCGGGCGAGATGTCGATGGCCGTTATCTTTGGTTTGTTGAGCAACTTGTTTAGAGCCAACGCTATGCATCCGCTCCCAGTCCCGATGTCCAGGACTCGCAGCCCCTCCCTCCCCTCTGACATTTTGACGACAAACTCTGCCAATTGTTCCGTTTCGGGGCGGGGAATCAGCACTCCCGGCCCTACGTGGAGCCCGATTCCGCAGAACTCGCATCGGCCGGTGACATATTGCAACGGCTCGTGGGTGGCCAGGCGGAGAGCCATCTTGCGAAGGCTGTCGGCGTCGGCGGCTTCCACATCCTTGTCGAGGTTGAGCGCCAGCGTGGTGAAGTCCCATCCCCAAAAGTCGCACAAGAGGGCGTTGACGGCGGCCTTGGCGTCGTCGCCAAGTGGCCCGGAGAGCATTTTGGTCAGTTCGCGTTTGAGTTCTATGGTGCTTTGTAGGCTCATATTTTTGTTCTTTTCCTATCTTTACGCAAACATTACTCCTCTTCCCGATGGCAAATGTAGACACAAAGAAACAATCGCCCAACGACGAGTTTTTCATGAGGCGATGCATACAGTTGGCCCTCAACGCCGAGGGGCGGACGTATCCCAACCCGATGGTTGGCGCCGTGGTGGTTTGCGACGGCAAGATTGTCGGCGAGGGGTGGCACATGAAGGCCGGCGGCCCCCACGCCGAGGTCCACGCCATAGGGGCGGTGGCCGACGCCGAGGCGCTGAGGCGCTCGACAATCTACGTGAGCCTGGAGCCGTGCGCCCATCAGGGGCGAACCCCGCCGTGCGCCGACCTCATAATCCGCAAGGGAATCCCGAACGTCGTCGTTGGCTGCATGGACAGCTTCTCCAAAGTAGACGGGCGCGGGATTCGCAAGCTGAGGGCGGCGGGGGTCAATGTTGTCGTGGGGGTCCTGGAGGAGGAGTGCCGACGGCTCAACAGGCGTTTTTTCACCGTTCAGGAGCGCAAGCGGCCGCACGTGATTCTCAAGTGGGCGCAGACGGCGGACGGTTTCATAGGCTTGGTGGCGGACGGCCGCCCTGCCCCCCTGCGCATCTCCAACCGCGAGGCGCAGGTGATTGAGCACCGCCGTCGGACAACGGAGGACGGCATCCTTGTCGGGGCCGGCACTGTGCGTAGCGACAACCCGCGGCTCACCCCGCGGCTATGGTCGGGCAGGGCTCCGTTGCGTTTCGTCCTGGCGCCGCGGCTCGGTTTGCCCGGCGGGGCGGCCATGGTGACCGACGGGGGGCGCACAGTGGTCATCAACCGCGTGACGGAGACCGACTTCGGCAGCACGCGCTACGTGGCCCGCAAGATGTTGCCCGGCTCCGTTGCCGCCGACGCCCTGGACGTTGTTGCCGCCGAGGGCGTCTCGTCGCTCATTGTCGAGGGCGGCGCGCGGACTTTGAGGACTTTCATTGCGGAGCAGCTGTGGGACGAGGCCTACGTCTACGTCTCCAACGCCCACCTGGGGGCGGGCGTCGAGGCGCCGCAGCTCAATGGGCAGATTGTCTCGACGCGCAACCTGGGGGACTGCCTCCTGCGCCACTATGTCAACGACTATAAGGTTCAATTGCCAATAATCCGCTGACCTCCAGTTGCCTTATGCGTTTTTTCGTCCTGCGCCAGGCTGCGGGGAGGTCGCATGCGGGAGACAGGATGTAGAGGGCGCCGTCGTCCTCCTCCGCGCTTTGAGGCAGTCCGTCGTGGTTCACTACGCATATGTCGCACATGGGCTTTGCGGCTTGCGGCGCGTTGAGGACCGCCATTCTCGTGCCGCCGTGCTCTACAATCTCGACGTCCCTCATGTTGCGCACGCCCGCTATCGTCAGTCCCTCCTTGTCGGCCCAACGTTTTGCCGCCCTTAGCGACGCGTTGTGAGTGGCGTCGGACATCAGCAGCCGCGCCGTCTTGCCGTCCGACACCGCCACAGACAGGCGTCCGTTGACAGTCAGAATGTCCACCGACGGACCGTGCGGCAGGTCGTTGGCCATTATGGCCGCCAGGAGGGCCGCAAAAGACGCGCACCACGCCCGCCGCAACCACCGTCCGCGCATTGCCACCCGCGCAAGGGTCGCGCATACGAATATTATGCCCATCGTCAGCACCACCACGCTCTTCGAACCCGTGCCGACTTGCGCCATGGGCAGTCGCGCCGCCCACGAGCAGTAGTCCGTCAGGAGCGTCAGGGCGTGGTCTACGAGCCAACCGGCCCCGGGACCGACGTAGGGGACTGACGCTACTGCAGTCCCGAGGAGTGTGGCGTTGAAAATGACCCAAATCAGAGGGACTACGACGAGGTTGTTGAGCCAGAACCATGTAGGCAAGGCGTGGAACGTGTAGGCTATGATTGGGGTGGTCGAGAATTGCGCCACGACGCTTACCGACAGTGCCAGGAGCACTGATTTAGCGGCCCTGGCGCAGACTTTGCGCGACATCCTCGAGTTGGCAAACTCGTTGACCACCCTGCTCACGGTCGGCATGGCGGCAAGCAGCCCGCCTACGGCCGCAAAACTGAGCCACAGGCCTATGCTGCGCACAGAGAGCGGGTCGAAGAGCAAGATTGCCGCCAGGGCCGCGGTGAGGGAGTGAAAGGCGGGCATCGGCCTGCCCTGCCATCGGCCAATCTCTATGAAAGAGAACATTATGGACGCGCGGACCACCGAGGGTGACATCCCTACCGTAAGCGCATAGAGCCACAAGACGACAATTGTGGCCGCGGCCGCCGCCCTCCTGCCGGCAAAGAGAGAGAGAGCGAACGAGACGACCCACGCCAGGACGCCAACATGGAGTCCGCTGACGGCCAGGACGTGGCTTGTGCCGCAGGCTGAGAAGCTCTCGCTCACCCTGCGGGGCAGCCCGCTACGGTCGCCGAGCATCAAGGCGCGGAGAAAGGCGGCGTTTTGTCGGCTGACTCCCATGGCCTCGAGGCGGCCGGAGTACCATTGGCCGACTTTGCCCACCAGGGGGGCTGCGCCGCGGCCCCGTCCTCCCGCCGTCTTCATCTCGCGGCACTCCACGAGCATCGATATGCCTTGCGACTCAAGGTAGGCGCCATAGTCGAAGCTGCCGAAAACATCCTGGTGGGGGTCGGCCGTCGTGCCGTCGACCCAGACGCTGTCGCCGCACCATATCTCGCCCTGAGCCCCCGCGGCTCTCCGCCTGTCCACTTCGACGCAAGCCGTCATCGTGTCGGTCTTGACCACGATGCGCAGCCGAGTCGTGTCGTCGCGCATGACCCTAGTCACCACGCCCCGCAACGAGCACTCGTCCCCACCCTTTTTGAACTCCACGCGGCGCAACGAGGCGTTGAAAGCCCCTCCCGCCACCGAGCATAGGCAGAAGAGGGTGAGAAACAGTGCGTCTCGCAGGGTCGGCATCTTGCGCAGCGTGTTGCGCAGTGCGGCAAACGCCAGGAACAGTACGAGCAGCGTGGCGAAAGGCAGGTCCCACTGCCACTCCGTCTCTGCGCCTATGGCCGAGCCGAGGGCCAGGCAGAGGGCCATCGGGAGCATCGGGCGCCCGGCAAGCCAGTTCTTTTGCCTTTTCATGGCCATTCCGCGAGGTGTTTCGCTCATGGGCTGGGTCTCGTTAGTTTGAGATGGCGTAAAGACGCAAAAAGCGGCCAGAACCTATGTCCTGACCGCTTTCCGTCGGGGTTATGCGATTCGAACGCACGACCTCTACGTCCCGAACGTAGCGCGCTACCAACTGCGCTAAACCCCGATTGTGACGACGCAAAATTAGTATTTTATCTTTTACGCGGTTAGGGTTTGGGGCAAAATTTTGTGCCGTAGGGCCTCTCTATGGCACGCACGCCCGGACCATGGGGATCTTCTTGGCCAACCATATTGCCGCGGCGCACACCGAATAGGTGAGAACGAAGCCGAAATATGGGTTGCCAAATGGCAGTCCCATTTTCCCCGAAGCCATGAGGACGAGCGGGTGGAGCAGATAGATGCCGAGGCTGAGCGAGCTCAGTCGCGCTATGCGTTGTCTCCCTATCCGCCTCAATGTTGAGATTCTGCTCCAGTCTACACTCATGAAGAGCGCGAACACTGCCACTGACGTCGCCACGCAGAGCGGGTTGAGGTAGGTCACAAGCCCCCTGTCGAGGGCGTCATTCCCGGTCTTCCGGGCGGCAATGATGAGGGCGTAGGCCGCCACACAAGCTATACCCCCCCCGAAAGTTATTGATTTATAATGTTTTATAACACGCTCTTTGAATGCTTTCCCCATGCTGTAGCCCACGATGCCGAAGAACGTCAAGTATGCCGGGTGGCTGCCGAGAATCTCCACGCCCGACACTTTCTCCACGAATGGGAGCAGGCTCGTGAGGGCGAACCCCACGGCTATGAGCCATGCCGTCGTCTTGATCTGGCTGTGCCTGAAGAAGACCGACAGGAAAGGGATTGCCAGGTAGAGCAGGAAAAGTGGCGGGAAGAACCACAAGACGGTTTTTTCGCCCGTCAGGAGCAAGTGCGCTAACTCCTGCCATGTCGAGATGTCTTCGGCAGTACCGATGCCCGTATGCCTTTTGACAAGTGGCACCAGGAGGTTGTAGACGAGGCTCCATGCGATGAACGGCACCAGCGCCCTTTGCGCTCTCCGCTTGGCGTATGTTTCCCACCCCTTGCTGTAGCCAATGAGGTTCATCCCGCTTATCATCAGGAATATAGGCACGGGCCATAGGAAGAACGTGTGTGTGAAAACGCCCCATGCCAGCTCGACGTCGAAGTCCCCGTCCCACTCGTGTACCTGCCTGTTTGAGCAGTGGAGCAGGACGACGCCCATGCAGGCCGCGATGTTGAGTAGGTCTATCCACAGTTTGCGGTCTTTTTCCATCGCTATTTGTTGTTGGTGGCAATGAGTCTCTCAACCTCGTCGGCAGTCAGTCCCAGGGCTGTGGCTATGCTGTCGGCGGAGAGTCCTGCGGCTCGCATGAGAGTCGCTGTGGCTTGCCTCACGGACACAAGTTCCGTGTCTTTTTGCTTCAGCTGCTCTTTCGCCTCGGTCAGCTGTTCCCCGGCTTTTGCCAACTTGGCCTCCATCTTGTCCATGGCGGCGTTTTTCAGCTCCATCTCCGTCTGCATCTCCTCCTCCAGTTCCATTTTGTCGAGCAGCTTCTCGTCGACCAGGGCCAACGACAGTCGGCGCACAAGCGGCGTGACCTCTTCGCCTCCCATTTTGTCGTCGTAGTTGAGGATGTGTCGGTCGCGGCGGCTCTTGGCGCGTTGGTCGAAGACCGACATGAAGCGCTCGGCAATGTTGTGCGGCCTCTCTGGCAGCCGCCTCACCTGCACGATTATCGTGTCGTGCGTGAGGCTGCTTACGAACTTGCCGTCGCCCCTCCCGGTGCGCCCGTCGCCCGTCGCCGCGGGGTTGCCGTCGTAGTCCACAAGGCGTCCCCCATAGGCGTAGGCTATGGCCTCGGTGGTCTCGCGTATGTTGTGCCCCAGGATGTAGATTGTCACGATGTGGCGCGGCGAGCCGTCTGCGTGGTTCACGTTGTCGGGGTCGGAGTATCGGACTCCCAGGTAGCGGCGGAAGCGTGCCATCTCCGTCTCCATCCATGCTTTCTGCATCTCGATGCTCACTGTCTCCTCGCCGCCGCCCTCGGTCTCCACGGCGGCCACGTAGTCCATGCGGTAGAGGCCCAGCTCCTTGTCGGTCGCGCGGTCGCGCAGCTCGGCAGCCCGCTCTTGCGCCTGTTGCTCCAGGCGCAGCACCTTGCGCTTGAGCAGGGCCGAGAGCATGACCCTGGCCACTCGCTCGTCCTCCATGAGGAACTTGAACGACGAGTCGTATAGCGGGTTTAGAATCTGTATCATGGCTCTGGGGCTTTTGCGCAAATATAACACTATTGACAAAAAGAGTGGCCAAAAGTCCGACGACTCTTGGCCACTCCGCGCGCACGAGAAAAATGCGCGGCTTTTTCTTAGGGCATCTCGGCCTCAGAATATTGCTTGACGAGCGAGAGGACGGCCCTGGCGCAGGCCTCGGTGCCGCCCGGGCAGTATACGTGGAGCTTGTAGGCGCCCGTCTTGCTGCAGATGAACTGGAAGGCGGGGAACGTCTTGCCGTTGGCCTGGTTGACGCCAATGAGCTTGTCGCCGTCGTAGATTGCCACCACCACGTTCTCGCTGTTGCTGGAGCCGTTGGCAATGTTCACCTGGTAGTGTGTGCGGCTGTTGAGCACGAGAGAGAACTTTTTGCCCTCGGTGCTCGTGCCGGCCTGCAGCTTGATGTCGAAATCTTTTATGTACTGATAGTTGCCCATGGCCCCGAGGGCGGCTTTCATAAGCTCGTCGCCGCATTGCGCCCAAGATGCCGCGCCCATTCCCAGTGCCATGGCCGCGATGGCTATCGTTCTCTTTATCATATGTCCCAATCTCCGGGGGTTGCCCGCCCGTTAGTTTATCACTCCGTTCCTTATATCCTTGACCTTGGCAATAATCTTGCCAACCTGCTCTTCGGTAATCTCCACCGTCGTCACCTCGTTCTGCTCGATGACGAGCATTCCGTTGACCTCCTTGGTCTCCGGGACTCCCATCTCTGTCGTGATTCTGACCCCGTCGTAGATGGCTTTCAGCTCGTCGACCTGCTTGCCGAGGGCCTTGAAGTCGTTGTCGGAGCGTGCGTAGGTGTTGATGACGATTTGCAAGATTTCGACGATGTTCTTCTGCTCCCCAAGTCGGTCTGTCAGCCCTTTGTCCTTCGTCTGCTCGATGACCGAGCCCGTCAGGAATATGCCCTCCAGCCACGTTCCGACCACGATTGCCGTCGAGACGTTGGAGCGCTTCTGCTCGCGCAGGTAGCGGTCGATGTTGTTGAAGCAGGTGACGGAGAGCTGCTTGAGCGAGTCTAGGTTCGTGTTGTCTTTTGCCATGCGGCTCAGGAGGGCGAAGTCCAGGAACTGGCCCACGCCGATTCCGTCGGCCAGGCGCTTGATGGACGAGAGGTAGTCCACGACGACGAGGTTCTTGCCGAACGTGTTTATGTAGCCCAGGTCGGCGGCATAGACGCCGAGGTTTATGGCCCTCTTGAAGCTCGTCTCGTAGTTGCTCTCCCGCCCGGCGGCGTTGAGGGTGCTTTGCGAGAACTGCACCCCGGTGTTCTTAATCTCGTTGGCCATCTCGACGGGCGACGAGATGTTCTGAATCATGTCGCCGACAACCTCGGCGCTCACGATGAGCGTGGTGTCGTCCTTGTCGTTGACCTCGCCAAGCTCCATGCCCTGCTGCGAGCAGGAGGAGCAGCTGTTGAGGGTCATGGCCACCGCGACGGCGGCTATGCCTCCGAGCGCAAAGTCTATCTTTCTCTTCATATCGCGTTTTTTCATGTTTTTGTTGCTCAACTATTTGGGCATCTCTGCCTCGGAATATTGCTTGACGAGCGAGAGCACGGCCCTGGCGCAGGCCTCGGTGCCGCCCTCGCAATAGACGCGCAGCTTGTAGGCGCCCGTCTTGCTGCATATGAATTGGAAAGCCTCGAACGTCTTGCCGTTGGCGAAGTTTGTGCCGATGAGCTTGTCGCCGTCGTAGATTTGGACGACGACTTTCTCGGCGTTGGTCGAGCCGTTGGCAATGTTTATCTGATAGTGCGTGCGGCTGTTGAGGACGACGGAGAATTTTGTGCCCTCATTGCTCGCCGCCGCCGGCAGCTTGATGTCGAAATCTTTGATATATTGGAAGTTGCCCATGGCTCCTAGAGCCTGTTTCATCAGCTCGTCGCCACATTGGGCTTGCGCCGTGCCGCCAAGCAGGGCTACTGCCGCGAGAGACAGCAGAGAAGCGAGTGTCAGTTTCATCGCGTTGGTTGTTTTAGCTCCGGGTCCCCTTTGCTTTACTACTCAACAATGAATTGCCGCAGGGCCTTGACTTTCTCGACAATCTGGGCCACCTGCTCGTCGGTTATGTCTACGTGCGTCAGCTCTTTCTGTTCGATTATGAGCATCCCGTCGACCTCTTTGGTCTGCGGCTCGCCGAACTCGGTCGTTATCCGCACGTCGTCATATATGCTCTTGAGGTCGTTGAGCTTGCTCACTAGTGCCTGGAAGTTGACGTCGCCCCGGCTGTAGTTGTTGAGGATTATGAGCAGGATGGAGGCTATGTCTTTCTGCTCGGCCAGCCTGTTGACGAGTTCCGTGTCGCGGGTCTGCTCTATGACGCGGCTCGTGATGTATATGCCCTCGATCCATGCGCCGGCCACTATGGCCGTCGAGACGTTGGAGCGCTTCTGCTCGCGCAGGTACTTGTCCATGTCGTTGAAGCACGAGACGGAGAGGAGCTTGAGCGAGTCGAGGTTGGTGCTGTTCTTGGCCAGGCGGCTCAGCGTAGTGAAGTCCACGAATTGGCCCACGTTGAGCCCGTCGGCCAGCTCCTTGACCGCCAGGAGGTAGCTCACGACGACGCTGTTTTTGTTGAACGTGTTGATGTAGCCCAGGTCGGCGCTGTAGGCCCCGAGGTTAAGCGCCCGCTTGAAGCTGGTGCTGTAGTCTTTCATCTTCTCGGCGTCGTTGAGGATGCCCTGGTCGAAAGGCGCGCCGCTCTTCTTGATTTGGTTGGCCATCTCGACGGGCGACGAGATGTTCTGGATCATGTCGTTGACGACGTTCTCCGACAGCTGTAGGGGTGCGCTCTGCAGGCTGTCGGGCAGTTCGTCCAGGTTGTCGGAGGCCTTGGGGCTGTTCCCGGCGCACGACGCCAAGAGGGTCGTGAGGGCCGCGGCGGCGGCCGCGACTATCGTGTTTTTTACTTGAGGCAGGTACATTTTCAGCTAGTCTTGGTTATTGTTTCTTGTTGTTGGCGGACGACTTGCGCCGCAGTGCCGACTTGAATTTGCCGTCCAGGGCCGCCAGGGGTGCGAGCCACTTCTTGAAGTTGATGTCGGTCAGCGTCTCCAGTCCGCGGCGGGTCAGGTCATAGTAGAGGATGGCGTAGAGGACGGCGGAGATGACCCATATGGCCAGGACGTTGAACCACAGCGTCTCGACATACGCCCCGAAGAGGTACTTCTTGGGCGAGAAGAACTGGCTGCGGAACCGCAAGACGCCCTCCGGCTCCGGCATCTGGTATATGGGGTCCTTGATCTGGATGAGCCTGTCGCCGTCGCGCAGAATCTTGTTCTTGTCGAACGTCTTGGTCACCACGTCGGCCACCGACTCGTTGTAGTAGCTGTTCTTGAGGGCGTTGTAGACGTCGCGCTGGTGCTCGAGGTAGTAGTTTATCTTGCGCTCGCGCGCGGCGTTGGCCTTCATGAACTGCGCCTGGTAGAGCTCGTTGAGGGCGTCGATATACTCGCCCGTCCGCGCGTAGACCTCGTCGTTGAAGTCCTCCTCTGTCAGCTTGTCGAGGCAGTCGAACTTCAGCTGTGGCTGCCGGCGGGCCTCCTTGCCAAGCTCGTTTTGGAGCAGGGCGAGGTCCACCAGGTATTGGCGGCTGTCGGTCTTGTTCTCTTTGCGCGCCCTCTGGACGGCCTCCAGCACGTCTTTGACCTTGGGCAGGTAGTAGACTGTCTTGAAGTCGGCCTGGCGCTCCAGCAGCTCGTCGTCGAAGAACGCTTTCTCGAACTTGTTGTTCTTATATTGGTAGACAATCAGGCCCTCGTAGGCGTAGCGCGCCGGGATTACCTCCGCCAAGAGCGGCACCTTGTCCACCGACGATATGTCCTTGTTGAGCTTGTCGAATGTGAACATGGCCCCGCCCAGGACCATCTGCGGAATCATGACGAGCGGGATCATGATGTATATCGCCACGATGGAGTTGAACGTCGAGGAGAGGATGAGGCCCAGGATGTTGCTGGACACTGCCACCGAGAAGAGCATGACGATGAACTCCAGGTTCATGCCGTCGAACGATATTTCCCAGTTGCCCACCACGACGAAGAGAATCATCTGCACCGCCGAGATGACCATCAGGTTGCAAATCTTCGAGACGAGATATGCCGACCGGCTGAGGTTGAGGAACTTCTCGCGCTTGAGGATTTTGGCGTCCTTGAAAATCTCCTCGGCGCTGACAATGAGGCCGAAGAAGATGGCCACGATGGTCCCCATGAATATGTAGATGGGGATGTTGGCGTTCTCGCGGAAGATGTAGACGTCGGAGTCGGGGTCTACGATGTAGCGTATGAGGTAGGCGAGGATGAAGCCCAGGATTGGCGCCTCGAGGATGTAGAGGGCCATGGACTGGGTGTTGCTCACCTTGGTCAGGAAGTCGCGCTTGGCGTAGATCCAGAACTGCCGGAACCAGCCCGGGATGTCGAGGCTCTTGGGCGGCTTCTCGGTCGCCGTCTCGACGCGCGGCACCTTGGGCAGGATTTTCGACCGGTATATCTTGTTCCAGTCCTCGGCGCTCTTCTTGCGGCGGTTGGTCGTGTTGCCATACTCGTCTTTCTCGCTGGCGTCGAGGATGTTGAATACCTGCTCGGGGTTGATGTTGCCGCACGTCGGGCATTGGCCCACGTCGGCGTTGGTCTGGTTGTCCTCGGTCTTGAAGTGGATGATGCTCTCGGTCGGGTTGCCGTAGTAGACGGGGTAGCCGCCGGTGTCGAGGATGAACATCTTGTCGAACATCTTGTAGATGTCCGACGACGGTTGGTGGATGACGACGAAGACGAGCTTGCCCTTGAGCGAGAGCTCGCGGAGCAGGCTCATGACGTTCTCGGAGTCGCGGCTGGAGAGTCCCGACGTCGGTTCGTCGACGAAGAGGATGCCTGGCTCGCGGATCAGCTCCAGGGCGATGTTGAGCCTCTTGCGCTGCCCGCCGCTAATCATCTTGTTGAGGGGCGAGCCGACCTGTAGGTCTTTGCGCTCGAAGAGGCCCAGGTCTTTGAGCGTCTTCTCGACCTTGGCGTCTATCTCGGCGTCGCTCAGCCCCTTGAAGCAGAGCTTGGCGCTGTAGTACAGGTTCTGGTAGACTGTCAGCTCCTCGATGAGCAGGTCGTCTTGCGGGATGAGGCCTATGACCCCCTCCAGCTCCTCCTTTTGGGTGTGGAGGTTGAGCCCGTTGATAAGCACCTCGCCCTCGCTCGGCGCCTCGTTGCCGCACAGGACGTTGAGGAGCGTTGTCTTGCCGGCCCCGGAGGCCCCCATGATGCCGACCAGGCGCCCCTGCTCCTCGAACATGTTGACGTCGCGCAGTCCTATGCCGCCGGTCTTGAACCGGAACCACACGTGGCTGACCTCGAACGAGATTCGCTGGACGTTGGTCTCCTTTGAGAGGCGGGCCGCGATGTCTGTGTAGTATAGCAGGCCCTGCGGGGTCTTGACGAAGCTGCCGCTCGGCAGTGGGTAGATGGTGCCGGGGTTGACTGCCAGGCCGTTGATTGAGACGTCGCGCGGCCCGTCATATTTGAGGAAGAAGAGGTTGGCGCTGCCGATGCGGAGGATGGCCAGGCTCCCGTCGAGCGTCGTGTCGGCAATGTGGCACGCCTGCGCGTAGTCGGCGTCGGCCGCGGCGTCGGCAATGAGGAAGTCGGGCCTGTCGAGCGCCGAGATGGGGGCGGGCGGCTCAGCTCCCGTCGGGGCCCCGGGCCTCGACGCCGCGGCCTGGTGGCGGGGCGCCGTCGAGGTGTTGCAGAAGAGCTTGATGTTCTCTATCTCGTCTTTGGCCAGGGTGAAAGTCTCGCCGGCGGTCTTGACCACCTCCTCGCGGAGCTTTATTATTGTGTCGGCGTTCTCCTCGACGTCCAGCTCCTCTGCCTCCTTGCGGCTCTTGCCCTTCCAGGCCTTGACGCTCACGCTGTGCCCGGCGTAGGCCAAGTCGTAGGCCCTCTCCATCTCGAAGAGGCGGACCAGGACGACGACCTTCTGCTCCTTGCTCAGCGCCTTGTTGGCCGCGCGGCAGATTTTGAGCGTCTTCATGGAGTCTTTCATGTCCACGACGATGCGTCCCGCCGTCTCGTCGAACTGGGCCCGCTCGCTGGCTTTCTCCTTGAATTTGTCGAGGTACTCGCCCACCTTGGCCGAGGCAATCTGGTCGTTGAGGAACTTGCGCAGGAAGTCTATCTCAACGTCGCTGGCTCCGCCGCCCTGCTTGGCCAGGATGCCGAACAGGTTCATCAGGTGCTCTAGTATCTCTTCGCTCATTTCGGGGCTTGTCTAATTGTAAGTGTGCGTTCGGTGGGCCTGCCGGCCTTAATACTTGATGAACTCGAATGGGACCTCTACGATGTCCTCGTACTCCTTGCCGGCGTCTTCGATGTCCTCCTCGTCTTCGTGCGAGTACCATTTGACTGTGACCTTGTCGGCTATGGCCTCGAACTTGAGCAGGATGTCGAGAAGCATCTTCGACGACGCCGTGTTGAAATACTCCAGCTTGAAGCACACGTCGATGTGGTCGTTCGGCTCCGCCACGTAGACGTCGATCCAGTCCATGACGGGCTTGTAGAAGTCGGCCACGTTCTCGGGCAGCGAGCGCCCGGAGAACTCGATGACGTTGGCGCCTTTGTCCATTTTGACCGTCGGGGTGTCGTCGGTCCCCTTGATATCCAGTACGTCCATTGTATGTTGGGTTGTCTTTTTTTTTACTATGGTCAGTTGCGCGAGATTGTGGT
This sequence comes from uncultured Marinilabiliaceae bacterium, assembly GCA_964481855.1. Lineage (GTDB taxonomy): Bacteria > Bacteroidota > Bacteroidia > Bacteroidales > Marinilabiliaceae > W3P20-009. The sequence continues at coordinate 44,968 of CAYZUH010000012.1, forward strand.
GATGATGATGAAGAAGCAGAAGTCGTCGTTGAGTTCTTTGAACTGATACTCGATCTTGTTGCCGCTCTTCTTGGCTATGTCTATGAAGCCCAGCCCGGCCCCGCCCTTGGTCGACAGCTTGCCTCCCATAATCTGCTGCTTGTAGAGGGCCGACAGTCCCTCCTTGTCGAGGCTGTTAATCTTGTCGAGCGAGGCCTCGAGCCCGGCGCGCTTGTCGGCGCGGATGACGTTGCCCGTGATGACGTTGTAGCACTCCTCGCCGTGGCTCACCAGGACGATGCCGCGGCGCTCCTCGTCCTCGTCGTCGGTCATGGGGTCGGCGTGCTTGCTGATGTTCTGCAGGCATTCGACCATGACGTTGAACACCCTGCGCTGCACCTGGCCTTTCTCCTCTTTCTTGGCCATGTTCTTCTCTGTCAGCGCAGTGAAAGTCTTTGTGATCTCTTGCGTCACGACACCCTCGTAGACCAGGTTTATCTCGTTGGCCTGCATGGTGTGGTAGAGCTGGTAGGCAAACTCCAGGAAGTCCTGGTTGGCGCCAATCTTGGTCATAGGCATGCTTCTAAAATAGTGGTAAAGATACGATATATATTTCATTCGGGGACTCCCCCACTGCCGCTTCTACGCATTTTGCCGTTTCTTGTTTAAGTGTTTTTCACATGCGGTCGCAAAAGCGCGACGAGCGGCCGGGGGCGCAAGGTCCCGGCCGCTCGTCAGTATCTCTTTCCGTGGTGAGGGGCGACGCCGCTAATTTAGGCTTTTGCGGCGCTTGGTTGGTGCGCTGTGGCCCCTCTTTTTGACCGGCGGCGGCATATCGTTGACGAGCGTCCGCCGCGGCTGTTGACCATTTGACGAGCCGCGCGTCTCTCACCTGCCTCTCCAGTTGCCGCGCAAGGCCTCCCCGGTGTCGGTCTTGAAGACCGAGATGGCGTCGTTGAGGCGGTCTATCTGCTCTTTCATGGCGGCCGAGCTTGCCGCTATCTCCTCGGCGCTGGCGGCGTTCTGCTGTGTGGCGCGGTTTAGTTCGGTTATGGCGCTGTTGACCTGCTGGACCCCCTGGTTCTGCTCCAGGCTCGCCGATGTTATCTCCTGGATGAGGGCCGTCATCTTCTCGACCTGCGGCATCAGCTCGTTCACCTGCCGGAACGCCTCCTCGCTCTCGCTGACCGACGCGGCGGCAGTGCGGTTGATGTTGTCGGCAGTGTCGTGCGTCTGCTCGGCCAGGCGCCCCACCTCCTTGGCCACGACCCCGAAGCCCCGTCCGTGCTCGCCGGCGCGGGCGGCCTCGACGGAGGCGTTGAGGGCCAGGATGTTGGTCTGCGACACCAGGTCGTTGATGCCCGAGATGTTGTGCGCGATGTTGTTGATGGCCTCAATGCTGTCTTTGCTCGAGCTGCTCAGTCGGTTCATCATCTGCGCCACCTCGCCGGTGAGGCGGTTGGCGTGGACGGAGTTGTCGGTGTTCTGCTGGATGTTGCTCTCCATCTGCTCCATCGAGCTGGAGACCTCCTCCAGCGAGGCGGCCTGCCTGTTCGCGGCGTCGGCCAGGTTCTCCGAGGCGGTGCTCATCTGGTTGGCGCTGTTGACCAGGCTCTGAGCCGACGTGCGTATGGGGTCGAGGACGGAGCGTATCCGGTCCTCCATCTGCCGGACGCCGTCTGCCAGGGTCGTTATCTCGCTGCAGGCCTTGCCGATGAGGATTTTGCCCGTCAGGTCGCCGCCCGCGATGAGGCCCAGGCTCTCCTTGAGGCGGCGGATGGGCCTCGTTATCCGGTCGTAGACGCGGAAGAGCAGGAAGCTCAGCAGGAAGATGAAGACCACGAGCATGACGGGCATGAAGAAGTGCGTGCTCTCCAAGATGGCGTCGGTCTGCCCGCTTTCGCCCACGAAGAGCACCACGCCGGAGACCTTGCCGTCATACGCCACCGACGGCAGTGCGCCGATGTAGTTGCGCTGCCCGAACATCTCGGAGACTCCCACCCACTGCTCCCGTCGGTTGACCGTGGCGTCGTATATGGCCGTGTCGAGGCGTATATGCTTGAGGTCGACGCCGGCCTCCGACGAGGCTATGCAGTGGTCGCCGACGAAGACGTAGGTCTCGGCCCCCATCTGCCCGCGGCCCACGTTGCGGGCGTTCTCGTGGTTCGATATGAGGCCTATGACGAAGACCACGCCGACGGGGTTGCCGTCGGCGTCGTTGACGACGCCCGCCGAGTAGTCCACCAGGATGCCGTCCAGCACCCGGCTGGAGCTGAAGACTCCCACCTGCCGCGCGTGCTCGGCGGCGCCCCTCAGGCTCTCGTCGCCCTCGTCGAAGATGTAGCTGGAGACTATGACGTCGCCCTGCAGGTCGGTGTAGATGTAGCCCGAGGCCCCGGCCCCGCTGGTGCGCCTCTCCAAGTCCTGCCGCATGTTGGCGCGGTCGCGGGTGGCGGCTGTGGCGGCGAACGGTGCGTAGGTGTCGTTGAGGCCGCGGCAGACGTTCTCCATGCTGGCGCGGTTGTGGCGGATGACGTTGACGGTGTTGCCCAATATGCCCTGAACGTTGCGAAGCTCGACGTCGCGCAGGGAGCCGGAGACCGAGAAGTATACAAAAGCGGCGGCTATGCCCAGCACGATGACGAACATCACGCAGGGCACTAGGATGAGGAACGTGATCCCGCCAAGGAAATATCTTTTCATGCGTTTGATTTGGTGGTGGAACTGTCGTTTGTTCGCTATCGCAAAGTACGCATTTTATTCTCTCATCGTTTCCCTTTTTTATCGTTTTTTGAGTGCAGGGCCATATTTCATAACTTTGCGCCGACAACAGACACGACACAGCGATGACCTCCTACCGACGCCCCTTGGCCCTTGCCGCCCTCTTGCTGTCCCACTTTGCGGCGACGGCGCAGAGGCCCCTGACGCTGACAGTCTTGGAGCGCGGCGCGGAGCGTCCCGTCGTGGGCGCCAACGTGGTCTACGCCGCCGACCAGGGTCTCTCCCTCGGGCGCGGGCTCGCCGTGGCCGACGCCGACGGGCGGGCGAAGCTGACGCTGCCGGGGGGCGGCGCGGCTTTCTTCTCTGTCTCGTCGGTGGGCTTCGTCACGGTGTCGGGCTGGCTCGGCGCCGCCGCTGCCGACACGGTGGTCTACATGGAGGAGGACGTCGTGGGCCTCAGCGGCGTCGTCGTGACGGGCAGCCGCGCCGCGCGCCCCCTGAAGCTCAGCCCCGTGCAGACGCAGGTGCTTGGCGGCGGCGCCCTTGTCGAGGCCGGCTACGGCAACCTGCAGCAGGCTCTGAGGCAGGAGACGCCCGGCCTCAACATTCAGAAGGTGGGCTTCGGCAACGAGATCTCCATGCAGGGCCTCGACGCGCGCCACGTCCTCTTCCTGCTCGACGGCGAGCGCATGACGGGCGAGATGGCCGGCAACCTGGACTACGAGCGCTTCAACCTCCACGCCATAGACCGCGTCGAGGTGGTCAAGGGGGCCAGCTCGACGCTCTACGGCAGCAGGGCCTCGGGCGCCGTCATCAACCTCATAACCAAGAAGACGGCCCGGCCGGCCGACGTCAGGGCCGGGGCACGGTGGGCGCAGAGGAGCCAGCGCAACTTCCCCGGCGCGCGGCCTGCCGACTTCCTGTACATGTTCGAGAAGAACGCCGACCGCCCCAACCTCCAGGCCTGGGTCTCGGCGGGTTTCCGCGCCGGGACCCGGGTGACGACGCAGACCGACATCCTCTACAACTCGACCGACGCCTTCTACCTCTATCAGGCCATGGGCGACAGCAAGCTATACACCCGCGAGGCCAACCCGTGGCTGGCGGCCGACACCGCCGTGGTCTCGACGGCGCCGCGCCCGCCCATGGGCGTCGAGGGGTCGGAATATGTCTCGGCGCAGCAGAAAGTCTACGTGGACGACCTCGGGCCCGTCTCGCTCCTGGCCTACGGCAACTGGTTCTTCATGAACACCTACGACCTCATCGAGGACATGACTTTCAACCAGTCGCGCGACTTCACCCTGGGCTTCAAGGCCTCTTGCGACGTCGGCGACTGGCTCACCGCCACCGTGAGCCTCCATGGCGACTTCTACAACCGCTTCAAGCGCCACGAGCGCCTCGACACCCGCTCCAAGGTCTACGACAGCCGGATTCTTCAGCCCAGGCTGACCCTCACGAGCCGTTTCTTCGACGGCCACGACATAATCTTCGGCGTCGAGCACTCCGGCGACGAACTCACGTCCGACCGTTTCAGCGGCTCTGCCAGCTTGCGGATGCGCACGCGCTCGCTCCGCGAGACGGAGTGGTTCGTGCAAGACGAGTGGGCCCTCTCGCCGCGCTGGACCCTCTCCCTCGGCGTGCGCTCCAACTTCAGCCGGGCTTTTGGCCTCATGGCCATGCCCAAGGTGGCGGCCAAGTGGACCCCCGCCGAGCGTTGGGCGCTGAGGGCCAACTACTCCATGGGCTACCGGGCGCCGTCCATCAAGGAGCTCTTCTTCAACTGGGACCACATGGCGATGTTCACAATCAAGGGCAACGAATATCTGAAGCCCGAGAAGAACAACTACTTCAGCCTCGGGGCGGAGTTCGCCGACGACCGCCTCTTCGTCTCGGTCAACGCCTACGCCAACTTCTTCCGGCGCAAGATAGAGGGCGTGTGGCGAGTCTACGACATGCAATACAACTTCGAGTATGTCAACCTCCACGACCAGCGCCTCCTGGGCGTGGAGTCCATCCTCCGTTGGCGGCTCCCGGGCGGCTTCACCCTGGGCGGGACGTACTCTTTCGTCAACGTCTCGAAGCTCGACGGCGTGCAGGTCAACACCACGTCGCCCCACGCCGCTACGGCAAGCCTCGACTACAAGCTGGCGCGCCCGCGCTACCGCCTCGCCGCCACACTCTCGGTCTCGGCCATGGGCGGCAAGAGGTTCGACATCCAGGACCGCCTGACCCTTGGCGGGACGAGCCGCGAGGCCTATTTCCGCACCGACCTGCCGCCCTACGCCCTGTGCAACGTGTCGGTGAGCCAGACGCTGTGGGGCAAGGTGAGGGTCGCCGTGGGCGTGGACAACGTCTTCGACTACGTCCCCAAGACGCTCGGCGCCGGCATCACGATGTTCAACATCCCCGCCACGCCCGGCGCCCGGGGCCATGTGCAGGTCGAGCTCTTTTTTGACGAGATTGTCAAGGCTTGGGCCCGGCGCGGCCGTTTCTCTGACTAACTTGGTCGGGGCGTGAGCGGCGCCCTCCTCCCCGGCCTCCGTCTCCTCTAACAAACCTTTTTCAAACACATTGCGCATGAAAACGAATGTAATAGCCCTCTTGGCGATGCTCTCCGTCGCCGCCTGCAAAGTCGAATCGCCCATACCGTCGCCCGACAAGCCCTCGGTGGGCGTTGGCTCCGAGAGAGAGCGGGCGGGAAGAGCGGACACGCTGACCCTGGCCGGCGTCGGGGCCGCCGCCGCGGAGTTCTTCGTCGGCCGTCTGGCCGGCGGTGGCGACACGCTCTCGGTGTCCTGCGCCGTGACCTGGGCGGGCGTCGACTCCGTCCGCGGGGCCATATGGGACGCGTGGCGCGCGGCCAACAGCCGCCTCGCCGAGCCTAAGCTCTTGCCGCTGGCCCCGCTCGACGGGGCGGAGCCGGGGCTGTGGGACATCCCCGACAGCCTGGAGCGCGACGCCGTCATGCGATATTACTACGGCTCCCGTGGCGTCGCCGAGGGGCGGGCCCTGCCGCTCTTCGTCTACCTCCACGGCTCCGGCCCCCCCGACTCCGAGTGGGCCGCGGGTCGCCGCCTGGCGTTGCGCCTCTTCGGGAGCGAGCCGAGCGCCTACTTCATCCCGCGGATTCCGAACACCGGCCCCCTCTACCGATGGTGGCAGAGGGGCAAGCAGTGGGCGTGGGAGACGCTCCTGCGGCAGGTCTTGGCGGGTGGCGACGTGGACCCCGTGCGCATATACTTCGTCGGGATCTCCGAGGGCGGCTACGGCAGTCAGAGGCTGGCGTCGTTCTATGCCGACTATCTTGCCGGGGCGGGGCCCATGGCGGGCGGCGAGCCGCTCGTCAACGCCCCCGTGGAGAACTGCGCCAACACGGCGTTCTCGCTCCTGACGGGCGCCGCCGACGACGGCTTCTGCCGCAACACGCTGACCCGCAACACCGGCCTGGCTTTCGACGCGGCGCAACAGGAGTATGGAGCCTTGGCCTCTGGCGGCCATCAGCTGTTCCGTCACCGTGTGGAGCTCTTGGCGGGCGCGGGTCACGCCATCGACTACAGCCTCACGACGCCCTGGCTCCGCGAACATGAGCGCGACCCTCGCCCCAAGGTGGTCTTGTGGGAGGATTTCGCCATGGACGGCCGCCGGCGCGGCGGTTTCCACAACCTGTGGGTCGTCAGGCCCCCGGCCTCGCCCGGCGCCGGGGGAGACCGGCGCACGCTCTACAAGATGGTTGTCCGCGGCAACGATGTCGATGTCTCGGTGGACAACGTCTCCTACAGCGTTGCCGAGAGGGACTCCAGTTTGGGCATCGGCCTGCGCTACGACCGCTCCCTGGCCCCGGCGTCTGGCGGGCGTCTGCGCGTGTTCCTCGACGAGCGCATGGTCGACGTCCGGGCCGACGTGACGGTCGCGGTCAACGGCCGCGAGGCTTTTCGCGGGCGGCTCGTCCCGACTGTTGCCGACATGGCGGAGTCCGCCGCGGCCTATTTCGACCCCGGGCGGGTCTTCGCCGCCTCGGTCGTGGTGGACTACTAGCCCGCCATCTTGGCTCTCAGCCGCTCCAGCATCTCGGCGGTTGTTTGCGGCAGGTCGTAGCGCGGGGCCCATCCCCACTCGCTCCGCGCGCAGCTGTCGTCGAGGCTGTCGGGCCAGCTCCGGGCAATGCTCTCTTTGAGGGGGTCTATGTCATACGTCATCTTGAAGTCCGGCAGGTGCTTCGCTATCTCGCGGCGGAGCATCTCCGGCTCGATGCTCATGGCGGTGATGTTGAACGCGTTGCGGTGCTTGAGCCGCGACGCGTCGGCCTCCATGAGGGCCATGGCCCCGGCAATGGCGTCGGGCATGTACATCATGTCCATGCGCACCCCGGCCGGGATGGGGCATCGGAACTCCTCGCCTCGCACGGCGGAGTAGAAGATGTCCACGGCGTAGTCTGTCGTGCCGCCGCCGGGCGGGGTGGCGTGGGAGATGAGGCCCGGGAAGCGCACCGAGCGCGTGTCCACGCCGTGCTTGTGGAAGAACCAGTCGCTCAGCAGCTCCGCCGTCACCTTGCTCACGCCATATATTGTCCGCGGGCGCTGGATGGTGTCTTGCGGCGTCTTCTCGCCCGGCGTCTCGGGCCCGAACGAGCCTATGGAGCTTGGCGTGAAGACCTGGCAGCGCCTCTCGCGTGCCACCTCCAGGACGTTCCACAGCCCGTCCACCCCCACTCGCCACGCCGTCCGCGGCCTCCGTTCCGCCACGACCGAGAGAAGAGCGGCCAGGTTGAATATGGCGTCCACGCCGTGTCGCCTCACCACGTCGGCAAGGGCCGCGCCGTCGGTGACGTCGGCAATCTCGGCAGGGCCGCCCCCCAGGAGGGCGCCGCGGGGCTCGGCGCCGGCGATGTAGCCCGCCACGACGTTGCCGCCGCCATATTGCCGGCGAAGCTCGACCGTCAGCTCCGAGCCTATCTGCCCCGTGGAGCCAATCACAAGGATTCTTTTCATCTATCTTCTGTCTCTTTTGGGTTCTGTTTGGTTCTGTTTCCGACCTGACGAAATTATAAATTTTGTCACTTTGCTCGTGGCGGTTATCGCTTTTTTCTGAAAGAGCCGTCCCTACGTCCCCCATTTCTTTCGCCGCGTCGTCTATCTTCGTCGGAATATGCCTATTTTTGTTCCCAAGGGGTCTCGTCGCGTCTCTTTGGAGGCTCGGCGCGGCCGTCTCTCGTCAATTTAACCACACGTGAAACCACGGCACCATGTACACAGCGATTAAGCGGCACCTGGCCTCAACGCTCGAAGGCCTCCGCGCCTCGGGCCTCTACAAGGAGGAGCGCGTCATAGAGAGCCCGCAGGGCGCGGCCATAACGGTCGGCGGCAGGGAGGTTCTCAACTTTTGCGCCAACAACTACCTAGGCCTCTCGAACCACCCCTGCGTGGTCCGAGCCGCCCAGGCCGCCATGGAGCGCAGGGGCTACGGGATGTCGTCTGTCCGCTTCATCTGCGGGACGCAAGACATCCACAAGGAGCTTGAGGCCGCCGTGAGCGCCTATTTCAAGACCGACGACGCCATCCTCTACGCCGCCTGCTTCGACGCCAACGGGGGGCTCTTCGGCTCAATCTTGGGCGAGGAGGACGCCGTAATCTCCGACGCCCTCAACCACGCGAGCATAATAGACGGCGTGCGCCTCTGCAAGGCCCGGCGCTACCGCTACGCCAACGCCGACATGGCCGACCTGGAGAGGTGCCTGCGCGAGGCGCAGGCGCAGCGTTTCCGGGTGGTCTGCACCGACGGCGTCTTCTCGATGGACGGCAACGTGGCCCCGTTGGACAAGATTTGCGACTTGGCCGAGAAGTATGACGCCCTGGTCATGGTCGACGAGAGCCACTCGGCGGGCGTCGTGGGCGCCACGGGGCGCGGCGTGAGCGAGCTGTACGGCACCTATGGCCGCGTCGACATCTACACCGGCACCCTGGGCAAGAGCTTCGGCGGCGCCCTGGGGGGCTTCACGGCGGGCCGCAAGGAGATTGTGGACATCCTGCGCCAGGCGTCGCGCCCCTACCTCTTCTCCAACTCGCTGGCCCCCGCCGTTGTCGGCGCCGGCCTGGAGGTGTTCAAGATGCTCTCCGAGGGCGGCGCCCTGCACGACGCCCTGATGCGCAACGTCGGGCGTTTCCGCTCGAGGATGCTCTCCGCCGGGTTCGACATCCGGCCCACTCAGAGCGCCATTTGCGCCGTCATGCTCTACGACGCCCCCCTGGCCGTGGCTTTCGCCGCCAAGATGCAGGACGAGGGGATCTACGTCGCCGGCTTCAGCTACCCCGTGGTGCCCCGGGGCGAGGCGCGCATCCGTGTGCAGCTCTCGGCGGCGCACACCGACGAGCAGATTGACCGTTGCGTCGGCGCTTTCGTCAAGGTCGGCAAAGAGATGGGGGTGCTGAAGTGAGGCTGACGATCCTGCTCTGCCCCGCCCTGCTCTTGGCGCCGGCCTGCGTCGACTATGACGCCGAGCCCTTTACGGGCGCGACGCTGCCCCGCGTCACAGGCTACACTACCGGCGTCACCAACGACTGGCTCTATCTCAACCTGCGCACGGGCAAGACCTACAACGCCGCCGCGCCCAACCGCGACATCCGCGAGGGGCGGCAGCGCGACAGTGCCGAGGTGGCCCTAGACTGGGACCTGGCCTTCTGCGGATACCGCTTGCGGACCAACAGCGGGACGAGCGGCGTGGGCCGGGGCGGGGCCGCCGACCTGGGCCGGGGGGGCTATGCCGACTGGACGGAGCGCCGGCAGGTGGAGGCTATGGACTTCGCCGCGGACAACGACACGTCGGTCTACATAACATTCTCGCGGAGCGACTGGACGCGGCACCTGATTGACCTGGGCCTGGACTTCGACAGCAACCCCTGGTTCGACCCCAACACGGGGCCCGCCACGACGCTGACGAGCGCCAACCCCGTCTTGGCCGGGGCCATCTCTTTCGCCGCCCCCCCGCCATCCTACTCCCTCTCGCGCCACACATATTGCGTCCGCACCGCCGACGGAGGGCGCTACTTCAAGCTGCAAATTGTGTCGTGGTACGACGCCGAGGTCGAGATAGGCGGCGAGGGCGGACGCGTCTGCTATTACGTCGACGAGCTGGACTGAGAGTCTTAAGAAACATCGAGCAATGAAAGGAGTCAAAACAGCGGCCCGGCCGCGGCTTCATTGGCGAATGGCCGCCGCGTCGTTCCTGATGGTCCTCTTCGCCATGCCGCTCGGCCATGCGCTGATGATTATGATGGAGAAGGTCTTGCCCGACGATGCTGTCCGCGTGGCGGGCTTCTCGATGGGCGCCGTGGGTTTCGTCGTGGTCGTGTGGGGTGTCTTCGTCCGCGGCGACGCGCGCCAGACCCTTTTCGGCCTCTTCGGCGGGCTTCTGTTCTGGACGGGCTGGTATGAGTTCCTCTTCCAATATTACGCGCGCCGCCACGGTGTCCTGCCTGAGGTTGTGGACGGCGTGGTGGTCACCAAGCCCGAGTATCTGATTATGCCCGCCACGTTCGGCCTCTGGGTCATGGTCATGATGCTCTACGTCTTCTGCACCCCGACGGGCTGCTGCCTCATCAGTTGGGTGCAGAGGAGGCTCTTCCGCGGCGGGGCGCGGGAGGTCGTGGCACGCCCGATGGTGCGCCACGCCTCCATCGTGACGTTCATGGAGCTGATGGTCATGATGTGGACGTGCTACTTGGCCCTCATGTTCTGCTACGACCCCGACTTCCTTGGCGACCACCACCCTGTGACTTTCGCCTTTGGCCTGTTCTGCCTCGGCGGCTCCGTCCTGATGTTCCGCAAGCTGCTCCGCGTCGGCGCTTGGGGCAGGAGCATCCGCATGGCCGTGGCCACGGTCATTGTCTTTTGGACTCCCGTCGAGATTCTTGGCCGGATAAACCTGTTCCGCGAGTTCTGGGTCGAGCCGGAGAGGCATTCCGTCCACGTAGGGCTGATTCTCGCCCTTTTCGTGGCTCTCGCCGTCTACATTGCGGTGTCGGGCCGGCGCGCGCGGGCGAGGGGCGGCAAGTGACGCGCGCTTTCCTTTGCGTGTGTCGGCAATGCGCCGCGTGCCGATGCCAATGGTCAACTTGGGGGTTGACGCCCTCCCCGAAAACCGCCATCTTTGTTTAACTTTACTACCGTTATGCTAGTCAAGACATACGGCTCGGCGGTGTCGGGCATCGACGCGTTCACGGTCACGATGGAGGTCAACGTCACCCCCGGGATACGTTTCTACATCGTTGGGCTGCCCGACAGCGCCGTCAAGGAGAGCGAGCAGAGGGTGGAGAGCGCCATCCACGAGAATGGGTGGAAGTATCCCATGCAGCGGATTGTCATCAACATGGCCCCGGCCGACATCCGCAAGGAGGGCTCGGCCTACGACCTGCCGCTCGCCGTCGGGATTCTCGCCGCGTCGGGCCAGTGCGCCACGGAGCGTCTCGGCCGCTACGTCATGATGGGCGAGCTCCAGCTCGACGGCGGCCTGCGCCCCGTCAAGGGCGTCCTGCCCATGGCGCTCAAGGCCAAGGAGGAGGGCTTCGAGGGGTTCATCCTGCCGCGGGGCAACGCCAAGGAGGCGGCAGTGGTCAAGGGCCTCAAGGTCTATGCCGCCGACAACCTCAAGGAGGTCGTCGAGTTCCTGGCCGACGAGAGTGTGCTCCGCCCCGTGGAGGTCGACCTCGAGGCCGAGTTCAACAGGGCCGAGGTGGACGCCATGCTAGACTTCGCCGACGTCAAGGGCCAGGAGAACGTCAAGCGCGCCCTGGAGATTGCCGCCGCCGGGGGGCACAACATACTGCTCATAGGCTCGCCGGGCTCGGGCAAGAGCATGATGGCCAAGCGGCTGCCCAGCATCTTGCCCCCGCTCACCATGGACGAGGCCCTCGAGGCCACCAAGATTCACTCCGTGGCGGGCAACACGGGCGGCGACGTCGGCCTGATGACGGCGCGCCCGTTCCGCAGCCCCCATCACACCATATCCGACGTGGCCCTTGTCGGCGGGGGCTCCTATCCCCAGCCCGGCGAGATAAGCCTGGCCCACAACGGGGTCCTTTTCCTCGACGAGCTGCCGGAGTTCAAGCGCTCGGTGCTGGAGGTCATGCGCCAGCCGCTCGAGGACCGCAAGATTGTCATCTCGCGCTCCAAGTTCAGCGTCGAATATCCGGCGTCGTTCATGCTCGTGGCGTCGATGAACCCCTGCCCGTGCGGCTACTACAACCACCCCGACCGCCGGTGCACCTGCGGCGAGGGCGCCGTGCGCAAGTACCTGGGCCGCATCTCCGGCCCGCTCCTGGACCGCATAGACCTCCACATCGAGGTCGTCCCCGTCCCCATAGGCAAGCTCAACGAGGCCCCGGCGGGCGAGCCGAGCGCCGAGATACGGCGGCGCGTCGTGGCGGCGCGCGCCATCCAGAGCCGGCGTTTCGCCCGCTCGCGCGGTGTGCACTGCAACGCGCAGATGACGCCGCGGATGCTCACGGCCCACGCCCGCCCCGACGAGCAGGGGCAGCAGATTCTCAAGATGGCCATGGGCCGGCTGGGCCTCTCGGCCCGCGCCTACGACCGCATCCTGAAAGTGGCGCGCACCATTGCGGACCTCGACGCCTCGGAGGCGGTGTTGCCGAAGCACATCTCGGAGGCCATTCAGTATAGGGCCCTCGACAGGGAGACATGGGGGAACTGACGGGGGTGGAGGCTCTGCCGCCAAGGGACAAGGCCATAATAGTCGGCCTCTTCTTGTCGCGGTTTGACCAGGACGCCCTCCGTTCGCTGGGCTTCTCCGGCTTCCGGCAGGCCTATAACGCGTTGGGCTACGCCGTCGGCGTCTTGCCAAAGTCCGTGCAGAACTACCGCGACGAGTTCGACCCCTACTTCCCCAACGCGAGGGCCGGATGGGCGGGCAGGGGCCTGAGGCCCTTCTGCGGGGAATGGATGGAGCGGACGGCGTGTCTCGATTTCGACGGCTTCTGCGCCCTTGTGCGGCGCGTCGTAGGCTTGCCCCCCGCCGAGGCCGAGAGCCTGCCGGGGCGCGAGGAGGCCGTGCCGGCCTCGACGCGGCTCGTCACGGGCCGGGCGGCAGAGAAATATTTCGAGGCGCGGTGGGGCGAGATTGACCTGTTCCGCGGCTTCAGCGCCCAGGACACCACCTCTTTCGGGTGCGGCTTCGACTTCTTGATGTCGCGCGGCAGCGAGCGCCTCTTTGTCGAGGTCAAGGGACTCAACGGCAAGAGCGGCGGCATCGTCATGACAGAGAAAGAGTATGAGGTGGCGAGGGCGAAGAGGGGGAGCTTCTGCCTTTTCGTCGTCAGGAATTTTCGGGAGACTCCATGCCACACCCTGTTCCTCGACCCAATATCTTGCGAAGAGTTGCGGTTCCGCCGCCAGGAGCGCACCGTCGTCCAGGCGGCATATTCTGCCGTGGTCTGATTGCGCTCCCGGCTGTGGAGCGCCCGGGCGGAAGCGCCAGGAGGCATAAAAAAGGAGCGAGCCGCCCGGCTACCGGCGGCTCGCTCCTTTTTGGGTTGTTTGTCCCCTATTTCGCGTCGGGGTCCCAGACGGTGAATTTGGCCTTGTGGGCGTTCTCGACCCCACCATGGGCGTCGAAATACTCCTTGGCCTTGTCGTTGGAGAAGCACCCCTCGCCGTTGACGTCCACGAAGAGCGGGGCAATTGACGAGCGGGTCAGCCTCTTGTAGGGCTGAGTCTTCAGTTGCCTGGCCAAGGCGCGGTTGTCCTGGTCTATCCATCCGGCGTCGCCGTCGGCATGGCTGGATTGGCACTCGTTGTAGAGCTCGACCATCCTTCCCAATGCTTTCCGACGATGCTCGTCCCATACGCTGTGGTACCGGAAGGACGCAGGGCCGCTCGGGGCGAGGTATCCGCTGTCCAAGAGTTTGTCCGGCATGACCCACTCGTCGACAAGGCTCTTCCAAAGGCCATGACGGCCAGGCCGAGGAGGAGGATGGTATGCGCTTTCATGACTGACTAGGTTAATGAGGTTGAAAAAATGTGGTCGCCGCGGCAAGGCGTCGTCTTGCGTAGGCTCAAGACTGCCAACAAGGCCTTCCGTCGCGAGGGCGTTGCTTTATAAAATTAATTAATAATAGAGCCGTTAATTGCGAAAGCTTTAAGAATGTGCGCGTGCCGCGGCGATTATGTGAGATTGTGGCGGTCTGTGCGCAGAGAAAGAGCGGGGCGTCGTCGCGACGCCCCGCTCCCGTGAAATTAATCACCAAACACACTTATCAACTAATCAACGAAAAACTATTCTCTCTGCTGTTTTTCTGCTATTTACGGAAGCCGCGAACCAAGGTTGCGAAAAACATAAAATTGTCGTACCTTGCCACGACAAAAACAACCATCTTCGCCAATATCGATGAACAGCAGCGACTTGCGCCCGACGGTATTCCTCGTCGATGCCTACGCGATGATATACCGCTCCTATTTCGCCTTCATAAAGAACCCCCGCCTCAACTCAAAGGGCGTCAACACGTCGGCCATCTTCGGCTTCGTCTCGTCTTTCATCGACTTGGTGCTGAAGCGCCGCCCGACCCACGCCGCCGTGGCTTTCGACTTGCACGGCCCTACGTTCCGCCACTCGCTCTATGCCGACTACAAGGCCAACCGCCAGGCTCAGCCCGAGGACATCGGGGCGGCGGTCCCCTACGTCCGCCGCTTTGTCCGCGCCCTGGGCGTCGCCGAGGCCAGCGCCGAGGGCTACGAGGCCGACGACGTGGTCGGCACCCTGGCCCGCCGCTACGCCGCCGAGGGGGCGGACGTGGTGATGGTGACGCCCGACAAGGACTACGCCCAGCTCCTGGCCCCGCATGTGACGATGTTGCGTCCGCGCTCCGGGGGCGCGCCCGAGGCGATAGGCGAGGCGGACGTCGCCGAGAAGTTCGGCGTCGGCTCCCCAGGGCAGATGGTGGACCTGCTGGGCCTGTGGGGCGACTCCTCCGACAACATCCCCGGCTGCCCGGGCGTGGGCGAGGTGACGGCAAAGAAGCTGTTGGCCTCCTATGGCACGATTGACGGCATATATGCGAACATAGAATCCATCAAGGGCAAGATGAGGGAGCGGCTGGAGCAGAACCGCGAGCTTGTCATGCTTTCGCGCCGCCTGGCTGCCATTGTCACAGACGCGCCGATAGACATCGCCCTAGGCGACCTCGCCGTGGCGTCGCCCGACTGGGGCGCGCTCGACGCCCTCTTTGGCGAACTGGAGATTCGGGGCATGACCGAGCGGATCCGCTCCGCTATGGGCCTTGCCGCCCCCGCGGGGCCGTCGCTCTTCGACTTCGGCGCGGCGGCCGAGGATTCTGCCCGGCCCTCCGCGCCCGACTACGCCACGGCCGCGACCACGCCCCACACATATCACCTCATCAAGACCGCCGACGAGCTCGACGCCCTTTGCGCCATGCTGAGGGCGGCCCCGGCCTTCTCGTTCGACACCGAGACGACGTCGCTCGACGTCATGTCGGCCTCCATCGTCGGGTTCTCGGTGGCGGTGGCGGAGGGCGAGGCGTGGTTCGCCAAGATGCCGGCCGACGAGGCCGAGGCGCGCGCCCTGCTGAGCCGCGTCGCCCCAGCCTTTGCCGACGAGCGCGTCTTGAAGATTGGGCAGAACATGAAGTTCGACATCCTCGTCTTGCGGCGCTACGGGGTCGAGGTGCGCGGCCCCCGCTTCGACACCATGGTGGCCCACTTCCTGCTCCACCCGGCGTCGCGCCACGGCATGGACGCCATGGCCATGGAGATGCTCTCCTACAGGCCCATCCCCATTGAGGACCTCATCGGGTCGGGCGCCAGGCAGGGCTCCATGGACAACGTCGAGGACGGCAAGCTGACGGAGTATGCCGCCGAGGATGCCGACGTGACGCTCCGCCTCTACCGCGCCCTGGCCCCGCAGGTCGAGGCCGATGCCGACATCGGGCGCCTGTTCCGCGAGATGGAGATGCCGCTCGTCGGGGTCCTGGCCGACATGGAGGCGGCGGGCGTGGCCATAGACAGCGACGCGCTGAACCGCTACTCCGACTTTTTGCGCCACCGCATAGGCGAGAGCGAGCAGAAGATTTTCGACATGGCCGGCACGCGGTTCAACGTCGGCAGCCCCAAGCAGGTGGGCGAGGTCCTGTTCGACCGGCTTAAGATAGACCCCGGGGCGCGCAAGACGAAGAGCGGCGGATATTCGACCAACGAGGAGACGCTGCAGAAGCTGGCCCACGCCAACCCCATAGTGGGCGAAATCTTGACATACCGCGGCCTGGTCAAGCTCCTGGGGACGTATGCCGAGGCCCTGCCCAAGCTCGTCAACGGGGCGACGGGGCGAATCCACACGTCGTTCAACCAGACGGTCGTCGTGACCGGCCGGCTGAGCAGCTCGAACCCCAACCTGCAGAACATCCCGGTCCGCGACGAAGACGGGCGCCGGGTCCGCGAGTGCTTCGTCGCCCCGCCGGGGAGCAAAATCGTCTCGGCGGACTACTCGCAGGTCGAGCTGCGCATCATGGCCCACTTCTGCCAAGACGAGCACCTGCTCGCCGCTTTCCGCAACGGCGAGGACATCCACACGGCCACGGCCGCCAAGATATATGGCGTCGGCGCCGAGGCTGTGACGCCCGACATGCGCCGACGGGCCAAGACGGCCAACTTCGGCATCATATACGGCATCTCCGCCTTTGGCCTGGCCGAGAGGCTCGACATCCCCCGAAAGGAGGCCAAGGAGCTCATCGACGGATATTTCGCCAACTTCCCGGGAGTCCGGGGCTACATGGAGAGGACCATCGAGGGGGCCAGGGAGAGCGGAGTGGTCAAGACCCTCTTCGGCCGCCGCCGCGAACTGCCCGACATCAACTCGCGCAACGCCACCGTCAGGGCCGCGGCGGAGCGCAACGCCATCAACGCCCCAATCCAGGGCACGGCGGCGGACATCATAAAGATTGCCATGATCTCCGTGGGCGAGGAGCTGAGCCGCCGGGGCCTCCGGGCGAGGATGATTCTGCAAGTGCACGACGAGCTTGTGCTGGAGGCGCCCGACGACGAGCTGGAGAGCGTCTGCGCCCTGGTCAAGGACAAGATGGAGGCGGCGTGCCGCCTCTCGGTGCCGCTGACGGCCGAGGTGGGCGTCGGGGCTAACTGGCTGGAGGCGCATTAGAAGACAAGGTGAATATGATTGACAACACCATAAAAGACAAGAACTTGGAGAGGGTCGTGCTATTCGCCGTGCGCACTCCCGACACCTCCGCCCAGCAGGCCGCCGACTATCTCGACGAGCTGGCCTTCCTGGCCGAGACGGCGGGGGCCGAGACGGTGGGCCGATTCTCGCAGAACCTGCCCATGCCCGACTCGCGGACCTATGTCGGCACGGGCAAGATGGCCGAGATGCGCGCCTTTGCCGAAGAGAACGAGGTGGCCACGGCCATATGCGACGACGAGCTGAGCCCCTCGCAGCAGAAGAACCTGGAGGAGGGCCTGGGCCTGACGGTGCTAGACCGGACGTCGCTCATCCTCGACATCTTCGCCAGCCGAGCCCGGACGTCGTACGCCAAGACGCAGGTCGAGCTGGCGCAGTACCAATATCTGCTCCCCAGGCTGACGCGCCTGTGGACGCACCTGGAGAGGCAGAAAGGAGGAATCGGGATGCGCGGACCGGGCGAGAAGCAGATCGAGACCGACCGGCGCATAGTCCTGGACCGCATTGCCCTGCTCAAAGACCAGTTGCGCCACATAGACCGGCAGATGAACACGCAGCGGCAGAACCGCGGCCGCCTGGTGAGGGTGGCCCTGGTGGGATATACCAACGTCGGGAAGAGCACGCTCATGAACGCCCTGGCCAAGAGCGACGTCTTCGCCGAGAACAAGCTCTTCGCCACGCTCGACACCACGGTGCGAAAGGTCGTCATAGACAATCTGCCGTTCCTCCTGGCCGACACGGTGGGCTTCATTCGCAAGCTGCCGACGTTCCTCGTCGAGAGTTTCAAGTCGACCCTCGACGAGGTGCGCGAGGCCGACGTCCTGCTCCACGTGGTGGACATCTCGCACCCCGCCTTTGAGCAGCAGATCGGCGTCGTGGACAAGACGCTGCAGGAGCTCGGATGCGCCGACAAGACCTCCATCGTGGTCTTCAACAAGGTCGACGCTTTCTCCTACACTCCAAAAGACGACGACGACCTCACGCCCCGCGGGCGCGAGAACGTCTCGCTCGACGAGCTGCGCAAGACGTGGATGGCGGGCGGGCGCAAGTGCGTCTTCATCTCGGCGCGCGAGAAGACGAATTTCGACGAGCTGCGGGCCGTGGTCTATGGCGAGGTGCGCAAAGTCCACACCAAGCGGTTCCCCTACAACGACTTCCTATATTCAATTGACAATTAATAATTGACAATTGACTTCCGACCGGGGAGGTGCCGCGGGGAGTGCGTGGGGGCTCAAAGCCCCAAAGGGGCGATATTGGTGAGCCCTAGGATTGGCGAAAAAAGGGGCAAGGCCGGACAATGCAATTGACGGCCGACCGTGATTGCCTGTGGTGGGACGTCATGTGTGGACGCGCTACCCCGTGCGTTCGCCCCTACCCCCCGGGGTGGGCGGACATATAAAAAGGAGGGCCGTTGACAAGAGTTGACAAAACGGAGGGGTATCTTTGCAGTGTTGAACAAAAAGAGAGAAGAGATGGCAGATAACGCAGAGGAGCTTAAGGCCAAGAAGCTGGCGGCCCTGAAACTGACAATGGACAAGCTGGACAAGGCCTACGGCAAGGGGACTATAATGCGCATGGGCGACCGGCAGGTGGAGCGAGTGCCGGTAATCCCGACGGGCTCGCTGGGCCTGGACATGGCCCTGGGCGTGGGGGGCTACCCGCGCGGGCGCATAGTGGAGATTTTCGGGCCCGAGAGCTCGGGCAAGACCACGCTCGCCATCCACGCCATTGCCGAGGCGCAGAAGACGGGCGGCATAGCGGCGTTCATCGACGCCGAGCACGCCTTCGACCCCACGTATGCCGAGAAGCTCGGCGTCGACATGAACTCGCTCTACATGAGCCAGCCCGACAACGGCGAGCAGGCACTGGAGGTGGCCGAGCAGCTCATCCGCTCGTCGGCCATAGACGTCATTGTCATCGACTCCGTGGCGGCGCTGACCCCCAAGGCCGAGATTGAGGGCGAGATGGGCGAGAGCAAGATGGGCCTCCACGCGCGCCTCATGAGCCAGGCCCTGCGCAAGCTGACGGGGGCAATCGCGAAGACCAACACGACGTGCATCTTCATCAACCAGCTGCGCGAGAAGCTAGGCGTCCTCTTCGGCAACCCCGAGACCACGACGGGCGGCAACGCCCTGAAGTTCTACGCGTCGATACGCATCGACGTCCGCAAGGTCAGCCCCATAAAGGCCGGCGACGAGGTGCTGGGCTCGCTGACCAGGGCCAAGGTGGTCAAGAACAAGGTGGCGCCCCCTTTCCGCAAGACGGAGTTCGAGATCCGCTTCGGCGAGGGCATCTCAAAGGTGGGCGAGATTCTCGACCTGGCGACGAACATGGACATAATCAAGAAGAGCGGCTCGTGGTTCAGCTACGCCGGCTCCAAGTTGGCGCAAGGCCGCGAGGGCGCCCTGCGCGTCTTCAAAGACAACCCGGAGCTGCAAGAGGAGGTTGAGGCCAAGGTGCGCGCCGCTTTCTCGCAGGGTCAGGAGCCGGAGGGCTCGGTGGCCGAGGCAGAGCACGACCCGGAGGAGGACATGGAGCCGGACGAGGCGCAGTAGGCGCGTACGGCGAAAAGACTGACGGCGCGGCGGGAGTTGCATCTCCCCGTCGCGCCGTTTTTTTTGCCGGTCGACGACGGGTCCCTATTTGGGCAAGGCGGCGTCTATCCGGCGCGCCACGGCCCTTATCATCGGGACGGCGACCGAGTTGCCCGTCTGCCGGCGCACCTCGGCGTGGGGAACGACAATCCGGAAACTGTCGGGGAAGCCCTGCAGGCGCAACAGCTCGCGCGACGACGGGCGACGGACGCCATTGATGAGCAGGTAGTTGTAGGACGCCCCTGTGCGGAGCGCGCACGAATGGTCGAGGACGGAGATGTTTCCCGACTTGTTCTCGTGCCACACCGACGGATAGAAGATTTTCTTGCCCGCGACGCTTGCCGCCCTCTTGCGCACCATGGCCTCCGAGGCGAAAAGGCTCCGGTCCACAACCTCGTCGGGCTCCAATATGCCGCTCAAGGAGTATGGCACCTTCTCGAAGTCGAGGCTAAACGCCTCCGCCACCGCCAACTCTTTGAACCCCACAATTATGACCCTCTCCCTCTTCTGCGGCACGCCAAAATCAAGGGCGTTCAGCACTTTCCACTTCGTGTGGTAGCCCAACTCGCCGAGCGTCCGCAAGATGACCTCGAAAGTCCGCCCGCCATCGTGGGAGACAAGGTTTTTCACGTTTTCCAACAGCACGGCCTTTGGATTGTGCCGCCTGACGATGCGCGCCACCTCGAAGAACATCGTGCCGCGCGTATCGTCGAAACCGCGCATCTTGCCCATGATGCTGAACGCCTGGCATGGGAAGCCCGCCAACAGCAGGTCGTGCGGCGGGATGTCGTCTTCCGCAACCTTTGTTATGTCGCCCGTCGGCCTCTCCCCAAAGTTCGCCTCGTAGGTAGCCTGGGCCGCCCGGTCCCACTCCGACGAGAATACGCACCTGTAGCCCATTTCGTCGAACGGAATCCGGATTCCGCCAATGCCGGCGAACAGGTCGACGAAACGAATTGGGGCCGCGCCGACTGTCGGCGTGCCTCCCATGAGACACCCGGTCATTGGTGGATGCATACCCAGCTGTTGTCGAAATTGACAACCTCTAGCACCGCCGACTTTGACAACGGCACAGGATGTCGCAAAGAGAAACGAGTTGCGCCATGCGGCACATGAGTGTGGATAGTGAACTGCGCACCATGCGGTTGCCACGTGAAGCGTGTCTCCCCACTAGACTTTTCTTTGCCTATCAGATTTCCATTCTTGTTGGCGGACCATTCATAATCAGCGGTGCGAAACCTGTGGCATTCCTCCTCGAAAACGCAAAACTCCGTCAAGTTGTCCGACCTCACCAAGACGCAATTTCTTACAGGGCTATACTCTTCTGTCGCAATGTTTACGCGCTCGTTCCAGATTTCTAAGACTGCCCTCCCTGTTTTTGCGACGTTTTCATGCGGGTCGGTTATGCCGAATGAATAATCGGGAGAACAACGTCCACTAATTATGCGCACAGTCTCCGCAGAAAAAGGAGACGGATTTTTGACTGTCTTAAGCGACCATGCCATTTTGTTCCAACACACGTCGGCAATTCCCAACGGACTACCGAAATGCCTACCGCCCACCGCATCGGCAAAGGCGTCTCCCCACTCGTTCCCGCTTATGTCTGTCCGACCGGAATAAAGCAGGTAGACGAAATAGCCGCATATCTTGAATATGACGTCTTGTGGTATTTCATTGAGCGGGTACAACTCGCGGAGTTGCAGTCTGTTTTGGTCTCTGAGTTTCGGATGTTGCATTGCTCGCCTGTTCTTATGCCCGACACGAAGATAATCCATTTTCGCGATAGTCGCGTGAGACGAGCCCCCCGCAACAAAAACGGCGGGGACATCCTCCCCGCCGCAGTCTTCCGGGCGACCTTTTCGCCTCAATACCTGTAGAAGTCGGCCTTGTAGGGCCCCTCGACCTTGACGCCGATATAGTCGGCCTGCTTCTGCGTGAGCGTCGTGAGGTGGACGCCGAGCTTGGTCAGGTGGAGCCGCGCCACCTCCTCGTCCAGCTCCTTGGGGAGGCGGTAGACGCCCACCTCATATTCCTTTTGCCACAGGTCGAGCTGCGCCAGGGTCTGGTTGGTGAACGAGTTGCTCATCACGAAGCTGGCGTGGCCGGTGGCGTTGCCCAGGTTGACGAGGCGCCCGCGGCTGAGCAGGATGATGCTGTGGCCGTCGGGGAATGTGAACTTGTCTACCTGCGGCTTGATGTTGTGCTCTTTGATGCCGGGCCACTGCTCCAGGCGGGAGACCTGAATCTCGTTGTCGAAGTGGCCTATGTTGCAGACGATGGCCTGGTCCTTCATCCGGGCCATGTGCTCGGCGGTGATGATGTCGCAGTTGCCGGTGCAGGTGACGAAGATGTCGCCCGTCTCGACGACCTCGTCGACGGTGCGCACCTCATATCCCTCCATGGCGGCCTGGAGGGCGCAGATGGGGTCTATCTCGGTGACGACGACGCGGGCCCCGAAGCCCCTCATGCTCTGCGCGCATCCCTTGCCCACGTCGCCATAGCCGCAGACCACGACCACCTTGCCGGCAATCATGACGTCGGTTCCGCGCTTGATGCCGTCGGCCAGGCTCTCGCGGCACCCGTAGAGGTTGTCGAACTTGCTCTTGGTGACCGAGTCGTTGACGTTGATGGCGGGGAAGAGCAGCTCGCCGCGCTCCATCATCTGGTAGAGGCGGTGGACGCCCGTCGTCGTCTCCTCGCTCACGCCGCGGACCCCGGCGGCAATCTTCTTCCAGTCGAACTGCCCGCGGACGGTGCGCAGCAGCTCGACAAGCTCCTGGAAGTCCTCGCCGCAGTCGGCGTAGCTCCTGGTGTAGAGGTCCGGGTTGCCGTCGAACTCCACGCCCTTGTGGATGAGCAGGGTGGCGTCGCCGCCGTCGTCGACGATGAGGTTGGGCCCCAGCCCGTTGCCGAAGTCGAGGGCCATCTTGGTACACCACCAGTATTCGGCGAGGCTCTCGCCCTTCCAGGCGAAGACGGGTACTCCGGCCTTGGCTATGGCCGCCGCGGCGTGGTCCTGTGTCGAGAAGATGTTGCACGAGCACCAGCGGACGTCGGCGCCCAGGGCCACGAGGGTCTCGATGAGGACGGCGGTCTGGATTGTCATGTGAAGCGAGCCGGTGATGCGCGCCCCCTTGAGCGGCTTCTGCCCGGCGTAGCGCTCGCGCAAGGCCATGAGGCCGGGCATCTCGAGCTCCGAAATCTTAATCTCGTCGCGCCCGAACTGCGCCAAGTTGATGTCCGCCACCTTGTAGGTGTATTTGGTCTGGTCTACGTACTCTATCATCTCTTTCTGAAGTTATAGGATGCGCGAAATTACGTCATCGGCGCGTCTCGTCAAAATGCCGTCACTGGCGCCCCACGGCGGAAACAATGTAGGCGAGGCTTCCGTATAAACGGCACAGAACTATAATTAACACGTTTACAGCACAATGAAAGTTAAAGACCTTATCGTGATGGCCGGCTTGAGCACGGCCATTGTCCTGACGGGTTGCAATGCGAGCAGTGCCACCAAGGGCGGAATCATCGGCGGCGCGTCGGGTGCGGCTGTCGGCGCGGGCGTGGGCGCCCTCGTGGCCAAGAACAACCGCAAGAAGGGCGCTCTGATCGGAGCCGCCGCGGGGGCCGCCGTGGGCACGACGGCGGGCATCGTCATAGGCAAGAAGATGGACAAGAAGAAGAAGGAGCTCGAGGCCCTGGAGAACGCCAAGGTGGCCGAGGTCGAGGACCAGAACGGCCTCAAGGCCATCCAGGTGACGTTCGGCGAGGACGGCATCAAGTTCGCCACGGGCAAGTCCACCCTCAGCGCGTCGGCCAAGACCAATCTCGCTTCGTTCGCCAAGACGCTGACCACCGGCGAGGACGTCTCGGCCGCGGACATCACCGTCGAGGGCCACACCGACAGCACGGGCTCGGTGGCGGTGAACGAGAAGCTCTCGAAGCAGAGGGCCCAGGCCGTGACCGACTACCTGGTCTCGCAGGGCGTCCCCGCCAGCCGCATCACGACCCGCGGCCTGGCCAGCGAATATCCCGTGGCGGACAACAGCACGGCGGCCGGACGCACGCAGAACCGCCGCGTCGAGGTCTACATCACGGCCAGCCAGCAGATGATTGCAGACGCCGAGAAGTAGGCGCCGGACAGGGACAACCTGCAAAACATGGGAGAGGCCCCCGCGGAGCGCGGCTCAGCGGGGGCCTCTCTCCTTTTTTTCGTACCTTAACGGCATGAAAAAGAAATTGGCTCTGGCTTTGCTCCCGCTAGCCCTCCTCCACGGCGCGGCGGGGGCGCAGCGCGCCGACTGGACGACCACTGGCGAGACTCCGCCCATAGGAAGGAAGATGGAGACGCCGCCCGACATCCGCGCCCGGAAGAGGGCCGACCGCGCCACGCGGGCTAAAGCCGACAGCCTCCGCGCCTGCGTGGGGGGCGCCGCGGTAGAGACAGCGCGCGACGTGAACGGCCTGCTGGCCATACGGCTGACGTTCTGCGACGCCGGCCTCCCCGCCGAGCCCAACGTGACGGGCTACAACGCCGCCACGCGCCAGGCCGTGGAGGTCATCGTGTCGCACCTCCGGGGCCCATGGGCCAAGGCCGACATAGGCGTTGACGGCCACACGGACAACGTCGGCCCCTACGACGAGAACTTGGCAATATCGGCCAGGAGGGCCATGGCCGTAGCCGGCCTCATGGCGCGGCAGGGGGCCGACACGGCGAGAATCTCGACGCGCGGACTCTCCTACGACTTCCCCATTGCCGACAACCACCTCATTGAGGGGCGGGAGAAGAACCGCCGAGTGGAGATTACGCTGAGCGTGAGCGCCGAGATGTTGGCGCTGATGGCTACTGGCCGGTAATCTTTATTGCGAACGAGCGGAACTGCTGCCACCCGGCCTTGTCGGTGAGGCGCACCGCGAAGTGGTAGTCCCCCCGGGTCGATGTCGGCGGACTCGGTGGAGTGGCTGTGGTGGTCGAAGTTGTTGTGAATATCGATGTTGAACGCCCCCAGCCCGAATGCCTAGAAGCGGGAGGCGGCGGGCGGCCCGCGGGATGTGGGAGGGGCGGGCGCCGCCGAGGACATGCGCTCGGCCCCGGCGGGGAACAAGTCTGGGGCCGAGGCGGTCTCAGCGACGGGCCGCGGCGCGTCGACAACGATGAACGCCGACAGCAGGCAATGGCACACGGCGCAGTGGGAGGCACCGGGGGCCTCGGCCGAAACGGCGCTACCGGCGGGGGCATGGAAGTGGGTGGCCTTGAAAGTATGGATTATGTTTGAACGTTCGCCTCTTTTGTGTCGAAAGGCGCTATCTTAGTGGCCAGTATCCCATGCAAACACATTTTTGACGATGAACGCGCTTAGAACCATTGCCGCCGCCGCGGCTCTGCTCTCCGCCATGACGGCCGCGGGCCAATATGTCCCCTCCGCCGAGGTGGCCCGCGCCAAGACGGAGTTCCAGGACATGAAATTCGGAATCTTCATCCATTGGGGCCTGTATTCAATGCTTGGCGACGGCGAGTGGGTGATGCACAACAAGAACATCAACTACCGCGAATATGCCGAGCTGGCCCATGGCTTCTGCCCCTCGCGTTTCGATGCCTCGGAGTGGGTCCGGGCGTTCAAAGACGCCGGGGCGCGCTACGTCACGTTCACGTCGCGCCACCACGACGGTTTCTCGATGTTCCGCACTCGTCAGAGCGGCTACAACATCGTCGACGGCACGCCTTTTGGCCGCGACGTGGCCAAGGAGCTGGCCGACGCCCTCCACGCCGAGGGGTTGGGGCTCCATTTCTACTACTCCCACCTGGACTGGGGCCGGCCCGACTACCCGCTGGGCCGCACCGGGCTCGGGACGGGCCGCCCGCGCGATGGGCAGGATTGGCGCCGCTACTACGACTTCATGAACTCGCAGCTCTCCGAGCTCCTGACGGGCTATGGGCCGGTGGGCTGCATATGGTTTGACGGGTGGTGGGACCACGACCGCGACAATCCCCCTTTCGATTGGGGCCTCGACGAGCAGTATGCCCTCATCCACCGCCTCCAGCCGCAATGCATGGTGGCCAACAACCACCACGGCGCGCCGCGCCCGGGCGAGGACGTCCAAATCTTCGAGCAGGACTTGCCGGGCGAGAACACGGCGGGCATGAGCGGGCAAGGCATAAGCGGCCTGCCGCTGGAGACGTGCCTGACGATGAACAACACGTGGGGATATAGCGTCACCGACAAGCGCTACAAGAGCGCCGAGACGCTTATCCGCGCCCTGGTGCGTGCGGCGGGGCGCGGGGCCAACCTGCTCCTCAATGTCGGCCCGCGGCCCGACGGGCGGCTGCCCGACGAGGCCCTGGAGAGGCTCCGCGCCATGGGCGAGTGGCTCCGCGCCAACGGCGAGACAATCTATGGCACCCGGGCCGGGGTCGTCGCCCCGCACCCCTGGGGAGTGAGCACGCAAAAGGGCGACAAGCTGTTCCTCCACATCTTGGACCTTGCGGACATCTCGCTCTTCGTGCCCATGGAGGGCGTCAAGGTCAAAGAGGCCGAGACGTTCGCCGGCGGCAAGAGGGTGAAAGTCCGCGCTGTGGACGGCGGCTACGTGCTGACGTTGCCCGAACGGGCCGGGGGGTGGACTACATTGTGCAATTGACGGTCGCCAATTGACGGCCTTTGGCCACACCCCGCGATGCCAGACTGCGGGATGGTCGCGCAGGGACGCGCCGCGGGTGCCTCCCTGTCTGTTTTTGATATGTAAATATCCGTTGTGAGAAATTTTTTGCCGAAAAACGGCTCTTAGTTGAGAAAAGTTGGTTAACTTAGTGGCGATTTAAGACGCACCAGCTAAAACTCCCACCCAAAAACACTCCGTCTTCTTTCTGCAACAGGAGGGTCGCGCCCTGCGGCGGCCCATGGGGACTCGTGCCACCCACGTCGCGGCGCGAAAATGAAATCACATTTTTGGGAATGGGCATCAAGACTCTACAGACGCTCTTTGCCGCCATGCTCTGCCATGCCGCGGCCGCGGCCCAGGAGGCGCAAGTCGGCGGCCGGGTGGGCGACGCGCACGGCGACCCCATTGCGGGGGCCACGGTCGTGGTCCGCGGGACGACGACCGGGACGGTGACCGACGCCGACGGGCGCTACACCCTGCGCGTCCCGGCCGACGCGTGGCTGCGGTTCTCGTTCTTGGGCTACGCGGCGCAAGAGACGCAGGTGGGCGGGCGGACAACAATCGACATCACGCTGCTCCCCGACGCCACCGAGCTTGACGACGTCGTGGTGACGGCGTTGGGAATCCGCCGCCAGGAGAAAGCCCTGGCCTACAGCGTCCAGCAGGTGGGGGGCGACGAGCTCACGGCAGTGCGCGACGCCAACTTCGCCAACTCGCTGGTGGGCAAGGTGGCGGGAGTCCAGATCAACACCGCGTCGAGCGGGGCCGGCGGGACGGTCAAAATCGTCATGCGCGGCACGAAGTCCATCGAGAAAGGCAACAACGTCCTCTACGTCATCGACGGGATTCCGATGTACAACCGCTCCTTCTCCGGCGGGGGCGGGACGTTTGGGGGCGTGGCGGGGAGCGAGAGCAGCGCCGACATCAACCCCGACGACATCGAGAGCGTCAACGTCCTGACGGGCCCTTCGGCGGCGGCTCTCTACGGGAGCGATGCCGCCAACGGGGCCATAATCATCAACACAAAGCGCGGCGGGGCCGAGCGCACGACGGTGACGTTGAGCAACAGCACGATGTTCCACCGCGTCACGATGCTCCCGCGGATGCAGAGCAAGTACGGCACCAGCTCGGGCCTCATGAACTGGGGCGACGTCGTGGAGAGCGGCTTCGACGCCGCGAAGTTCTTCCGCACCGGGACGAGCGTCATCAACACCGTGTCGCTCTCGACGGGCAACGAGAAGAACCAGACCTACGTCTCGGCGTCGACGACCAATGCGCAAGGCACGATTTGGCGCGACAGCTACGACCGGTACAACTTCACGGCGCGCAACACGACGACATTCCTCGAGGGGCGCTTCACGCTCGACTTCGGCGGCAGCTACATTGTCCAGAAAGACCGCAACAAGGTGGCGCAGGGCAAGTACTACAACCCCCTGCCGGCGCTCTACCTCTTCCCGCGGAGCGACAACTTCGACGACGTGCGCAACTACGAGCGTTTCAGCCCCGCGCTCGGCATCATGGCCCAATATTGGCCCTACGGCGAGGGGACGCACAGCCTGCAGAACCCCTATTGGGTCCAGAACCGGATGTACCGCGCCACGGACAAGAGGCGCTACATGCTCAACGCCTCGCTGCGATGGAAGATTGCGGAGTGGGTGGACATAGGGGCGCGCGTGCGGCTCGACAATTCGCAATACCGCTTCACGCACAAGTACTACGCCACGACGCTCACCACCCTGGCGGGCGTCAACGGGACGTTCCGCGACCAGTCGCAGACCGACAACTCTCTCTATGGCGACGTCATGGTGAACGTCGACAAGACGTTCGCCGACGAGTGGACGGTCAAGGCCAATGTCGGGGCCTCTGTCAACGACCAGCGCTATGAGTTCCTGGGCGGCGGCGTGGACCTCCTCATCCCGAACTTCTTCTCGATGAACAACAGCAACCGAGCCGAAAACTCGGTGGGCGTCGACGGATGGCACGACCAGGTGCAGTCGGTCTTCGGCTCGGCCGAGGTGGGGTGGCGCGGCGTGGTCTACCTCACCGTCACGGGGCGCAACGACTGGGACTCGAAGCTGGCTTTCTCCGCCCAGCCGTCGTTCTTCTATCCGTCGGTGGGTCTCTCGGGCGTCGTGAGCGACCTGCTCCCCATGCCCGGCGCGCTGAGCTACCTCAAGGTCCGCGCCTCCTACAGCCAGGTGGCGTCGGCGTTCGGGCGCTACCTGTCGAACCCCAGCTACTCCTACAATGCGCAGACGCGGACGTGGAGCCGGCCCAACACCGCGCCGCTCGACAACATGAAGCCCGAAGACACCAAGAGCTGGGAGGTGGGGCTCAACGCGCGCATCTTAGACAACATCAGCCTCGACGCCACTTTCTATCAGAGCAACACATACCACCAGACAATCTACGCCGCCGCGGCCAGCAGCTCGCTCTACAGCAGCCGCATCGAGCAGACGGGCAACGTCGAGAACCGCGGCGTGGAGCTGTCGCTGGGCTACAGCGGCAAGTGGGGGCCGTGGAGCCTGTCGTCGACGCTGACCTACACGCTGAACCGCAACACCGTGAGGCGGCTGAGCGAGAGCAGCCTCAACGACCAGGGCGAGCCGGAGATTCAGAAAGCCTACCTGGGCGCGGCGTCGGTGGCCCCGCAGGTCATCCTCCGCGAGGGCGGCACGATGAGCGACGTCTACGTGCGCCACGAGCTGGCGCGGACGGGCAATGGGCACATCATGGTCGACACCAACGGCAACCTCTCGATGATGCAGACCGGGGCGCGCAAGGTCGGCTCCCTGGTCCCGCGCTACAACCTGGGGTGGAACAGCTCCGTGGGGTGGAACGGCGTGTCGCTCGGCCTGGTCGTCACGGCGCGCGTCGGCGGCCTGTGCTACAGCGCCACGCAGGGGGTCCTCGACTACTATGGGGCCAGCCAGGCCACGGCCGACGCCCGCGACCGCGGAGGGGTCGACATCAACTACGGCAAGATCGCGGCGCAGAACTACTATCAGGCCATCTCGACGGCCGAGGGCGGCTTCGGGGCCTACTACCTCTACAGCGCCACCAATGTCCGGTTGCAGGAGGTGAGCCTCGGATACACGCTGCCGCGACGATGGTTCGCCGACAAGATGGAGCTGAGCCTGGGGTTCGTCTCGCGCAACTTGCTCATGATATATTGCAAGGCGCCGTTCGACCCCGAAGTGAGTGGCGACACGAGCAGCTCATACTATCAGAGTGTCGACTATTTCATGCAGCCCCCGACGCGCAATTTCGGCTTCAACATAGCAATCAAGAATTGACAAAAGAACAATTGACAATTACCGGGTGTTGGCCGTTGTTGCCCAGGGGGGCATGCGCAGGGATGCGTGACTTGCGCGTCCACCGCCCCCGGCGCCTCAAAGCCCCAAAGGCTACGAGGTGTGCGAAGCGGCGATATGCGTCAGCCTAGGGCGTGAGCCCTAGGTCAAGGCGATGAACCCTTAGGGCAAAAAAAAAACGACAATGGCCCCCAGCGGCACAACTAACATACGCATACTCATGAGACGCATCAAATTTCTCACGGCGACCTCGCTCGCCATCCTGTCCGCCAGTTGCACCGACAACTTCGAGCAGTATAACACCAACCCCTACGCCATATATAACGCCGAACCATCGACTCTGATTCCCAACATGATAGAGGCACTGATGTACACACAGCAGAACAGCAGTCAGCACACCGACCAGATGGTTGGCTCGCTCGGCGGCTACTTCGTGTGCTCCAACAGGTGGGGAGGGCAGAACTTCGACACTTTCAATGCCCCGGAGAACTGGAACGCCGTGCCGTGGAACGACTCCTACAGCCACCTCATCAACATCTTCGACATCGAGGTCTCTACCGGGCGGCAGGGGCACTTCTGGGCCATGGCGCAGTTGCTCAAGGCCGCGGTCCTCATGAGGGTGGCGGACTGCTACGGGCCGATTCCCTACAGCTCCATTGCCGACAGGTCGTTCCACACGGCCTACGACGGCGGCGAGGAGGCGTATCGCAACATCATTGCCGACCTGCGCCACTCGGCGGACATCCTCACCCAATATGTGGCGGCCAATCCGCAGAGCCGCCCGCTGGCGGACATCGACCTTGTCTATCAGGGCGACTATGGGCTCTGGGCGCGGCTTGCGGCCTCGCTGGCGCTTAGGGCGGCGGTCCGCACGGGCAACCGCGAGGCGGCGGAGCAGATCTGCGCCACCGGGGGGCTGATTGAGGAGAACAGCCAGAACGCCGCCATCAGCACCGGGGGGCAGCGCAACCCCTACCAGCTGAGCGCCGGCT
Organism: uncultured Marinilabiliaceae bacterium; assembly: GCA_964481855.1. Lineage (GTDB taxonomy): Bacteria > Bacteroidota > Bacteroidia > Bacteroidales > Marinilabiliaceae > W3P20-009. The sequence continues at coordinate 75,437 of CAYZUH010000012.1, forward strand.
CGTGGGGGGACCTGAGGGCCAACAGCTCCATCGTGGACTATATGGTGGGCTATGGCGACCCGCGGACGAGCCAATATTTCACGACGTCGACGTTCGCGGGGCGTGCGGCGGCGATGTGTAACTAGTTTATTGCTAGTTGGTTGCCAGG
>CAYZUH010000013.1:0-74440 GCA_964481855.1 uncultured Marinilabiliaceae bacterium
TCTTATGCGCGTGGGGGCGTTGCCCGGAATCTCCATCCGCCCGCGCGCCCGTCCGCCCCCCATCCCACACACTGACTCAAAGCCCCAGAGGGGCGACATGCGCCAGCCTGGGGCGTGACGCTCTGGGGTCGGGGGCGCTTTGGGGCGGTCACTGGTCTATCGTCGTCTGGGTCATTCCTCGCCCTTGGCGTTATGCCCCACGTCGTTGATGTCCTACGTTGTTGACGCCCATTGCGGTAGTCTCTTGCCGAAGTGAAAAACAGGGACGCACGCATAGTGCGTCCCTGTTTTTTTGGGGGGGGGCTATCTATAGCCTCTCTAAGAAAAAAAAACTTGAGCTTTGCGCTAATTTGCGACACATACTCCTCGACCAAATATGTTCGGATATGCGTCGCCCCCGGCACCACGAACAGCTCCTTGTCCGCCGTCGACGTTGCCTTGGCAAAGGCTATGTCATTGTGAGGCTTCGCCATGTCTCTTTTCAGCGTTTGCCAATAGCGTCATATCGCCTCTTGCTCAGCATCTTGAGCCACTTCACCCCGCCGCGCTCCGGGTTGGTGCCCGTAGCAAGGTGGGCCATGCGGCTGTCGGGGGCCGCGCCGTGCCAGTGGCGGGTGCCGGGAGGGCACTTGGCCACGTCGCCGGCATGGAGGATTTCAACCTCGCCACCTTCAACCTGGTGGTAGCACGTGCCGTCGGTGACGATGAGGATTTGCCCGCCGGGGTGCTCGTGCCACGCGTTATATGTTCCGGGTTCAAAGACCACGTTGTGGATGGCGGGCGCTCCAGAGGCGTTGTCGGCTTCGAGGATGCCCGACAGGCGGACTGGGCCGCTGAATGTGTCGAACCTCAGGAGTGAGTCCCCAACGGCGAACATGCTGATGTCTTGCGTCTTGAGCCTCCGTTTGAACTCCACCATGGGCATCGCGGCATAATACTCGTCGGAGACAATGTCGCCCGAGGCGGGGTGGCTGCCGCTGTCGCTCCACTTGCTGTCGTAGACAACAATCTGTTGGAACCAGTTGCCTGGCGCGGCCCCGTGCCAATGGCGAGTGCCGGCCGGGATGTGGACAACGTCGCCCCGGCGGACAATTTGCGCCGTCTTGCCCTCCTCCTGGTATATGCCGACGCCGGCGGTGACCAATATGTCCATTCCGCCGTGGCGATGCCAGTTGCTATGCGAGCCGGGGGCGAATGTTATGACGTTGGTCTGTGGGAAGTTATATTCTGCGTCGTGCGGGATAAGGTCGTTGCGATATGCCTCGCCGTGGAATGCGTCGGCGGGCAGTGGGGCGCCCAGGGCGAACGGCATCTCGGCCTTGGTTGCGCCCGCCAGCCCGTTGTCGCGCAGCCATTGGTCGAGGAGGTCGGCAAGCTCGCCGCTGTTGAGGTCTTGCATGAGGAAGTGCGTGTTGCCCCCTATCCCTAGTTTGGGCAGCTCCACGAGAGTGGCGTTGCCGCCGTGGCGGTTGACGCACTCGGCGAACTTGCGGCCCATCTGGAGCCGCACGCGCCAGTTCTCGCCGCCAAGGTCCGAGACGGGCTCGTCGGGGATGTAGTCGCCGAAATACATGACTATGGGAATCTGCGTCAGACGCATGAACTGCCCCATCGGCACCGGGATGCCCTCCGTGCCGCCCGTCAGCCCGTCTATGCGCTCTGGCACCTCGCCCTCGGGAAAGACGTAGGCCCCGGGTTCGTAGGCCGCCACGCCGCGGACAGACGGGTTTGCCATGGCGGCGAACCAGCCGGGGATGCCGCCCGCCGAGTGCGTCACCAGGACAGAGGGTTCAATCTTGTCGCAAAGCGCCGAGACGGCCGCGGCGTCGAGGGTGTGGTCGCTCAAGTCGGGCGTCATCTCGCGGAAGAATTGGCTCAGATAGGCCGAGTCGGAGGGGAACTGCACCCCCTCGTTGTAGTCGGGCCAGCGTCCGATGCGCCATATGTCGAACCAGAACATCTCGTCGGCCACAGGACGGACTTGCGTCGTGGCCGAGGTGCGCCCGGCGCGTCCGCGTCCCGGCAAGTCCATGACGTAGGTCGGGTAGCCGTGGCGGAGCATCAGTGTCGAGAAGCCCTCGCGCCCGTCGGGGGCCATCTCCCAGCACACCCCCGAGCCGCCATAGCCGTGGACGAAGACGAGCGGGTGCCTGTTGGCGTTTACCGGGATCTGGTAGCCCACGGCGGCGTGGTCGGCGCGGTAGCTCTGCCCGGCCTCCTCCTGCTCCGCCCACCCGACGAACTTCGAGTTGTCATATTGTCCGGGGCGGGCCATGGTTTTGCCTCCGACCGTGAAATGCCCCTGGCGCTCAACCTGGAGCGGCTTCTGCGCCTCCGCCGCCGACACTGCCAGCAGGGCCAGCGACACTCCGCAAAGAGTTCTCCTCATCTTGAATTTTTTAGTGGTGGCGGGGGCGCATCCCCCCCGCCACCGCATGATGGATCATTTGTCAATCAGCGACTCGCTGGCTTCGTTATACCGGTTGCCCGACAGCTCTATGCCCCTCAGCCCCTCGTCGATTCTCTTGAGTTCGTCGGCGGAGAGCGCCACCTCGGCCCCGCCGATGTTCTCGCGGATGCGCCCTATGCTGCGCATTCCCGGTATGGGGACAATCCATTGCCTCCGGGCCAGGAGCCACCCCAGGGCCAATTGGGCGGGCGTCACGCCTTTATCCCCGGCCATGCGGCCTACGAACTCCGCCAGGCGGACGTTCTTGGGCAGGTTCTCGCTGTCGAAGCGCGGCACGGTGCTGCGGAAGTCGCCCTTGTCGAACGTGTCGGTGGCTTTCACGGTCCCGGTCAAGATTCCTTTGCCCAGGGGCGAGAACGGCACGAAGCCGATGCCGAGCTCGCCAAGGGTGGCGAGCAGGCCGTTCGCCTCGGGCTCGCGCCAGAACATTGAGTATTCGCTCTGGACCGCCGCCACGGGGTGGACGGCGTGGGCGCGGCGCACTGTGGCGGCCGAGGCCTCCGAGAGGCCGTAGTGGAGGATTTTGCCGGCCTTGACAAGTTCCGACAAGACGCCGGCCACGTCCTCTATGGGCACACGCGGGTCGACCCGGTGCTGATAGTATAGGTCTATGTGGTCGGTCCGCAGACGGCGGAGCGAGCCGTCGATGGCCTCGCGGATGTGGTCGGGGCGGCTGTTGAGGATGCTGTTGTCCAGCCACTTGCCGTCGCCCGTGAAATTTGCGCCGTCGACGTTGAAGCCGAACTTTGTGGCTATGACGACCTTGTCGCGCACGGGCTTCAACGCTTCGCCCACAAGCTCTTCGTTGGCGAATTTGCCGTAGATTTCCGCTGTGTCGAAAAAGGTGACGCCCTCGTCGACGGCCGCGCGGATGGTGCGGATGCTCTCCTCTTTCGAGGGGTAGGGGGGGAAGGCCTGGCTGAAGCCCATGCAGCCCATGCCGATGGCGGACACTTCCAGCCCGCTATTGCCCAGTTGTCTCTTCGCCTTAATCATTTTCTTAGTGTGCTTGTTTGTTCCAACTGCGCAAATCTACACACTCCGCGCCAACACCGCGTTACCCAAAATACTGTTATGGGGCATCCGTAAAAAAAAACGCTTGTCGCCATTCGACGACAAGCGTTGCGTGGTCTCCCCCCCGCCATGACATTTATTCTCCCTGCCGCTCCTCCATCCATTCGTCAATGGTGCGCAACGTTGTCGAGAAGCTCACGCCGACGAGGTGCAACATTTCACCCGAGGCGGCGAACCGTTCGGCGCGGCCTTGCCTTTTGATTTGCGCCATGGTCTCGGACGCCGGACGGTCGCGCTTGAACACGAAGGCGTAGACGTGCGAGGCGGACATCTCCAGTGAGAGTGTCCACGGTGTCCGCAAGGGTTCTTCCATGACCCGACGCTCCTCCTCTCTACCCTTTCTTGGCCTTGGCCCAGCTGTCTTTCAGCCCCACGGTCTTGTTGAAGACCGGGCGGGGCGAGGTGGCGCTGTCGGGGTCGACGTTGAAGTAGCCTATGCGCTGGAACTGGAGGTAGGAGAGCGGCGCCTGGCTGGCGGCGAACTCCTCGACGTAGCAGTTTCGGACCACGTGGAGCGAGTCGGGGTTGATTATCTGGCGCATGGCCTCGACGGGCTCGCACTTCTGCTCGTCTACGATGGCCGCCATGGCGTCGCGGGGGTTCTCGACTTTCCACAGGCGGTCGTAGAGGCGCACCTCGGCCTCGACGCAGTGGCCGGCGGCGAGCCAGTGGAGCGTCCCCTTGACCTTGCGGTCGGCCCCGGCCATGCCGCTCTTGCTCTCGGGGTCATACTCGCAGTAGACCTCGACAACGTTGCCCGCCTCGTCTTTCTTGCACCCCGTGCAGCGGACAATGTAGGCGTTCTTGAGGCGCACCTCGCCGCCGGGCGTCATGCGGAAGAACTTCTTTGGGGCCACCTCCATGAAGTCGTCGCGCTCCATCCACAGCTCGCGGGCGAAAGCTATGGTGTGGCTGCCGGCCTCGGGGTCTTCGGGGTTGTTCTGGGCCTCCATTGTCTCGACCTGGCCCTCGGGGTAGTTCGTGACGACGAGGCGCACGGGGTCGAGCACGGCCGAGACCCTCGTGGCGCGCTTGTTGAGGTCGTCGCGGACGGCGCTCTCCAGGAGCGAGAACTCGTTGAGGGCGTCGAACGTCGTGTAGCCTATGCGGTCGATGAAGCTGAGGATGCTCTGGGGGCTGTAGCCGCGGCGGCGAAAGGCGCACAGGGTCGGCATCCGCGGGTCGTCCCATCCCGAGACGAGGCCGTTCTTGACCAGGGCCAGCAGGTTGCGCTTGCTCATCAGGGTGTAGCTCAGGTTCAGCTTGTTGAACTCCGTCTGGCGCGGGCGGTTGTCGTCGAGGCTCTCGCCGCGGGTCTCTTTGAGCCAGTCGACAAAGAGGTCGTAGAGCGGGCGGTGGACGACGAACTCCAGGGTGCACAGCGAGTGGGTCACGCCCTCGAAGTAGTCGCTCTGCCCGTGGGCGAAGTCATACATGGGGTAGGCGTTCCAACGGTTGCCCGTCCGGTGGTGGGGCGCGTTGAGGACGCGGTAGATTATGGGGTCGCGGAAGTGCATGTTGGGGTTCGCCATGTCGATTTTCGCCCGCAGCACCATCTTCCCCGGCTCCATGCGCCCGCTGTTCATCTCGTCGAACAGGGTCAGGCTCTCCTCGGCCGGGCGGTTGCGGAACGGGCTCTCCACGCCGGGCTGTGTCGGCGTCCCCTTCTGCTCGGCAATCTGCTCGGCGGTCTGCTCGTCGACGTAGGCGCGCCCTTGGCGGATGAGGGCCACGGCGAAGTCCCACAGCTGCTCGAAGTAGTCCGAGGCGTAGAGCACTTTGCCCCACTTGAAGCCCAGCCACTCGATGTCTTCCTTGATGGCCTCGACATATTCGGTCCCCTCCTTGGTCGGGTTGGTGTCGTCGAGGCGCAAGTTGCACACGCCGCCGAACCTCTCGGCGGCGCCGAAGTCCATGGCGATGGCCTTGGCGTGCCCAATGTGCAGGTAGCCGTTGGGCTCGGGCGGGAAGCGCGTCTGGACCCTGCCGCCGTTCTTGCCGTCGCGCAGGTCGGCCTCAATCTTCTGTATGATGAAATTGCCCGGGGTCTCGGCTCGCCCCTCGGTCTCGAGGATGTCGTTGGTCGTCATCGTAGGTCTCTTGTTTTTATGTCCGTTGTAAAATTAAGCAGATGCCCGCAAAAAGCATACTTTTGCATTCGGTAAAACGATGTTCAATTGCCATTCAAACACCATTTTATGTCTCTCCACAAGCTCACTGCGGCTCTTCTCGTGGCGGCGTCGGCGCACGCCGCCATGGCGCAAGGCGCCCGCCCGCTCGCCCTGATTGTCGGCACCTATACCGACGCGCCCTCCCCCGACGGCCGCCCCCGGGGCGTCTATGCTTTCTCTTTCGACGCGCACGCGCTCCGCGCGACGCCCACCGACACGCTGGCCCTCTCAAACCCGTCGTTCCTGGCCCTCGCCCCCGACGGGCGGCGCGCCTACGCCGTCTGCGAAGACGAGGGCGACCGGGCGGCCCTGGCCGAGATTGAGGTCGGGCGACGGCGCGACGGCGGGGTCTCGTTGCGCCTCGTGCGCACCAGGGCGACGGGGGCCGACGGCCCGTGCCACGTCTCCACCAACGGGAAGTCGGCTCTCGTCTCCTGCTATGGCGGCGGGGCCCTGGAGGTCTTCCCCGTTGGCGCCGACGGCCTCGGCGAGCGGGCGCAGGAGTTCCTCGGCGCGGCGGGCGGCCCCGGGTGCAAGCCCCAGCAGGAGCGGGCGCACGTCCATTGCGCCATCTTCACCCCCGACGGCTACGCCCTGGCCGCCGACTTCGGCTCCGACCGCATCATGCGCTTCCGCGTCGGAGCGGGGGGCGTCTTGGAGCGCATGGCCGACATTGTGGGCGTCAGCCCGGGCTTCGGCCCGCGCCAGTTGGCAATGAGCCCCGACGGCCGGCATCTCTACGTCATGAGCGAGATGGGCGACGCCGTTACCGTCTTCCGTTGGCGGCGGGGCCGCGCGCGCAAGGTGCAGGAGGTCAAGGCCTACGGCTCGGGGGGCGGCGGCGGGGCCGACATCCGCCTCACGCCCGACGGGCGCCACGCCTACGCCAGTCTCAGGCTTGTGGACGACGGCGTGGCGCACTTCCGCGTGGACCCGGCCGCCGGAACCCTGGAGCGCGCCGGATACTACCCCTCGGCGCGCCACCCCCGCGCCCTGTGCGTCTCGCCCGACGGCCGCCTGCTGCTCTGCTGCTCGCGCGACGAGGGCAAGGTGCAGGTTTTCAAGATTGACGGGCAGACGGGCCGCCTCGCCGATGCCGGGTGCGAGATCCGCGTCCCTAGGCCCGTCTGCGCGGCCTTTGTCCCATAGGCGCGAGTGTTTATTCGCGGAATGTTTGCCGCGATGCTCTTTTGGGATGTTATTTGCGTATATTTGTGTTGGTGGTATAAAACAATCAAGCCGCCACGCTCGCTAAATCATAGAGCCATGACGAACAAATATCCTCTACAAGAGCTTATCGCCGACGAGCGCTACCTCCGTCTCCTGGCAGACAAGTTCCCGACAATCTCCAGCGCCGCCACGGAGATTGTCAACCTCCAGGCAATCCTCAGCCTGCCCAAGGGCACGGAGCACTTCCTCTCCGACCTGCACGGCGAGAGTTCCGCCTTCATCCACGTCCTCAAAAACGCCTCCGGCGTCATACGCCGAAAGGTCGACGACATCTTCGGGATGACCATGCGCCAGCACGAGCGCGACAGCCTCTGCTCGCTAATCTACTATCCGCGCGAGAAGCTCGACCAGGTCAGGAACATCGAGGGCGTCGACATCGACGACTGGTATCGCACCACGCTCTTCCACGTCGTGGCCGTGGCGCGGATGGTCGCCACGAAATACACCCACTCCAAGGTGCGCAAGGCCCTGCCGCCGGCTTTCGCCTACGTCGTCGAGGAGCTTCTCTATGAGAGCCAGACCGAGGAGGACAAGCAGAGCTACTATGCGTCGCTTATCAACTCCATCGTCAACATCGGCCGCTCCGAGGAGTTCATCATAGCCATCAGCCAGCTCATCCACCGCCTCGTCATCGACACCCTCCACGTCGTCGGCGACGTCTTCGACCGGGGCACGGGGGCCTGCGAGATTATGGAGACGCTCTGCGACTACCACGACTTCGACATCCAGTGGGGCAACCACGACATGGAGTGGATGGGCGCCGCCCTGGGCAACCTGGCCCTCATTGCCACGGTGATCCGCGTCTCGATCCGCTACGCCAACGTCGAGACGCTGGAGGAGGGCTACTCCATCAACCTGCTGCCCCTCGCCACGTTCGCCATCGACCACTACGGCATCGACCCGTGCGAGCGCTTCCAGACGCAGGAGAGCGGCGAGAACAGCCGCATGAGCCGCACCAAGCACCTCCTGGCGCGGATGCACAAGGCTATTGCCATAATCCAGTTCAAGCTCGAGGGGCAGGCCATTCGCCGCAACCCCGCCTACGGCATGGACGACCGCCTCCTGCTCGACAAGATTGACTACGACAAGGGGACGATAGACCTCTACGGCAAGACATATTCGCTCCGCGACAACCTCTTCCCCACAATAGACCCCCTCGACCCGTTCAAGCTCAGCGCCGACGAGGAGCACCTCATGGAGCAGCTCCACCACTCGTTCACCCACTCCGAGAAGCTCCAGAAGCACCTCCGATGCTTCTACAGCCACGGCGGCCTGTACCTCGTCCGCAACAACTGCCTCCTCTACCACGCCTCGATACCCCTCAACGCCGACGGCACTTTCAAGGAGGTCGACGTCTGCGGGGAGCGGGTCAAGGGCAGGGCGCTGATGGACAGGGTCGACAAGGTTGTCCGCGCCGCCTATTTCGCCCCGGAGGGATCGGAGGAGAAGCGGCAGGCCGTGGACTACACGTGGTACCTGTGGTGCGGGCCCGACTCGCCGCTCTACGACAAGGACAAGATGACGACTTTCGAGCGATATTTCGTCAACACCGACGAGGCCAACCACGAGGCGAAGGGCGCCTACTACGAGCTGGCCAACACCCCGGAGACGTGCGACTACATCATGCGCGAGTTCGGGCTCGACCCCGAGAAGTCCAGGATAATAAACGGCCACACGCCAGTCCGGACCAAGGCCGGGGAGTCCCCCATCCGCGCCGGCGGCAAGAGGCTCGTCATCGACGGCGGGTTCTCCAAGCCCTACCACAAGACGACAGGCATCGCCGGCTACACGCTCATCTACAACAGCCACGGCCTGCAGCTCGTGCAGCACGAGGCTTTCGAGAGCAAGGAGAAGGCGGTGGAAGACGGGACCGACATCCACAGCAGCGTGCAGCTGGAGGAGTTCAAGTACCATCGGATGCTCGTCCGCGACACCGACCGCGGGCGCGAGCTGCAGCAGCAGGTGGACAACCTGGAGCGACTCGTCGTGGCGTACCGCAACGGCATCATCAAGGAGAAAGGCTAGGCCGCCCAAGCCCCCCCCCCCCCGCCCGCATCGCGGGCTGCGCCCAACAGATGCCAAAATCAATACCTTTGCGCCATAAATCTCCAACAGATATGGATATGACAATCGAGCTCCGCGGCCTGGAGGTCTACGCCCACCACGGATGCTATGCTGAGGAGCGTACTGTCGGTGGGCGTTTTGTGGTCGACGCCGACCTCGTCGTCGAGAGCGACGCCGTGGCGGCGACCGACGACGTCTCCACCACGCTCAACTATGTCAGCGCTTGCCGCCTGATAGCCGAGGTGATGGGCCTCCCGCGCAACACCCTGGAGGCCCTCGCCGCCGACATCGCCAGGCATATGGCGGAGCGCTTCGCCGGGCGGGGGCTCCGCGGCGGGTGGGTCAGCGTGCGGAAGTTCGCGCCGCCCATTGGGCTGCAGGTGGAGAGCGTCGGGGTGAAAGTCGCCCTCCGGTGCGGGGCTTAGGTAGACGTAAACAAGGAAAGCGGATAAATTGCGGATTCCTGCACGCCCGGTCTGCGTGGCGCGAGTTTTTCGTCTAGCTTTGCACTGGGGCGTCGCCGAGACGCCCTGGCAAGACAAAACCAAAGAACTACATTGAGATGAAAGAACTTAAAGGAACGAAGACCGAGAAGAACCTCATGGAGGCTTTCGCCGGCGAGTCGATGGCGCGCAACAAATACACCTACTACGCCTCGCAGGCCCGCAAAGACGGCTATGAGCAGATGGCGGCCATCTTCGAGGAGACGGCCCTCAACGAGCGCGAGCATGCCAAGCTGTGGTTCAAGGCCCTCCACGGCGGCCAGGTGCCGACCACGGCCGAGAACCTGCTCGACGCCGCCAACGGCGAGAACTACGAGTGGACCGACATGTACGACCGCATGGCCCGCGAGGCCGACGAGGAGGGCTTCACGCAGATTGCCAACCAGATGAGGGCCGTGGCGGCCGTCGAGCGCGAGCACGAGGCGCGCTACCGCAAGCTGCTCAAGAACATCGACGACGCCCTGGTCTTCTCGCGCGAGGGAGACTGCGTGTGGGTCTGCCGCAACTGCGGGCACGTGGTGGTGGGCAAGAAGGCGCCCGGAGCATGCCCCGTGTGCCTCCACCCGCAGAGCTTCTTCGAGATTAAGGCAGAGAACTACTAGCCCGTCCGCCGAGGGCGGAATGTGGCGGCATGGGACGGAGGTTTCGGCCTTAGGGCGTGCGCAAATCTGTCCCATGCCGCCCATTTTCTGCGTTTTTTGAACACCAAGGGAGATTGACAAGACCCCTTGCGTTGTGTGTATCTATATGTCGCTGCACGACGCTTCCGACCTGCATGCCTTGTTGTATCCCATTGCTTCCCCCCGCTCTGCTGCTCATAGCCCCAAAGGGGCGGCATGAGCTAGCCTAGGGCGTGACCCCTAGGGCGAAACGCAAGCCTTGGAACGACACGTTAACCTCTAGGACAGACACTTTCCTCTCAAATATAAAAGGAGGGCATCGTGAATACGCCCTCCTTTTTCTCTCCACGGAGCAGAAGTCTCCGGTCGATGTGTTAGTCCTTGACCGCCAGCAGCTTCTCAAAGAGCTCATGCCCGCTGACCTTGCGGTAGACGATGTCGTGGAGCTCGGAGACCTTGACGCGGCGCTGCTCCATGGTGTCGCGGTCGCGGAGCGTCACGGTGTCGTCGGAGAGCGTCTGGCCGTCGATGGTGACGCAATAGGGCGTGCCGACGGCGTCTTGGCGGCGGTAGCGCTTGCCAATGGAGTCTTTCTCGTCGTAGGCCACGTTCATCGACAGCTTCAGCGAGTCGGCAATCTGGTGGGCCTTCTCCGGCATCCCGTCTTTCTTGACCAGGGGCAGGACGGCCAGCTTGACCGGGGCCAGGACGGGCGGGAGCTTCAAGACCACGCGGCTGTCGCCGCCCTCAAGCTGCTCCTCGCGGTAGGCGCCGGCCATGATGGAGAGGAACATGCGGTCCACGCCTATCGACGTCTCGACGACATAGGGGACGTAGCTCTCGCCGGTCTCCGGGTCGAAATATTGCATCTTCTTGCCCGAATATTTCTGATGCTGGCCCAGGTCGAAGTCCGTGCGGCTGTGGATGCCCTCCACCTCCTTGAAGCCGAAAGGCATGCGGAACTCGATGTCGGTGGCGGCGTTGGCGTAGTGGGCCAGCTTGTCGTGGTCGTGGAACTGGTAGTTGGCGTCGCCCATGCCAAGGGCGCGGTGCCAGCACATGCGGAAGCGCTTCCAATACTCAAACCACTTCATCTCCTCGCCGGGGCGTACGAAGAACTGCATCTCCATCTGCTCAAACTCCCTCATGCGGAATATGAACTGGCGCGCCACAATCTCGTTGCGGAAAGCCTTGCCCACCTGGGCTATGCCGAACGGCACTTTCATGCGACCGGTCTTCTGGACGTTGAGGAAGTTGACGAAGATGCCCTGCGCCGTCTCCGGCCGCAGGTATATCTTCATGGAGCCGTCGGCCGTCGAGCCCATCTCGGTCGAGAACATGAGGTTGAACTGGCGCACGTCGGTCCAGTTGCGGGTCCCCGATATGGGGCAGGCTATCTCCTCGTCGACGATTATCTGCTTCAGCTCGGCCAGGTCGCCGTCGTTCATGGCGCGCTTGTAGCGCTCGTGGAGGGCGTCGCGCTTGGCCTGGGCGTCGCGCACGTGGGCCGAGGTCTCGCGGAATTTGGCCTCGTCGAACGCCTCCCCGAAGCGTTTGCGGGCCTTGGAGACCTCTTTCTCTATCTTGTCGTCATATTTGGCCATCTGCTCCTCGATGAGGACGTCGGCGCGGTAGCGCTTCTTGCTGTCGCGGTTGTCTATCAGGGGGTCGTTGAAGGCGTCGACGTGGCCGGAGGCTTTCCATATCGTGGGGTGCATGAAGATGCTCGAGTCGATGCCGACGACGTTGTCGTTGAGCTTGACCATGGCGTCCCACCAATACTTCTTGATGTTGTTCTTCATCTCGACGCCGTTCTGCCCGTAGTCATAGACGGCGCCCAGCCCGTCGTATATCTCGCTGCTCGGGAACACGAAGCCGTACTCCTTGCAGTGGGCCACCAGTTTCTTGAAAACGTCTTCTGCCATTTTCTCTAGGTTTGTTTTTTTTGCTGTGTTGTTTTGTCCTGTTTGGCGCTCCCCCCCCCCGGGGTCAGGCCTCGTCTTCCACCCTGTATTTGTCATATATGACCTTGAACTCGCGGGGGGCGAACACCTGCTTGTAGCCCAGCCATACGAGCAGCCCGCCGACGCTGACAATCAGGCCCGCGAAGAAGCCGCCAAAGAGGTGGAGCAACATCTTGGGGCTGCTCTTCTTCTCGGGTTGGACGACGGGCTCGACAACCGAGAATATCGGGGTCTCGGCAAGCAGCTTCAGCCGGCTCTTCTCTAGCTCGCTCTGGAGGGTCTGGAGCAGGTTGTAGCTCATGTTGTACCTGTCCTCAAGCCGCTGGCGGGTCACGTCGCTGCGCTCCTCGATGACGTTGCGGTTGCGGTCGCGGTAGTCGTAGAACTCCTGCCGCGAGACTGTGAACTCCTGCATCGTCTCGTCATACCGCTCTTGGAGGAAGTCCAGCGTCCGTTTTGTTGACGACGTGGCATATTCCGTTATCGTCGTCTGGATTTGCCGCATGACGGCCGTGGCCAGCTCGGCGCTCTGCTGGGGCGTCTCGCCCTGCGCGCTTATCCGGACCAGGTTCGTCTCCTGGTCGGGCGTCACGACAATGCGGTCGCGCAGCCACTCCGCGCACTTGCGGCGCACCTTGTCGAGCACCGTCGGGCGGGGGATCTGCGTCTGGTCGTCGGCCTTGGGGGCGGAGAACTCCAGGGTGGCCGGCGGGGCGCTCAGGGCCTCCTTGACTGTCCACGGCAGGCGCACGGTATATTTCAAGATTGCGCCGCCGACGCTCAAGACGCTGTCGGCGCGCATATGCTCGTAGAGGGTCATGACGGTGTCCTCCGGCTCGGCCCATGTGAGCGGGACGGTCTCCATAATCTCCAGCAGGGCGGGCGTGCTGGTGACGACCTCGGTGTAGAGGTCGGGGGTGATGAGCGTGCCGCTGGCGCCGCCCGAGCCCAGGTTGATGCCGACCATCGCCGCAAGTCCCTTGACGTTGCTCATGTCGGCGCCCTGCGCCTCCATGACGGGCAGGATGGCGGCCTCGGCCGTGAAGACCTTGGGGCGGACGAAGTAGAGGACGACGGAGAGCGCCACGGCCCCCGCGGTGGCGTATGCGATGGCCTTGCGCTTGCCCCACAGGTAGGCTATGAGCCATACGATGTCGAACTCCTCCTGCTGGCTCTGCCGAGCTCCGGGCTTAGGCCCGTTTTCTTCGCTATTCATCTGTTTCCTATCTCAACAGCGTTACGATTATGGCGGACATGGAGACGAGCGTCGAGCTCATCGAGATTATGGCCGGGGCCGTTATCTCGCGCTCGGGCTTCAGCGGCACCACGACCTCGCTGCCGGGGCGCACGTCCGGGTAGCGGCGGAAGAAGAGGAAGTGGCGGACGCTCTCGCTCTCGCCGTTGGCGTGGACCACGTAGGTCTTCCTCTTGTGGGCGCGGCCGCCGAAGCCGCCCGCCATGTCGATGTAGTCTTTGGCGTCCCACCCCTTTTGCCACACCACGCTCGTTGGAGACTGGACGATGCCCGCCACGCGCACCGTCTGGCTCCGCTCCGGCACCACCAGCTGGTCGCCGTCGGCCAGGTATATGTCCGCCGCCGAGCCCGGCGAGGCGAGGGCGTCTTTGAGGCGGATGGAGACGAAGTCGTAGGCCTGGACGCCGCTCTGGAGGTAGAAGACAGTGTCGCCGTGGGCGGAGCTCTGGCGGAGCTTTATGTTGCGCTCGGTGTCGCTGATGCGTATGGGGCGGTATATGCGAGCGCTCTCGATGTCGGCGCGCTCCGTGAAGCCCCCGCAGCGGAACACCATGTCGCTCAGGCGCACGCTGTTGCTCGTCAGGCCGTAGTTGCCGGGGTTGAGGAACGCTCCGCTGAGGGTCACGCTGCCGCCAATGTTGGCGGTGCTCTTGGTGCGGACGAAGACCTGGTCGAAAGGCATCAGGGCGAACGAGTTGCCGTCTTTCTCCAAGGCCAGGTCGCGCGTTATGACTACCGAGCGCACCTCGCGGGCGTTGCCCTCGGCGTCGAACGCCCCGTCGTCGCCCAGGCGGCGGACAATCTCGACGTTGTTCGTCGAGGCGTTTTCGGTGAGGCCGTTGGCCAGGACGAGCAGGTCGCCGAGGGTCAGGTTGTCGCGGTACTCATACTCGCCCGGATACTGGACTTCGCCGCCTAGAGTCACGGTGCGGAACTCGCGCATCTCGTCGATGGAGGCCACCGTCACCTCGTCGCCGCTCTTCAAGGGCATGTCCGTCACGCCGTTCCACACGTCGAGGACATTGAAGTTCTGCGCCTCCAGGGTGTAGTCGTCTTTGTAGCGGCTGATGACGCCGCGGGTCATGAATGCGTTCTCCTTGACACCCCCGGCGCGCCCCAGAAGCTGGCGGAGCGTCATGCCCTCCGTCCACTCGTAGTTGCCGGGGGCGAAGAGGGCCCCGTTGGCCGTCACGATGTTGTCTATCCGTTGCTTGTCCACTTGCGCCACGACGAGCGAGTCGCCGCTTTGGAGGGTCACGGCGCCGGGGTCGTGGATGTCGAGATACTCGGTGGTGTATTTGCCGACGCGGAAGACGCCCATATGGTCGCGCATGGCGTGCGGGGTGAAGCCGCCGGCGTAGCGGATGAGGTCGGCGGCGGTCTCGCCCTCCTTGGCCTCAAAATAGCCCTCGCGCTTGAATGCGCCGCCCGTCATGACGCGCTTGATGTAGGGCGGAATCATCACGATGTCGCCGTCGGCAAGGCCCACGTTGACGTCGTTGCGCCCGTTGACTAGGAAGTCGTAGATGTCCAGGTGGGCCACGATGCGCCCGCCGCGGATGAGCTGTATGTCGCGGTACGAGCCCTTGTTGCTGGGGCCGCCGCTCAAGTAGAGGACGTTGAAGAGCGACGCCGAGGCCGAGACGGTGTACGTCCCCGGCATGAAGGCCTCGCCTATGACGCTCACCTTGACGGGCTTGGCCAGGGCCAGGCGTATCGAGGCGTTTGTCCGGCCGCCCATGTCGCTATATATGGCGCGGAGGCGGCTCATGATGGCCTGGCGGGCGTCGCTCAGTGTCAGCCCGCCGACGCGCACGGGGCCGACCATCGGGATGTTCAGGGTCCCGTCGCTGGCCACGCTGAGCTCGTAGTATTGCTCCGCCGCGCCATAGATGTCGATGTCCACCTCGTCGCCGACGCCCACGATGTAGCTGTCGCTCACGGCCATGTTCGCGCTTGGCTCGAAAGTCAGGCCGTCGCGGTTGAAGAAGTCGAAGCCGAAGAGCTTCTTGTCTTCGTCGGTGAACTCATATCGCCGCTCGACCGCGGGAGCCTGGGCGCCGGTGGCGTAGGGGTCGCCTGCGGTCGCCGTCGGGTCGCTTGTCGGCAGGGCGGACGTGGTGGTCTTGGTGCGCGTGGTGGTGCGGCTGCTGGAGTTGCTCATGTAGCGGCTCAGCCGCGACCGGATTTGGCTCAGCTGCGCGGTTGTCGCTCCGCGTTCCTTGGCTTGCTCCAAGACGTCGTCGAGGGTCAGTCCCGACTTTGACAGCTTCGTGGCGTAGGTCTTTATTTGTGTCTCGGGCAGTTTGCTGACGTCGATTCGGCTGTAGTCCACCTCTTGGGCCACGGTCGCCGTTGCCACGACCAGCATCAGGGCCGCAAGGAGCGCCGAGGGTCGGCAGGGATTGGTCATCTCTGTTACGTTGATGTTTTTGGGGGTCTGTCGTTTCTATTCGCCCAGCTCGCGCTTGGCGGCGGCCAGGGCGCTGGCCACCACCTTGTCCATGTCGTAGTATCGGTATTCGGCCAGGCGGCCGCCGAAGATTGTCCCCTCCTCGGCGCGGGCCATCTCGGCATATTGGGCGGCGCGGGCGCTGTTGGCGGCGTCGTTGACGGGGTAGTAGGGCTCCATGCCCGGCTGCCATTCGGTCGAGTATTCTCGCGAGATGACGGTGTGCGGCTGGGTGCCGAACTCGAAGTGCTTGTGCTCTATTATGCGGGTGTAGGGCACCCGGGCGCTCGTGTAGTTCACGACGGCGTTGCCCTGGAAGTTTGGCGTGCCGAGCGTCTCTGTCTCGAAGCGCACGGTGCGATATTGCAGGTGCCCGAAGCGGTAGCCGAAATATTCGTCGATTGCCCCGGTGTAGACCACTTTGCGGGCCGCCCCGGACAGTGCGCCGCGCTCGCTGGCGTAGTCCACGCCAAGCCGGACCTCGACGCCGTCTAGAAGCCGGTCCGTCAAGGCGTTATAGCCCCCGATGGGGATGCCCTGCCAGCGGTCGTTGAAGTAGTTGTTGTCGAACGTCAGCCGCACGGGCAGGCGGCGGATTATGAACGCCGGCAGCTCGGTGCATTTGCGCCCCCACTGCTTCTCGGTGTAGCCTTCGATGAGGCGCTCGTATATGTCGCGCCCCACCAGCATCAGGGCCTGCTCCTCCAGGTTGCGCGGCTCGGCGACGCCGTCGCGGCGCATGGCCTCGGCGGCCTCGGCCCTCTGTGCGGCAATCTTGGCCTCGGCCTCGGCGGGCGTCACGACGCCCCACATCTGGTAGAACGTGTTCATGTTGAAGGGCAGGTTGTAGAGCCTCCCCTCGAAGTTCGCCACGGGCTGGTTCGTGTAGCGGTTCATCTCGACCAGGGCGTTCACATAGTCCCACACCTCGCGGTCCGACGTGTGGAATATGTGGGCCCCGTATCGATGCACGTTGATGCCCTCGACGCTGTCGCAATGGATGTTGCCCCCCGTGTGGCCGCGTCGGTCCACGACCAGGCACCGGCGGCCGCGTTTCGTGGCCTCGCGGGCGAAGACGCTGCCGAAAAGCCCGGCGCCGACAATCAGGTAGTCATACATTCTCTATCTCGTTAGCTTGTTTTCTTCTCTTCTCCGCCTCCACAGCCCTCTGACCGCCTTGGCAATAGCCGTCGTCGCCCCGAAGAGGACGGCGTAGCGGGCTGCCTTGCCGACGAGCATCGTGGCGCAGGTGGCCGCCACTGGCGCCTTGGCGATTCCCAGCCCCAGGGCCAGGAAGTCGCCGACGCCCGGGGCCCATGCCAGGAGGCCGCAGAGGCTGCCGTAGTCGCGGACCCACTCCGAGACAAAGCCCGGGACGTCGCCGCCGCTCACCCCCAGCAACCCCATTAGCCACTCCGAGCCGAGCCAACCTGAGGCGAACGTGAAGACGCTCCCCAGCCAGTTGCCGACCGAGGCCACGGCAAGGAGCGGGGCGGCGCGGAACGCGCCTCCTGCCGCAAGCCCCACGATGGCGGCCTCGCTCACGCCCGGCAGCAGCGTCGAAGACAGGAAGCAGACGGCGAAGACGCCCGCAAGCCCCCAACGCTTGACAGCCCTGCCGCTCCAACGCCCCATGCGAACCCTCCTCCCCCGGCCGTTTGGCTAGTTGTATAGGCTCTTTGCCCCCATCGTCTCCAACGCCTTGTCTATCATAGGGTCGGCGATGTTGATCAGGGGCCAGAAGCCGTCGTTGCCGTTCACGGCCTGACCGGCGTAGGCGCGCACCTCGTTCTCGATAATCCGCCGTTCCTTGCTGCTGATGGCGGCGGGTGGCTCCACGCCCCTTTTCCGGGCGAAGTCGCCGAGCCGGTCGAGGAACGGCGTCTGGAGCAGGTGGCGGATGAGGGCCGGCGTGTCCATCTTCTTGAGCTCCGCCCGGTGCGCGTCGACGTAGCCTATGGCGTAGTCGTAGCAGATGCGCTTGGCGCGCAGGGTGTAGAGGTAGCGCGAGGCCAGGGCCGTGTCGTAGGGCACGAAGACGTCGGGGACGATGCCGCCGCCGCCGTAGACCACGCGGCCCTTGCTGGTGTGGAAAATCTGGAGGGTGTCGGCGCGGATGCTGTCGGCGTTGAACAGCTCGCCGCCGCGGTAGCGCTCCACGATGTCGCCGTAATACTCTTCGCCGCCGTGGTTGTAGGGGCGCTGGATGCTGCGCCCGCTGGGGGTGTGGTAGCGCGAGATGGTGAGGCGGAGGCTCGACTGGTCGGGCAGGGGCACCTCCGTCTGGACGAGACCTTTGCCAAAGGAGCGGCGCCCTATGATTGTGCCGCGGTCGTTGTCTTGCATGGCGCCGGCGAAAATCTCGCTGGCGCTGGCCGAATACTGGTCGATGAGGACGACAAGGCCCATGTCGCGGCACGTCCCCGTCCCGTCGGCGCGCACGTCCAGCCGGCGCTGGTGGGCGCCCTCGGTGTAGACAATCATCTCGCCGCGGTTCAGAAACTCGTTGCACATCAGCTGGACGACATTGAGGAAGCCGCCCTGGTTCGAGCGCAAGTCCACTATGAGGTTGCCGCAGCCCCGGGCCTTGAGTTTGGCTATGCCGGAGAGCATCTCCTCGTAGGTCTTCTCCGCGAAGCGGTCTATCTTGATGTAGCCCACGCCCGGCGCAATCTCGTAGGCGGCGACGACGCTGACCAGGGGTATCTCGCCGCGGACAATCTCGAAGTCGAGGCGGGTCTTGCCGTGGCGGACTACGCTGAGCCTTACCGTTGTGCCAATCTCGCCGCGGAGCGTGTCGAGGACTTTCTGGCTGTTCAGCTTGGCCTCCTTGCCCGCAAAGGGGCGCCCGTCGACCTCCAGGATTTTGTCGCCCGGCAAGACGCCCAGCGCCGACGACGGGCCGCCGGCCACGACCGAGACCACGTTGACCGTGTCGTCGCTGACGTCGAACATGATGCCTATGCCGCCAAAGTTCGACTTAAGCTCGCCCGCCACGTGGGCCACCTCCGTGCGGGGGATGTACACGCTGTGCGGGTCGAGCTTCTTGAGGACTTCAGCTATGGCCACGTCTTGCAGGGTGTCCACGTCGACGCGGTCGACGTAGAAGTTGCCAATCATGTCCAAGACGCTCTGAATCTTGCTCGCGCCGGGGTTCCCCGCCGTCGGGAACAGGCCGCCGGGCATCTCGCGAGGGACGTCAACCGCGGCGTTGCGGCCGCTGACCCAGCCCAGGTAGAGGCCCCCGAGGGCCGCGGCCACCATGAGCAGTAGCGTCCATATGCTTCTCATTCCGAATGCGTGCTATTTAATGATTATCGTCTCCTCCACCTTGTCCACCCGGACCCTGGCGCGCCGCAGGAGCTCTACGCCGTCGGCGGCGCGGTAGTCGTCGGAGTAGACCACGCGCGCCACGCCGGCCTGGATTATGAGCTTGGCGCACTCGATGCAGGGCGACGACGTGATGTACATTGTGGAGCCGGCTGAGCTGTTGCCCGTCTTGGCGACTTTCGTTATGGCGTTGGCCTCGGCGTGGAGAACGTAGGGCTTCGTCACGCCCCCCTCCTCGCACACGTTCTCGAAGCCCGACGGGGTGCCGTTGTACCCGTCGCTTATTATCATCTTGTCTTTGACCATCAGGGCGCCGACCTGCCGCCGCTCGCAGTAGGAGTTCAACGACCATATCCGGGCCATGCCCAGATAGCGCTGGTCTAGCAGCGTCTGCTTCTCTTGCTCGCTCATCTGTGTCTCTTTGTTGCGCAACGCGACGGGCTTCGGCGGCAAATTTAGCAATATCGGGCGATGTGGCAATGCGAAAGTTTTTAGCTCTTGTCTTGATGGACTATGGAATTATTCGTAACTTCCCTAACCCTTGGCGGGTCTCTTTGCGGCTCGCCAGGCGCATCAGTAAGAAACAATCTCTCAAACGGTATCATGCACAAAATCTTATCTTTTATGGCAGTCGGAGCCACCATGCTGACCCTGGCCGGCTGCTGCGCCCCGCGGCAGGATTCGCCCAACGCCCGCGGCCCCATCGAGGTCGATTCGCCCGAACGCCCCGCGGGGCAGGAACACGTCGTGGGGCTGGCGGCCCCGGCGCTTGAGACAGTCCGGGTCGGGATTGTCGGGCTCGGAATGCGAGGCATAAGCGCTGTCGAGCGCTTCGTCCACATCCCGGGGGTGCAAATCAACGCCCTGTGCGACGTCCGGCCCGAAATGGTCGACAGGGCTCAGAAAGTCCTTGCCGATGCCGACCTCCCCGAAGCCGCGGCGTTCTCTGGCGCCGACGACGCATGGAGGGGGCTTTGCGACCGCGACGACATTGACCTCGTATATGTCGTGACCGACTGGAAGACTCATGCCCCGATGGGGGTCTACGCCATGGAGCGCGGCAAGCACGTCGCAATCGAAGTGCCCGCCGCCTTGACAATCGACGAGTGCTGGCAGCTCGTCAACACTGCCGAGCGGACGCGCCGCCACTGCATCATGTTGGAGAACTGCGTCTACGACTTCTTCGAGATGACGGCGCTCAATATGGCCCAGCAGGGGGTCTTCGGCGAGGTTCTGCACGTCGAGGGTTCGTACATACACAACCTTGAGGACTTCTGGCCAATGTATTACAACAATTGGCGCCTCAACTACAACAACGAGCACCGCGGCGACGTCTATCCCACCCACGGCATAGGGCCCGTGTGCCAGGTCCTGGACATCCACCGCGGCGACCGCATGAAGACGCTCGTCTCGATGGACACCAAGTCGGTCAACGGCAAGAGGATGGCGCAGAAACTTGGAGTCGAGAAAAAGGACGTGGAGTTCCAGAACGGCGACCACACGCTTACGTTCATTCGCACGGAGAACGGCAAGACAATCCACATCCAGCACAACGTCATGACGCCGCGCCCCTACAGCCGGATGTTCCAGCTCACCGGCACCGACGGCTTCGCCAACAAGTATCCCATCCAGCAATTCTGCCTGCGCCCGTCGCAGGTGCCGCCCGACAAGGTGCCCGACCACGAGAACCTCAACGCCCACGGCGCCGTCCCGCCAGCCGTCTTCGCCAGCCTCATGGAGCAGTATAAGCACCCCATCCACGTCGAGCTGGAGGATATTGCCAAGAGGGTGGGCGGCCACGGAGGCATGGACTTCGTCATGGACTGGCGCCTCGTCTACTGCCTGCGCAACGGTCTCCCGCTGGACATGGACGTCTACGACCTCGCCGAGTGGTGCTGCCTCTCCGAGCTGTCGAGAATCTCCATCGAGAACGGCAATGCGCCTGTCGCCGTCCCCGACTTCACCCGGGGCCACTGGGCCGACGTCAAGGGCTTCCGCCACGCCTACGCCGACTGACGCCCCTTTGTGGGCGGCGCGGGGCGGAGGCCGGCGGGCGCATATGGGTTTTGCGCCCGTCTCTCCTTTGCCGTGCCGTCGCCGCCCCGCTCTCTGGAGGGTTGCTTTTGTCGTCCATAATCGCTATAATTGCGTCGCAATGGAGAGAGGAAGAAAGAGGGGCGGGTTGTATGTCAACCCCATGACGGACTACGGATTCAAGCTGATTTTTGGCGACGAGGTGGTCATGACGGCGTTTCTCAACGACTTGCTCGAGCCTGTTTCCCCCATAGTCTCGGTCGAGTTTGTGTCGCAAGAGGTCCTGCCGGAGGTTGAGAGCGTCCGCGGGGTGGTCTATGACGTGCGTTGCAGGACTTCCGACGGGCATGAGTTTATCGTCGAGATGCAGAATCGTCCGCAGACCCACCTGCCGGAGCGGGTCGTCCTCTATCTTTCGAGGGCCATATCGGCTCAGAGGCGCAGGGGGGCGGACGTCGTTTTCGAGGATGGGTGCGAGAAAAGGGTGGAGTGGGACTTCAGCTTGCGCCCGGTCTACTGCATATTCTTCCTCAACTTCCGTGTCCGCAACGATGCGCCGCAAGCCGTCCGCACTGTGAGGCTGACGGTTGAGGAGACCAACGAGGTCTTTACCGACGCAATCAGTGCGTACATTCTTGAGTTGCCCGACTACAGGAGGAGGAGCGAGGGCGACTGCCATACGAAGATAGACAGTTGGTTGTATAACTTGGCAAACATGAACTCTATGGATACAAGGGAGATTCCGTTCAGCAACAATCAGCCGGCATTCAAGCGGATGTTCAACATCGCCGAGATTGCCAGGATGTCGCCCGACGAGGCTGCTAGGTACGATATCAGCTTCGAGAGTTGGTGGGTGGCGAACGATACGTACAACACTGCCCAACGGGAGGGAATGGAGCACGGCATTGCGGAGGGCCGTGCGAAAGGCCATGCGGAGGGTCGTGCGGAGGGTCGTGCGGAGGGCCGTGCGGAGGGTCGTGCCGAGGGCCGGCGAGATGCGAACGTCGCCGTCGTGCTCAACATGTTCAAGCAAGGACTGACGGAGGGCGACATTGCCTCCTATTCGGGAATCGACTTGGAGCAAGTGCGTGAGATACTGTTCTCGAACCGCCCCCACGAGTCGTAGGCTACGGGCCGATTGATTATGTCGGTGGTGCGAGAGCCAATCCCTCGCACCACCTTTTTTGCGTGTGGCTAGCCTACCGCAAGGGAGATTCTTTCCCGTCGGTCAGCCACTCCAGCGAGAACCGGGTGAACCAAAGTGAATAGTCGTCCGCCTCGTTCTCCTCGATATATATCCCAATGGTGCCGTCCGCCAGTGTGCAGAGCGACGAGTAGGCCGAGCCGCCGCTTTGGACGGTCTTCTTGACGGGCCACGTCTTCCCCTCGTCGTAGCTCACGAAGACCGAGACGTTGCGCCGCCTGTTGGCGTTCGGCACGCTATGGAGCAGACGACTCCTGTCGTCGCCGTCTTTTGCCGAAGTGTAGCGGATTATGTCGCCGTTGCACCCCGGCTCCTGCATCTCTTGCCACTGCCGGACGGGCGCCCAGGTCTTCCCGCGGTCGTGCGAGACCGAGTAGTAGCGTGCGCCGCGTTGTTGGTTGCGAATAGAGACGAGCAGGCCGCCGTCGTCGGTCTCCACAATTTTGGCCTCGTTGGCGTCTTCTTTCATGACGCACGCCGACACTTTCCACGTCTTGCCGTTGTCCTCGGAGTAGTACACGTAGTTTGCCAGGTCTTTCACGCTCTTGCGCTCCGTCTCGCGGACCACTGCCACGACCCATATCGTCCCGTCGCGCCCCAGGAGCGCCGCTCCCGAGGTGCAGAAGCTCGCCGTCCAATTGCGCCGCGTGGCGTCGGCGCAACCGGCCCCGTAGAGCTGGTCGGTTATGTCCGTCGGGGCGCCCCACGTCTTGCCGTTGTCCAGGCTCTTGCTCACGTAGGTGCGCTGGGGCTCCGTCGATGTCGAGTTCCACAGGCCGTTGCCGCCCACGAATATGCACAGCAGCCCTCCCTCCTCGCCGGTCCGGACCAGGGCCGCGTCGCCGTAGCCCTTGAAGCGGCCTTGCCCTTTGGCCACGGTGACGGGGGGGCTCCATGTCATGCCCCCGTCGGAACTGCGGTTCACCACCACGTCGATGTCTTCCGGCAGGTCGCCCTGGTTGGCTTTCCTTTTGTCGGTCGCCACGACCAGGGTGCCGTCGGCGGCGGTCACAATGGCCGGAATGCGGTAGTTGCGCGACGCATAGTCGCCCGGGGCGAAGATGAGGCGGCGCGTGAGCAGAATCTCGCATTTAGGGCTTTCGGCGGCTTTGGCTGGGCTGAACGTGCCGTCGGTCGTGGAGACCCGAAGCACCTCTGTTTCAATCGTCCTCCCCTCTGTGGCGTCTTGCGAGATGTCGGCGGCAACCCACAGGTGGTTTTTCCCCGCCTTGGCGGCGCCCGACAGGGCGATTGTGACGCCGCCGGGGCTCATGGCGCAGTCGCCGAGAGGCTCATAGGCCGCGGCAAATCGGGGGTCGAAATGGTCGCCGGGCGTGGAGTAGACCCTCAGTCGGTCTATGTCGGCCGATGTGGCAGTGCCGCCCATTCCGATTTCAATGTCGCCCCACTCCGTCGCGTTCCCGACGTCGAGCGTCAGGTGGAGCAAAGGCTCGTTTTGGTTGCCCAGCCCCGTGAGGCGCGACACCCCGCGGACATCGCCACTTATTGCGCCGGTCGCGGTCGCCGTGGCGTGTGCCATTGGCATGGTGAGCATGGATGCGCACAGGCATAATTTCAAGATGTGCATTTTTTCGTTGTTTGATGAATAGAGCGAGAGGTGCGACGGTGCGCGGGCGGCGGCTGCCGCCCGCGCACCGTCGCGGATGTTAAGGCATATTCGTTAGGTTTGTCACATGTACCACCATGGCTGAGCCGCCCGCCCGTTGGCGTCGAAGAAGAGCTTGACCTCGTGCTCCCCAAACTCCAGCTCAACTTTGTAGTACGAGCGGGTTGGCATCTCGACATAGTCCAGGTCGTCAATGTAGTACGTGCGCCACTGCGACTGCTGTATCGCCGCCACCACGGGTTGCGGAAGCTCGCCGTGCCACACGTCCCACTCCGAGTAGACCCATGCGTTCTGTGAGTTGAAATGGACTTCCTTTTTGCGGTTCTCGTGGACAATCTCCACTTCAAGGAAGCCGTTGTCATAGTCGTATTCCCAAATTTGGCATCCTGGGTAGCGCGTCTGCACGAAGTTCACCACGTCGGCGTTCTGCACGTACCTGTAGCCCTGCCCTTGGTAATACACTCCCGGCTGCTGCCGCATCGGTTGGCTCTGAGGGGGCGGGGGCTGTTGTGCTTGCGGGATGTTGCTTTGCGCCGTGGCGGCCGCGGGGAGCAGGGCGACGGCTGAGGCAAGGAGTGCGCATAGTCTCCATCTGCGCAGGATGTCTTGTCTGCTCATAGTCATCGGTCATAACTTATTATTTCGCCGTCGGGGCGCACATATAGCTCGGCGTCCGCATCGCGTGGGCCTTCAAGGTCCAGTTCGTAGAATTGGCCATTGCTGGCGGTGTCGTAGAACTCGGCGCCGTCAATCCACCAACCTGCGAACTCGCGGCGTGAGTTCTTGGCGTTCAAGACGGCAGCCGGGAGTTCGTTGCGGTCGACTTCCCAATTCGAGTAGACCCAGTTGCCCTGACGGTTGAAGCAGACCTCTTTCTTGAGGTTCTCGTGGATGATGTCCACCTCCAGGAGGCCGTCGTCGTAGTCTCGCTTGACAATCGTTGCGCCGGGGTACTTCTGTTGGATGAAGGCATCGACGCCGGCTGTTGTCGCTGTGCCGCTGTTGGGGTTGGTCGGGATGTCCGACGTTTGGAGGCTGATGGCGCCGTCGGGGCTGATTCTGACCTTGATGTCGCCCTGTCGCGACTCCAGGTCGAACAGGTAGTACTCCCCGTCGGCGCTCGTTTGGTAGTGGTCGATGTCGTCGACGTAGTATTCGGAATATTGGCTCTTCAAGGCCTGTTGGACCTTGGCAGGGACTTGCGAGGGGCCGTATATCTCGGTCTTGGTGCGAAGCCACGTTCCGCTGGCGTCGAAAGCCAGCTCGCGGGGGATGCGGTTGGCGTCGATTATGTCCACCTCGATTTCGTCCATCTCATAGTCAATGTCCGTAATCCTGGCGTTGAGCCAATTGGCGGCAATGTATTGTTGCCACGTTGAGGAGGCTCCGGCAATGGCGCTCTCGCTGGCGGGGATGTAGTCCGAGTAGTCATAGTCCGCCCCGGAGTCCCGTAAGGTCTTGATCAGCACGCCGTCGGCGGAGTAGTAGAGGTCTACCTAGACTCCGTTCAGCGCGTTCTTGACCTCGATGACGTAAATCTTCTCCACGCCGTCGCGGTCCAGTTCGTCGACGTCGTCGCGGGGCCATTGGCCGTACTCGCTGTTGTGGAACGCCGTGCGCACGGCCTCCGGCAGTGAGCCGAACGGGATGTCGGTCTCGGTCATGCGCCATGCGCCGGTGGTGTCGAACCATGCGGCGAGCGTGCCGCCGGTGGTCGTGGTCTTGTTGGCCTGAGCCTCAGACGAGAGAGTGAATGTGGCTACAACGTAGTCCCCCTTGGTCTGCCACGAGATGTTTTGGGCGGCAGGGTACTTGTTCAGCAGGTTCTGTTGCGCCAACTGGGTCAAAGGTTGGACGGGCCTCGGCTCGTCACCTTTTTGGCAGGCGGCTAGAAGCAGCCCGGCAAGGAGTGGTAGCAATAGAATCTTACTCTTCATGGTACGATTGAATTACTAAATTGGATAATCTGATGTGTTTTTGAGGTGTTCTACGTATTGGATGATATTTTGTTCTGTTTGCTATCTGTTTTTGCTTGTGTCGGCCTTGCTAATGCGGAGCTTATAGCTCAATGGCTGTTGGGGAATCCGATATTTCTCAATTGTGTCCACGTCTTGCCCGCAACTGCCGTTGCCCACGCCGCGCACCATGGCGTCGAGATGCAGCACAATGTATGGCCGTTTGTCTAGTGCCCACAGATGGTTCGACTCCATGAGGTCGGCGTCGGTGTAGCGTTGCGCCGAGAAAGCCACTTCGCCCTCGGTCTCAATCCGTATGCCGCGCCCCCCGGCGTCGGTCAAGGTCAGCTCGCGCAGGCCCTCGCGCCCGCCCATGCTCTGGGGCTTGACATATTCGCCGCCCATTCGGTCAATCCGTGTCCTGTAACGGCCTATGGGGCATCCGCTCTTACGGTCGTTGTAGTTCTCCCACGGTCCGTGGGCCCAATAGTCGGCTTGGCCCAGTGCGCTGTCCACCATGCACACCAGTCCGGCGCGGCGCAGGTCGGACGTCTGGGGGGCAAGGCGGACATCCATGTCGACAATGCCCTGGGGGTGCAGGGTGTAGACAATCGTGCTGTTGCACAGCGAGCCGCCGCGGCGCGTCTCGACCACTACGCTCTTCCCCTCGCGCCGCCATTTCAGTGTGCCGCCAGTCTCCAAATGCGCGTCGGTGTCGGAGAATCTGTCGTTCTCAATCCAGCGATGGTTGTCGAAGACGAAGCCCATCTCCTGCGCCACGACCTCCCTGCCGCCCATCACGAGCGACGTCAGCCGCCCCGTCGTTTTTGCGAACCTGGCCGAGAACTCTCCGTCGCCCACGGTGAGGGTCTCGCCGCTTTCGGCCACGGGCAGCTTCCGTCCCCGCCCGCCTATTGCCGGCAGTGCGCCGCGCCTTGCCAGTTCCATTTGCGCCGCCGCGTCTTCGTGCCCTGCTTCGCACCATGTCGTGGCGTTGCGGCGGCGCAACGAGAGGTTGAGCAGCACTTCGTCGCCGCTCTTGGCGGCGCGGCCCAGGTCGGCGCCGTCGAGGGCCACGGCTATTGTGGCTGAGTCTCCAGGCGCCACTGGGGGCAGGGTGTGGCTCAGTTCGCCTACGATGTTGCCGTTCAGTACAGTCTGGGCCACGAGGTCGAAGTCCGCAAGGTCGGTGAAGTCATATTTGTTGCGGACTGTCACCGTTGCCGTGTTGGCCTCCGTGTCGGTCCCGGCGAGGCGGAACGTCGCCCATTGGTGGACGGCCTTGACCTCCTTGAGTTTGGGCGACTCGTGGCGGGTCGAGGGGATTATGCCGTTGCTGCAGAAGTTGCCCTGGTGGGGGCCGGGGAAGTCGTAGCCCGTGCGGAGGCGGCCGCGGTACGTCCCGGCCTTGATTTCGCTCGGCTCATAGATGGATTGGTCTACCCAGTCCCACACGGCCCCGCCAATGATGGAGCTGCTGGCCTCGATGGCGTCCCAATACTCCCGCAGGTTGCCAACGGCGTTGCCCATGGCGTGGGCGTATTCGCATATGAACATGGGGCGGTCGAACGTGTTGGCGTACTGCTCCATCCATCCCATGCCCGGATACATCTTCGAGAACAGGTCGGAGAAGCGGTTTCCCCCATAGGGTTTGTCGTCGCGCGTCCCCTCGTAGTGGACGGGGCGGCTGTCCATGCTCCTGGCCGTCTCGTAGCAGTGGCGGAAGTTCTCGCCTCCGCCGCCCTCGTTGCCCATGCTCCAGAAGATGACGCTGGGGTGGTTCTTGTCGCGCTCAATCATGCGGCGGATGCGGTCGGTGAAGGCGGGAATCCACGACGCCATGTCGCTAATCTCCTGGTTTGCGTGGTCTTCAAGGTCGGCCTCGTCCATGCAGTAGAGGCCATAGTGGTCAAACATGGCGTACATCCGCGCGGCGTTGGGGTAGTGAGACGTGCGAATGGTGTTGATGTTGTTGCGCTTCATGAGCAAGACGTCCTCTAGCATCGACTCCGTCGTGACGGCGCGGCCCAGGAGGGGGTGCGTGTCGTGGCGGTTCACGCCCTTGAAGAAGACGCGGGCGCCGTTGAGGTAGACAAGCGGGCCGCGGACCTCGATGTGGCGGAAGCCGTGTTTCGTCGAGAATGCCATCTCGGCCTTGCCCCCGTCGCTTTGGACGATGCGGACGGTGTAGAGGTTGGGGCGCTCGGCGCTCCACAGCATGACGTCGCCGGCGACGCTCAGCGCTATGTCGCGGCTCACGATGGTGTCTGCGGGGCCTCCCGCCGCCGTGGCTGAGCCGCGGGCCACCATGCGCCCGTCGGGCGACCAAAGCTCCGCCGTCACCTCTTTGCGGAACGCCCGTCGGTCGCGGTTGTCCACCGAGACGCTCACGTTGACCTCCGTCTTGCCGCGCGGCGCCCCGCCGAATCCGCCCAGGATGGTGGTGCTGACGCGGTGGTCGCGGATGGCGACAGTCGGGGTGCGGTAGAGGCATACGCTGCGGAAGATGCCGCTCATGCGGAACATGTCCTGGCACTCCAGGTATGAGCCGTCGCTCCAGCGGAACACCTGCACCGCTAGTTGGTTTGTCCCGCCGCGGAGGTGGGGCGTGAGGTCGAATTCCGCCACGTTGTTCGACCCTTGGCTGTAGCCTATGTAGTGGCCGTTGAGGTATACCATAGCGGCGCTGTATATGCCGCCGAAGTGGACGAACGTCCGGTGTCCTAGCCACGATTGCGGCAGGGTGAACTGGCGGATGTACGTCCCGACGGGGTTGACGGCGTAGTTTGCCCCGCCGTCGTTGTAGCCGGGGCGGGCGCGGATGAACGGCGGGGTGTTGGAGTGAGGGTATTCTACGTTGCAATATATCGGGCGGTCGTAGCCCTGCATCTCCCAGTTCGAGGGGACGGCGATGTCGTCCCACGCCGAGGCGTCGAACCCGTCGGCGAAGCAGTCGAGCGGGCGCTCCTCTGGCGAGCGGGCGAAGTTGAACTTCCACGTCCCGTCGAGGCTCATGTAGGCGCTGTTGCGTGGCGTGACCCACGGCGTGGCGTAATATGCGCGGTCGGCGAGCATCTCCTCGGGAGTGGGGTAGGGCATGTAGGTGGCGTGGCCCGGCTCCTTGTTCTCGGCAAAGATGGCCTCGTTCTCCCAATAGGGCCGCTCCGCCGCGCTTGGCGCGGCGGCCGTCCCGGCGTCTTCGGCGTACCGCGAGGGCGAGAATGCCCACAGGGCGCGCCTCCCCCGCGCCTCTTCTTTCCCGACCAGGGTCAGCCGCCCGTCGGCTTGGCTCGCCACGGCCATGTCGGGCATGTTGGCCGAGACCCACAGGAATCCGTCGTCGCCGGCGGCTTCGAGTCTCCACAGCTGGCTCTCGTCGCTGCCGTTGTTCTCGGCCAGGCGGAGCGTCTTGTCGGGGGCGGCGCATATGGCTTTCGCGCGCTCGGGGTCCATCAGCCTGTAGCTTCCCGAGAGGCTTGTTATGCTCCACGCCTGGCTTTTGGCCGTCGGGTCGGCCGCCCGGAGGTCTACGCCGGCTTCCGAGCGCACGACGGCTCTGCCCCCCTGCCCGGTGGGCGAGAGGGTGTAGAGTTTGTCGGGGGCGAATGTGGTCTGGCTCATGGTGCCTGTCGCGCATAGCACCCACGTCAGGAGCAGGGTGAGTGTCTTGGCTTTCATCTCTTTTTGGTCTTTAGGTTTTTGGGTGGGCGGGGACGTCCGCCCGCGCCCTATTGAGGCACGGCGGTGAAGCCCCATTTGTACTCCATGTTTGCAGGAATCAGGTACTGCGGGTCGGGGACTGCGCCCCAGCTGTCGTAGCCGCCTACGCCCATCATCTTCATGTCTACGCACACTTCCACGAAGTCGCGGGGCGAGATGTCGTCGATGTGTGTCTGCCTAGGCTTGATGTTGCGGGCTTTGGCGGGGTCGTGGTCTTTGCGTTCCGCCTCGTTGCGGTTGTTCCACTGGTAGTCGCGGTTGACGCTCTCCTCGCCGTCGAAGTCTTCGACGCTGTTGCGCAGGGCGTTGAAGCCCACGAGCGAGTCGGCGTAGATGGAGAGTCCGCCTCTTCTGTCGCCGAGTGTGAGCCAGCGAGTCTCCGTGCGGTGCCCATTCTCTTGCGGGCGGACGTAGGGGTAGTACATGTCGTCGGCTGTCGTGGCGAACACTCCAACCATTTGGCCGGCGTTGCGGTCTTGGTAGTTCTCCATGGGGCCGCGCCCGAAGTATGTCACCGCGTTCATGGCGGCGGGCACCCGGAAGCGGATCCCGATGCGCGGCACTACCATGGCGTTCTTGGCGGCGTTGTCGCGTCCGGGGGTGAACGTGGCCTGCGCCTCGGCCTCGGAGACGTCCGTGCGGCGCGACGCCTGGTCGGTGCCGGTGAACGTGAAGTCGGCCTTGACGGCGCCCGAGGGGAAGACGCGGTAGGTCGCCACGTAGGCGTTGCCCGCCGGGAGCGAGTAGCGGGCGTTTATCACGGCGGCGCCGCCGTCCATCTGCACTGTGGCGTCGGTCACCTTGAAGTCGCGGCTGGCCTCTTTCCACACTTGGAGGCGCCGGGGGGCCTGGTTGCCATAGTCGTTGTCCGTCGGGCCGCGCCAGAAGTTGGGGCGGAAGCCGAAGCCGTCGTGGAAGTATTCCGTCTTGCCGACGCGCCAGGCTGTGACAGCTCCTTTGCGCTTGTCGAACTCGAACGTCACGTCCGCCGACGAGGCTCGCAGGATGTCGCCCTCCTGCGAGCACGCCAGGGCCGCGCCGCGGGTCTTGAATGTCCGCCCCCGCGGCTCTATCGGGAGGCGGAATTGCTGTTGGGCGATGACGTGGCCGGCGGGGAGCGTCGGCTCGGCGGCGGCCACCGAGGCGCGGAACTCGACAAAGTATTCCGTCCCCTCTTTCCGCTTCAGCCCCCTCACGTCGATTGTCACGGGCGTCTCGCCCTGCGGGGGGACGTCGAGTTTCAGCTTGCCGTTGCGGATGGTCTTGCCGTTCTCGCGCAGAGTCCACGAAATGTCATATTTGCCCAGGCTCGTGAAGTAGAAGCGGTTCCTGACCGTGAACCGGCCTGCGGCCGCGTCCGCGGCATCGAACGCCACGTCCTGGTGGGCATATTTCATCTCGTAGTAGCCGGGGTGCGGGGTGCGGTCGGGGCCGACGATGCCGTTGCACAAGAAGTTGCCGTCCGACGGCATGTCGGTGCCGAAGTCGCCGCCGTAGGCCCAGTAGGGGCGTCCCTGCTCGTCGTGCCGCAGAATGCCCTGGTCCACCCAGTCCCATATGTAGCCGCCTTGCAGGTTCGGATATTTGTAGATGGCCTGCCACTGGTCCCAGAGGCTGCCGGTCGAGTTGCCCATTGCGTGGGCGTATTCCGACGGCACGACCGGGCGGTCGCTGCCGCTGCGCCCCATGCCCTCCAGCCACGCCGCCGAGGGGTATTGGGGCACGTACATGTCGGTGTTCCACTCCCACTGGGCGCGCTCGTAGCACACGGGGCGGCCCATGACGCCCTTGTCGGCGCGCTTGAGCCACAGGTAGGTCTCGTAGAAGTTGTAGCCGTTGCCCGCCTCGTTGCCCAGGCTCCAGATGGTGACCGACGGATGGTTCTTGTTGCGCTCGAACATGTTGACAGTCCGGTAGATGTGGGGGCGGAGCCATTCGGGGTTGTTGCCCAGGGTGCCTCCTTTGCCCAGGTTGTAATACATCCCGTGGCTCTCGATGTTGGCCTCGTCATAGACGTAGAGGCCAAGCTCGTCGCACAGGTCGTAGAAGCGGCGGTCCTGGGGGTAGTGGCACAGGCGCACGGTGTTGATGTTTGCCTGTTTCATGAGTTCGATGTCGCGGCGCATGAGTCCCTCGGTCACGTAGTGCCCCGTCTCCGGGTTGTGTTCGTGGATGTTTACGCCCTTGAGCTTCAGTGGCTGGCCGTTGACCAGCAGCAGGGTGCAGGCGCGCCCGTTGGGAGACTTCAGCTCCGTCTCCTTAATCTCTATGCGGCGGAATCCGACCCGTTGGGGGATAACCTCGGTAGGCCGCCCGCCCTCTCCGAGGCTGATGTAGAGGCGGTAGAGGTTCGGGGCTTCCGAGGTCCACGTCCTGACGCCGGGGATGTCGCACTCGAACGTGTGCGTGGCGCCGAGCGAGGGGTCTACTTCGAGGCGCTGGTCCCCTTTCGCCACGACGTTGCCCGCGGCGTCTTGCAGCTCGTAGCCCAGGCTGACGTCCGAGGCCTTGTCGCCCATGTTCCTCATGCCCACGCTCAGCCCGAAGACGCCGGTGGTGTAGGAGTCGTCGAGCGTCGAGGTGATGCTGAAGTCGCGCACGGCGGTCTTGGGCTGAGAGAAGAGGAACACGTCGCGCTCAATTCCGCTTATGCGCCAAAAGTCCTGGCACTCCAGGTAGGAGCCCGTGCTCCATCGGAAAATCTTCAGCGTCAGACGGTTCTCGCCGCGGCGCAGGTAGGGGTCGAGCAGATATTCCGCGGGGTTCTTGGAGTCTTCGTTATACCCCACTTCGGCCCCGTTCACGTAGACGTAGCAGCCCGACTTCGCCCCCTCGATGCGCAGGAAGACGTTGCGCCCCGCCCATGCGTCTGGCACCGTGAACGTGCGGCTGTAGACACCCACGGGGTTCTCCTCCGGCAGGGTGGGCGGCTGAGGGTTGGTGGGCTGGAATTCGTAGCCGTGGTTGGTGTATATGGCCGTGCCGAAGCCCTGAATCTCCCAGTTGCCGGGGACTTTGATGTCCGCCCACTCGTCGGTGCTTATCGCGGCGTCTGTTATGCCCGGCGGCAGGTCTCGGTAGCTGTCGACAAAGAAGAACTTCCACGTCCCGTTGAGAGACTGGTAGTAGGGGCTGTCCTCCCAGCGCATGGACGCCGCCTGGCTCTTGTCGGCGTAGGTCATGAACGAGTTGCGCGGATATTGCGTGTTGACGTGCGTTGTCTGCACGTCTTGCCAGTACGCCAGTTCCGCCGTTTGCCCGGCCGCCAGGCACGGTAGGGCGGCCGAGAGCAGTGCCGCTGTCGATATTCCTTTCATTGTGTGTGAGTTGTCTCCGATGTTTGTCTGTGCCCGTTTCTTTTCTCCCCCCCCTATTCGGCAATCCACAGTCCAAGCTCCTCCGCCGCTATTGTGGCGGGGGCGCCGTCGACGGTCGTCCCCTCAATCTTCACGAACCTCACTGCCGGGGTCTCCCGGATTTTGATTGTCTGCGGGATGGGGTTGTTCACTATGTTGCTGAACTCGCCGTTGGCCGTCTCGCTCCATTTCTCGCCGTCTCCGCTTGTCGAGAGTCTGAACTTGAACGCCGTGGTGGGGCGGGCCTCCTCGCCGGCAGGGGCGTAGGTGAAGTTGCGTAGTGTGACGCTGCGGCCAAGGTCTATGGTCAGCGGTTGCGCCGAGACGCTCTTCCACTCCGAGCGCGGCATGTTGTTCCACTCCGCCTCGCCCTGCGCCTCCTCGGTCGGCGGGGCGAGATATGCCCCCACGGCGGATATGTTGGCCGTCAGGCGGCACGAGTCGATTTTCACCCGGAGCTTGCCGGCCTTGACTTTTTGGAAGAGCATAAGCCGTTTGTAGCCAATGGTCGTGCCTTGCGCCACGGTGCGCCATCCGTCGGCTGTCTGGGCCTCGACGGTGAACTTCTCGACGCGTTGCCCTTTGGTGATGTCCTCCTGCAGCAAGACGGTGTTTATCTCGCCTGCGCCCTTTAGTGCGAACTCCCGCGTCTCGCCCGCTCGTGCCGTCCACGCCGTCGCCTTGCTTCCGACCTTGTTGTCGGCGAAGGTCTTGGCGCGGAAGTCGGCGAACTCTTTCAGCCGCTTGGCGTCGGCCTCGTGAATCAGGCCGCGGCGGTCGGGGGGGATGTTGAGGAGCAGTACGGAGTTGCGGCCCACCGACTCGTAGTATATGTCCGCAAGCTGTCGGAGGCTCTTCACCTTGCCGTCTTGGTCGGAGTGGTAGAACCATCCCGGGCGGATCGACACGTCCACTTCCGACGGGTACCAGAATGCCTCTGTGGCCCGCTCCAGCATGGCGCGGCTCCCCAGGTCTTTCGACATGTTGGTTATGCCGAGCGCGTTGTTGCTCGTTGCCGAGCGGGAGTAGCTGCCGGGGGCCAGGACCGTTGCGCTCCACTCCGTCTCGCGGCCCAGCCCGCGCTCGTTGCCAACCCATCGGACGTCGTCGCCCATGATGGCCGTGACGGTTTGGGGCTGGAGCTCGCGGATGGTCTTCAAGTACGAGTCCCAGTCATATTCCTGCTTCTTGCCGTTGGGCCCCTCGCCGTTGGCTCCGTCGAACCACACCTCGTCCACTCGCCCATAGTTGGTAAGCAGCTCGGTGAGCTGGCGGAGGAAGAACTCGTTGTAGCGGGGCGAGTCTCCGTAGCTCTCGGCGTTGCGGTCCCATGGGGAGAGGTAGACGCCGAACTTCATGCCGTGGCGCTCGCACGCCTTTTGCAGTTCGCCCACCACGTCGCCGCGTCCGCCGCGCCAGGGCGACGAGGCCACGGAGTGGCTCGTCGTGGCTGTGGGCCACAGGCAGAATCCGTCGTGGTGCTTGGCGGTCAGTATCACCATCTTGAACCCGGCCTCTTTGAGGACGCGCACCCACTGGTCGGCGTCGAGTTCCGTGGGGTTGAACAGGGAGGGGTCTTCCTTGCCGTCGCCCCACTCGCGGTCGGTGAAGGTGTTGATGCCGAAGTGGAGAAACGCCGTCAGCTCCAGCTGCTGCCACTCATATTGCCAAGGGGCGGGGACGAGGCGCGCGGCCATGTCTGCTTTCTGCTCCACGGTGGCGCCGGGCGGGAACTCGACGTGCTTGACGAAAAGCTCCTCCTGCCCGGCGGGCGAGGAGCAGGATGCGCCCAAGAGAGCCGTCGCCAGAAGCGTGGCGCCTACAATTGCTTTCTTCATTGTCTTGGTCGTTTTGTTTTGTCGGGTAGTGTTATGGGAAACAGGGCGTTGGGCCTGTGCTCTTCGTGGATGATGTCCACCATCCGCTCCACGCGGTCGGGATATTGGGCGGAGAGGTCGTGCTTCTCGCCAATGTCGTCCGTCAGGTTGAAGAGGTGCGCCACGCCTCGGACTGTGACAAGTTTCCATTCGCCCTTGCGCACGCCGATTTGGTCCGTCTCGTGGAACTCCCAATAGAGGTGCCCGTGCTCCGGCTGGGTGCCAGTGCCGAGAAGCGTGGGGGCGAAGGATATGCCGTCGAAGCAGTCGTCGGGCGTCTCCCTGTTCAGGTATTTGGCGGGGAAGCCCTTGTCGCCCATCAGTTCGCAAAGGGTTGGCAATATGTCTTGGAACGACAGCATGTGGTCGCTCTCCGTCCCGCCAGCCACGCGCCCGGGCCACCACGCCACGAAGGGCTCGCGGATGCCGCCCTCGAAGCACTCGCGCTTGATGCCCCTCATGCCGCCGCCGCTGTTGAAGAATGCCGGGTCGGCCCCGCCCTCGCGGTGGGGGCCGTTGTCGCTTGTGAAGATGACGAGCGTGTTGTCGGCCAGGCCCTTTTGTTCCAGTTTTGCCAAGATTTGCCCAACGTAGGCGTCGAGGCGCGAGACCATGGCGGCGAACTGGGCGTGGACGTGCTCCGAGGCGTTGTAGCGCGAGCCCTCGTCGCCGCCCCACGTCTTGTCTTCAAAGAAACGCCGCTTGTAGCGAGCCACGAGCGAGTCCTGGGGCCCCCACAGCTCGGCGTGGGGCAGGGTGTAGGTGAAGATGCCGCAGAATGGCTTGTCGGCGCTCTGGCGCCCCAGCCAGTCCATGCCGGCCTGGTGGATGAGGTCGGCGGAATATTGGGTGCGGTCGCGGTAGCCGGGGCCGAACATCGGGTGGCGGATGTTCTCCTCCAAGACGACGCGGACGGTGCCGGTGTCGCCGGCCGACTTGCTGTGGCGGTTGAGGAAGTTAGGGTAGTAGAGGTGTGCCTGGTACTGGCATATGTAGCCAAAATATTCGTCGACGCCGCGCTTGTCGGGTGTCGAGGCCGAACCCTCATACCCGCCGGCCCACTTGCCGAACATCCCGGTGGCGTAGCCGTTCCGCTTCATGACCTCCGGTAGCAGGGTGTGCCCCGCGGCATAGGGCTCTTGCCCCGCCACGGAGTATTCCACGTTGTCGCCATAGAGCATCGTCGGGCGCCCCTTCCAGTGCTCGCGGTTGCCGCGCACCAGGGTGTGCCCCGAGTGTTGGCCTGTCATGAGCGAGGCGCGCGACGGCGCCGAGACGGGAGAGCCCGAATAGGCCTGGGTGAAGCGCATCCCCTCTCGCGCCATGCGGTCTATGTTCGGGGTCTCGATGAGCCTTTGCCCGTAGCACCCCACGTCGCCCCACCCCAAGTCGTCGGCCAAGATGATGACGAAGTTGGGCTTGGCCGCGCGCTTCCTCTTGGCGGCCTGCGCCGAGAGGGCGAGAGAGGCCCCGGCGGCGAGCATCAGCAGTCCTTTTGCCTCAATCATTGTCAGGCCCTCCCTCCTCCTTAGTGCCACAGCATCTCGGGCGTCACGGGCTTGAAGCCCTCTGCGCCGCCAATCTTGCGGAGCCGCACGGAGCCGTCGCCCCAGTTGGACGGCCATCCGCCAATTATGTGGCCCAGGAAGACGACGCGCAGGGCGTGCTTGCCGCCCTCCAGGGCTATCGAGCTGTCGTTGCGCGAGAAGCGCTTCACCTCGCCGCTGTTGTCCACCAGCAGCTCGCCGTCAATCCATACCTCCTCAAGGTCCGACGAGACGACGTAGACGCCGCTGTCGGGGATGTCCACGTAGCCCTCCGCCACGGCGGCATACTGCTCCATGCCCCTCATGTGCGGGGCCGGGGGGATGAACGACGTCAGCTCGCGCAGCGACGAGATGGTCTTCGAGACCCGCGGCTCGCGCTTGGCGTCGTCCAGCTCCTTGACGTTGAGATACATCCCGTCCGTCACGCGCATCGTGAGGCCGGGTTCGAGCCCTTCGGGGCTCACTGCCGCCGCCAGGCCGCGCTTCTCCACCGTTATCACGCGCGTGCGGCTCATGCGCCCCGACGGGAGCAGGGTGGCGATGCGCAGGGTGCCGCTCTCGGCGAATGTCAGCGGCTTGTCGTAGACGGCCGACTGCGGCGTGGGCTCGGTGCCGTCGGTGGTGTAGACCATGGTCATGGGGCGGCTGGTCTTGAACTCCAGCGTGGCCCGGTCGGTGAAGACCACGTGGTTCAGCGAGCCGCCGGGTTGCTCGGGCTGTGGGATGTGATATTCCACGCCGATGCCGTCGAGGCGCACGTAGGCGTTGTCCACTCGGCGGGCGAAGTCGCCGAAGTCCTTGCGCGCCGCGGGTGTCCACCCAATCTCGGCAATGGCCAGGGCGCGCGGGTAGGTCATGTATTCGCGCTGGCTGTTGCTGTAGAGGTACTCGCTCCATACGTTGGCCTGCACGCCGGCTATCCGGCCGCCCAGGCCCATCTTGGCTAGCGTGTCGGGCACGGGGTCGTAGCCGTAGACTTTCTCCAATGTCGAGAACCCGCCGATGGCGACGGGCTCAATCTTGCTGTCGCCCTGATAGTGGTCCAGGTAGAGGCCGTTGGAGCTGGGGGTCATGATGGCGTCGTGACCCGCCAAGGCCGCCGCTATGCCGCCGGCCTCGCCGCGCCACGACATGACGGTGGCCGTCGGGGCGGGGGCGCCCTCCAATATCTCGTCCCAGCCTATGATGCGCTTGCCATATCCGGCCAGGTATTTCTCCACGCGCTCCACGACGTAGGTCTGCAGCATCTCCTCGGCCGTGTGGCGGGCGTCGCCCTTGGTGCCCAGGTCGCGGATGCGCTTCTGGCACCGCGGGCACTTCCTCCAGCGGTCTTTGGGGCACTCGTCGCCGCCAATGTGGAAGTAGCTTCCGGGGAAGAGGGGTGCCATCTCGTCGATGACGTCTTGCAGGAAAGCGAACGTCTCCTCGCGGCCGGGGCACATGACGATGTCCTCCACGCCCCATATGACCCTGGGAGTCGTGGCCTCGCCCGTGCACGACAGCTCCGGGTAGGCGGCTATGGCGGCCAGCCCGTGGCCCGGAATCTCCAGCTCCGGCACGACGGTGATGAACCTGTCGGCGGCATATTTGACCACGTCGCGCACCTCGTCCTGGGTGTAGAAGAAAGGCCCGTACTCCGTCCCCTCGCCCTCGACGCGCTTGCCGCCCACCTCCGTCAGCTTCGGGTATTTCTTAATCTCTATGCGCCAGCCCTGGTCCTCGGTCAGGTGCCAGTGCAGGCGGTTGATTTTGAGCATCGCCATGACGTCTATCTGACGCTTGATCTCGTCGACGGTCATCCAGTGGCGGCAGGGGTCTATCATGAGGCCGCGGTAGGCGAAGCGGGGCGCGTCTTCGACGCTGACGGAGCGGGCGCTCCACGCCAGCCCCTCCACGGGCGTGCGGCTCTCTATCTCGGCGGGCAGCAGTTGCATGAAGCTCTGCATGGCGTAGAACAGCCCCTGCGCCGTCGCGGCGGTCGCCGAGACGCCCTTGGGGGTCACGTCGAGCCGGTAGCCCTCCTCGCCCAGGGCCGGGTCGTCGGCGAGGCTGAGGCGTATGTCGCCCTCGTCCGCCACCCCCAGCCTGTAGCCCGTGGCGCGCCCCATCTTCTCGGCGAAGAAGCCCGCGACGGCGCGGCCGTCGGGCGTCGTGGCGCCAATCGTCATGCCGTCGCGGAGGGTGAAGGCGCCCTCCCGCAACTCTAGCGCCTGCGGCGCCGGGATGATGTTGACGCCCTCGTTGTAGGGTCTCGACGCTTCGGGCGAGCGTCCGCAGGAGGCGAGCAGGGCCGCGCACAGGGCCGCCGCCGCCAGGTCTCTTTTTAGTTCCATCGCTGGGTCTCGTTAAGTTTGGTGTTTGTGAAGAACATGTGTTTGAAGATGCAGGTGCCTGTTTGCTAAACGTCACAAATGTATGCAATTTTTGCTCAATGGGCGAATCTAGAGAAAATATTGTGGAGTAATTAGTGAATGGCGGTAGGCTTGAGTCCGGACGACCGTTGCACCCGTCATGCGGAATGGCTACTTTAGCACAATGGACGATTTTCTAAAAGCGGGACTATGACACCTATCGAAGAACGCCGCCAACAGCTTCAAAGACAACTCGATGCGCAAAAAGAGTCCAGGGAGCGCAATGCATTGGGGCAGTTCCCACGCCCTATGCGCTGGCGTGCGAGATAATGCGGGTCGTCAAGGGCGTTGTCGGGGGCGGGCAGGTCTCGTTCCTCGAGCCGGCCATGGGGCTTGGGGCGTTCTGCTCGGCGGCGGTTGAGACTTTCGGGGGGGCAGATGTGCAAGGCGGTAGGCTTCGAGGTCGACGAGCGCTATGGCCGCCCGGCGCAGACCCTTTTGGAGCGGATTCCCAATCGACATCCGCATCGCCGACTTACTGCGTCAACAGCCGCCAGAGGAGAAGTTCAATTGTCTTGTTGCCAACCCGCCCTGCGTCCGGCACCATCACATTGGGGTGGCCGTCAAGGCGGTCCTTCGAGGCAGGGAGGAACGCGGGTTCGGCGTCGAGATGTTGCCGTCAAGCAGTTCCTAGTGTCGCGGGTCCGGTTGCTCCGGGTGCATAGGTTTGCGGCGGACAGCGTGCAGTTCGGCGACGCCTTGGTCAGTTCCTGTGTCGTGGTGTTCCGAAATGTGCCGCCCGACGGCGGACTGCCGGTCGAGTTGACTTCGGGCGGAAGCCTCGGGGACCCGGCTTCGCGCGTGAGTGTCCTCGTCGTCTCTTTGCGCCCGTCGGACAAGTGGACGCCTCTGTTCAGTCCCTACGCGGCCCGTCGGGGCACAAATATGTCTTGGGCGACTTTTTCAAGGCCAAGTGCGGCGTCGCCACCGGCGACAACGGTTTCTTCATCGTCAAGACGGAGGATGCCAGGGCGCGCGGCATAGCAGACGAGTTCCTTGCCCCAATCATGCCGGCCCCGCGCCACTTGCCCAAAGATGCGACAAGGGTCTAGGGTTCCGACCTGAGCCTCTTCTCGTGCGCCGCCGACGAGCAGACGCTCCGCTCGCGGTTCCCCTCCACGTGGAGGTATGTCGAGCAGGGCGCGTCGCAAGGTGTGCCGTCGGGCTACATTTTGCCGGCAGCGCAGGCCGTGGTACTCATGCCCGCGTCCTGCTCCCGCCCCTTTCGTCATCCCCTACATGGGCAGGACTGGCGGGTCTTTCCGTTTCATCTGGAACGTGGGCCGCGTCGTCACGGCCAATGTCTATCTCAATCTCCACCCCCTCCCGCAATATGCCGCCGCCCTGCGCCACGGCGGCAATCTCCAGTCCGTATGGCGGGCGCTCAACTCCATCCCGCCCGATGTCTTGGAGACCCGCGGCAGGGTCTACGGCGGCGGGTTGCGCAAGTTCGGGCCCGGTGAGCTTATGGGCCTGCCCGCCGACGGCGTGGCCGAAGTCCTGCTGCCCCTTTCCGACGCTCCCGCCCTGGGCCTGTGATGGGGGGCGTCGCCTGGCGGCTCATTCCCGCCCGCCCCTCACTTCGTCGAGGACGTATCGGAACTCGCTGTACTCGAATTTCCCGCTCATCGTCTCTTTCTGAAATTGCGTCTCGCCCTCCGGCATGGCCTCCACCATGCGGCGCAGCTCGCGGTGGCGCTCGGCGCCCATGATGTCGTCGATGTCCAGCCCGCTCTCGCCAATGGAGCGGACCAGGTGGCCGGCAATGGTGCTGCGGGCCAGCCCCCGCTCTTTGGCCACGGCGTCGATGTCGCCAAGCCTCTTGAACGCCTCGACGGAGAGCTCCACGGTGCTGGTTCTCGGCTCTTTTTTCGTGCGCTGCATCTTGGGGCGTTGCTCCCGGCCTGCGGCGCGCGCCCCCTTGGCGAAGTGCCGCCCAATCACGGCGAGGAGGTCGGCGCCATATTTCTCAATCTTGACATCGCCCAGGCCCTTCACCCCCCGGAGCTCCTTGAGGCTCGTCGGCACCGTGTCGGCAATGTTCATGAGGACGGCGTTGCTCAAGATTGTGTACGCGGGCGTAGTCGTCCCCTCTATGAGCGACGTGCGCCACGTCTTGAGGTCCTTGTAGAGGTCTTTGTTCGTCACCTCGCGCTCGTCGGCCTCGACCTTGGCCGCGCGCAGCGACTCCTCGTCGGGTTCTTTCGATATTGCCATGGCTTTCGCCGCCACAATCCGCGTGGGGTTGAACCCGCCGTTCGCCACGACCCGCAGCGTGGCGTGCTTGACCGTCAGTTCCTGGACTAGCGACGCGCGCAGGTCCGACCGCCGCCGCTCCACCTCTTTGTTGTTCAGCGTCAGGGCCGTCGTCGCCACGAGGGGGTCGAGAATCTCGCGCGCCCGGCTCTCGAAATATTTGGCCCCGTTGGCGGCGCGCGCCATCAGCGCCTCGTTGGCCACGATGTCGCCCCCCCCGGCGTGGCATTGGCGGCAGATGACGGAGAATCTCTGCGCCGGAGCGCAAATCTCGGTGTCGCAGCGGCTCAGGGCTGAGCCAATCTCGGATATGAGGGCGGGGTAGGTTGTCGAGTAGCTCTCCTCCAGGAGGCGCATGATGCGGTGGGCGCAGACGGTTATGGAGCGGAAGTCGAACAGGTCCGCCATGACCGTCACGGCATAGTCGGAGGCGAAGCGGTCCAGCTCTTCGCGCGAGATTCGGTGTCCGCCGCGGTCGCCCATGTACTGCTCCACGGAGCGGTCCGTCATGATGCTCCCGCGCGAGATGCGGGTGCTGAGCACCATCCCCTCGAAAGAGCGGCAGCGGCTCAGCGCCACGTAGACCTGTCCGGGCGAGAACGACGAGCCGGCGTCGATTATGGCGCGGTCGAACGTCAGGCCCTGGCTCTTGTGGATGGTTATCGACCACGCCAGGCGGAGGGGCAGCTGGGAGAATGTGCCCTCGACGGTCTGCTCCACCTCGCCGGTGTCCTTGTTCAAGTTGTAGGATATGTTCTGCCACGTGTCGCGGCGCACCTCAATTTCGCCGTGCTCGTCGTCCGACGAGACTGTCACGCCCTCGTCGCCGAGACGCGTCACGCGGCCAATCTTGCCGTTGAAGAAGCGCCCCTGGGGGTCGTTCTTGAGGAACATCACCTGCGCGCCCTCTTTCAAGGTCAGGCGGCTCTCGGCGGGGTACGCCTTTTCGGGGAATGTCCCCGACGTGGCGCACTCGTAGACGTGAGGGGCGCCGCCAAGCCGGGCGAGCCGCTCGGTGTTGAGGCCGTCGGCGGTGGCGTTGTGGGTCGTGAGGCGGATGTAGCGCTCGCCGTCGGCCGGGTCGAACCCGGGCTTGTAGCGGCTGTTGAGCAGGCGCAGGTCGTCGTCGCTCATGTCGTTGTTGCGCACCTTGTTCAGAAGCCCGATGAACTGCTGCTCCGTCTGACGGTAGATGTGGCGGAGCTCGATGACGTGATACCGGACCTGCTGCAGGGCGCGGCTGGAGAAGAAGTAGGGGGTGGGGTAGTAGCTCCGCAAGAGTTCCTCCTCCTCGGCCTTGACCACGGGCGAGAGCTGCATCAGGTCGCCGATGAGCAGGAGCTGCACCCCTCCAAAGGGGGCGTCGTTGTGCCTCACTTGCCGCAAGCGCGCGTCGACGGCGTCGAGCAGGTCGGGGCGCACCATGCTCACCTCGTCGACGACGAGCAGGTCGATGCTGCGCATCAGCTTGAGCTTGCTCCGGCGGATTGTGCGGCTCTGCTCCAGTGGCGTGCCGGGGAGGTTCAGCGACGGGGCTATCTGGAAAAAGGAGTGGATGGTGACGCCGCCGGCGTTTATGGCTGCCACGCCCGTCGGGGCCACGACCACCATGTGGCGGAGGCTCGCCTCGCGCAGCCGCTTCAAGAATGTGGTCTTGCCCGTCCCGGCGCGCCCCGTCAAGAATATGCTCACGCCCGTCCGCGTCAGACACTCCCATGCCGTCCAGGCCTCCTCGTTCTCTTCGCGACTGTATGGCGATTTCGTGCTTCCCATCTTGGTTTGTTTCTTCGGCAAATATAATAGTTTTCCACGCGCCGCCCCTTTTTGCTAACTTAGCGTCCGCAATTTTCCCCTCTTTTCTCGCAGTGTCAACAGTCCACAATGTGCGCGGCCTCCTGCGCCCGCTCTGCCCCCTGGCGGCCGGAGCGGCGTTGATGGCCCTGGCGTGGGGGTGCGCCAATCCCGGGACGCCGACAGGCGGCCCGCGCGACGTCCGCCCCCCCCGCATGATTTCGTCTGTGCCCGGGGCCGGGGCCACGGACTTCCGAGGCAAGGCGGTGACGATAT
Source organism: uncultured Marinilabiliaceae bacterium (assembly GCA_964481855.1). Lineage (GTDB taxonomy): Bacteria > Bacteroidota > Bacteroidia > Bacteroidales > Marinilabiliaceae > W3P20-009. The sequence goes on from CAYZUH010000013.1 coordinate 43,188, forward strand.
ACTTCGACGAGAACGTCCAGCTCAAAGACGCCGAACAAAAGTTCGTCATGTCGCCGCCTATGGCCAAGAAGCCGCGCGTCGAGGCCCATGCCCGCCAGGTGATGGTGGCGTTCGACGACGAGCTGCTGCCCGCCACCACCTACACGCTCGACTTCGCCGACTGCCTCTCCGACCTCAACGAGGGCAACGTCTTCGAGAACTTCACGTTCACGTTCTCGACCGGCGAGAGCGCCGACTCCATGATGATTTCGGGCAACGTCTACGAGGCCTCGACGCTCATGCCCGTCGAGGGGATATACGTCTTGCTCCACGGCAACCTTGCCGACTCGGCTTTCCGCAAGGCGACGCCAGTGCGAGTGGCGAAGACCGACGCGCGCGGACGATTCGCCATAAAGAATGTCCCCGCGGGGGCGGAATATGACCTCTTCGCGCTCGACGACCAGAACCGCAACTTCGTCTTCGACCAGGCGGGCGAGAAGATAGCCTGGCTCGGGCGTCGTGTCGTGCCGTCGTTCGAGACCAGGCAGGTGGCAGACAGCGTCAAGACGGACTCCACGTTCGTCCTCAACGACACCGTCCGATTCTTCTACGAGCCCATAATGCGAGACACGCTTGTCTTCACGCCCGACTCGCTCGTCCTCTTCGCTTTCGACGAGGACGTGTACGACCAGTACGTCAAGACCGACGAGCGCAAGCAGCGCAACAAGCTCTCCATGACGTTCAACAAGCCCATGGCCCGGCGGCCGCGCGTCAGCTTCGTGGGTCACGAGGGCCGCGACGTGGCGGTGTTCCAATACAGCCCCACCAACGACACCGTGCAGGTCTGGATGACCGACACCGCGGTGTGGCGCCGCGACTCCGTCGTCATCGCTGTCAACTACCTTGTGGCCGACTCCCTGGGGGTGCTGGTGGAGCGCACCGACACGCTCAAGGAGTGGCATTTCGAGAGGAAGACGGAGGCGAGCGGGCAACGCCGCCGCCGGCGAGACAAGGTCCAGGAGAAGCCCAAGGTCGAGCCCCTGGCCGTCAAGGTGGCGGGCGCCGTGGCCCCCTATGCCGACCTCGCCATCACGTCCCCCACGCCGTTCGCCAATTTCTGCTGGGACTCCGTGCGGGTCTTCCAAAAGGTGGACACACTGCTCAGGCAGGTGGAGTACGTCCCCGTCGAAGACACTCTCAACGTCTGCCGGAAGGCCGTCAAGGTCAAGTGGGAGCCCGGCGGGCAGTACGTCGTCACGATAGACTCCGCCTCCGTGGCCGATGTCTACGGGCTGGTCAACGGCCCGCTGAGGCAGAACGTGAGCGTCACGGCGCTCGACAAGTACGGGACGCTCTACGTCGACGTGGACAGTGTCCCCCCCGGCGCGCTCCTCCAGCTCACCGACACCAAGGGCAACGTCTTGCGCCAAAACTACTTGCGCCCCAACGGCAAGGCCGGCTTCCGCTACTTGAAGCCTGGCGACTACATGTTGCGCGTCCTTGTCGACGACAACCGCGACGGCAAGTGGACCACCGGCAGTTGGGACGAGCGTCGCCAGCCGGAGGCCATCATATACTACATGGAGAAAGTCAACGTCCGTCAGAATTGGGACATCCACGTCGATTTCTCCATCCGCCGTTTCTCCACCGACGCCTATGCCCGCAAGTTCGGCAAGCAGACCCGGAGGCGCAGGTAGCCCGCCGCCCGCGGGCGACGACGAGAGGTGGATGGCCGAGGCTCTCAAGGAGGCGCGGCAGGCGGCCGCCGAGGGCGAGGTGCCGGTCGGCGCCGTGGTGGTGTGCCGCGGCAAGGTGGTAGGGAGGGGGCGCAACATGACCGAGAGGCTCGCCGACGTCACCGCCCACGCCGAGATGATAGCCCTCACGGCGGCGGCTCGGCGGCTCGGGGCCAAATATCTCAACGACTGCACTCTCTACGTCACACTGGAGCCGTGCGTCATGTGCGCCGGGGCCCTGGCGTGGAGCCAGGTCGGCCGCGTCGTCTACGCCGCGGCCGACGACAAGAGGGGATATTCGCGCCTCCAGCCCTGCCCGCTGCACCCCAAGACCAGGGTCGGCCCCGCCGTGCGTCAGGCCGAGGCGGCGGCGCTCGTCAGGGCTTTCTTCGGGGCCAGGCGCTAATGCGCCGTCTTGTTTTTCAACGCCATAATTGCTAAATTCGCAACCCAAAAAGTGATGCGCCGTGGACGTGACGACGGCGGCGTCTCTCCGTTTTTTGTTTGTCATTGATTCTCATGAGCAAGAGATTTGCCGAATACAAGGGCTTGGACCTCACCGGGGTCAGCAAGGAAGTCCTGGCGCAGTGGAGGCGTGAGGATGCTTTCCGCGCCAGCCTGAAAGAGAGGGAGGGGCATCCCGACTTCGTGTTCTACGACGGCCCCCCATCGGCCAACGGCAAACCCGGCATCCACCACGTCATGGCCAGGGCCATAAAGGATGCTTTCTGCCGATACAAGACCCAGCGCGGCTTCCGCGTCGTGCGCAAGGCCGGGTGGGACACGCACGGGCTCCCCGTGGAGCTTGGCGTCGAGAAGATGCTGGGCATCACCAAGGAGGACATCGGCTCCAAAATCTCGGTCGACGAATACAACGCCGCTTGCCGTGCCGAGGTCATGAAATATATCGACCAGTGGGAAGACCTCACCCAGAAGATGGGCTACTGGATCGACATGGACGACCCATACATCACCTACGACAACCGGTATGTCGAGAGCCTGTGGTGGCTCCTCAAGCGACTATACGAGAAGGGTTTCCTCTACAAGGGCTACACCATTCAGCCCTATTCGCCCGCCGCGGGCACGGGGCTGAGCAGCCACGAACTCAATCAGCCGGGATGCTACCGCGACGTCAAGGACACCACCGTGACGGCGCAGTTTGCGCTCACGAGGGGGGGCAGGAGCGAGTTCCTGTTCCGGGCGGCCGAGGGGCTGCCGATCTTCGCCCTGGCGTGGACGACGACTCCGTGGACCCTGCCCTCCAATACGGCATTGTGCGTCGGCGAGAATATCGTCTATCAGCTCGTCAAGACGTTCAATCCGTACTCCGCCAGGCTAGAGGCCGTCGTCTTGGCCAAGGACCTTGTCCCGTCATACTTCTCGGCCAAGGGGCAGGGCGCCTCTTTCGACGCGTACAAGCCCGGCGACAAGGATGTCCCATACGCCGTCCTGGCCGAGTTCTCCGGCCGTGAGCTTGTCGGCATCGGCTACGAGCAGCTCTTTGCATTCGCCCGCCCCGACGGCAAGGCTTTCGAGGTCATCAGTGGAGACTATGTGACAACCTCCGACGGCACCGGCATAGTCCACATCGCCCCCGACTTCGGTGCCGACGACGCCCGCGTGGCGCGCAATTTTGGAATCGTCCCGCTCATGTTCGTGGACCGCAACGGCAAGGAGCAGCCCATGGTGGACCGGCGGGGCCGCTTCTTCGCCATCGACGACCTAGACCCCGACTATGTCAAGAGCTTCGTCAATGTGGACGCCTATGCGGAGTTCGCCGGCCGCTACGTCAAGAACGCCTACGACGACACTCTGCCCGCCGACGCCCCCACGCTCGACGTGGACCTCTGCATGAAGCTCAAGGCCGAGGGCAAGGCGTTCAAGATTGCCAAGCACGTCCACAGCTATCCGCACTGCTGGCGCACAGACAAGCCAGTCCTCTACTACCCGCTCGACTCTTGGTTCGTCCGGACCACTGCGGCCAAGGACAGGCTCATCGAGCTCAATGCCACAATCAACTGGAAGCCACCCTACACCGGTAGCGGCCGTTTCGGCAACTGGCTTGAGAACCTGCAAGATTGGAACCTCAGCCGCTCGCGCTTCTGGGGGACGCCACTGCCCATTTGGCGCACCGACGACGGCAAGGAGGAACTCTGCATCGGCTCCATGGAGGAACTCATGGCCGAGATCGACAAGGCAGTCAAGGCCGGGGTCATGGCCGGCAACCCATACAGGAACTTCAAGGTGGGCGACTTCTCGGCCGCCAACTATGCCCCCGAGAACATCGACCTCCACCGTCCCTATATCGACGCCGTGGTGCTCGTCTCGCCAAGCGGAAAGCCCATGAGGCGCGAGGCGGACCTCATCGACGTGTGGTTCGACAGCGGGGCCATGCCCTATGCGCAATACCACTACCCCTTTGAGCGTAAGGACGACCTGCTCTTCCCGGCCGACTTCATTGCCGAGGGGGTCGACCAGACCCGGGGGTGGTTCTTCACGCTCCATGCCATCGCCACCATGTGTTTCGACGGCGTGGCGTTCAAGAACGTCATCTCCAACGGCCTGGTGCTCGACAAGAACGGCAACAAGATGTCAAAGAGGCTAGGCAACGCCGTGGACCCCTTCGAGGTCATCGACGAGTACGGGCCCGACGCCCTCCGTTGGTATATGCTCACCAACTCCCAGCCGTGGGACAACCTGAAGTTCGACAAGGCGGGAGTGGACGAGGTGAGGCGCAAGTTCTTTGGCACTCTCTACAACACATACTCTTTCTTCGCGCTCTACGCCAACATCGACGGCTTCACGGGCCGCGAGCCGCAAGTCCCGGTGGCGGAGCGGCCCGAGATCGACCGTTGGGTCATTTCGCTCCTCAACAGCCTCGTGGCCGAGGTCTCAGACGCCATGGAGAGCTACGAACCCACCCGCGCGGGCCGCGCCATCCAGAATTTCGTCATGGAGAATCTCTCCAACTGGTACGTGCGCCTCAACCGCAAGCGTTTCTGGGGAGGGCAGATGGACTCCGACAAGCTCGCCGCCTATCAGACCCTCTACGAGTGCTTGCGCAAGGTCGTGGCAATGAGCGCACCCATCGCGCCATTCATTTCCGACCGAATGTGGCGCGACCTCACCGGCGACGCGTCGCGGTCGGTGCATATGGTGGAGTGGCCCGTGGCCGATGCCGCGCTTGTAGACAAGGCGCTTGAGGAGAGGATGGGCTATGCGCAGAGCGTCTCGTCGATGGTCTTGGCCCTGCGGCGCAAGGTGAACATCAAGGTGAGGCAGCCCCTATGCAAGATTCTTGTCCCCGCCGCCGACGAGGGTTTCCGCGGGCAGGTGGAGTCCGTCAAGAACCTCATCCTGGCCGAGGTCAACGTCAAGGAACTGCAGTTCGTCACCGAGGACGACGGCATACTCAAGAAGCGCATCCGACCCAACTTCAAGGCCCTGGGCCCCAAGTTCGGCAAGCTGATGAAAGGTATTGCATCCGCCATGGCCGAGATGACGACCCGCGACATCGCCGCTTTTGAGCGCGAGGGGCGCTACGCGCTCTCCGTGGGCGGCGAGCTTGTGGAGATTGAGGCCGCAGACGCCGAGGTCATATCAGAGGACATCCCGGGGTGGCTTGTCGCCAACGACGGCAGCCTGACGGTGGCTCTCGACATCGAGGTGACGCCCGAGCTCCGCAAGGAGGGCATTGCCCGCGAGTTCGTCAACAGGATTCAGAACCTGCGCAAAGATTCGGGCTTCGACGTCACCGACAAGATTGTCGTGCGGATTGAGGCCAACGAGCGCACGGACGAGGCCGTGAGGGACTTCGCAGACTATATCGCGGCGCAGACTTTGGCGCAAGAGGTATTGATTGACGGCAAGCTGACAGACGGCGCGGCGCAGAGGGTGGAACTCGACGCCGACCTCTCGCTGCTCATGTCCGTCCGAAAAATTTGACAACCAACCAGCACAACTATGCGGGCGCTGGCCGCTAGTCCCACCGGAGGGTGTGGCCGGGCGTCCCTAATACTTTTCAACTATGGCAGAGAAGACACGTTACTCCGACGAGGAACTACAGGAGTTCAAGGAGATTATCCTTGAGAAGCTAGAGAAGGCCAAGCGTGATTTCGACCTCTATCGTAATGAAATCACCCACGGCGACGTCAACGACACGCAGGACACTTCGCCGACGTTCCACGCCCTTGAGGAGGGCATCAGCCTCCTCTCCAAGGAGGACGCCAGCCGAATGGCCGAACGCTCGCAGAAGTTCATCGCCAACCTGCAGGCGGCTTTGGTGCGGATTGAGAACAAGACCTACGGCATTTGCCGCGAGACCGGCAAGCTCATCCCCAAGGAGCGTCTGCGCGCAGTGCCGCATGCCACGCTCAGCATAGAGGCCAAGCAGAAAGGCCGCGCGGGCGAGTAGCATCGGAGCAGGCAAGGCAGGGACGCACGGCTAGTGCGTCCTTTCTTCGCAATGCGGCGTTTGCCGTGGCCTCATGGTGGCATGATTGCTCGAAACACGTTTGAGACAGTAAAAAATCATTTTCCTTGAATGACAGCGAACGCTAAGGTGTCCGTGGCCGTTGTGGCGGCGGTCCTTGTGGTGGACCAGCTTGTGAAGATTTGGGTCAAGACGAATTTCGCGCTAGGCGAGGAGGTCTGCGTCATTGGCGACTGGTTCCGTCTCCATTTCGTCGAGAACAACGGGATGGCTTTCGGGATGCAGCTTTCGGGATCTAGTTGGGGCAAGTTGGCCCTGTCCGTTTTCCGCATTGTCGCCATCTGCCTCATCGGCTGGGGGCTTGCCCGTCTCTGCCGAGGCGAGGGGCGGCGGGGGCTTGTGGTCTGCGTGTCGCTCGTCTTGGCCGGCGCCGTGGGCAACATCATCGACTCCGTCTTCTATGGCGTCATCTTCAGCTCGTCGTGGGGGCAGGTGGCGGAGCTTTTCCCCGCCGAGGGGGGCTATGGCGAGTGGCTTCATGGCCGCGTCGTCGATATGCTCTACTTCCCGCTCGTCGATGGCGTCTTCCCTTCGTGGCTTCCTTTTGTCGGTGGTGAGCCTTTCCTCTTTTTCCGCCCGGTCTTCAACATTGCCGACTCGGCGATATGCATGGGGATTTTCCTCTTGCTCCTCTTTTTCCACAAAGACCTCAACGCCGTCTTGGGCGACGGCGAGGCGAAAGAATGAAAATGCGTCGCCCAACCCCTTGCATTGTCGGGGAAATGTCATACCTTTGCTCACGCTAAACGAAAGGGTTTAGCTCTTTTCTTGGTCGGTTGGATGAGTGGCTTAGTCAACGGTCTGCAAAACCGTCTACAGCGGTTCGAATCCGCTACCGACCTCCACTTAAGAGGCTCACTAACTAGTGTGCCTCTTTTTTTTTTGTCCCCCCCCGCTCTACACAGAAAGTAATGTTGGAAAACTCATTTAGGCCATGGCTGTGGCATATCTTGTAGGGGCGATGTTCCCCCTGCTTGCCTAGTGATGTCTTCTCCCCGCATCCGTCTCGCCTCTGCTTGGTGGACATTCCGTTCTGCAAAATTGTGTTTTGCGCCGCAGTCCTTTCTTTGCGCTTCTTCAGGCGAGCTGCTCACGCAAGTCGATAATTACCTCCTCAATCTTTCTTTTTTATGTTCTTCCCCACTATCTGTTCGCGTTCGTTGCTCGCTACTTCTTTCGGTAATACTTTGTTTTAAAGCCTATTACGCCTCTTCGTCCTGTTCCTTTGCGTGCTTGCCAACGCAGTTTCGTCCGCTAGGTTAAAAGCGTTAATTCTTTTGCCCGCTGTATAAATACGACATTACTTTGTCCTGTAGGCGAAGTGAGATGGTCTGTTATTTCTGCGATTCGAGATATGACGTCTATTTCGTTTGTGGGTGCATCTGTTTTGCTTCGCATTGTCAAATTCAAGTACATACACATGAAAACACTAAATGTATCATTGCTTCTTTTGGCCTTGTGCCACTTTATAGAAAAGTTGCGCCCGTTAGAATGCACACGTACAACACAGGTTCGGTTGAATTTGGCATTGTAGTTAAGTAGCATATGAATATGTACTTTCCCAAAGTCTTTTTCTGCCTCGTAGCGTTGTCTTCAGTCGCGCAAGTGCGACTGTCCGCCCAAAAACTGGGGACATATAGCCGACACGCCCTGTCCTATGAGCGTCAGGAGGGAGTATATGTGGATTTCGACCAGGAGGGTAGGGTTGTGACAAAGGGCATCTCCTACGGTTTCACCCGCGGTGTAGGTGTCGGCCGTGCAATACCGCTTGCGGTCGAGTTCGGCGGCAGGTTGGCGTGGACGCACGGCGTGGATAAGGACTTTTACTATAAAATATCGAGGAAAGATTTCTTGTCAATCGTGTTGCCCGTCAATGCGGCATATCGGATAAGTCTCCTTAGAGGCAATCTTGCCGTGGCGCCGTTCTTGGGCCCCTCTTTCCGCTTCAATCTCGTCGGGCGTCACTATTACGAGTATCGCTATCAGTCCAATGGCTGTTCCGACAATTTTCTCAGCCGACGTTTGGACTCCCCGGCCAATATATTCCAGTTCGGAGGCGACATAGGCCTCGGCTTGGTCTTCAGGAAGTTGTATGTCGGCTATACGTTTCAGTGCGATTTCACGAGCTATATGGATAAGTTAAACTACGGCGACCCCTACGTGCAAAAGTCGGATTTGCGTACGAGCAGTAGCCTAGTCTCCGTTGGGTTGGAGTTCTGATTTGGTGAATGGGCGTGACAGTCCACATTTTTTTGAGGCCCGCCAATGGTGGGTCTCTTTTTTTGCGTCGTCATTCCCCCCTAAATGCTTATATTTGAAACTCAACAGTACATCTATGGCAGACTACATTCGGTTCGACTGGGCCATGAAGCGGATGCTCCGCGACAAGGCCAACTACGGCATCCTCGAAGGGCTGATTACGACGCTCTTGGGGCGTGAGGTGCGAATCCGCACGCTTCTGGAGAGCGAGGGAAATCAGCAGGACTACGACGACAAGTTCAACCGAGTGGACATTCTGGCCGAGGATGCTCGCGGAGAGCTCATGATTGTCGAGGTGCAGAACTCCCGTGAGCTGACATATTTCCACCGTATGCTCTATGGCGTCTCAAAGGCCATTTCCGAATACATGACTTTGGGGCAGGACTACGGCAAGGTGCGCAAGGTGTACTCAATCAATATCGTATACTTCAGCCTGAGTCAGGGCGACGATTGCGTCTATCATGGCGAGACCGTTTTCCGTGGCATCCACGAGCCACATTCAGATTTGCGGCTGAGCTATGCGCAATGCAAGCGCTTCTTCGGCGACGATTTCGACGAGCGGGCCGATTTCCCCAATGCCGGTGTGCTTTTCCCCGAATACTATGTCTTACGTGTCGAGGACTTCAACAGGGTGGCGACTACTCCTTTGGAGGAATGGTTGCGCTATTTGAAAAGCGGCGAAGTTGGGGAGCGCCCCAAGGCGCCGGGACTCGACGAGGTGCAACGGCGAATGATCGTAGACGGGATGGGGCCCGACGAGAAGTCTGCCTATCTCAAACACGTTGACAACCTCTCCTACGAGCATGGGGCCGTAGAGACAGGGAGATACGAGGGGCGGCTGGAAGGACACGCCGAGGGGCTAGCCGAGGGGCGCGCTGAGGGGCGCGCAGAGGGGCGTGCCGAGGGGCGTGCCGAGGGGTTGCGTGAGGGGTTCGAGGAGGGGGTGGCCGCCAAGGCCGAGATGATTGCCAAGAGCCTGCTGCAAGCCGGACTCTCTGCCGAGGCCGTGGCGGCGCATACCGGTTTGACCTTGCCTAAAGTGTTGGAGATTAAGAAGTCGCTCTGCGAATAGGGGAATAGCCCAACTCCTCAAGGCATATAGCTAGGCTCTCCTGCCATTGAGGGGGGGCGATGCCGAACGTCCGCACAACTTTTTCTGTGTCAAGCACGGAGTAGGGAGGGCGGACTGCCTTGGTGGGATAGTCTTTGGTTTGAATGGGTTCAATTCGGCACTTGGAGTTCGACAGCTCCGCTATGGTGGCGGCGAAATCGTACCAACTGCATTTGCCACCGTCGGCGTAGTGGTATACGCCGTCAAGCCCCGGGCGGTAGCGTCTCGCGATTGTCGTCACGGCGTGCGCCACGTTGCCAACGCCGGTCGGTGTCCCCCATTGGTCAGACACCACGCCGACGCTCGCCCTTTCGCCGAAGAGGCGCAGCATGGTCAGCAAAAAGTTTCTCCCCCATGCCGCATAGAGCCATTGGGTGCGGACTACTACATGACGGCATCCGCTAGCCACAATGGCGTTCTCGCCGTCAAGTTTTGTCTTGCCGTAGACGCTCAGCGGGTTCGTGATGTCGTCTTCTCGGTAGGGGCGTGACGCGCGTCCGTCGAACACGTAGTCGGTCGAGATGTGAATCAGCAGGGCGTCCGCCTCTTTCGCCGCCGAGGCTATATTCTTAGGTGCCAGATGGTTTAGCCTGTCCGCCGCTTCGGCGGAGTCTTCGGCGGCATCCACTGCGGTATATGCGGCGCAATTCACGATTATTGCCGGCCGCACTGCGCGCACTGCGCGTAAGACCTCATCCTCTTTGGTCACGTCGCATTCCGCCGACCCCATGGCAACCACATCCGCGTCCCCCACTGCGGAAGCCTTGCGCATCACGGCGCGTCCCAACATTCCTGTCGCGCCGAAGACGAGGGTGCGTTGGCTCATGGTCTGCCAACGTGGTAGTCGAACAGGTCTGCCGCCACCGACAGCGGGGAGTTGCGCCGGTCTTTGTCCGATAGGACTATCTCGTCGGCCGGAATCCCCCAGTCTATGCCGAGCTGCGGGTCGTCGTAGGCTATGCCCCTTTCGCTTTCGGGCGAATAGGGGTTGTCGCATTTATATTGGAACAGGGCCGTCTCGCTCATCACGGCGAACCCATGGGCGAACCCGCGGGGGATGAACAGTTGCCGGTGGTTGTCTCCCGTCAGCTCGACGGCCACGTGCCTGCCGAATGTCGGGCTGCCGCGGCGGATGTCCACGGCCACGTCCAGCACGCGTCCCTCCACGACGCGGACGAGTTTGCTTTGAGCTTTGTCGCCACACTGGTAGTGGAGGCCGCGCAAGACGCCGCGCGCCGAGCGGCTCTCGTTGTCTTGCACAAAGCGGGTGGGGCCGACCAGCGTGTCGAACTCCCCTTGCGAATATGACTCGAAGAAGTAGCCGCGGTTGTCGCCGAATATGCGCGGTTCGAGGATTACGACATCCTCAATGTCTGTCCGTATGATGTTCATGCAAATGTCGCTTTGGGAATGCCAGGCGGGGTACGCCGCTAAGCCATAGACTCGTCATCGCCCGCCAACCGCAGGAGGTATTGCCCATAGGCGTTGCTCTTCATTGGCTCGGCTGTCCGGAGCAGGTCGTTGCGCCCAATCCATCCGTTGACGAACGCTATCTCCTCCAGGCAGGCCACTTTCAGCCCCTGCCGTTTCTCCACGACCTCAATGAATGTCGAGGCGTCCGACAGGCTCTCGTGCGTCCCCGTGTCAAGCCACGCGAAGCCGCGGCCCAGTTTTTGGATGTGGAGCAGGCCTCGCTCCAGATATTCCTGGTTGACGGACGTAATCTCCAGCTCGCCACGTGCCGAAGGGGTGAGGCGCGAGGCTATTTCCACGACGCTGTTGGGGTAGAAGTACAGGCCAACCACGGCGTAGCTCGACTTTGGGCGCGCCGGCTTCTCCTCTATGCTGACAACCCTTCCGTCGGCGGCAAACTCAGCGACGCCATAGCGTTCGGGGTCGTTGACCCTGTAGCCGAAAATCGAGGCCTCGCCCAACTTCTCTGTGGCCTCCATGGCCTGACGCAGGGAGTTGCTGAAGTTCTGGCCGAAAAATATGTTGTCACCCAGGACTAGGCACACCGTGTCGTCCCCGATGAAGTCCCGTCCTATGATGAACGCCTGGGCCAGGCCCTCCGGGCGGGGTTGCTCGGCGTAGCTGAAGCGGACGCCAAGGTCGCGCCCGGAGCCGAGCAGGCGGCGGAAGCCTGGCAGGTCGGCCGGGGTCGATATGATGAGGATGTCGCGGATTCCCGCCATCATGAGGACGGACAGCGGGTAGTATATCATTGGCTTGTCGAAGATGGGGAGCATCTGCTTCGACACCCCTTTCGTTATGGGATATAGGCGAGTGCCGCTACCCCCCGCCAAGACGATTCCCTTCATCCCGACAAGTGGCTACCTCTTTATGAACTCGCCCTGCGAATTGTCGTAGTTGAGGTAATATTTCCCTTTGCTCAGCGACGCAATGTTCACCTTGCTGCCGTAGCCCTTGAAGACGATGCCGCCAAATTGGTCGTATACCTCATACATGGTCTCGCCGCTAAACGCTATCTCCGAGGCCGAGGCCTGAAATTCAATCCGCGGGGTTGTGACAATCGAGACGGCCTCGCGCGAGTACGACTGCACCTTGCGGTTGCCGGTCGTCTGACGCACGCGGAACTTGTTGGCGCCGCTGTGCGTACGCACTTTCACGTCGTAGGTGTTCGGCTGGTTGTGCCCTTTGCCGCGCACCTCGCCTACTTTCACCCACTTGTTCCACCGGAACTGCTCTATGATGAACGGCAACGAGCCGGTCTCGCCGGTCGTGGTGAAGTGGAGCACGCCATCTTTGACTGCGATGTCGCCAAACTTGGCAGGCTTTTGCGCCTGCAAGGCGTTGGTGTTGAGGACTATGGGCGAGCAGTCGTCCTTGTAGCGGATCACGACGCTCACCTCGTCGCCCACGGCGAAGCCATATATCGACAGGTCAACCTCAAAAGCGCTGGAGTTTATCTCGTCGGTCGTTATCATGCCGTTCACGGTCACCTCATAGGCGCAGAAGCCGACGCCCGACGGGGCGAACGGGTTCTTGACGTATATGTTCTCTCCCTGGTATGTACCCCTGATGACAAGCTCTTCTGCAAGCGTGCCTTGGGCTATGCCGAGCATGGCGGCGAGGCTCGCAAGCGCATAGAGAAGTTTCCTCATTGTCTCAACTATAGTTTTTCAAGCTTCAATTTTACTAATTTTTGCGCAGTCTGGCAAGATTTGTTTGCCCTTAAGGCTCTTTTTGTGCGTCAACCCATCGCCCATCGTCGGCAATCAGTTGTCTCAGAGCCTCTAAGGCTTCGCCTTGCTCTAGGGAGCGGCGCACTAGTTCCTTGCCCCTGTAGAGCGAGATTTTGCCTCGCCCGGCACCTACGTAGCCGTAGTCGGCGTCGGCCATCTCGCCAATGCCGTTGACTATGCAACCCATGATGCCTATCTTGAGGCCGCGCAAATGTCCGAACTGCGATTTTATCCGCCCCGAGGTCTCTTGGATGTCGTATAGCGTCCGCCCGCAACCTGGGCAGGAGATGAACTCCGTGCGGCTGAAGCGGGCCCGCGTGGCCTGTAGCAGCGTCAGCGCGGTTTCCGTGGCAACCGTCGGCGAGATGATGGCGTTGTCTACATACACGCCGTCAATCAGCCCGTCGATGAGCAGTCCGCCGAGGTCTGCTGATATTTCCAATTGGAAGCTCTCGACATCCGCGGTGTGCGACGTGTGGCGGCATACGAGCGGCGAGTTTATGCCTCTGTTGGTCAGCTCTAGTGCCAACGCGCGGATTTCCGCCTGATAGTTGCCGGTTCTGCACTGGCCCATTACGATTGCGCCAGCGTTCCGTGCTAGTGCGGCGGTTTGGCTGTCGGGCGCGCCGCACAGCTCGTCGAGGCTCATGCAGACGAAGCAGGGCGTGGCGTCCGTCCGCCTTGCGTGTTCCGAAAGCGACACCATAGGCGCGGAGCCTCCCTCGCGCGATGCTTCGCCGTCGCGCGGCGTGACAGTCCAGTCTGCCGCCCCGCCGCTCCCGGCGGTCATCACCACCGGGGCGTTGCTCCCGCCAATGCCCATCGTCTCGACTGTCTTGCGGCGGGCGTAGGCATAGGGCGAGTAGCCGCTCGTCTCCACCTGCCGCACGGCGGGGGCGAGGGCGAGGCGCGAGCAGTGGTTCACGAGGGCGAGGGCCACGGGGATTTCTTTCTCCGGGGCCTCCGTGAGAGACACGCGCACGGTGTCGCCCAACCCGTCGTTGAGCAATGCGCCGATGCCCGCCGCCGATTTAATTCGTCCCTCGGCGTCGCTCCCCGCCTCGGTGACTCCCAAGTGGAGGGGGTAGGCCGTGCCGCGGCGGCGCAGGGCGGCTACGAGGAGGCGCACGGTCTCGACCATGACGCGCGTGTTGCTGCTCTTGATGCTTATGACTATGTCGCGGAAGTCCAGCTCCTCCATCGCCACGACGTACTCCAGGCACGAGGCCACCATGCCCTGCGGCGTGTCGCCATGCTTGGCCATGATGCGGTCGGAGAGCGACCCGTGGTTGACGCCTATGCGGACGGCCGTCTTGTGGTCGCGGCAGGTCGCAATCAGTGGGCGGAGCTTCTCGACAATCAGCGCGTGCCACTCCTCGTCGGACATCGTGTCGGCGTCGGCATTGAACCGTTTGGCCTCGCCTGTGAAGTTGCCGGGGTTTATTCTGACGCCCTCCACGAGGCCTGCGGCGGTCACCGCCGCTTTGGGGTTGAAGTGGACGTCGGCCACGAGCGGCGCGCGGCATCCTTGCCTGTCCATCTCGGCGCGTACGTCCCCGATGCTCCGCGCCTCGCGCTCGCCTTGGGTGGTGAGGCGGACAATCTCGCCGCCCGCTTCGACAATCCGTATCGACTGGGCCGCCGAGGAGGCCACGTCGTTGGTGTCGGTCGTGGTCATCGACTGGATGCGGACAGGGGCGTCGCCGCCCATGGTCACGCCGCCGACGCGTATCTGCCGCGTTGGCAGACGCTGATATTTGAATAGCGATGGGGCGAACTCCTCCCCGCGTGTTTCTGTCATCTGGTCTCTTCCTCCTCCCCGCGAAGTTAGCTCTTTCTGACAACAAACGCCGCGCCCTGGACATGGGCGCGGCGTCTCGCATTGCTTGGTCTTGTTCTTGGCTAAATAGGGTTACCGCTTGCGGGCCGCATAGCTGATTTTCAGAGCCTGCGCCTTGCGGAGCGCCTGCTTGATGTCGGTTATGGTGCCCATCTGGATGTCGCCGTCGGCCTTGATTGAGACTGTCATCTTCGGGCGGTCGGACTCTTTCTTGCTCTCGCGCTCCTGGAGGATGTAGTTCTCGATGTCGTCGACGGTGGCGAATGTGTCGTTGAGCTGGATACGCGGCTCCGTGCCATACTTTTTGGCCTGGCTCGGCTTGCCGACGTAGATGTAGCTGACGAGCGATTTCTGCTCCAATTTGGTCACCTCGGTGGCCTCTGGAAGTTTCACTTTGACAATCAAGGTCACTTCCCTGAGGTTCGAGGAGACCATGAAGAAGAACAGAAGCATGAAGACAATGTCGGGGAGCGACGAGGTGTTGACCTTGAACTGCCCCTGTTTCTTGCTTTTTCTGATGACTGCCATTACTTCTTGTAGTTTTTAGGTTCTGCTTCAGAAATCTTCTGCGGGTAGACCTTCTTTATGGCGTCTTGCTCCTCCTCTTCGCAGTCGCTGTAGCTCTTGCCGAATTTCTTCTTGGCTAGATCGTCGCGAAGCTCATTGTAGGCGGCTTGAAGCTCGTTCTGGACTTCCAGGTAGGCCTGATATTGGCTTCCGCGGTCGTTCTGGAGCGAGATGATGCCCTTTGTCACCATGACTTTGCCAATGAGGGGAACCTCTTTCTCCTCTTTCTCGGGCAACTCCGGGTTGTTGTACTTGTTCTCAAGGAACTCCTTGGCCTTCTCTTTCAATTGGCTGACGTTCTCCATCCACTCCCCGCGCACCAGCAGCTGGTTCTTATAGTTCAGCTGGACGGTGAAGACGTTGCGCTCCTTGATGATTGGGGCGTCCGTCTGGTTCGGCGGGGCGATGGGGGGCAGCATGCGGCCAAGACCGAAGTCGGAGGTCATGGTCGACGAGACGAGGAAGAAGACCAACAAGAGGAATGCGATGTCCGCTGTGGAGCTCGCATTGACGTCTGGTGTCTCTTTCTTATTGCCCATGGTCTTTGTTGTCTTTCTTTTGTTATCACGTGGCGTCCCTGCGCTTTCATGCCGCCGGCTTCTGCGCAATGGCGGGCGGGGCGGGACGCCAAGCCTCTACGCCCCCCTATCTGAAGAGCTGGTAGATCTCGGTCACGACTATGGACAGCACGGCGCCGCCCAGGAACAGATAGGCCGTGAAGATGCCAGTGTCCGACACCTTGAGCCATGCGCCCTGGTTCTGGTCGCCCTCGTAGCCGACGAGGTTGAGCGGGGTGTCGTCGCTTATCGACCAAAAGATGCCGATGATGACGGCCGCGGCCACGAGGCCTATGCCCAACTTGACGAGGCCTTTCATGTCCGAAGCCGTTGCGAGGACTGTGGAGGCGATGGCGAGGACGACGCCGACGCCCAGCAGGACGGCGGCCCAAATGATGGACATGTCGGTCGCCGAACCGTCTACCAGGGCCTCTGAAGCCGTGTTGGTATATGCTGCGAGGACGAGGACGAGACCTATGACTAGGAGCACGTATTCCACAATCTTCGCAAATAGTTCTACTTTTTTCATCTTCCTGTTTTTATTATTAGGCTTAGCTTTCCTTTTCAAACTCACTCTCACGCCCTACGCGCGCATCGTACGTTGCGGGGCGGGGCGCAGACGGCGGGTTCGCCTTAGTGCTTAGCCTGATACTTGAGGATGATGTCCATCAGCGAGATGGAGGCGTCCTCCATGTTGTTGACGATGCCGTCAATCTTGGCGACGATGTAGTTGTAGAAGAGCTGGAGGCCGACGGCGGAGATAAGTCCGAATATGGTCGTGAGGAGGGCCACCTTGATACCGCCGGCGAGGGCCACGGGGCTCATGTCGCCGAGCTGCTGGATGGAGTCGAACGCCATAATCATACCGACGACTGTTCCCATGAAGCCGATTGACGGGGAGATGGCGATGAAGAGCGAAATCCACGAGAGGCCACTCTCCATGCGGCCCATCTGGACGGAGCCGTACGACGAGACTGCTTTCTCGACCATGTCGGGACCCTCGTTGTAGCGATCCAGGCCCTGATAGAAGATGGAGGCGACGGGACCGCGCGTGTTGCGGCATACTTCCTTGGCAGCCTCGACACCGCCCTGCTCAAATGCCTTCTCGACGTTGGCCAGGAGCTTCTTGGTGTTGGTGTTGGCGGCTGTCAGGTAGATGATGCGCTCGATGCAGATTGCCAGGCCGAAGACAATGCAGGCCAACACCGGGAGCATCCACTCCACGCCGCCCTCGACGAACTTCTCCTTGAGGACTTGATGGAGGCTCGGGGCCTCTTCCGTGGTCGCTGCTGCCACCTCCGTTACGCCCTCGTCGGCGGGCTCTGCCGTCACCTGCTCTGTCTGCTCGGCGGCGGGAGCGGCTGCGCTCTCATCTTGTGCCATGGCGACAGAGCCAAAGCTCATCATGCCGAAGACTGCTACGTAGGCAATTAGCTTTTTCATAATCTGTAGTTAATTTGACTTTTTATTAATTGTTGCTTTTGTTTTGGTCTGCGCAAGCTCCCTCCCCCCCAGGGGGAGCGCGCTTTGCGAGACCAAATTACTAATTTTTTACAACATCGTAGCTATGCGCTTAGTAAAATGCGTGCCGCCGGCCTCCGCGCTTGTCTGTTTTCTCGCTTGTTCTTTTCCGGCCTTTTGGCGCGCGCGCTGAAAGACAAGCGGAAAGCCGCGGCGGGGCAATTAATGCTCGTTGTGATTCGTTTTCGTTTCGTTGGGGAAGAAGAGGCGCATGGCGTTGTCGGTTGTCTGGCGCGCCACTTCGCCGGGGCTCGCGCCCATCTCCTGCGCCAGGCGTTCGACGACGAGGGCGATGTTCGACGGCTCGTTGCGCTTCCCGCGGTGGGGCGCGGGGGTGAGGTAGGGCGCGTCGGTCTCGGTCAGAATCCGGTCGGCGGGGACGATGGTGGCTATGTGCGCCACCTTGCTGTTGCGGTATGTGGTCGAGCCGCCGAAGCCGAACATCAGCTGCGGCCATTTGCGGCATATGACGCGGGCTTCGTCTTCGCTCCCGGCGTAGCAGTGGAGGGACCCGGCCGGGACGCGGCCGCGCATGGCGTCGAGCGTCTCCATGAGGAGCCACACGGCGTCGCGGCAGTGGACGGAGACCGGCAGCGAGTGGTCGTAGGCGTAGGCCATCTGCCAACGGAACACTTCGACCTGCTCGTCGCGGCGGCTCTTGTCCCAATGCAGGTCGAGGCCTATCTCGCCGACGCCGACGAACGAGGGCTGGCGGCTGGCGTAGTCCATAATCTGCTCCGCCTCGGCCATCGGGGCGGGGCCTATCTCGGTGGGGTGGAGGCCGTAGAGGGCGTGGCACGACGAGGGGTGGCGGGCGCAGGTGGCGGAGACAAGCGGGGCGTCGTCCATGTTGCACGACGGGAGCAGCATCCGGTCCACTCCTGCGGCCAGGGCCCTGGCCACCACTTCGTCGCGGTCGTCGTCAAACGATTTTTCGTATATGTGCGTGTGTGTGTCAATCATTGTCTTGCTGTCTTTCTTCGGGGCCGTAGTCCATCTCCTCTTCCGCCGCCATGTATGTGCCGGTCGGGCTGTCCATGTCGTAGCTTGTCGCCGCTTCCGCCCCGGCTTCTATCGCCGTCTGCCGTCTCTGTGCCGGCGTCAGCGCCCGCCATTCCGCCCGCGCCTCGTCGAGCAGGCGGGCGGCCTCGGTCAGCGTCTGCTCCACCGCCGCGGGTTTGAGCTGGCATTCCCATATGACCATCGTGCGCCACCCCATGGCCCGCAGTTCGTCGCGGACGCGGGCGTCGCGCTCTTTGTTGCGGGCGAATTTGCGTTGCCAGAAGCCGGTGTTGGTGCGGGGCGTGGAGTAGTAGCGGCACCCCTCGTGCTGATGCCAGAAGCAGCCGTTGATGAATATCGCCGTCCGCGAGGCGGAGACCACTATGTCCGGCTTGCCGGGGAGCGACGGGGCGTTCTTCAGATACCGGTAGCCGCGATGCCACAGCCACTTGCGGACGGTCAGCTCCGGCTTTGTGTCTTGCGAGTGGATCGAGGCCATGACCTCGCTCACGCTCTTTCGCCTCTTCTGGTGTCGCCCGCCCTCGCTCACTTGCGGATGATGGAGATGGAGACGACGCGGACGGGGACGGCGGGGCGGTCGCCCTTGTCGCCGGTCAGCTCGACGCGCGAGATGCGGTCCACCACGTCCATGCCGCCCGTCACTTCGCCAAAGACCACGTAGTCGCCGTCGAGGTGCGGCGCGCCGCCCGCGGTGGTGTAGGCCAGTCGTTGTTCTGCCGAGAACGTCTTGCGCTCTTCGCGGGCAATCTTGTCGAGTTCGGCGGGCGAGAAGACGCGGCCGCACACCACGTAGAATTGCCCACCGTCGCACCTGTTTTGCGGGTTGCGGTCGGGCGGGAGCTTCGAGGCCGCCACGGCGCCGCGTCGGTGGTAGTGCCTCTGCCGCTCCATGAGGGGCAGGGTGTAGCCAGGGCCCTGCCACCCCACAACGTCGTCGGCGCGGGCGTATTTGGTGTCCGCCGCGCCCGTCTGGATCAGGAACGAGGGCAAGACGCGGTGGACGAGGAGGCTGTCATAGTAATGGTCGGAGACGAGCTTGATGAAGTTGTCCCGGTATTCCGGCACGTCGTCATAGAGCCGCAGGGTGAAGTCGCCCATGGTGGTGCGGACGCGGAATCCCGCCACCTTGGTGTGGCTTATGTACGTGCGCCCGCTCTTCAGCCGCAGGTCGTAGACCGACGAGTGCCGGGAGGTCTGCCGCGCCACGAGGCTGTCTATGTCGTGCGCCGCGGTCAGCGCGCCGTCTTGCCCTGCGATGGCTCGCAGATGCCCGGCGTTGTCGAACACGCCGGCCCCCGGCGTCAGTGGCGCGCGTCCGGGGACTCGCACCTCGCGGCGGAAGATTTTGCCCTCGTGGTTGGCGTCGATGCCGAAGAGGGTGTCGGCGGGGGTCATCGGCTCGGCGGAGGTGCGCGAGAAGTCGCTGTTGCGCTTGCCGACGCGGAGCAGGACGATGTCGGTGCGGAAGTCGTAGGCCGTGAAGCCGTAGACGGGGTAGCCCTCCGCCGACGTCAGGGTCGCCATGCGGGCGTGGTGGGCGCCGCGGACGGCCGACAGCGGTGCGGCTACGATGTCGCCGTCGACATACGTGGCTTTAGTCGTGCCTATTATGCCGCCCGTCGGGTCGAAGAGCGTGAGGACGGCCTGCGACGCCACGTTCTCGCCATAGTGGTTGAGCTGGGGCCTGGGGCGGGGCGCGCCGCCACCGCCGCACGCCATCAGGCTCAGCAACGTCAGGGCGGCGGGCAGGCTATGGGCGCGAATAGTATGTCTCGTAATATTTCTCATACTCTCCAGAGGTCACCCTGTCCATCCACTCCTGGTTGGCCAAGTACCACCCGATGGTCTTCTCGATGCCCTCCTCCAGCGTCACCGACGGCGCCCAGCCCAACTCGCGTCTCAGCTTCGACGGGTCGATGGCGTAGCGCAGGTCGTGTCCTTTGCGGTCGGCCACGAAGGTAATCAGGCTCTCGCTATGCCCGGCGGGGTTGCCCAGCAGTCGGTCGGCGACCCTTATGAGCATGCGCGCCAGGTCTATGTTGCTGCACTCGCTGTGCCCGCCTATGTTGTAGGTCTGCGCCACGGCTCCGTGGTGGAATATCGTGTCGATGGCGGCGGCGTGGTCCTCGACGTAGAGCCAGTCGCGCACGTTGACGCCCCGCCCGTAGACGGGGAGCGGACGATGGCGGCGTATGTTGTTGACGAAGAGTGGAATGAGCTTTTCGGGGAACTGGTTGGGCCCATAGTTGTTCGAGCAGTTGGAGACGACGGTGGGCAGCCCGTATGTGTCGTGGAATGCGCGGACAAAGTGGTCCGACGATGCCTTCGAGGCGCTGTAGGGGCTGTGCGGCAGATATTTCGTCTCCTCGGTGAATGGCTGGGCGTCGAAGTCCAGCGAGCCGTACACCTCGTCGGTCGAGATGTGGTAGAACAGTTTGCCCTCCATCCCCCCCGGGGTCTCCTCCCAGCAGGTCTTGGCGGACTGGAGGAGCGAGAGCGTGCCGACGACGTTCGTCATGGCGAACTCCGACGGGTTGCGGATCGAGCGGTCCACGTGGCTCTCGGCGGCGAGGTGGATTACGCCGTCAATCTCGAAGCGGCGCATGACGTCCAGGACGGCCTCGCCGTCGCAAATGTCGGCGCGGACAAAGGCGTAGTTCGGCTTCCGCTCCACGTCTTTGAGGTTCTCCAGGTTGCCGGCGTAGGTGAGCTTGTCGAGGTTGACGATGCGGTAGTCGGTGTAGCGGTTCACCATCCGGCGCACGACGTGGCTGCCAATGAAGCCCGCCCCGCCGGTGACCATGATGTTGCGCTTGAAGCTGTTCATGGCGCAAAGTTAGGCATAACCAACAGAAAAAGCTCCCCAGGTGTTGGCGTGTGTGATATTTTTGCCTAAGTTTGCACCGTTTTCGGCGGGCGTCGCCCCGGCCAGATTCGGGTTTTGGCCTCATAGTTCAAGGGATAGAACGGGAGTTTCCTAAACTCTAAATTTCAGTTCGAGTCTGAGTGAGGCCACGCGGGTGGGGTTCTTGCTCCACCATGTGCGGAACGCCACTTCCGGTATAAGCGTCGGGAGTGGCGTTTTCTCTACAGTCACGCTAACTTGCCCACAATTTAAGGGTTCCCAATGTTCGACCTCGTCGTAATCGTCGCCGGTGTGCTGGCTTTCATCCGCGGTGTGCGCCGCGGCCTCATTGGCGAGCTTGCCGGGCTGGTGGCGTTGGTGGTGGGCGTCTACGGCGCGGCGCGGTTCAGCCCCGTGACAGAGGAGGTCTTGTCGCCCTACCTCGCCGGCTACCCGACGCGGCTCATCGCTTTCGCCGTCACGCTGGTCGTCATTGTCGCCGCCGTCCACGTCGTCTCGGCCGTCGCCACCAGGTTGGCCAAGGCGATGTCGCTCTCCGTGCCCAACAGGATTTTGGGCGGCCTGTTCTGCGCCGCCAAGGTGCTGCTGGTCTTCAGCTGCTTCATAGGCTTGGCGAACAGGTTCGCCCCGCACGGGTCCCTGCTGACCGACGAGGAGAAAGACGGGCTTGTCTCCTACCGATTCGTCGAGGCCCTGGCGGAATACGCGTTCCCCTACATCGACCAGGGAGTCGCGGCAGTCCGCGAGGCTGTGGACGACGGGCGGCAGCAATAGGCTTTTGCGCATGGCGGTCTGTTTCTTCCTTTTGGCTGACAATCAGGATGTGACCCGCGCGGGCCTGCGCCACTACGTCGCCACTTCGTTCGCCGATGCCGTGGCGGTGGACGTGCGCGGCGCCGAGGCTTTGCGCCGCGAGCTGGCGAGGAGGCCGGAGGCCGTCGTCGTCTTGGACTATGTTGGCTTCGACCTCTGCGGTCTCGATGCAGTGGTCAACTTGCGCCAGCGGTTCCCGCTCAGCCGGTGGGTCATGTTCTCGCAAGAGCTGACGCAGGAGGCGCTGAGGCTCTTCGCCGCGCAAGACGGCATGAGCATCGTGCTGAAAGAGAATTCCGAAGACGAGATTCGGAGCGCGCTGAGGTGCGCCATGCGCGGCGAGCGCTTCCTCTGCCACCAGGTGGCCAACCTGCTCCTCCGGGAGAAGACGAGGGTGGAGAGCCGCGACGCGCTGACGCCGTCGGAGGCCGAAATCCTGAAGCTCATCGCCAAGGGCAGGAGCGTCAAGGACATAGCCGCCGAGAGAAACTGCAGCGTCCACACGGTCATTGCCCACAAGAAGAACATTTTCCGCAAGATAGAGGTCAACAACGTCTACGAGGCGACGCGCTACGCCCTGCAGGCGGGATTGGTCGACCTCCTGGAATATTACATATGAACCACACGATGGAACCCGACATACACCTGGTCATCATGGCGGGGGGCGTGGGCAGCCGCTTCTGGCCCATGAGCCGCCCCGAGAACCCAAAGCAGTTCATTGACATCCTCGGGGCCGGGAGGACGTTGCTCCAGCTCACCGCCGACCGCTTCGGCGAGGAGTTCGCGCCCGACCACACGTGGGTCGTCACGTCGGCGTCATACCGCGACATGGTCAGGAGGCAGCTCCCCGCCATCCCCGACGAGAACGTCCTGCTCGAGCCCTGCATGCGCAACACCGCCCCGTGCATAGCCTACGTGGCGTGGAAGATACGCATGCGCCACCCCGACGCCGTCATGGTCGTCTCGCCGTCTGACCATTTCGTGGCCAATGTCGAGGAGTTCCGCAAGGTGGTCAAGCGGGGCGTCGGCTTTGTCCGCGGCACGTCGAGGGTGCTGACGCTGGGCATGACGCCCACCCACCCCGAGACGGGCTACGGCTACATCCAGGGTGGGGCCCGCGTGGCAGACGGAATCCTGGCGGTGAGGGCCTTCAAGGAGAAGCCGTCGCTGCCCGTCGCCATGAGGTACCTGGCCGAGGGCGGCTTCTATTGGAACTCCGGCCTCTTCCTTTGGGAGGCGCGGACGGCCGAGGCCGCGCTGAGGCGCTACCAGCCGCCCATCGCCAAGCTGATGGACGAGATCGCCCCCGACCTCTACACCTGCCGGGAGAGCGGGGCCCTGGAGCGGCTCTTCCCCCAGTTCCCGAACATTTCGATTGACTATGCCGTAATGGAGGCCATGAGCGTGGGCGGCGGCGAGGGGCTGCTGGGTCGCGAGGGCGGGGTCTTTGTCCTGCCGGCCGACTTCGGGTGGTCCGACCTCGGCACCTGGGGCTCGCTCCACAACCAGTTGGAGAAGGACCCCGAGGGCAACGCCAGCGCCGGCGGCGGCAGCGTCAGCTTCGTCGAGAGCCGCGACTGCATTGTCCGCTCCTCCAGCGGCATGGACATTGTCGTGCAGGGGCTCGACGGATACATCGTGGCCGAGGACCACGGCACTATCCTCATCTGCGAGAAAACCCAGGAGCAGAGGATAAAGCAGTTTAGCGAGACGCTGAAAAAACATTAAATTTGCGCTAGGATGGAGACTTCAGATAAACTCAGCGTCAGGGGCCGTTTCGTAAGGTCGCTTTTAGCCGCGGGCGTCGTCGTCCTCGCCTGCGTGGCCTATTTCGTGGCGGTGATGGTGTACTACAGGCAGGCCTACCCGTCGCCTGTGTCGCTGCTGCTCAGCCGCGACATGTTGCTGACGTTCCTCCTCATCTCCATCATATGGGCCACGACAGAGTCGTCGCTCAAGCTCAACGAGGTCTACCGCAGCCGGCCCTACAGCTACATCCTGGTCCTGCACGTCGTCGAGAACCTCATAGGCCTGGCCGTCCTGCTCCTCTGCATGGTGCTGTTCGGCCTGCCCAACTATGGGCGGATGGTGCTGGCCCTCTTCTGCGTCCTGTCAATCTTCCTGTCGTTCTCGGCCAAGATTCTCTTCTACCACGCGTTGCGAGTCCTGCGGCGAAAGGGGCGCAACATGCGGAGCGTCCTCTTCGTCTGCGACCGGAGCGGCGAGAGGCTCCTGGCTCTCATCAACCGCCACTTCGAGTGGGGATACAAGGTGGTGGGCGTCGTGGGCGACGAATACATGATGGAGAAGCACCGGGGGCGAGTGCCGGTCTACCCCATCTCGACGACGAGCATCGACACCATCCTCTCGCAAGATGTCGACGAGCTTATATATGCGCGTGACAGCGTCGACTCCGCCAACATCGAGAGGCTCGTCGGCCTGTGCTCCGACTATGGGATAACGTTCCGCCTCTACTCGTCGTTCCTCAACCGCATGTCCAGCTCGACGTACGTCCGCTACTTCGACACCAACGCCGTCTTGACCATCTCCAACATGCCGTCCAACTATGTCGGCCTGCTCGTCAAGAGGCTCATAGACGTCGTCATCTCGCTCTGCGTAATCCTCGTGGGCCTGCCTTTCTTCCTCATCGTGGCCCTGCTCATCAAGGTGGACAGCAAGGGCCCCGTCTTCTTCATGCAGAAGCGCTCGGGCCTGCGCGGCAAAGTCTTCGAGGTCTTCAAGTTCCGGACCATGGTGGTCAACGCCGAGCAGCTCAAGAAGGAGCTCATGGACAAGAACGAGATGACCGGCCCGGTCTTCAAGATGACCAACGACCCCCGGATAACGCGCATGGGGCGAATCTTGCGGAAGACGGGCGTCGACGAGTTCCCGCAGTTCCTCAACGTCCTGCTCGGCGACATGAGCATCGTAGGCCCGCGCCCGCCACTGCCCTCCGAGGTGGAGCAATATGAGAGGTGGCAGATGAGGCGGCTCGCCATGAAGCCCGGGATAACCTGCATATGGCAGGTGGCGTCGAACCGCAACTCCATATCGTTCGAGGATTGGATGCGGATGGACATGGAGTATATCGACAACTGGTCGCTCGAGCTCGACCTCGTGCTGATGTTCAAGACGGCCGCCACGATTCTCCGGGCCGACGGCAAATGACGCGCCACGCACCACACGACGACGCGATGCCCGACACGAAGAAGACGAAGAGGAGATGGGGCCGCGGGACGGTGGCGGCCCTCGTCGTCATGCACGTGGCGTTTCTCGCCCTGTCGCTACTTTTCTTCCGTCCCGACGTCCCCGACGCCAGGCAGATGGCCCGGGTCGTGGCCGACCTCTACACCGCCGACGCCGTACTCCAGGAGCGGACGCTGCGCGGGGCGGCGGACAAGACCATCGAGCAGACCTACAACACCATCCTCCGCCACCACGGACTGACAAAGGCCCAATATGACTCCGCCGTGGCCCACTACGCCCAAAAGCCCGGCGAGATGTCGGCAATCTACGAGAGGGTAGTCGCCATCCTGTCCGAACGCGAGGCGAGGGTCAAGGTTGTGGCCGACAAGGCCGATTCGGCGTCGAGGGCTGTGGCGGCCGCCAACGACTCGCTGACGGTGCAACTGGCGGCTAGCAGTCCCTTCGCCATAGCTTTGCCGCTGGCCGACAAGGCCGACTCGCTCGGCCGCTATCTCCGCCCGTCACGCAAGAGGTATGACAGGGTCCAGATGGACTTCGACCTGGACTCCCTGCGGGGAGGCCACATCGACCTCCGGCAACGCTACACCGTCTCGAAGACCGTCGCCGACGCGCCGAGGGCCTATGCGCGGATTGTCGTCTCCTACGCCGACTCCACAGAGACGCGGGACTCGATCCCGCTCGACGCCACAAGGAGGGTCTCGCAACGCGACGCTGAGCTTTCCGTCAACCTGCGGGACAGCGTCCCGGCGCTTCGGGCGCAAGTGACGCTCTTCGGTGCCAAGGGGCTTGGGGACATGACCATGGCCCTGCGCGACATCCGGGTCAGCTACAAGCCATACGACGTTGTCGACTCAACGGACTATGATTCTCTGCTCCCACCTCTGTTTGCTTACTGACGGCTCGTGGGGGAGCTTCCCCATTGTGTGGCTGGGGGGCGACGGCCGCGTCGAACGTGTGCGGCTCTGCCCGTCGGGGCCCGTTGAGCTTGCCGGCATGACCTTTGTCAGTGGCGTCATGCTCTGCGGGGTGCCGGCCGATGTCGTATCGGTAGTCTCGTCCGGGCGCGACGATTTCGCCGGGCGGATGGCGGGCCATGGGGTCGGAGTGGGGCGCGGGGCGGTCTGCGTCATGCAGGGCGGCGACCTCAACACCATGTGCGGCGTGTTTTCCAGGCATGACTTTTAGAACTCATACACATATCGTTTGGCGGGCGTCGGTGGCCGTGGCCGCCCTGGCCGCGGTGCTGGCGCTTGCCGGGTGTTCCACGAAGCGCAACACCTGGTTCAGCCGCGGCTACCAGAGGCTCACGTCGCGCTACAACGTATATTATAATGGTGTGGAGGCTTTCGAGGCGGGGTTGGGCAACATCCGTGCCCGGACGCGCGACGACTACAGCCAGGTGTTGCCCGTCTACGAGTTTTCCGACAGGGGCGCGGCGGCAGTGGCGCAGGGCGACATGGAGACGGCACTGCGAAAGGCGCACAAGCTCGTCCAGCTCCACTCCATAACGGTCAAGCCCGCGCGGAAAGACGGGCCCATGACCGACGAGGAGCGACGATTCCGCGCCAAGAGCGAGTTCAACGCCTACGTCCCCATGGCATACCTGCTCATGGGCAAGGCAAACGTCGTAATCCACGAGGAGCGGGAGGCCATCGAGACTTTCGACTACCTCTCGCGGCGCCACGAGGGGGAGCCGACCGCCTACGAGGGCAAGATTTGGGCCTCGATAGCATACACGCAGCTCGGTCTCTACAACAACGCCATTGCCACCCTCAAGAGCTATGACATCGACGGCGTGGCCCCGGCGTCGCTCTATGCCGAGTTCCAGGCGGCCTATGCCAATGTCCACATCGCCCAGGGGCAGTATGCGCAGGCCATTCCATACATGACCCGCGCCGCCGCCGAGATTCGTGGCCGGCACTTGCGCCACCGCTACGCCTACATCTTGGCCCAGCTCCATCGGGCCGTGGGCGACAAGGCCAAGGCGGCGCCAATCTTCCTGGCGCTCTCGCGCGTCGTCGGCAACTACGACATGTCTTTCGCCGCCAAGCTCGACCTTGCCACCGTGGCGTCGTCGGGCGAGGAGTTGCGACAGGCCGAGAAGTCGCTCCGCAAGATGGCGCGCGACCCCAAGAATGCCGACAATCTCGACCAGGTCTTCTATGCCATAGGCAACCTGGAGGTCAACAAGGGGCGGCGCGCGGCGGCCGTCGATGCGTTTTGGAACTCCGTGCGGCAGTCGGCGGGCAATGACAACCAGAAGGGGCTGTCGTTCCTGGCGCTCGCGGACATATACCAGTCCGACCCTCTCTATATCGACGCGTCTGAAGCCCTCGACAGCGCGGCGGCCTACCTCTTGCCCTCCAATGCCCGCCGCGGCGAGGCCGTGAGCCGCGCCAGGCTGCTGGCCCCGCTTGCGGAGCAGCTGCGCATCGTGCGCGACAACGACTCGACGCTGGCTTTGGCGCGCATGCCATCCGGCGAGCGCAATGCCGTGCTCGACAATATGGCGCGTCTGCACAACGAGAGGCTCGACGCCGAGCAGGAGGCGCGGGAGGCCGAGATGATGGGCGGCATGAGCCAAAGCGACTTCTACCAGGTGGAGCAGGGCCAGCAGCGGACGGGGCAGTCGTCGTGGTATTTCTACAACAATCAGCTCGTGGCGGCCGGCAAGGCCGCGTTCCGCTCCCGGTGGGGGGCGCGGCGCAACGAGGACAATTGGCGTCGCGCCGACAAGAGTTCGTCGGGCATGGGCGTCGCCGATGCCGATGCCGCGGACGACGACAGCTCAATTTTGGAGCGCATGCGCGCCCGGGCCGCCGAGCCGCAAGACATGAGCCGTCAGAGGTGGAGCCGCGAGATGCTGTTGCGGGGCCTGCCCCTAACGGCCGAGGCGCAAGAAGCCAACGAGGGGCAGACGGCCAGGGCCATGCTCCGCAGTGCGGAGCTCCTCTACGACGATTTGGGAGACTATGCCCTATGCGCCAAGCAGTTGGAGGAGTATCTCCGGCGGTTCGGCGGAGGCGGGGCCGACTACGACGCCCTGACGTTGCTCTACTTCGCCAAGCGGCGGGCGGGCGACGCCGCGGGGGCCTCTCGTGCCTCTGCCGACATTGTGGCGCGCTTCCCGCAGAGCCTCATGGCGCGCAGTCTTGCCGACCCCTCTTTCTTGCGGCGGCGACAGGATGCTCACGAGAGCCGTGAGCGGCACTACCGCGACACCTATGCCGCCTATTTGGCCTCAGACTTTGCCCGCGCCGAGCAAATGGCGGCCGAGGCCCTCGCCGGCGCCGACATCGGGCAGAGGCCGCAATACATGCTCGTCAAGGCCATGGCCAACGCCAAGCTGGGCCGCGGCGACGCTTTCCGGGCCGGGCTGGAGGAGATTACGGCCCTGTGCCCCGCCACGCCGCAAGACACGCTGGCGCGCAGGCTCCTGGAGCTGCTCGACAAGGGGCTTGAGCCTGTCCGCCACCAGGACTACGACTCGCCTCTGAGCCGCGTGGCCGACGTCGGTGGCGACGCCGAGGCCGCGAGGGTGGAGTATGTGTACCGCCCCGATACCGCGCATGTCGTCTTGTGCGTGGTCGACAAGGGGATGCAGAACGATGCGCTCTTCGCCGTCGCCGACTACAACTTCACAAACTACCTGCTCACCGACTACGACATCGCCACGCCCACCATCCACGGAGGGACGCCGGCCGTCGTCGTCTCGGCTTTCCGAGACAGGGGCGAGGCGGAGGTCTATTTCTATGCCCTGCGCGAGCAGTCTTTCTGGCGCCGGCTTTCGTCCAGCCCCATCCCAAAGATTTTCATGATGAGCGTGGACAACATGCGGCTCTGCGCGCTGTCGGGCATCGACGAGCGTTTCCTCGACTTCATGAAGACCCACTATGGGATATAGCCCGTCCGCGCAAGGTTGGCATTCCCTTTGCATTGCCTAGCCGGGCCGGCATCTCTCGCGGCGCGCCGGGCTTCATAAACCGTTAATTTGCAACATGTCTATGTCACAGAAACGTATTCTTTGGGCCGACGACGAGATTGAGATTCTTAAGCCCCTTGTCCTCTTCCTCGAGTCCATGGGTCACGAGGTCGAGACCGTCACCAATGGAGACGACGCTTTGGAGGCTTTCTCGCGTGCCGACTTCGACCTCGTCTTGCTCGACGAGAACATGCCCGGCCGCAGCGGGCTCGACGTCCTTGTCGAGATGAAGAGGGCCAGGGCCGGCGTCCCCATGGTCATGGTGACCAAGAGCGAGGAGCAGGACACCATGCGCACCGCCCTTGGCGCGCGGGTGGACGACTTCCTTGTCAAGCCCGTCAGTCTGCCGCAGCTCAGGGTCTGCGTCACCAAGATTTTCGAGCAGCGGGACCTTGTCGAGAGGCAGGTGTGCGAGCAGTTCCAAAGGGCCTATGCCGGTCTGACAATGCGCATCGGCGAGTGCCGCTCTTTCGACGACTGGGCTTCGCTCTACCGCGACATCGTGGGTTGGGAGCTGCGCCTCCCAGGCGAGATGGGAGCCATGCTGCTCCAGCTCAAGGAGGCCGCCAACCAGTCTTTCTGCAAGTTCGTGGCCCGCGACTACGTCTCGTGGTTCGCGCCCGGGGCGGGCAAGGCCGCGCCGCTCTTCTCCCACAGGCTCCTCAGCGAGGTCGTCAAGCCGGCCCTGAGGGCGGGCGAAAAGGTGGCGCTGGTCGTCATAGACAACTTCCGCCTCGACCAATGGGAGGTCATACGCCCGTTCCTGGAGGCGGACTTCCATATCGAGACGGGAGTCTACTGCTCAATCCTCCCGACGGCGACGCAGTACGCCCGCAACGCCATTTTCGCCGGGATGCTGCCAGCCGACATCCGAAAGAACTACCCCGACTTCTGGCGCGACGAGGCCGACGACGAGGACGCACTCAACAAGAACGAGAGGGAGCTGCTCGCCGACTATTTCAAGAGGCAGCGGATGGACATCGAGAACTCATACTACAAGGTGGGGTCCAACGAGAGCGGCGAGGACTACATACGCGGCTTCGCCGGGTCGCGCAACCACAAGGGCTACCGCAACAACCGCCTCAACGCCCTGGTCTTCAATTTTGTCGACGCTCTCTCCCACGCCTGCACGGGCAATCGGACCCTCAAGGACCTCGTCCCCGACGATGCCGCCTACCGCAAGGTGACGCGCCAGTGGTTTCTAGACGGCATGATGAGGCGAATCTTGCTACTGCTCAAGGACAACGGTTTCAAGATTTTCCTGACGACCGACCATGGCACGCTGCGCGTCAATACGCCGCTCGATGTCGTGGGCCCGGCCAACCTCAACCGCAATCTGCGATACAAGGTGGGAAAGTCGTTGAAGTACGACCCCAAGAGGGTATTGGAGATTCTCGAGCCGAGAACCATGGCCCAGGTCGGGCTTCCGGCGTCGAGCGTCGCCGCCCAATATGTCTTCGCGCTCAACGACGGGTATTTTGTCTACCGCAACAACCGCGGCGAGTATGTCGAGAAGTTCGCCGACTCGTTCCAGCACGGCGGGGTGTCCATGGAGGAGATGATTCTGCCGCTGGTGACGCTCGTTGGGCGAGGGTGAGGCTTGGCGGCGGAAAGGGAATGGGCCGACATCATCACGACGCCAGCCCACATCATCAAAAATATACCACAAAAAATCAACCTACTATCTCTGTTCCTTGGCCTGGGGGATGGGGCGGACGCGTCCGGCGCGGCGCCTCCTCCCCACGGCCGACATTGCAAATATAGCACATCTTCTGTTCTTGTGTGCATTAGATTTGTTGCAAAAGAGAGTAATTTTGGGCGGCGGTTTTGCAAGTGGGGCATGTTTTGTCTGCCTTTGTGCGCCCATGCGGCAATTGGCGGATGTCAACCTGTTGGTCCTGAGTGCTTTAGGGGTAAGGCTCGCCCGGCGCGGCATTTTTTCATAGTGGCCGGGTTGCTTCCATTTCCGCCTTTTTGTGGTGGCTTTCGTCGCGTCCCCCCCGATGCCCGCCCGCTTCGTTGATTTTTTGTCGCCTCTCGTATGCCGGGGCGGCGTTTTTGCATAAGAACGGCTTGCGGCAGACCGGGCGCATG
>CAYZUH010000014.1:0-72175 GCA_964481855.1 uncultured Marinilabiliaceae bacterium
GGGGTAAAAGGGGGCAACGGCGACAATGGAGGATTGCCACACTCGAACCCGACGGCGTTATTGCGCGCCGACCGCAAGTGTATGGGGAGTTTGGGCATATGCGACCTTGACATAAACATTAGTTTGCCCCGCAAAGCTAAGCAAGCCGACAGAAGCACACAAACAAATATGGTCGCAATAGAGACAAAAGGACAACATTGGCATAATTAACGGCGAGATTCATTGGAGAAAATAATCAGTCCGCCTCTTCCACGCCATCTTCCACCGCACCTGCACCTTGAAGTCTGCGCGCCATGGCCCGGGCGTCTCGTCGAGTCCACTCCCCACGGTCTCACGGTCGAGATAGGCCACGCCAGAGGCCCACAGCCACACCCTGAGCCCCGCCCAGGGACCAACGGCCACCATGGCGGTGCCCGACGCCCCCTCGCCCGAGAAAGAGGTGAAAGCCATGTCGCCAAACACCCGCGGCTGCCGGGCGAAGACGCGGCAGGAGTAGCTGTCGGTGTCGAAATAGGCGGCGCTGGCGCTAACGGTCAACCTGGCAGAGGGGACAGACAGGCGAAAATCCTGACCCACCATATATCCGCCGTTGCGGGTCCCGTCGGCCTCGACAGAACGCGTCCGCTCAACAATGGTCGTGGCAGAGAGAGCGTCGCCGGGGGCGAAAGCGAACGTCAGCCTATAGCTTGTGCCCTGCTCGTCGGCACGCAAGCCGCGCACGTTGAGCCTGTCGTATGCCGGGTCGGGCGACGTGAGCCTGCCCGTCGTCGTCGTCTCCGACACGGAGTGACGGACCCGGAGCCTCAGCTCAGAGCTCTCCGACGGCGCGAGGCTCGCCACCAGTCGCAACTTCCACCCCGAAGTGGGCGCCCAGACATTGGCACGAAGCCAACGCAACCTCCAGACGTCGACAAGCCCGCTCAAAGACAGCGAGCCAAGAGGCGAGAAAGAGACCCCCAGCGTCGCCCCGCCCTCGCCCCCTGCACTGCCGCTCCTCGCCACGGGCTTCTGCGCGGCGGCATAGTAGCCCATGCCGAAACGGCGCAACGAGGCGCTTACCGTCACCCCGCCCCCGGCATCGACATCGGCACCCACAACTCCCCCCGCGGCGCCGCGCCCCTGAACAGCCGCCTCGCCGAAGAGGTGCACAGAGCCGACAAAGCCCCTGGCGTCGACGCTGAGCGTGCGGACCTCGCCGCCGGCGGGACGATTGGCAAGATAGAGCCTGCCGCCGGGGCCCAACGGCATGCGGGTCCTCCAGTCGCACAGCCCCACGCCGACCCTGGCCCGGCCGAAGTCCGCCGACAGATGGCCGCCGAGGGTCGCAACCCCAAGATTGTGACGGCGCGCCCGCTCCGTCGCGGTGCGGTGAAGCCCGTCGGCGCGTATCGTGGCGACGTAGCGGGCGGAGCTGTCGCCCCCAATGGTCGCATCGGCATCGACATAGGAGGCGTAGAGTGCCATCCGCAGACGGCGGTGGCGCATCTCTGCGGCCACGCCCCTCAGATAGTCGCCCTCGGCGGCCGAGAGCGTCGGCGTAACCCCAGTGGGAATCCTGGCCGACGAGACTCCGACGAGCATGGGGCTGAGCCCGAAGCCCGTCCACACGCCCAGCCCCTGCCCAAACCTGGCATGGAAATGCCCCGCCACGAACTTGCGGAGGACTCCTCGGCGCGGGGCGAAGCTGACGAAGCCCCCATAGAAATCCATGAGACCCGCGCCGTGCGACAACTGCGGCTCGCCGGCGTCGTTCTCGGCGACAAAGCCGAACTCGACGCCCCGGCCGACGGAGCCGCGAAGCCGAACCAGGCTCTTCCAGGGCGACCCGGCATAGGGCGGTGGCGCACTGTCGGCAGGCAAGAAGCCGCGGCTCAACGGGTCGCGGCGCGCCATCCGGGCCAAGACGTCGAGCCTGGCCGACGATGGCGGGCGGACGGAGTCCAACCCCAGGCCGACGGTGGTGAAATGGCGCAGGCGCGCGATGTCCGCCCGCGACAGGCCGCGGATCGTCATCAGCTCCTGCACGGAGCGAATCTTCCCCACAGAACGCCGATGGCGGACAATGGCCGCCGCCTTGGCCCGCGACAGGAAGACGAGGCGCGCCAGTTGCTCCTCGCCCGCGGCATTGAGGTCGAGCGGGCTGTCTGCAAGAATCCTCATCTCTGCCAAGTCCTCTTGCGCCGCCTCGTCGAGCCTGCCCTCCTCGTCGAGCTCGGCCGCCACCTCGCCAAGGATGTCGTCGGCATCTTGCGCCGAGAGCGGCGCACAAAGCAGGAGGAGCATCGCGGCCCAGACGAGCCTCATGGCCAACGAGGATGAAAAGACAAGGCCGCCCCCGACGAGACGCCCAGAGCCGAATGGTGGGCAATGGAGGCACGGACGCCGAACAGCTCCCAGTCGAAGCCCGCCCCCGCGCTCAGCTCCTCGCCAAGCGACGCGAAGCCGGCGGTGAAAAACAGCCCCCCGACGGGCCGCAACGAGACCCCGACCCTGCCCACCGGGTCGCGGCCTACCTCTTTCTCGGCCTCTACACAGACCGAGAAGACGCGCTCCGCCCGCCAAAGGAGCGTGGCCCAAACAGTGGTGGGCAGACGGTCGTCGCGACCTGGGCGCGAGAGCCGCCGGCGCTCGACATTGCGGGCCGCGAGCCCCACCTCCCACCTGCCCGACGGGGCCAAGAGGATGCCAAGGGTGCTGAACGAGGAGACGCCCCTGTCGGCAAGCGCCAGAGTGTGGACGACACCGCGGTAGCCGACCCCCACGGCAACAGGCCCGAAACGGCGCGCGAAGTCGGCGCCAAAAGAGACTAAGCGGCTGTAGTCGCCACCCGCGCGAGAGACCCTCGCGGCGGCGCAGACCAACGGGGCGGGCACAGCCACCGCGCCACACATCTCGGCAAGGTCGGCAAGGCCGTAGGGCAGGCCTCCCCCCGCAGTCAGAGTGAGCCGGTCGAGAAGAGCCAAGGCCGCCGGGTTCGCCGCCTCGGCAGGACAGACCAAAGAGGCGGCGACGATCCCCCCGGCCCCCATGCCGCCGACACTCCGCCCCACGAGCCTCTGCCCCCCGGCGCAAGACGCGGCAGAGGCGAAGAGGAGCAGGAGGAGCGCACGGCGAGAAAGGGTCATGCGGACACGGCTTGCCAAAAACTTCAGTAGAGGGGCCGCCACTCGCGCCTGTTGCCCATCCGGTCGAGAAACCGCATGAGGTCGGGCAGGCTGACGGAGATTGACGCCCTGTTGTCGTTGGGGTGGAATGAGAGCCTGTCGGCCTGCCGGAGGTTCTCGTCGAGATAGAGCGTCACCTCGCGGCCCTTGTCGTTGATGAGGCCGAACGGGCTGACGGAGCCGGGCCGCACCCCCAGGAAGCGCATGAGCCTCTGCTCCGAGGCGAACGAAAGCCGCCCCTCGCCGAGCGTCTCCCACAGCCGGCGGATGTCGATTGTGTGGCGGCAGTCGACGACTACGAGATAGTGCTTGTCTCCCTTGTGGTTGCGGAGGAAGATGTTCTTGCAGTGCCTCCCCTCGAAGCCGGCGCAGTAGCGCAAGGCCTCGTCGACGGTGCGCGCCACGGGGTGCTCGATGTAATTGAATTCGATGCCCATCTCGTCGAGGAGGGCGTAGAGCTCGGGTTGTCCGACCATTGTCCGGGAATGGTATATTGGCAAAAGAGGCTGCGTCGTCGGCACGACACAGCCCCGTAGTCTATAGTCTGGCGCCGAGAGCGGCCGGCCGGTCAGGGCATGACGACAACTCCCC
The DNA here is from genome assembly GCA_964481855.1 of uncultured Marinilabiliaceae bacterium. Lineage (GTDB taxonomy): Bacteria > Bacteroidota > Bacteroidia > Bacteroidales > Marinilabiliaceae > W3P20-009. Next base: position 3,756 of record CAYZUH010000014.1, read on the forward strand.
GCACGGCGTCGGCCTGCTCCTTGATTGTCTTCATGCTCTCCTCGGTGATGCTCGTGGCGTCGAGCTTCGAGTATGTCTCGTTCAGAGGCTGCAGGAGCGAGCGAAGCTCCTTGATGTTGGCGTTTGCCGTGTTCTGGTCGAGTAGCGAGACGAGCTTCTCCAGGGGCTCCTTTTGGCTGAGGAGGATTTTGACCATCTCCTTGTTGTCGAAAGTGTCGTCGGAGATGTGCGTCGCGATATATAGCCCCTCAATCCAACTGCCGGCCACGACCATGAGCGAGACGGGCCCGCGGCCGTGCTTGTTGAGGTAGTCGTAGGAGTCATAGAAAGAGTTGGAGATGAGCTCGGTCATAGCCTCCTTGTTGTTCTCGGCGTCCTCCATCTTGGTGGCCAGCTCCGGGTCGACGGCCTGCGTCATGTCGAGCGCGTCGATGAGGCTCCGCACGGCCTTGGTGTAGTCCATGACGTTGGCCTGCTGGTTGTATGTCGACGCGTAGCAGAGGTCGGCGCTGTAGACGCCCATGTTGAACGCCCTCTTGGCCTCCGTGACGTATTTCTCGACATTCTCCTTGGGGTTGCATATGTCGAGAATGTAGGCGGCGTCAATCCTGTTCAGCATCTCCGTGACCTCAAAGGCCGTGGGGAGGGGGTAGACGAACTCCCTGACGTTCTCCTCGACATTCTCCTTGCTCATGACCCCAGACTTGTTCTGGCTGCCCTTGACGGTGCACCCCGCCACCACCAACGATGCGGCGCAGACGGCGACAACCGGCACATGCAACTTGCTCATATCTCGTGTTCAATTAAAAATTACACACCTCTTTGTGGTTGCTAAAATAACAAAAAGATGCGTTAGCGTTGTTAGCGCAGCGCGGAAATTTGCCCGTTCGGTGGCAGTTCAAGCGTGGCGGAGAGCGCCTTGTGGTCGGAAGTAGGCAAATCGTGCTCCATATAGTCCCACGTCCGCACCCTGGCCGACGCGAAGAGATAGTCAATCCGCAAGGGCGGGAGGTTGCCCCGGTAGGTGCGCGCCAGGCCGAGCCGCCCCGGACGCCTTGCCTCGGCGAGCGGCGCGCCGCCGTCTCCCCCCGGGCGCGCGCGGCAGACGGTATGGAAAGTGTAGGAGAGCGGCGTGTCGTTGAAGTCGCCGCAGACCACGACGGGGAACGGCGACGCCTCGACGGCCCGGGCGAGCATCCTGGCCTCGGACGCCCTGCGCAAGAACGCCCCCATGAGGTTGCGGTATGTCTCGCGGAGCGTCCGCGCCCTCTCGCGGTTGACGTCTTGCGCCGAGACGGCGTCAATCTGGCTCTTGGTGAGCCGCAACGAGGCCAGGTGGCAGTTGAAGACGCGCACGGTGTCGCCCGGGGCGAGAGCCACGTCGACGGCCAGGAAAGCGTCGGGCAGACGCCCCTCCAGCCCCAGGGCGGCTGGGCTTCCGACAACACGCATGGGGCGCCGCGAGAGGGTGCGCTGGTTGGCGCGGAACGCCGAATGGGGATAGGCGTCGAGCGAACGCTTGAAACCCGCCATCTTCCGCCACTCCATCTGGCAGTCGGGCGGGGCCTCCTGGAGACAGACGACGTCGGCCCCGATGGCGTCAATCACCGCGCCGAGCGAATCGGCGTGGGACGCCACGTAGCCATTCCCCGGAGACCACGCCCCGTGTATGTTGTAGGTGAGCATCTTGAACCGCGCGGCCGACGAGCCTGCCGGGGCCGACCGCCGCGGCAAGGGGAAGTCCACGACCCTCCTCGCCTCCTGCCACCCGTAGGCCAGGGCGGCGAGGCAGACCAGGGCCGGCACTCCCTGGCGAAAAGCCAGGGCGAGAGCGGCAAGAGCGGCGAGCAGGAGCCACGCGTAGGGGAAAGCGAACCACACCAGGCAGAGCGCCCCGATGTCCTCCGGGCTGAGACGCTCCGACCACACGGCAAAGACCACGAACGCCGCCAACAGCGTGGCAAACGCCCGGAAAAGAGACTTCAGGCAGGTCATTGGTGGCCGCGGGTCACTTCTTGGCCTGGTCGAACAGGGTCCGCTTCTCGGCCTCGGTGAGGCTGTCGTAGCCGCGGGCGCTGATTTTGTCGAGGATGCGGTCCACCTCGCGGCTGTTGTCGGCCCTGGCCCTGTTGAAGTCCCAATCGGGGTTGCCGCTGCCCAGCGAGGCCTTCATCCGCCCCGGCCTCCGCCGCCTCGCCGGGGCCCGCCTCCATCCGAGGGCCAGGAGCCAACCCGCCAACGCCCCCCCCAGGTGGGCGAGATTGCCGCCGACGTTGGACAGCCCTATGACCATGATGAGCGACAGGGCGACGTAGACCAGGGCGATGTACTTGACCCTCACCTCGCCGAAAAACGTGACCCACACCCGGCGGTCGGGCTGCGCCACGGCGGCCGCCACAAGCAGCGACATGATGGCCCCCGACGCGCCGAGGAGGACGCCGCCGCCCCACAGAAGCCCCATGAGGAAAGCCGCCGCGCACCCCGCAAGGCCCCCGACGACGTAGGCGACCAGGGCGCGGCGCGAGTCGGAGCAGACCGACATGAAGAGCCTGCCGAACCAATAGAGGCAGAGCATGTTGAAGATGAAGTGGACGAGGTCGTAGTGGGCGAAGATGTTGGTCGCGAGCGTCCAGGGGCGCATCAGGGCCCCCGCCCCGATGGGCATCCCGAAAACCGTCACGGCCCAGCCTCGTGGCTCCGAACCGCTGATTGCCGCCAAATCCATCAGCCGCATGATGAGGAACAGCGCGGTGTTGACGTATATCAGCTTGATGATTACGTCGTTGCGCCGAAACGACTCTCCAATCTCCTTGACAATCGACATTAGTTCAACCTTTTGACGCGCCAGAGGCGCAAGAGCGCGAAACCGAAGAGCATCCCACCGAGGTGGGCCCAGTGCGCCACGTTGTCATAGTCGGACCCGTGGACGCCTCCGAAAAGCTCGACAAGGCCATAGATGATTACGAACCACTTGGCCTTGATGGGGATGGGGGGGAAAAGGAGGAATATCCGCATGTTGGGGAAGAGCATCCCGAAGGCCAGGAGCACGCCAAAGACGGCTCCGGAGGCCCCGACCGTGACGCGGGCGTTGACAAACATCTGCTGGTAGTCCTGGGCGAACGAGCGCGCCAGGGCCTCGGCCGCCGCGGGGTCGGAAGAGACCGTGGAGTTGTAGGAGCTGACGAACGACGAGATGGCCGCCGCGCTGTCGGACGAGAACGGCAGCGCATGGGCCGAGAGGAACGCCTGTATGTTGTCCGTAGTGGGGGCGCTGAGCAGCGCGTCGACGGCGGCCACGACGGGGCGCAGGTCGATGGCGTAGGCGACCTCCTGGATGAGGCCGGAGCCGACGCCGCAGACAAGGTAGTAGACGACGAAGCGGCGGGAGCCGAGAGCGGACTCGATGGGCGTGCCGAACATCCAGAGCGCGAACATGTTGAAGAACAGGTGCGACACCCCGCCGTGCATGAACATGAACGACACGGGCTGCCAGAACCTGAAGTCCTGCGCCGCGAAATAGTGGAGCCCCAAGAGGTCGTTGAGGTCGAGCGAGAGGCTCCTGCCGAAGACGACCATGGCGGCGAAGCAGAGGATGTTGATGATTAGCAGGTTCTTGACTGCCGGGGTCATTCTCATTCTTTTGTGGTCTTGTTGTCGTGTCAGTTTCTGAAAAAGGCCTCGAGGTCGGCGTCGGCCAAGACCCTCATGGCGGGTCGGCCGTCGGGCGTCGTCTGCCTGCCGGCAGAGGCCATGAGCTTGGCGCAGAGGTCGGCCATCTCGTCGTCGGAGAGCGCACGCCCATAGGGCATGGCGCCCTGCGCCGCCAACTTGCGCGCCACGACGTCGCCCACGTCGCCGCGGACGTCGACCTGCCCCGCGCGGCAGTCGTAGGCCAGGGTCTCGACGAGCGAGCGCACGGAGGCCACGTCGACCAGGGCCGGGATGGTCGAGATGGTGACAGTCCCGGCCTCGGCGTCGACACTCGTCTCGATGCCGGCCTGCGCCAGCTCGTGCGTCAGCTCGGCAAGCACGCACAAGTCGTCGGCCCCCATGGCCACGACCTCGGGGAAGAGCAGCCGCTGGCACTCCACGGCGGCATGGGCCATCATCTCGCGCAGACGGTCATAGAGGACCCTCTCGTGCGCCCGCCGCTGGTCTATGACGGCCAGCCCCGCCGTTGTCGGGACGACCACGTAGCGCCCGCGGTGCTGCGTGGGCCTCCCGCACGCCTCGGCCTCGGGCCCGGCGCTTATCAGCAGGGGCTCGCCGCCCACCGCGCCGGGGCCGGCCAAAGGCTCAAGGCCGCCCCCCGCCGCCGCGTCGTAGAGAGGCTCCCACGAGCGGGCGTCGGCGCCCCCGCCCCCGCCGAAAGAGCTGGCGAACTGCGCGGCCTGCGCCCTCTCGACGGCAAAGGGGTTGTAGGAGTCGGCGGCACGGAGGTCGAAAGGGGGGATGTCGATGCGCTCGCCGCGGTCGAAGTCTATCTGGGGCAGTATGTTGTTGTCGTTGAGGCAGGCGCGCACGGTGGCGTTGAGGATTTTCCATATCGCCTGGTCGTCGTCGAACTTAATCTCCGTCTTCTGCGGGTGGACATTGACGTCGAGCGACTGCGGGTCGACGCTGATGTAGATGTAGTAGGCCGGCAGGGTGTCGGGCGGGATGATGGCCTTGTACGCATCGACGACGGCCTTGTTGAAATAGGCGCTCCGCATATACCTGTCGTTGGCGAAGAAATATTGGTCCCCGCCGCTCTTCTTGGCCGTCTCCGGCGTCCCGACGAAGCCGCAAATCTTGACGAGGCTCGTCGAGCACTCGATGGGCAGCAGCCTCTTGGCCATGGCCAGGCCCGCCACCCCCGCCACACGCTGCTTGATGTTGCCCGCCGGCAAGTTGTAGAGCGCCACCCCGTTGGCCGTCAGGCTCATGCCCACGCCCGGGTGCGCCAAGGCCACGCGGAGGAACTCCGAGTTGACGTGGCGCATCTCGGCGGCGTCGGACTTGAGGAACCGCCTCCTGGCCGGGACGTTGAAGAAGAGGTTCTTGACGCAGAAGCGGCTCCCCCGGGGCGTGGCGCATGGTTCCTGCGCCGTGACCTCCGACCCCTCGATGACGATTTTCACCCCCAGCTCCTCGGCCTCGGTGCGCGTCTGCAGCTCCACCTGCGCCACGGCGGCAATCGACGCCAGGGCCTCGCCCCGGAATCCCATCGTCGTGAGGCTGTAGAGGTCGTGCGCCGACGAAATTTTCGACGTGGCGTGGCGCTCGAAAGCCAGGCGCGCGTCGGTCTCGGTCATGCCGCAGCCGTTGTCTATCACTTGAATCTGCGTGCGCCCGGCGTCTTGCACAAGCACCTTGACCTCCGTGGCGCCGGCGTCGATGGAGTTCTCCATCAGCTCCTTGATGACCGACGCGGGCCTCTGGATCACCTCGCCCGCGGCAATCTGGTTCGCCACGGCGTCGGGCAACAGATGTATCACACTCATTGTCGTGCCGCCCCCCCGTCACTTGTCTGCCGCCAGGAGCCGCAAAAGCCCGTCGAGCTGCCCGTTGAGGTAGGCGTAGAGAGCGGCGCAGAGGATCAAGGCGATGGTGCACCGCCGGACGAACCTGCTCCGCCTGCCGTCTTCCATCCGGGGCTTGAAGCTGTCGTGCTTCTGGCGCATGGAGCCGGCGCGGAGCATCCCGCCCGTGCCGGCGAGCTTCTCGACCTCGCTCGTCAGCCCCAGCTCCTCGCGGCGGTGCTTGACATAGTCGCGGTGCGGATTGTAGAACCAAGGCTTGTATTCAAACACCTTGTGCTTTGGCAGTTGTATGAACGACTTCATGGCTTTTGCTGTTTGTCTATTGGGGTGACGGGGCCGCCCCACGCGACGCCGGGGCGGTAACCGCTAAATTAGCAACATTATCCGTTCATAGCAACAAAGCCCCGCGGGCCGGCTCAAAACTCGAAGTCCGTGCAGGCCCGCGCGTCGAGCATCTCGCCCACCTGCCTGGCCACGGCGACGTGGCGCGGGTCGGCGGCATAGTCGGCGAGGCCGTCCATGTCGTCGAACGTGGCGACGAGGGCCAGGTCGAAACGCTCCTTGGGGTTGGCGTTGACCCCGACCTCGATGGACCTCAACGACGGGATTAGGCCCTGGAGAGCCAGGAACTGGGCGCGGATTTGCGGCAGACGGGCGGCCTTGGTCTCCGAGGCCACATCGTCGCGCAACTTGAAGAGGACAATGTGCTTAATCATGACAACCGATCAGTTTTTGGGGGCAAAAATAGCTCTTTCGGCGCAAGGCGGAGACGCCAAGGCCGAAATACGCCCCCTTTTTGTAACTTTACCACCCACAAGGACTCTACACCATGGGCAACATAATCCCCCTGCGGGGCAAGACCCCCGTGATAGGCAGGGGCTGCTACATAGCCCCGACCGCGACACTGATTGGCGACGTCACCCTGGGCGACGGGTGCAGCGTGTGGTTCGGCGCTGTCTTGCGCGGCGACGTCGCCCCGATACGCCTGGGCGAGCGCGTGAACGTCCAGGACAACGCCGTGGTCCACGGCACCTACGGCCGGCCCGGCGTAGAGATTGGGCCCGACGTCTCGATAGGGCACGGGGCCATAGTCCACGGCGCCACAATCCGCGGGCGCTCGCTGATTGGCATGGGGGCCATAGTCCTCGACGGGGCCGTGGTCGAGGAGGACGTCATAATTGCCGCCGGGGCCGTCTTGACGGGCGGCAAGGTGGCCGAGAGCCGCGGCATATATGCCGGGACGCCCGCCCGGCGCATACGCGAACTGACGGCCGAGCAGTGCGCGGAGACGATAGGGCGCACCGCGGCGCACTACCCCCAGTACGCCCGGTGGTACGAGGCGGGGGAAACGGACGAAAGAACATCAGAGGCATGAAGATACTTGACGCGGCGCGCGCGCTGGCCGCGGCGGCGCTGGCGGCGATGTGCGCCACCGGGGCCGCGGCGCAAGACGAGGAGTATTTCAACAACTCGTGGTGGAACTGCGAACTTTCGGGGCGGCAGACCGTCTGGCACATCAAGAGCTACCGCTCGGGGATCTCGTTCATCAACGAGACGGCCAAGGCCTCCGGCGACATAACGTTCTCGGACGACTGCATCGAGATAAACTACCCCGGCTTCCAGATGCACTTCCCCGTGGGCTCCTACACCCGCATCTCGGACGACATCTTCTCGGTGAGCCGCGGCGGCGACGACGAATACTTCGACTACATCGAGGTGATACGCTCCGGCCGCGGCAGCCGCACGACGTTCCGCTTCATGATAGCCAAGCGCGAGGGCGACGACACCATGCAGAACACCCGCATCTTCACCTGCCGCCCGCAGATTCTCCAGTCGGGCCGCGACTTGCGCTCGGCCATGGAGACCAAGGCCGCGACGGACGGCATCCCCCCCCAGGTGCCGCGCGAATGATTGCCTTTTTCGACTCTGGGTATGGCGGGCTGACAATCTTCAGCGCCGTGCGGCGCGCTCTCCCGGCCTACGACTACGTGTATCTGGGCGACAACGCGCGCGCGCCCTACGGCTCGCGCTCGTTCGAGGTGGTGTATCGCTTCACGCTCCAGGCCGTCGCCCGGCTGCTGGCCATGGGCGCCGACCTGGTGGTCCTGGCGTGCAACACGGCGTCGGCCAAAGCCCTCCGCACCATCCAGCAGCGCGACCTGCCCCGGCTCGACCCGGCGGGCGGCAGGCGCGTCCTGGGCATCATCCGCCCCTCGGCTGAGGCCCTGGGGCGCTACACCGCCACGGGGCGCGTGGGCGTCATGGCCACGGAGGGGACGGTGACGTCGGAGTCCTACGTCATCGAGATGCGCCACCTGTGGCCGTCGGTGGAGGTGTTCCAGCAGGCGTGCCCGCTGTGGGTGCCGCTCGTCGAGAGCGACGAATTTGACAACCCGGGCGCGGACTACTTCGTAGAAAAATACACCCGCGGGCTCCTGGCGCAGAGCGCCGGCATCGACACCATAATGCTCGCGTGCACCCACTACCCCCTCCTGGCCCCGAAAATATCGAGAGTCCTGCCGGCCGGCGTCCGCCTGCTGTCGCAGGGGGGCATTGTGGCCGACAGCCTGGCGGACTACCTGCGCCGCCACCCCGAGATGGAGCGGCGGCTGAGCCGCGGCGGCACGTCGCGGCTCCTCACCACGGGCTCCGCTGGCCGGTTCGCCGAGACGGCGGGGATGTTCTTCGACGGCCTGCCGGAAGTGACCCACATCGACATTGATTAGCCCGCGGAAATGCGTAAATTAGCGTCGCTATCGCAAACGGCGCAAAGAGCGAACAAGAACAAACGACATATAAACGTAAATGAGCCTACTAGACCTTAGCGAGCAAGAGATAAACAGGCGCGGCAACCTGCAATCTCTCCGCGATATGGGCATAGACCCCTACCCCGCGGCGGAGTTCCCCACCGACGCGTTCTCTACCGACATCTTGAGCGAGTTCTCCGACGACGCCCCCCTGCGCGAGGTGCGCATAGCCGGACGCATGATGAGCCGCCGGGTGATGGGCAAGGCCTCGTTCATCGAGCTCCAGGACTCGCGGGGGCGGATCCAGGTCTACATCTCGCGCGACGAGATATGCCCCGCCGACAACGCCGACCTGTATAACGTCGTCTTCAAGAAGCTCCTCGACCTTGGGGACTTCGTGGGCATCTGCGGCTTCGTCTTCCGGACCAAGACGGGCGAGATTTCCGTCCACGCCAAGAGCCTCACGGTCCTGGCCAAGAGCCTCAGGCCCCTGCCCGTGGTCAAGGAGAAAGACGGCGTGGTCTACGACTCGTTCGACGACCCGGAGCTCCGCTACCGCCAACGCTACGTGGACCTGGTGGTGAACAAGGGCGTGAAAGACGTCTTCCTGCGCCGCGCCACCGTCTTGCGGACCCTGCGCTCGGTGCTCGACGGAGCCGGCTACACGGAAGTGGAGACCCCCGTCCTCCAGTCGATAGCCGGCGGCGCCACGGCCCGGCCATTCACGACTCACTTCAACGCGCTAGGCATCGACATGTACATGCGCATAGCCACGGAGCTCTACCTGAAGCGCCTCATAGTGGGCGGCTTCGAGGGCGTGTACGAGATAGGCAAGAACTTCCGCAACGAGGGGATGGACCGGACCCACAACCCGGAGTTCACCTGCATGGAGCTCTACGTCCAATATAAGGACTACAACTGGATGATGAGCTTCACGGAGCACCTGCTGGAGACCATCTGCGTGGCCGTGAACGGCAAGCCCGAGACCGAGATGGACGGCCGCGTCATCAGCTTCCGCGCCCCCTACCGCCGCCTGCCCATCCTGGAGGCCATCCGCGAGAAGACGGGCCACGACCTCGACGGCAAGAGCGAGGATGAGATACGCGCCATATGCCGCGAGCTGAAGATGGACGTCGACGAGACGATGGGCAAGGGCAAGCTCATCGACGAGATGTTCGGCGAGTTCTGCGAGGGGAGCTTCATCCAGCCCACGTTCATCACCGACTACCCCGTCGAGATGTCTCCGCTGACCAAGAAGCACCGCAGCAAGCCCGGCCTGACGGAGCGTTTCGAGCTGATGGTCAACGGCAAGGAGCTGGCCAACGCGTATAGCGAGCTCAACGACCCCCTGGACCAGGAGGAGCGCTTCCGCGAGCAGATGCGCCTGGCCGACAAGGGCGACGACGAGGCCATGATTATCGACCAGGACTTCCTGCGCGCCCTGCAATATGGGATGCCGCCGACGTCGGGCATCGGCATAGGCGTAGACCGCCTGGTGATGCTCATGACGGGCAAGAGCGCCATTGGCGAGGTGATGCTCTTCCCCCAGATGAAGCCCGAGAAGAAGCCCGCCCGCGACAGCGCCGAGGCCTTCGGCAAGGCGGGCGTCCCCGCCGAGTGGGTCGAGCCGCTCTACGCCGCCGGTGTGAACACCGTGGCCGAGATGGGCGCCATGAAGCCCGGCAAGGTGCACCAGATGCTGTGCGACATCAACAAGAAGAACAAACTGGGCCTCGCCCCCCTCAGGCAGGAGGACGTGGCGGCATGGTTCTCAGCCCTGCAATGAACAGAGACGTCGGCCACAGGGAGTCCATCCTCGGCGACAACCCGCGCGTCGGGCTGATCGGGAGCGGCAGCTGGGCCACGGCCATAGCCAAGATGCTCCTGTGCAACGTCGGGCGGCTGAACTGGCACGTCCGGAGCCGCAAGAACATCGACGTCTTCCGCGCCACGGGCCACAACCCGTCATACCTGACGGGCATCCAGTTCGACACGGGCAAGATAGCGTTCTCCGACGACGTGAACGAAATCGTGTCGGCGAGCGACGTCCTGTTCCTCGTCGTGCCGTCGGCGTTCGTGCCGTCGGTGTTCAAGGACTTGCGCGTCCCGATGTCGGACAAGTATGTCATCTCGGCCATCAAGGGCCTCGTCCCCGGCAACAACATGATTGTCGGGACGTGGCTCAACGAGGTGATGGGCGTGGCCATAGACCGCGTGGGCGTCATAAGCGGCCCGTGCCACGCCGAGGAGGTGGCCCTGGAGCGCCTCTCGTACCTCACCATGGCGTGCCAGAACGTGGACCTGGCTCGGGAGTACGCCCGGCTCATTACGTGCCACTTCATCAAAACGAGCGTCTCGGACGACATATACGGCACGGAGTACGCGGCGGTACTCAAGAACATCATGGCGATAGCCTCCGGCGTGTTCCACGGCCTGGGCTATGGGGACAACTTCCAGGCCGTCCTCATCGCGAACGCCATCCAGGAGATAAAGCGCTTCGTGGACACCGTCCACCCCATCCCCCGCGACATCAAGAGCTCGGCCTACCTGGGCGACCTGCTCGTGACGTGCTACTCGCAGTTCAGCCGCAACCGCACTTTCGGCACCATGCTCGGCAAGGGCTACTCCGTCAAGTCGGCGCAGATGGAGATGCTGATGGTGGCCGAGGGATACTACGCCACCAAGAGCATCAAGACCATCAACGAGCGCTACCAGGTCTCGATGCCAATAACGGACTGCGTGTACAACATAATATACGGCAAGGTGTCGCCAATAATAGAGTGCATGCTGCTGACGGAACAGCTTAGGTAGTTGACAATTGCCAGGCGGAAAGGGAGGCCTGGGGGAAGACAATGCGGAAAGACTAACGACAACAAAAAAAACAGACATAATGAAGATTGACATTTCAAAGGCATCGGTGGAGATAGCCCCCCTGCGGGACGAGATTGCCGCCGCACTGGAAAAGCTCGACAAGGGGTCGGGCGCCGGCTCGGACTTCATAGGCTGGCACCACCTGCCCAGCGAGACGGGCGAGGCGTTCCTCGAGGAGATTGAGGCCTCGGCCAAGACGCTCCGCGAGGCGTGCGACTACGTCGTCGTGGTCGGCATTGGCGGCAGCTACCTGGGCGCGCGCGCCGTCATCGAGGCCCTGTCGAACAGCTTCGACTATTTGCAGACCGAGCGCAAGGCCCCGGTGGTCCTCTACGCCGGGCAGAACATTGGCGAGGACTACACGGCGGACCTGCTCGACCTGCTCCGCGGCAAGCGCTTCGGCATCATCGTCATCTCGAAGAGCGGCACGACAACCGAGCCCGCCATAGCGTTCCGCCTGCTCAAGGAGCAGCTGGAGAGCCAGGTGGGCAAGGCCGAGGCGCAGAAGCGCATCGTGGCCGTGACCGACAAGGCCAAGGGCGCCCTGCGCACCCTGGCGACCCAGGAGGGCTACAAGACGTTCGTCATCCCCGACAACGTCGGCGGGCGCTTCTCGGTCCTGACGCCCGTGGGCCTGCTCCCCATAGCCGTGGCCGGCTTCGACATCAAGAAGCTCCTGGAGGGCGCGCAGGCCATGGAGGCCGCCACGGCAAGCACCGTGCCCTTTGAGCAGAACCCCGTCTGCACCTACGCCGCCGCCCGCAACGTCCTCTACCGCCAGGGCAAGACGACCGAGATTCTCATCAACTTCCAGCCCAAGCTCCACTACTTCACCGAGTGGTGGAAGCAGCTCTATGGCGAGAGCGAGGGCAAGGAGGGCAAAGGCATCTTCCCCGCCGGGACCGACTTCACCACCGACCTGCACTCCATGGGCCAGTGGATCCAGGAGGGGCAGCGCATCATCTTCGAGACGGGCATCACCGTGGCCGCGCCGCAGAGCAAGGTCGTGGTCCCGACGGACGAGGCGAACCTCGACGGACTGAACTACCTGGCCGGCAAGCGCGTCGACGAGGTGAACAAGATGGCCGAGCTCGGCACCCTGCTGGCCCACACCGACGGCGGCGTGCCGAACATCAAGATTGAGATTCCGGCACTCGACGAGTTCAACCTCGGCCAGCTCATCTACTTCTTCGAGAAAGCCTGCGGCGTGAGCGGCTACGTCCTTGGCGTCAACCCGTTCAACCAGCCAGGCGTCGAGGCGTACAAGAAGAACATGTTCGCCCTGCTCGAGAAGCCCGGCTACGAGGAGGCCACAAAGGCCATCAAGGCCAGGTTGGGCTAAAAAGGCAGCACCCCAAGTGGGACATTGGCCCCGCGCACACCCTTATAGGATGTGCGCGGGGCTTTCCTTTTGCATCTTGCCCCCCCAAAAAAGACGAACCGTCAGTATTGAAATGCAATATCATACGTCTAGATTCGCAACACGACAGAGACAAGTCACGCACAAGGAAGCATCACCGCTCCCACCGCCGCAGTCCCTGACACCGAGAAACAAAAACTCTAACAACAAAAAAGGATCATGAAAAAACACCACTGCTATTGGCCTTTGCCATGGGCATTCTCCCCTCATGCACGGAGACAGACGCCCCAGAGCCGCAAGACGCCCCAGGCGGGCAGGAACTGCCGGCAAGTGGGGCGTCGACACCAACTGCGGCAGGATGCACAGTGCTCGGAGAGAGAATCCCACTGCCCTACACCACCGACGTGATGCGCAAGGCAGTGGCGTCGCTCAAGGCCGGCAACAAATCCGCCGAAGTCGGTGGAATGCCGGAAGACGACATCCGGACAACGCACCTGTACCTGCGATTCGCCCCCCCGCGACTCGGCGGACATGTCGGACTTGGAGGGCGACACGACAATAATGTTCACCGAGATTCCCATGGACGCGGAGATAGACACCATAGGCGACTACTACCACGACCCCTCGTTGCCAGACAGCGTGCCGACATTCCAGTATTGCACGGTCCGTGTCGGGCAGGAGATTCCCGACGTACCGCACGAGACGCTGGCCGAGCTGTTCCCAATGGAGGAGGCCAACGCCTGCGACGAAGAGGAGGCGACCGCAAACAAGACAGCATCGGCCCTGTGGGAGAGCTTGAAAGCCGAGGCATACCACCTGGTCGGGCTAGAGGAAGCGCAGACCACAGAGGAGAACACCGGCAACGCAAACAAGAGCAAATGGCGCCCCGGCGGACACCTGCGCTACCGCGACACCACGACGGGCAAAGACATCCCAATGGAGGGCGTCCCCATCCGATACCAGAAACTTGTGGTCGCGCACCAATGTTGCACGGACGCCAACGGCCACTTCAGCTTCGGGCGCAGACGCTCCAAGGTCCGCTACTATGCGAAGTGGCGCCGCGACGACTTCCACATTCGCGGGCTTGGCAAAGTGTTACCACGGAGACTACACAGGAATAGTGGAGGACCTTATCGACGACAAGGTCAACTACGTGGAAACGAAAGATGGAGAAAGCGTGAAAGACGACATCAGTGGCATAACGATGACGGAAATCGAGCGCGCTCTAAGAACCGCAGAAACTTGGGACGAGTGGGCAAACAATGTCGCAACATATGGAAACAGTTGGGATGAGAAGCAGAAGATTAGGACGCTGTTTTGGCGCTTGGGGCAACTGCCGCAATTAGCTTGTGCCACCTCACATATTGCTCGATTGGGTGTGAAGATGACGTAATCCATGGGGCTGTACGCAACGAATCAAGCGGCTACATCGTCATAGTTTCGCAAGACGAACGGTTCGTCTCACAATGTGGATATAGGTCACGCAACGTCAAACTCGACGCTGGCGAGAGCGAAATCGGCTCGTCCGCCTATGACCTCCTCGGCGGGCAAGGATACGAACGAGCAACGCTCTCCATCGTGTCCATAGTGAGATTGGCGGGCGGCGCATAAAGGGAAAGGCGGGGACGGAGGGAAATCCCCGCCTTTCTCCGTTGTTGGTTCTTCGCATCTTTTTATATATCTTAGCACACAGCCAATAAACACTGACGGCGCGGCACACCCGCGGCGGGCAAAGCGCCCACCCGGCGGAGCCGCCCGCAACAAACCAAAAGCCTAAGCAATATGTCTGAAGAGAAGAACTACCGAGTGGAGGCCGACCTGCTAGGCGAGCTCCGCATCCCCGACGAGGCCTACTATGGAGTGCAGACAGAGCGCGCATTGAACAACTACCGCATCTCGCGCAAGAAGATGTGCGACTATCCCGACTACGTCGTCGCCGTGGCCCTGGTGAAGCTCGCCGCCATCGAGGCGAACAGGGAGCTTGGCGTAGTGGACGACGACGTGGCCAGCGCCATCGGGGCCGCCTGCCGCGAGATTGCCGACGGGAGTCTGCACGACAACTTCATTGTCGACATCGTGCAGGGGGGAGCCGGGACGTCGGTCAACATGAACGCCAACGAGGTCATAGCCAACCGCGCCCTGGAACTCCTGGGGCACCGGAAAGGCGAGTACCAATATTGCTCGCCGAACGACCACGTGAACTGCGGGCAGTCGACCAACGACGTCTACCCGACGACAATCCGCCTGACATTCATCCGCCTAAACAGGGCCCTGGAGGACGCCCTGGGCGGCCTCGTGACCTCCCTGCGCCGCAAAGCCGAGGAGTTTGGCGACGCCATCAAGATGGGGCGCACACAGCTGCAAGACGCCGTGCCGATGACATTCCGGCAAGAGTTCAACGCCTACGCCAACAACCTGGAGGAGGAGGTCCAGAACCTGGAGCGCAACGTGAAGCTCCTGCACGAAATAAACATGGGCGGCACCGCCATCGGGACGGGCCTCAACGCCGTCCCCGGCTTCGCCGAGCTGTGCGCCGCCAAACTGAGCGAGCTGACGGGCGACACGTTCACGACGTCGCCCGACCTCGTGGAGGCCACGCCCGACACGGGGGCCTACGTGAGCTACTCGTCGGCGCTGAAGCGCCTGGCCGTCAAGGTCTCGAAGCTGTGCAACGACTTGCGCCTCATGTCGTCGGGCCCCAGGGCGGGCCTGCACGAGATAAACCTGCCCGCCATGGCGCCCGGGTCGAGCATCATGCCCGGCAAGGTGAACCCCGTGATTCCGGAGGTGACGAACCAGACGTGCTTCAAGGTCATAGGCAACGACACGACGATAACCATGGCCTCCGAGGCCGGGCAGCTCGAGCTCAACGTCATGGAGCCGATAATCACGGAGTGCCTCATCGAGAGCCAGACGTGGCTGACCAACGCCCTGCGGACGCTGACGGAGAAGTGCGTGGACGGCATCACCATAAACAGGAAGCACACCGAGGAGATGGTGCAGAACTCCATAGGCATCGTCACGGCCCTGAACCCCTACATAGGCTACAAGAACTCAACGAAGTGCGCCAAGATTGCGCTGGAGACCGGGCGGTCGCTCTATGACGTTGTGCTGGAGATGAACCTGATGCCCAAAGAGGAGCTGGACAGGGTCCTCGACCCGAAGAACATGCTCCAGGCCCACAAGTTCAGCTACAAGGGCGGCTCGCCCAAATAGGCCCGTCGGCCTCAGCAAAAATGCTCAACGAGGGGCGGCTGTGGAGCGGACAGCCGCCCCAACTCTTTGCGGACCAGGCTCACGACGCTCTCGGCGTCCATGCCGCACTCGCGGTAGAGCTCGGCCACGGAGCCATGGGCCACGAACTCGTCCGGCACACCGACGCGGACAATGCGGCAACGGCAGCCGCGCTCCATGGCATGCTCCACGACGGCGGACCCCACGCCGCCGTCCCTAGCCCCGTCCTCCATGGTCACGACAAGGCTGTGGGCGGCCAGGGCCTCGTCGAGCAGCGTCCTGTCCAACGGCTTGGCGAAACGCAAGTCGTAGTGCGCGGCGGAGATGCCCAAAGCCTCCAGGGCGTCGGCCACAGCCTCCGCCTCGACACCGATGGGGCCATAGGAGAGCAGCGCCACGTCGGCGCCGTCGCGCAGCTTGCGCCCCGTCCCAATCTCGACTCTGCGCATCGGCGTGCGCCAATCGACGGTGGAGCCCTCGCCCCTGGGGTAGCGAATGACCACGGGGCCGAGGGCGGGGTCCTGGGCGGTGAACATCATGTTGCGCAGCTCGGGCTCGTCCATGGGGCTCATCAAGACGAGGTTCGGTATGGGGCGGAGCATGGCGACGTCGAAGACCCCGTGGTGCGTGGCCCCGTCGGCGCCCACGAGACCCCCGCGGTCGAAGCAGAAGACGACGTGGAGCCGCTGCAGGGCCACGTCGTGGATGACCTGGTCCAGGGCCCGTTGCGCAAAAGTGCTGTATATGTTGCAGAAAGGGGTGTAGCCCGAGATGGCGAGCCCCGCGGCGAACGTCACGGCGTGCTGCTCGGCAATGCCGACATCGAAACAGCGGTCGGGCATCTCGCGCATCATGACATTGAGCGAGCACCCGCTGGGCATGGCTGGCGTGATGCCGAGGATTGAGCTGTTGGCGCGCGCCAGCTCGACAATGGTCTCCCCAAAGACGTCCTGGAAGCGCGGCGGCCTGGGCGACGACGGCGCGGCGGCCTCGACGGGCTCTCCCGTCTCGGGATCGAAATCGCGCCCCACGGCGTGCCACTTCGTGGGGTCCTGCTCGGCGGCCTTGAAGCCCTTGCCCTTGACCGTTATGACGTGGAGCATCTTGGGCCCGCCTATGCGCCTCAGGTCGCGGAGGATGGAGACGAGATAGCGCACGTCGTGCCCGTCGGTGGGGCCGAAATAGCGTATGTTGAGCCCCTCGAACATGTTCGTCTGATGGTTGACGAGGTTCTTGAGGCTGTTGTTGAGCTTGGTTATAAAGCTGTTGTGCCCCGTGGCGGAGTCGTTCTTGCGGTCCAGGTATTGCGAAATCTTGTTCCGCAGACGGTTATAGAGGCTGGAGGTCGAGATGTCGAGCAGGTATTGGCTCATTCCGCCCGTCACCTTGTCGATGGCCATGTTGTTGTCGTTGAGGATGACGAGCATGTCGGGGCTGGCGGACGCCATGTTGTTGAGGGCCTCGAAAGCCTCGCCGCCAGTCAGCGCCCCGTCGCCAATCACCGCCACGACGTGCCTCCTCTTCTGCCCGCTGAGCCGCGCGGCGATGGCCATCCCGAGCGCGGCGGAGACGGAGGTGGAGGAGTGACCCACGCCGAAAGCGTCATAGTCGCTCTCGAAGATGTTCGGGAAGCCGCTCAGCCCGCCGAGCTTGCGGTTCGTCGGGAACGCGTCGCGGCGGCCGGTGAGAATCTTGTGTCCGTAGGCCTGGTGGCCGACGTCCCACACGAGCTTGTCATACGGGGTGTCGTAGACGTAGTGGATTGCCACCGTCAGCTCGACCACGCCCAGCGAGGCGGCGAAGTGACCGGCCGAGTGGCTCATCTGCTCAATGATGAAATGGCGCAACTCGCCGCACAGTTGTGGCAACTGGTCGACGGCGAGCCTCTTGAGGTCGCGGGGAGAGTCTATCGTGTTGAGCAGCTCGTACATTACGTGGTCTACGGCGCAAGCGAGTGCAAAGATAGCACTTTTGGAGCTACAGGGACGTCGGGCTGGCGCCCGCGCGAAAAACTCTCGCCGAACGGAGGCGGCCTACTTGTGGTAGTAGGAGAACTCTCCCCTGTATGTCCGCACGCCGCCGGGCGAGGCGATGGTCACAATCCCGACATTGCACAGCTCGTTGCGCCCCACGGTCAGAGTGTCGGGCGTCCCGGCAATGGCGTAGCGGCTCGTCTGGATATACGCGTCGTCCGAGAAGCCTAGGAACCTCAGCTCGCGCGTCTCGCGCTTGGGAATCCCCCCCTGAGCGCAGGTCATGACCATGCGCTCGTTGGAGATGTCGAAAATGAAGTCCGAGGAGCGGACGCGCGTCTCCCCCCCCTCGTTCTCTACAATCTCCCCACCCACGAAGCAGCAGAGCTTGGGGCATATGGCGGCGTGGAGCAGGGGGACAGCCAGGGCAAGGATGGTCAGTGTCTTCATAGTGAGAATTGGAAGCAGTAAGAGGAAGCAGCTCTAGAGCTTTCGACGAACGCAGATGGTCAAATATAGCAAAAAACGAATGCGCACACAAAACTATAGAATAGCAAATTAGCCACCCTCACAACAAAGCATAAGACCATCGCAACAACAAGCAACTCACTTGCGTAAAAAAAAGTCAAAACAACCAATCATGAAGACACATCAACTCATGGCATGGCTACTTCCCACGGTTGCGGCCATCCCTATCCTATGCTCCTGCGACGAGGGCGACAGGCCGGCGACCCAGGACACAGAGAAACAGCAAATCTCTAGTCCAGATGTGGAAGCCGACATAGACAGCTTCGCCACTGCGACCGAGGCTCAAATCTTTCCGATTCTCCGAGAGTCGGACGGAAACAACAAAATGACCATAGGGCTAGACGTTTTGGAGGACGCCGGAGACGTGGTCATCAACACTCAGAGAATCTCCACTGTCATAATCGGGAATCAACGTTGGACGCTAGACGACTACAACCAACCGATAGACCTCCCGGAGGGCTTCGACGAGTGGAGCGCCCCCGAGATTCACCAATGGCAACAAGGCGAGAAGTTCACTCTCAGCAAACACATTCGGGCTACAATCTCTCAACGACGAACCAATTTCTATTTGTATAGCTTGGCGATGTTGCTGGACAGGCAAATTGTGGACGACTATCTTGTGGACGAGGACAGATTGAACCCTAAATACGAGGCTGTCGACGAGTTTCACATCCCCTCAAACGACGAATCGTGCATAATGCGGTCTAACTTGCGTTGGCATGAGGCGATAAGATTGCTGAATCTGAAAGCCACTGGACATTTCATCCACCAATATGGACATAGAGACTCCATCGAAGTAAATGGGAGATGGGTGAAAACGACCCATCTGACAGATGAGAAATACGGGACAGATTGCGCCTACTTTTGGAATAGAGACTATATTCCCAACCGCAGAGGCGGACAAGGGCCCGGCCCATACGGCACCTGGTACATTGACGTCACATCGATGACTAGCAGCAACTATTACTACTCCGCGCAACATCAAGACCTGGAGCCCTTATTGCCGATTCGGCTTGTACAGACTGTGAGAAAAAAATAGCAGGAGATGAAAGCGTTACTCTCGATTGGATTGCCACTGGCCATCTTCGCCTCGGCGCAACACTGCCCCGCCCAGAGCAGCCACACTCTGACGGCCAGCGAGGTGGTCATGGAGGGGAACACGATTGTCCGCGCCGCCTACCGCGGCTCGGCCTACGCCAACTTGACTGTGCCGTCGGAGATTGGCGGCGTCCGGGTCGAGGCCGTCGCCAGCCGCGCCTTTTGGGACAGGGGGATAAGGCGGCTCACGCTGTCGCCGGGCGTGCGCATTGTCGGCGCCCGGGCCTTCGGCCGCAACCCGTTCACGGCCATAGAGCTTGGCGAGGGGCTGGAGGAGATTGGCGACTCGGCGTTCTTCCACAGCACCAACTCCACCCCCGACATCGAGGAGCTGCGGATTCCCGACAGCGTGACGCGGATGGGTCCCGGCGCCTTTTGCGACTGCCCCCTCAAGAAGCTCACCTTGGGGCGGGGGCTCAAGGTAATCCCACGCGAGGCCTTCGCCTGGGGGCAACTGACGCAGGTAGACATCCCCGAGGGCGTGGAGAGCATCGAGCGCGACGCTTTCGGATGGAACCAAATAGGGCGGATTTCGTTGCCCGCGTCCTTGCGCCACCTAGGCGGCTTCGGCAACAACGCAATCTCCGAGCTCACCATCCCGCCGACAGTGGAGAGCGTCGGCGACTCGGCTTTCTTTGGCAACAGGCTCACCGCCGTGCTAGTCCCGAAGAACGTCGTGAGCGTCGGCAACTACGCCTTTGCGCAAAACAGGCGCGAGAAAGAGAACCACGCGGGGCCGCTAGTGCAGTGGGAGAACACCATCAAGAGCCTCGTCGTCGAGAGCGGCGTGGGCAGCGTGGGCGAGGGCGCCTTCAACCCGTCGAGCAGCGCGACGCTCCTCATCCCCGCCTCGGTCGCCACGATTGGGCCGGGGGCATTCGGCGGCTCGTATGGCAGCGTCGTAGTCGAGGAGGGGCGCGTGGCCCTCGACGCGGGCGCGCTCGCCTACGTCCGCGCCTCGGACGGCATCTCACTGCCGCAGTCGCTCAAGACAATTGGCGACTACGCCATGGTCAACACCTACAACCGCTACGAGGTCAAGGAAGAGTTCATGGCCCTGCCGCGCGCCCTGGAGCGCATCGGCAAAGGGGCTTTCGGCGAGACATACTTCCGCAACATAAGCCTCAGCAGCGAGAGCCGCCTCACGGTGGACGACGAGGCGTTCGAGGGCGACTGGTACCTGAAGAGCGTCTTCATCGGCGAGGGCGTGGTGAGCATCGGCCGCGACTGCTTCGCCAAGCGGGAGACCTACCGCAACACCAAGGTGGACCTGCGCCAGGCCTCCGACCTCGTCCACATCCTGCCCGGGGCTTTCGCCGAGGCGGGGCGCCCCGACGTCGCGCTTCCGCAAGGGAGGCGTTGGCGCGCCTACCGCGGGCATCCCGGCAACTGGCAGGGGAGCGGCTACGCCACCCGCATCGACGACACCTCGCTGGGCTACATTGCCGAGGGCGCGCCGACGGCCATTGCGGAGGTGAGGACGCGGGGCGGCGAGACGGAGGCCTACGACCTCCAGGGGCGCCGCCTCCGCCCCGGCGCGGAGGCCGGGCGCGACGTCCGCGCCCGGCGGAGCGGCGACGGGCGGCGGGTCGTGGTGTTCTGAGCGGAGACTCGCCGATTCGCCCCTTTTCATTACCTTTGGGGGAATGCGAGTGTCCGTCTAACAATGCCAACGCCTCGATACGACAGAAACGACATAGACTCCATTTTCGACCACAGCAAACATCTCTTGGGCAAGTGCCTGAAAGATGTGGTCGGGTCGTTGTCCGAAAAAGGAGGGAAAGGCGGTCTGGGACAGCTAGTTGAAAAACATTTCTTCGGGTTCGAGAATAACAATCGTCAGGAGGCAGACTTTGCGACGGTTGGCGTTGAGCTAAAATGCACCCCGCTAAAGAGGCGCACGGACGCCAACGCCTATGCCATAAAGGAGCGGTTGGTGTGCAGCCTCATCAACTACACGGAGGATTGGGACAAGACATTTGAAGAGTCCAACTTCTTCAAGAAGTGCCTCTTAATGCTAATCCTGTTCTACCTGCACGAGAAGGGCGTTCCAAACTTACGCCGCAAGTTCATCTTCTCCGCATTGTGGAAGATGCCTCAAAAAGATTTGGAGATAATCAAAAGAGACTATGAGGTCATCATCGAGAAAGTCCGCAACGGCATGGCACACACCCTCTCGGAAGGCGACACACTCTACTTGGGCGCTTGCCGAAAGGGGCAAAAAGGCGACTCCCTAGTGCCGCAACATAACAATCCCATAGGCGCTCCTCGACGGGCCTGGTGTTTGAAGCCGGCATATATGCGTACCGTCTTGGACGAGGTGGAGCGGCACAATGTTGGCGGAGCATACTGGAACCATGGTTACGACAGCTCATCCCACGACGCACTATTCTCGACTTCCGACGTAAGGAGGCTGTCGGTAGAGAGCCTACTGAGGATGCGTTTTCTCCCCTACGTGGGAAAGACATACACTGAAATCCTACGATTATTGGGGCTAAACGCAAGTTCCGCAAAGTCTAAATATTTTCTGTTGGCAAACCACATTGCCACGAATGGCGCAAAGGGCAACATAAACCAGTCCGAAGAGTTCCGCAAATCCGGGTTGACAATGAAAACCGTCAGAGTGGAGGCCGACGGGCGAGTGAGGGAGAGCATGTCTTTCGAGAATATCGACTATCAAGAGGTTTTCGATTGCGACTTTTGGGAGGACTCGCGTCTCTATGAGCTGTTCTCCAACAAATTCCTTTTCGTCTGCTATAAATCGACAGGCAGGCGAGTCGCGCGACCGGACGGCAAGGACGAGACGGAATACACCTTGGCGAAAGCATTCTTTTGGACAATGCCTCAACTAGATTTGCTCTCTGCGAGAGAGTATTGGGAAAACATCAAGCACTGCGTCGCCTCCAACAACATATCCCCTGCCTGTTTTTGGAGACAGGAGGAAAACCGCAAATTTCACGTCCGCCCCAAAGGTCGTAACGCCAAAGACTTGTCGGACAATCCTAATGGGGGGAAAGTGAAGAAGTATTGCTATTGGATTAACTCGCGCTACATAGAGGATATTGTCAAAAATGAGATATAATCCGACCGACATAGAAAGCATACCCGCCGACTTCGACCTCTGCGAGCCGCTAGCGGCATACTCGACGGCCACCCACATTGGCGCGCCCCCGCCCCCCGATGGGGAGGACATCCGCGTCGTGGAGCTGTTCGCCGGTGTCGGCGGCTTCCGCGTGGGCTTCGAGCGCGCCTCCCGGAGGTTCAAGACCGTGTGGAGCAACCAGTGGGAGCCCTCGACGAAACGGCAGGACGCAGCGGACGTGTACCGGCGACGATTCGGCGCGACGGGGTTCTCGGGCGAAGACATATGCGCCGTGCCGACATGCGACATTCCCGACTGCGACCTGCTCTGCGCAGGCTTCCCATGTCAGGACTACTCGGTGGCGACAACCCTCAGCCGGTCGGGCGGCATCGAGGGCAAAAAGGGTGTCCTGTGGTGGCAGATTTACAGAATCTTACATGAGAAAGGCGACAGGAAACCGCAATTCGTAGTGTTGGAGAACGTAGACCGGCTACTGGGATCGCCGGCGTCGCAGCGGGGGCGCGACTTCGCAATAATCCTTGCCACGCTCTCCGACTTGGGCTACATCGTGGAGTGGCGTGTGGTCAACGCCGCCGAATATGGCATGCCGCAACGGCGCAAGCGGACGTACATGGTGGCCTACAGCCCCTCGTCGCCGCCGGGTGCCGCCTTTTCGGCGTGTGGCGACCGTCGGCGGTGGCTTCTGTCGGACGGAGTGATGGCGCAAAGCTTCGCTTGCACGGAGCGCGAGGGGGCGACACCCGCCACCGTCGCAATCGACGGCGACATAGCCACAATATCCGCCCGCTTCAACGCCCACGGGCGCGTCTCGCCATTCCGCGACGCAGGGGTCATGACGAGCCGCACGGCCCACACCATCGCCACCGTCCCGCACTATGACGGCCCAAGCGTCACCCTCGGCGACGTGCTGATTGACGAGGCCGACGTGCCGGGCGAGTTCTTCATTCCGGCCGAAGAGCTGCCCAGGTGGGAATACCTCAAGGGACATAAAACGTTGAAGAGGGTCAACAAGTCCACCGGCTTTGAATACAACTACAGCGAGGGCGCCATGTCGTTCCCCGACGCTCCGGGACGCGCCTCGCGCACCATAATAACCGGCGAGGGCGGGGCCAGCCCGTCGCGCTTCAAGCACGTAGTGAAGACGCCGAGCGGCCGATTCCGCCGCCTGACGCCCATAGAACTAGAGCGGCTCGACATGTTCCCCGACAACCACACGGCCGGCGCAAGCGACTCGCGCCGCGCTTTCCTGCTCGGCAACGCCCTCGTCACGGGCGTGGTGGAGCGCATCGGGGTCGTCCTGACCCGGATGGCGTAGCGCCGCCTGTCAGTCTCCTTGTCGATTCCTGCCGGCGGCCGGCGGGCCGGGGGCCGCCGAACGTTTTGCCGTCCACGCCGTTAAGGGGCGGAGGGGACTTACCAACACCTGTCAGTAGTAATTTGTCAATAACTCGTGGAACATGTCAGTTTCGCCGACCGGGGCGAAGCAACGCACTGAAGCAGCGAGCGTTGCCCCCTCGGCGACAAGCCGCCCCGCGTCGTGGAACACCATCCGCTTATTACAAAAAGCACTATCTTTGCCGCAACAACATAACGGACAATAAATGGCAAGAGTCATATCAATAGCCAACCAGAAAGGCGGCGTGGGCAAGACGACCACCGCCATCAACCTGGGGGCGAGCCTGGCGGTGCTTGAGAAGAAAGTCCTCATCATCGACGCCGACGCTCAGGCCAACTCGACCTCGGGCCTCGGCTTCGACGTGCGCGAGATGAAGACGACCATCTACGAGTGCATGGTCAACGACGCCGACCCCAACGACGCCATCCTCAAGTGCGAGATAGACAACCTCTACATCATGCCGTCGCACATCGACCTGGTCGGCGCCGAGATTGAGATGCTCAACATGACCGACCGCGAGAAGACCATGAAGCGCATGATAGACAAAGTCCGCGACGGGTTCGACTACGTCCTCATAGACTGCAGCCCCTCGCTGGGCCTCATCACGGTCAACTCGCTGACGGCCTCCGACTCGGTCATCATCCCAGTTCAGTGCGAATATTTCGCCCTGGAGGGCCTAGGCAAGCTCCTCAACACCATAAAGATAATCCAGAAGCGCCTCAACCCCGGGTTGGAGCTTGAGGGCTTCCTGCTGACAATGTACGACTCGCGCAACAACCTCTCGAACCAGGTTCTCGACGAGGTGCGCCGCCACTTCCAGGACATGGTGTTCCAGACGCTCATAGCCCGCAACGTGCGCCTCTCCGAGGCCCCGAGCCACGGGCAGGCCGCCATAAGCTACGACGCCACGAGCCGCGGGGCGCAGAACTACCTCAACCTGGCTCGCGAGCTCCTGGACCGCAACAGCAAAAGACAATAGGGGGAGGCGAGAGAAAAGATGGCAAAGAGTTTTGGACTGGGCAAAGGCCGCGGCCTGGAGGCCCTGCTTGGCAGCGAGGCCAACGATGCCGCTCCGGCGCAAGCCTCAATCGACGAGATAGCCGTAGACCTCATCGACGCCAACCCCTGGCAACCCCGCACCGACTTCAAGCAAGACGAGCTGGACGACCTGGCGTCGTCCATCCGCAGCGTGGGCATAATCCAGCCGCTGACGCTCCGCAAGATTGAGGAGACGGGGCGCTATCAAATCATTGCGGGCGAGAGGCGCTTCCGCGCCGCCAGCATGGTGGGCCTGTCGACAGTCCCGGCCTACGTGCGCGAGGTCTCGGACGACAAGATGCTCGCCGTGGCCCTCATAGAGAACATACAGAGAGCCGACCTCAACCCCATCGAGGAGGCCCAAAGCTACCAGAGGCTCATCGACGAGTGCAACCTGACGCAGGAGACCCTGGCCGACCAGGTGGGCAAGAAACGCTCGACGGTCACCAACTACCTGCGTCTGCTCAAGCTCCCGGAGGAGATCCGCGACGGGTTGCGCGACAAGCTCATCTCGATGGGCCACGCGCGCGCCATCATGGGCGTCGACGACGAGGACACCCAGCTGATGCTCTTCCACGAGACCGTCGAGCAGGGCTACTCAGTCCGGCGCATAGAGGAGATGGTGAGGGAGTACAACGACCCCCAGCCGCACCCCGCGACAGGCGCAGACGCGCCGCAACAGCACGCGACCACCAAGAGGCCCAAGACCCAGACGCCGGAGGAGTATCGCGCCCTGGGCGCGCAGCTCTCCAGCTATTTCGGGACGGACGTCAAGCTGGCCTGCTCCGCCAGCGGCAAAGGCAAGATTACAATCCCGTTCACCACGACGGAGGAATTGGAGAGGATTATGGAGATTCTCGACGCTGCCCGACAGCCCAACGCCGATGCCTAGGCGCCTGACCCCTGCCATCTACGCACTGCTCTCGCTCCTGACCCTCGCGGCCGGTGGCGGGAGTTCTTTCGCCCAGGCGGACACCCCGGGCGCGCGGGGGGGGGACGCGGCGGACAGCCTCCGCGCGGAGCGCGCCATCGAGGCCGTGCGGCCCGTCGTGGCCGCCATCTCCGACACCCTGGTGATGATTGACGGCGAGAGCGTCCGCCTCATCCAGTCCGTCCCCATCGGCCAACTGGGGCACTCGCCCGAGACGGCGACGATGTACGCAGCCATCTTGCCCGGGCTGGGACAAATCTACAACAAGAAGTACTGGAAGCTCCCCATTCTCTATGGCGGCGCCGCTGCGTTGGTCTACGCCATCCACTTCAACAACAAATATTACAAGCGCTACAGCAACGCCTACCGCGACTTCGTGCTCCAAGACCCCAACAACAAGAGCTACATGTATTTCGTCGAGCGGTCGCACCTGACGGAAGAGCTTGTCCAGGGGACATACAAGCAGTGGTTCACCACGGCCCTGCGGAACAAGAAAGACTACTACCGGCGCTACCGCGACCTCTCGATTTTCGGCATAATAGGCCTCTACGCCGTCCAGATTGTGGACGCTTGCGTCGATGCCCACTTTTTCAACTTCGACGTCAGCGACGACCTCTCGTTCCGCTGGGGCCCGGAGCTGGACCCCCAGACGCGCAACGTCGGCGCCCGGCTGGCGTTCCGATTCTGACACACACCATGACACTAGACATCCTGCCCACGGCGCAGTCCGCCGCCGGCTATGACTTCGGCGGCGGCGTGGCCGTCGTCATCGACGTGCTCCGCGCCACGAGCGTCATCACCGTAGCCCTGGGCAACGGGGCGACGGGCGTCGTCCCCGCCTCGACGGTCGAGGATGCGCTCGCCATTGCCGCGAGGATGGGGCGCGGGAATGTCGTCTTGGGAGGCGAGCGTCACGCCGACCTCATCCCCGGCTTCGACCTGGGCAATTCGCCCCAAGCGTACACCCGCGGACGCGTGGGCGGCAAGACCGTGGTGCTGACGACGACAAACGGCACGCTGGCGCTACGGAACGCCGCGGACGCGAATATCGTCATTGTGGCCTCGATGCTCAACTACCGCGCCGCCGCGCGCCTCGCCCACAGTCAAGGGGTGGAAGCCAAGACCGCCATCGTGTGCTCGGGGAACTACGGGTTGCCGACCTTGGAGGACAACCTGTGCGCCGCATTGATGGCAAAGGAGCTGGAGACGGTCGCGGACGTCGCCTACGCAAGCGACCACGCCATAAGCGTCCGCATGATGGCCGAGGCCTACTCGCCAGACGGCACCGAGTGGTTTCGCCAAGCCAGGCACTACAATCGCCTCATCGAGAAAGGCTACGGCGACGACATCGAAGTCTGCCTCCGCCATGTCGGCACCTCGGACTGCGTGGGGGTGATGGAGGGCGGCACGGTGCGCCCCCGCGCCAGCTACCCCTCCGAGAAGTAGCTGGGCGCGAATGGGCGCAGATTGTAGCGCGAGGCCATAATCTCGCCATAAGCCCCGGCGGAACGGATTGCCAGGAAATCGCCGCGGCGCACGCCCGCCAACGGAATCTCCTTGCCGAAACAGTCCGACGACTCACAGACGGGCCCCACGACATCGTATTTCTCCACGGCCCCGGCGCCCGAAAGGTTCTCAATCTTGTGGTAGGCATGATAGAGCGCCGGCCGGATGAGGTCGTTCATCCCGGCGTCGACTATGGCGAACTGCTTCCGCTGCCCTTTCTTGACGTAGAGGCACCGCGAGACGAGCGTCCCGCACTGCGCCACCAGGCTCCGGCCCAGCTCGAAGTGTAGCCTCTGCCCCTCGCGGATCTCCAACCTCCGGGCGAAGATTGAGAAATAGGCCTCGAAGTCGGGCATCGGCATCTCGTCGGGATGCTCATAGTCCACGCCAAGCCCGCCGCCGACGTTGACCACCGAGAGCCGCACCCTCTTCTGCTCAAACCACCGCAAAATCTCGTTGGCGCGGGTGCAGAGGGCCACGAAGACCCCCATGTCCGTGATTTGCGAGCCTATGTGGAAGTGTACGCCGACGAGGTTGACGTTCGCCAAGGCCTGGGCCCTGTCCACGGCCTCCTCCAGCTCCCACAGCCCGATGCCGAACTTGCTCTCCTCGATGCCGGTGTTGATATACTGGTGTGTGTGGGCATCGACATTGGGGTTGACCCGCAACGCCACGTTAGCCACTTTGCCCCTCTGGCACGCCAAAGAGCTAATGACCTCCATCTCGGCGATGCTCTCGACGTTGAAGCACCCGATCTCGGCATCGAGGGCGAGCTCAATCTCCCAATCGGCCTTGCCCACCCCGGCGTAGACAATCTTGCCGGCCTCGAAGCCGTGCCCCAGGGCGGCTCGCACCTCGTTGCCGCTCACGCAGTCCACGCCCAGCCCCGCGGCGCGCACCTCGTCGAGAATCCGCGCGTTGGCGTTGGCCTTGACGGCGAAATGGACCGCGAAGTCGTGCCGCCGGGCAATCTGCCCCACCGTGGCGAGCGTGCGGCGCAAGAGCGCCAAATCGTAGAAGTAGAAGGGCGTCGCCAGGTCGGCGAAGCGCTCCAAGGGGAACTGTGTCGGCATAAGCGAGGTCTGTCTGTTTATCTACTTGAAAAGACCCTTGCTCAAGCCGCGGAGAGCTGCCACTTTGTCCTCGGCGGCGACAAGGATTGAGACATTGTGCGACGAACCGCCATAGGATATCATACGTATGGGTATCCCCTTGAGCGCGTCGAAAATGTCGGACGCAAAACCCATCTTGCACGGCTCGAAGTCGCCCGCTATGCATATGATGCACTGGTTCTCGTCCACCTCGACAGTGCCGAACTTCTTGAGGTCGTCGATGATGTCGTAGAGGTGCCGGTTGTTGTCTATGGTGACCGAGACGCCGACCTCGGAGGTGGTAATCATGTCGATGGGCGTCTTGTAGCTCTCGAAAATCTCGAACACCTTGCGCATGAAGCCATAGGCTAGGAGCATACGGCTGCTCTTGATTCTGAGCGCCGTGATATTGTCCTTGGCAGCGATGGCGGCCACACGGTCGGGACACTGATGGCCGCTTATGAGCGTCCCGTGCGCCTGCGGGGCCATGGTGTTGAGCAGTCGGACGGGGATATTGTTCACCTTGGCGGGCAAGACGCACGTCGGGTGCAGAATCTTGGCCCCGAAATACGCCAACTCGGCGGCCTCGTCGAACGAGAGCTCGCCCACGGGGCTCGTGCCGTCGACAAAGCGCGGGTCGTTGTTGTGCATCCCGTCGATGTCCGTCCAAATCTGAATCTCGTCGGCCAGCAGCGCGGCGCCAATCAGCGAGGCCGTATAGTCCGAACCGCCCCTCTGCAGATTGTCCACCTCGCCAAAGGCGTTGCGGCAGATGTAGCCCTGCGTGACGTATATCTCGTAGCCCTGGTTCTTCTCCATGATGGCCGTGAGGTTCTCGCGGATGTAGGCGGTGTCGGGCTCGTTGTTCTTGTCTATGCGCATATAGTCCAACGCCGGCAAGAGGCACGACTTGACGCCCTGCTCCTGGAGATAGAGGTTGAACATCCCGGTGGAGATAAGCTCACCCTGCGAAAGAATCTCCTTCTCCTCGAAGACAGTGAAGACGTTGTTCGTGAACGACTTTATGTAGCTGAACCGCTCACGGATATGCGCCATGCCCCTCTGCTTGAACTCGTCGGTCGAGAAGAGCTCGTCGATGTGCTCGGCATATTTCTTCTCCAGCTTGCTGATGACCTCGTTTGCGCCGTCTGCGTTCTTCTTGTAGAGGTAGTTTGAGATTTCCACAAGGCTGTTCGTCGTGCCCGACATCGCCGAGAGGACAACAAACTTTACCTGCCCGTCTGCCGTGACCAGGCCGGCCACATCTTTCATGCGCTGCGCCGTACCCACCGACGTCCCGCCGAACTTAAGGATTTTCATATCGTGGTTCGATTAATATCTTAACAACTATCGATTAACCTGCACACAAAGTTATTGCATTGAGGGCAATATCCAAAGGGCAACACACGATAAAATACGCATGCCACCCCCGCGCGCTTAGGCAATCCTCCGCGAGGTCATTGCCATGGCGTCTGCCGTTAGCCGCCCCAGCCTGACGGTGACGACGGTGTTCACCTCAGCCTCGCCCGCCGGGACTTCCACACGTATATAGTTTTGCGAGAAGCCGACGTGAAAACCGTCGCGCAGGCTCGCCTCGACAAGCACCCTCGCCTCGCGCCCGGCATGACGCGCGTAGAAACTCGTCCTCTTCTGCTCGGAAATTTGGTGGAGCACGGCGTTTCGCCTGTGCCTCTCGCCGACATCCACGACCGGCTTTATCGACAAGGCCCTGGTTCCGGGCCGCTCCGAATATGTGAAGACATGCAACTGCGACACGTCGAGAGCCTCGACGAACGAGCGCGTCTGCTCGAATAGGGCCTCGGTCTCGCCGTTGACTCCGACAATGACATCAGCACCGATGAACGCATCGGGCATGAGCGCCCGGATTGTCGCGACCTTGTCGGCATAGAGCGCGGTGTCGTAGCGCCGGCGCATGAGGCGCAGCATATCGTCGGAGCCGGACTGGAGCGGGACGTGGAAGTGCGGCATGAACTTCTCGGACGCGGCGCAGTGGCGGAGAATCTCGTCGGTCAGCAGATTCGGCTCAATGGACGATATGCGGAAACGCTCGACGCCCTCAACGCCCTCCAACGCCTCGACGAGCGCCAGCAGCGTCTCGCCCCGCTGCCGCCCGAAGTCGCCAATGTTCACTCCCGTAAGCACAATCTCCTTGGCCCCCCCGGCGGCGGCGCGGCGCGCCAACTCGATGGTGTCGGCAATGGAGGCGCTCCGGCTAAGCCCGCGCGCCATGGGGATGGTGCAATAGGAGCAGAAATAGTCGCACCCGTCTTGCACCTTCAAGAACGAGCGCGTGCGGTCGCCGGAGGAGTAGGCCCCGAAGAACGCCTTGTCGCGCAAGACATCGGAGGCCACGACGCGCTTCTCCCCGCGCCTCCTCAGCCCCAGCTCCACCTGCTCGACAATTTCGTCTTTCCTGTTTCCGCCCAGGACCAGCCCAACCCCGGGCATCGCCACCACCCTCTCGGGCTGCAACTGGGCGTAGCACCCCGTGACGACAACAAAGGCCGATGCGTTGAGACGGAGGCAGCGGTTGATGACCTGACGGCACTTCTTGTTGGCCTCCTCGGTGACGGAGCATGTGTTGACGACATAGACGTCGGCGACGTCGTCGAAGTCCACGCGCGAGAACCCCGCCTCAACCATCCGTCGGCTCATGTCGCTCGTCTCGCTAAAGTTGAGCTTACAGCCGAGAGTGTGGAACGCCACTCGGCGCAAGGAGAAAGTGTCGTTGTCGGTCATGGTGTCATGTTTTTGCCGCCTTGTCTGAAAGCCGACGCGACCCGCCCTGCCGTGGCAGCGCGGGTCGCATCGGTCATGATTCTTTAACGGCTCCACAGGCGCGGGACCGCCCTCCAAGGCGGGCATCCGCCCCCACTCTTGAGCCACAGGGCGAGAAGTCTCTTACTTCTTCCTGTTCTCGAAGTGCTTCTGGTAGCGGCTCATGAACTTATCGACGCGGCCGGCCGTGTCGACGAGCTTCATCTTGCCTGTGTAGAACGGATGGGAGCTGCTGGAGATTTCGAGCTTGACTTGCGGATAGGTCACGCCGTCAATCTCCACGGTCTCCTTGGAGCTTGCGCACGAGCGGACAATGAACGTCTCATTGTTGGACATATCCGTGAACGCCACAGGCCTGTAGTTCTCCGGATGGATGTTCTTTCTCATTGATTTCTATATTAATAATGTTCCGAAACTTCTTCTCGCCGCGCCGCGCCCCGGCGCTGACCGCCGCGAAGTTAGCCAATAACCGACAATTTTGCAATTGGCGGAAAAGCGCGAAGGCGGACGTCGCAAAGAAAAACGCCCCAGGCCCGCCGACGACGGGCCTGGGGGCATATGACTTCGCGTCCTTGGGAGGCTCCTATCGCTACCTGCTTTGGCTGCGTCCCCTCTGCTCTGGCGAGCCCACATGGACCATGGCGCAACGGAAGCCGATGTCGTCGCGGCTCTCGCGCTCGTCGAGCGCGCGCCGGGTGCCGGGGCTGAGCCAATATGCGCGGTCGCGCCAACCGCCACCCTTGTACACCCTCATGCGGTCGGATATAAGGTTGCCAAGCTCGCGGCCGACCTCGGAATAGCGGTCAATCTCGCCCGTGAACGAGCCGTACATGGACTCGGTGTTCCTTCCGCTGCCCCAATCCTCGCTGCTTTCGCTGATATTCGAGCTGTTGTCGCCGTCGAGATAGTTGATGACGTCGGCCGTGCGGTAGTTCCAACGGTCGCCAATCTCTTCCGCCGTCTCCTTGACGCGTATCAGCCGGCCAATGGAGTCTTTCTCGACGATGTTGCCAGAGTCATCGACCTTGAGCTGCTCGAAGACGTTGCCTCGGAACGGGTTCAGCTCGTCGGCGTCCTGAAAGGTGAGCGGACGGTAGACATCGCGCACCCACTCGTTGACGTTGCCCGCCATGCAGTAGAGGCCATAGTCGTTCTGCCAATAGGAGCGCACGTTGACGGTGATGTCGCCCTTGTCGTTGAGGTTGCCAGCGGTACCCATGTAGTCGCCATTGCCGCGCACGAAGTTGGCCATCATCCGGCCCCGGTCGGCGTCGGCGGGGTTTCGCACCACGTGCGTGTTCCATGGGTAGATGCGGCGGTCGGACATACGCTCGTCGAGAGTGTTGCCAATGAGCCCGAGCGCCGCGAACTCCCACTGTGCCTCCGTCGGGAGCATATAGTTGGGCAGGAGTATGCCGTCGTCTTGGCGGACGCGGCGCGTCTGCCCCTCGTTGGCCAAGTCCTCGACGGGCTTCGGCCCGTCGGTCACGGCATACTGGCCGTAGAGGTAGGCCTCGGTGTTGAAGTTGTTCTCCTCCGACTGGTCGAGGACATTGAGCTCGATTATGCCGCGCTCGAAGAGGATATTCTCGTTGACCCTGTCCGTCCGCCATGCGCAATACTTGTTGGCCTGGATCCAGTTGACGCCCACGACGGGATAGTCGGCATAGGCGGGGTGGCGGAGATAGTTCTCGACGTAGGGCTCGTTGTACGCCAAGGGCCTGCGCCAGACGAGAGTGTCGGGCAGGGCGTCGCGGTAGACGGCCTTATTCTCCTTGAAGACGAGGTTGAGCCAATAGAGCCACTCGCGGTAGTTGGCGTTGCTGACCTCGCACTCGTCCATATAGAACGATGTCACCGTGGCGCGGCGCGGCGTGGCGTTGTTGCGCAACATGACGTCCTGGTCCACGCGGCCCATGACGAACGTGCCGCCCTCGATGAAGACCAACCCCGGGCCCGTCTCCTGCTCGTAGCCCGAGATGTACTCATAGCCGCCATACTGGGGGTCGTTATACGCCCACCCGGTGGCGCTGGAGACATCGCCGGAACCTCCACCCCTCTTGCCGCCAAACAGGCTGCACGACGAGAGGAGAGCCGCCGCGGCCAGCATCGAGGCCGCGCAGACAGCCATTCCTTTGATTCTGTTTGTCATATCTAGAAATAATACCTCTGTTTTTGTCTCATGCCAAGCGCCGCGCAAGGCGGGCACCTTGGACGCAAAATTATAAATTCGGTCGCACTTGTCTACGAAAAAAGCGCCCCAACTGTTACCGGAGCCTGTCAATCTTTTTCGATGAGTGCCACGGCGTAGGCCGCCCCCCCCTCGCCGCGCCCCTCGAAGCCGAGCCGCTCGGTGGTCGTGGCCTTGACCGACACGCAGTCGTCGCCGACACCCATGACCTCGGACATGGCGCCGCACATCGCCGGAATCAGCTCCTTAATCTTGGGGCTCTGGAGAGCCACGGTGCAGTCCACATTGCAGACCCTGTAGCCTTTTGCCGCGATCAGCCTCACGGTCTTTGCCAGCAGCTCTTTGCTGTCGATGCCGGCGAACTCGTCGCTTGTGTCGGGGAAGTGGAAGCCTATGTCGCGCATGTTGGCGGCGCCAAGCAGGGCGTCGCACACAGCGTGGATGAGGAGGTCGCCGTCGGAGTGCGCCACCCAGCCTTTGCGGGACGGAACGCCGACGCCGCCAATGACCATGGCGCGCCCCTCCTCGAGCCTATGGACGTCGTAGCCGAAGCCCACTCTTATCTTTGTCATGCCAGTCTCTCTGTTTACCTGATGAAACGCCCTATGTCGAAGCCCAGCGAGATTCGCACCGTGTTGGCGAGCGCCGTGTTGTGGTTGGCGTTGCCCACGGCGAAGACGTAGCTCGCCGCGACCTCGAACATCTGATATTTGACCCCAAGGCCGGCCGTGGCATACTTCAAGTTGCCCTTGTTCTCGGGGTTGTTGTGGTAGCCCAGGCGGGCGGAGAACATGTCGTTGTACGTGTACTCAATTCCCCCGCATACGTCAATCTCCTCCATCTCCTCGCGCCCGCCCCTGGGGGCGTCGGAGAAGCTGGAGAAAATGGCCGAGACGACGGACTTGTCGTAGTAGCGCTGCCGCCTGGCATACATGGTCTCGTCGGTGTCGGAGCCCCGGTAGTCGGGCGTCGGGACGAGGAGCTTGTTGGCGTCGACCGTGGCGCCGATGCGGTTGTAGCTGTCTATCTGATACCAGAAGCCGACACCGAGGCGCAGGTTGGCGGGCAGGTACTCGTTTGTCACGCCGTTGTCGTATGTAATCTTCGTGCCGACGTTCGCTATGTTGACGCCGACCATCAAGTCGGCATCGGAGCCCGCCACCTGCAAGGGCTTCTTGTAGTAGAACGCGATGTCGGCGGCGAAAGCGTTGCCCTTGGAGTAGCCGTCGTCGTCGACTTGGAACCCGAGGTCGGAGTGGATGTAGCGCAGGGCGATGGCGCCCGACACCGTCCGCGACAGGGCGAGCGAGTAGGCGGCGTCGATGGCGAACTCGTTGGGCTTGTAGTCGCCCTGGAGGTCGCCCTGGTCGTTGTAGAACTCCAGCTTGCCGAGCGAGAAGTAGCGAATTCCGGCACTGACGGCGCTCCGGGCGTTTATCTTGTAGTAGCCCATCATGCAGAACAGGTTGATGTCCGATATGATGTTGCGCAACCATGGCGTGACGGAGACCGCCACCCCCGCACGGCTCTCCATGCGCACATACTTGGCGGGATTCCAATATTGCGAATTGACGTCGGGCGTCGACGCCACGCCGGCGTCGCCCATCGACGTCCCCCGGGCCTCTGGCGCAATGTTGAGCATCTGCACGCTGGAGGGGATGGGGTTATACTCGCTAGAGATTGTGGACGCCCCCCCATTGTCGGCACTTTGCGCCCACGCCAGCACGGGGGCGCAGAGCAGGAGCGGGAGGAGTTGTTTTCCCTTATTCATCACAATGAACACGTATCTTACCTTTGAGAACGCAACGTCCTCGCTTTTATTGAACTCCGTTAAGTGATATTTTTCGCGCCACCTCAGATTTCCGCCCATTGCCGCTGACCTCGCACCGGAGGACATAGACGCCGCGCGCCACGACTGGCGGGGCAATCTTGACCGAGAACTGCTGCCCGCCGTTGACTTGGGCGAAAGGCTCGTCGCGCGCCGCCACGAGGACGCCCGAGAGGGTGTAGAGACAAGTCCGGATGGAGACCGTCTCGCCAAAGGCGTCGGAGAGGATGGTGAGGCGCAGGTCGTCGTCGAGCGCCACGGAGTGGCTCGAGAGGCGCATGGCCGACGACGAAGTGTCGAGGTTGACGTCAAAGGAGACCGTCGAGGAGTTGTTGAGAATGTCCCACGCCTTGATTGTGAACGTGTGGCCCGCGGG
This sequence comes from uncultured Marinilabiliaceae bacterium, assembly GCA_964481855.1. Taxonomy (GTDB): domain Bacteria; phylum Bacteroidota; class Bacteroidia; order Bacteroidales; family Marinilabiliaceae; genus W3P20-009. The sequence goes on from CAYZUH010000014.1 coordinate 39,348, forward strand.
CTCCAAAGCCGAGAGCGGGTAGGCGACCATGCCCTCGACAAAACTGCCGTCGTTGTAGGAGAAATAGTCGTTGAGCGACACGGCCCCCGCTCGGTCGCCGTCGACCACGAGCGTGATGTCGTGCCCCACGCCCTGTCCGGAGACGTTGACGCCCTGCGAGTCGGCGATGGCGACATAGAGGTATGGCGCGGGGCCCACAACGGCGCCGTCGGCCCCGCGGGCGTAGTCCACCCACGCGCGGATTGTGGGCCCTATGGTGTCGGACAGCCCCACGTCGGCGATGTCGCCCACCAGGATCGCGTCGGTAGCCCCCATGGCGTCGCGGCCGTCGCGGCCCGTGGCGTATACTTGCAGACGGCCGAAGCCTGTCGCAAGGTCGAAATCTTTCGGCAAAACGAACGAAGACTCGAACCTGCCGTCCACCACGCTCACCGTGCCCGAGTAGAGGCGGGTGGCGTACTCGCTATACTCGTATGGCTCGCCGCTCCGGACGCCCGACGTCTTGCGCTTCTGCCGCTTGTCGTAGATGGTGACGCGCGCCGTCCCGCAGAACGACGCGTCGAGCTCGCCCCGGGCATTGCGGACGGAGCAGGCCACAGAGGACCGCTCCAAGGCCCGCATCGGCTCAGCCTGCTCGGCGAAAGGCACGCCGTTGATGGAGTCGACCTGGACGTAGAGGCCGACAGGCGCGGCGACGGCCAGCGCGGGGTCCCCCAGGAGGCAGAACTTGAGCGAGTTGACAGAGCGGGCGGCATCGGACTTGGCACGCAAGAAAGCCTCGCCCATCGTGAGACGGCGGCCGCCGGGCGTCGTAGCGTAGAGGTTCTTGACGAAGTGGCGCGTTATGTTGTAGTTGCCGTTGCCGAAGACGTCGCGCGTGGCGGCGAAGACGCCAAGATATCCGCCCGCAGGATTGTAGAGGCCCGAGCCGGCCAAGGTGCTGGTCTCGGAGTCGAATATCGCCACAGAGCAAGAGGCCGAGACAAAGACGAAAGGCGTCCGCCGGTTGGGCATCTGAGCCGCATAGTCTTTCGACAGGTAGTTCTCGCCGACGCCATCCGCGCCGCTGTGCCCGGTGAAATGCACCAGCGAGCAGCCTGCCTCCATGACGTTGTGCGCGGCGGCGGCGGCGGCGGGGAACGTAGTCCCCGTCGATACCGCCACGGCGGGGTAGGCCTCGGAGTAGACGCGGACAACCTCCATGTCGGGATTCTCCGCCTCGAAATTCTGCGCCTGTAGCTCGGCGTAGTTGACATGCTCGTTGGCGTCGCCCGACATCGCGACGAAGAGCGACCTGGCTCGCCACTCTCCCTGCTTGGGATTGCGGACGTAGTCCTCGACCTTTGCCACGTAGCCCTCCGCCTCGCTCACGCTCACGGCGGGGAGTCGCCCGATGGCCACGTCTACGCCCGCGCGTATGTCCGTCGTCCCCTCGCCGCTGTCCATCCAGCCATAGAAGTCGTCGGTGACGTAGCTTGAGACGCCATTGTCGGAGTTGGCGCTCTCGTAGGTGGGCACGACATTGTCCCCCCTGGTCCGGTCGAAATTGTCGTAGGAGCCGGAGCCCAGCAGGAGGACGTACGCAAGCCCGGCGTCGCTCCCCTTGCCCCTGTCGTAGAGCATCTTTATGTAGTTGCGGATGGCCGGGGCCTCGGCGCGGCCGGCGGAGAACTCATTGTAGATGTCGTCGACCATTACCGCCCGCGTCGTCAGCCCGCCCACCTCCGAGTGGAGCGCGCAAAGCCGCTCCGCCACACTGGCGAACTGCGGCGAGGTGACGACAAGGTAGTTGACCGGCGCATGCGAGTGGAGATCCTGATTGGCTACGTCGCCCTCGTCGGTCGGCGCTGGGAAGCTGCCGTCGGTGTCGAACGCCACATACTCGCGGGTCTGCCCCCCGGCCGCGGCGAAAGTCCCGACGGAGCCGGAGACGGACAGACGCATCCGCACGGGCGCCGACGCCGACGTGACGTCCCACACCTGCGTCCGCCCGCCCGCGCCGTCGACAGCGAAAGAGGCCACGCCGCCCCGCATGGCGCCCTGGGCCGCCGAGCGGAACGCCACCCCGCCGGGCGACATCCGCAGGGGGGCCGGGGCGGTCAGAGTGAGGTGGGACACCCACACGCCGGCGTCGTCGCCCCCGGCGTCGACCGACAGCTCCACACGCGAGAGGGAGGACGACCGCGCCGTGAACTTCACACTCCCCGACATGGGCGCCCACAGGGCGTGCGACCCGCTCATGGCGGGCAAGACCGCTCCGCCCACCTCAGCCCCATCGACAGAGAGCGACACGCCGCCAGCCGCGGTGAGCTTCGACGCCAGCCTGTAGCGCGCCACGACGGCCTGCCCGCCGACCACGTCCATCTGCAAAGGCAACGAGAGCGCGGGCCGCCCCCGCGAGAGGCGCGCCCCGACCCATTCGCGCCCGGTCTGACCGATGTTGGTGGTCTGAGGGGCATAGACGAAGACGTTGTCATATTCGCCGATGGAGACCGACGGCTCGCCGTCCGGCTCCGCGGCATAGGGGATGGCGTCGTCGCCCGTGCCGGCCGTCACGTAGTAGAAGGCCTCGCGCGAATAGGCGTTGGGCGACGGCAGATAGGAGCCGTCGGCCTGCCGCGACAAGGCGTCGGGGCCCTCGGCGTAGAAGAGCAGGGCGTCGCCCCGGCGCACCGTGGGGAGCATGGCCAGGTCGTCGCGGCTGTCGGCCCCGACGACGAAACTCAGCTGCCGCCCGCCGGCCCCGTAGACGCGCACGGCGTCGAGGCTCTCAAAGCCCATGGCGCGGAGGGCGGAGGCGGAGAGGCAGTATATGCCGCTTGCCGAGACCGACACCTTGCGCCACTTGCCGGCGGCAAGCACCGACGACCGCGCGACGTCCTGCGCCACCGCCGCGGCGGGCGTCAGCAGCAGGAGGACGAGCGACAGCAGGCGCTGCATTATCGGGCGGGCGGGCATCCGTGTTTGGGCTACTTTCCTCCGCCAGCCACTTTCTTGTAGAGGCGGACGGTCTCCTCCAGGCCGAGATAGAGGGCGTCGCATATGAGCTGGTGGCCAATGGAGACCTCCTTGACGAACGGAATCTTGGCCAGGAAGAAGCCCAGGTTCGCGAGGCTCAGGTCGTGCCCGGCGTTGACCTGCATCCCCAGCCTTTTGGCCTCGGCCGCAGCCTCGACGAAAGGAGCCACGGCACGTTCGGGGTCGGCGGCGTAGCCGGCGGCGTAGGGCTCGGTGTAGAGTTCCACCCTGTCCGTCCCCGTCTTGGCGGCGAAAGCCACCATCTCGGCGTCGGGGTCCACGAAGATTGAGGTGCGTATCCCGGCGTCTTTGAGGCTTGAGACGATGTCGGCCAGCTCCGCCTGGTGGACTTTCGTGTTCCACCCGGCATTGCTCGTCAGGGCGTCGGGGGCGTCGGGGACGAGCGTCACCTGCGCCGGGCGGACGCTCAAGACAAGGTCCATGAAGCGCCTCGACGGGTAGCCCTCGATGTTGAACTCGGTGCGCAGCACCTGCTTGAGGCCCGTCACGTCGGCGTAGCGGATGTGCCTCTCGTCGGGCCTGGGGTGCACGGTGATTCCGTCGGCTCCGAAAGTCTCGATGTCTTGCGCCGCCTTGACGACATCGGGCGCATTGCCGCCGCGGGCGTTGCGGAGGGTCGCGATTTTGTTGATGTTGACACTCAGTTTAGTCATCTGCTCTCGTTATCCTATTGTTTGTATTGTCAAAAAGTGCCGCGGTGTCTTTGTCGCGCCGCGAAAAAGAGGTATCATTGCTAGACGAAAGAGAAGCCGAAGATAACGAACGCAAATATACAACAAAACTTCGGAAAGCATAGATAACCCAATGTCTGCCATCGAGGGTATATACTCCGACGTCCCGAGCGTCGCCGACACGTCGAGCGTGGCCGAGGGCCTGGCTGAGCTGAGCCGCAGCGGGCGCGCCATGCTCCCCGTGGTGGGGCGCGCCGGGGCCTATGTCGGGATGCTCTCCGACCAGGGCGCTCCGGGCCCCGGCGCCGCGTGCGCCGACGAGGCCGAGCCTGTGGAGGCGTTCCGCACGACCGACGCCCCGGCCACGATTATGCGGATATTGTCCGAGCGCGACACCGACACCGTCGCCGTGGTGGACAACGGCGGCAAACTGGTGGGCGTGGCGGACAGGCAGCGCGCCCTCCGCGCCTTCGCCCACCTCATGGCCGCCGACACCCCCGGCACGACGATAGCGGTGTGCGTCATGCCGGCCGACTACGAGGTCGGGCGCCTGGCGCAGACCATGGAGATGGCCGGGGCCAAGATCCTGAGCCTGCTGACCGACCGCGGCGGCGACCGCGTGGTGGTCTACGTCAAAGTGGCGCAGACAGACCCCTACCCCATCGTCGAGAGCCTGGAGAGGCACGGCTACGCCGCCGTGGCGCTGACGGGCACGCAGCCCGCGGCCGCGCAAGACACGGCCCGCCGCAACTACGAGGCCCTGATGCGCTACATGGACATATAACACAAAACATAGCGAAATGAAGAAATTTGGGTGCCTCGCGGCGCTTGTCCTAATGCTCGGATGCGCGGGCTATCTCGGCTTCCGCTACTTTTGGGTCTTTGGCGAGGGCGTCAAGGCCGGCGAGCTGAACTTCATAACCTACAAGGGCTACATATTCAAGACCTACGAGGGCCGCCTCATCCAGTCGGGCTTCCGCGGCGGCGCCGCCGGGGGCGGGCAGTCGGCCATCGTCTCGAACGAGTTCGACTTCTCGGTGGAGCGCAAGGACATTGCCGACTCGCTCATGCGGTGCTCGGGCAAGGTCGTGGAGCTGCACTACAAGGAGTATAAGGGCGCGCTGGTGTGGCGCGGCATGAGCGAGTATGTGGTGGACAGCATAATATCCGTGAGCCACACCCGCGTAGGCTTCATCGAGTAGACCGCCGAAACAGAAAAAGCTGAAGTTTGCAACCTACGCCAGAGACCCCATGCCGTCCATATCTTTCTCAATCATCATCCCCCACCACAACATTCCCGACCTGCTAGAGCGCTGCATCGCCTCCATCCCAATGCGGGACGACGTCGAGGTCATCGTGGTCGACGACAGGAGCTCCCCCTCGGTGGTGGACTTCGACAACTTCCCCCCCGGGGGGGGGAGAAATGACGTAAGGGTCATCTTCAACAAAGAGGAGGGCCGCGGGGCGGGCGGCGCCCGCAACATCGGCATCGGGGCGGCCCGCGGGAAGTGGCTGGCGTTCATCGACGCCGACGACTATTTCAACCCGTGCGTTGGCAGGATGATGGACGCCCACAAAGACGACGAGGCGGACATAGTCTTCTTCGGGGCCAACGGGCTGGACAGCGAGACCTACGAGGCCAGCCCGGCGGCATTGCGCCGCACCAGGGCCCTGGGCGGCTACTTCCGCGAATACCTGCACGGAGACAGGCAGAAAGGGGAGACGCTCCTGCGCTACGCGTGGGGAGAGCCGTGGGCGAAGTTCTACGGGCGCGAATTCGTGCGAGACAACAAGCTGCTCTTCAGGGAGACGCCCATGCACAACGACACCACATTCACCTATTCCGCCGGGTTCTGCGCGAAGAGGGTCATAGCGGACCCGCACTGCCTAATCTGCGTGACGTGGCGCCCAGGCTCGCTCAGCCACACGGTCAACTACGCCAAGCTCCTGGCGTGCGTCGAGGTGTTCTGCGAAAAGGAGCGGTTCTTGACGGACCACCACATCAGGTACAAAGACGACATAGACCGAAGCCACTACGCCGCGGCGGCCCGGCTGCTGCTGAGCGGAGACCGCGGGCGGTGGGCGGAGGCGACGTCCATCTTCCGCAAATACGGGCTGTTGTCCCTCCGCTTCTACCGCAAGGTTCTCGTCGAGGCGCTCAAAAGGCTGGCACGGGGAGTGGTCGGGAGTTAGCCCTGGCAACTCCCCATAAGCGGAAAAGACCGACACGCACTTGCAAAGTTCTTTTTTGCAAGTGTTTTTTTTTGCTAATTTCAGAACGACACAAAGGCCCGGCTTTGCGACAAGCCTACACGACAAACGCTAACTAACATGAAATTCGGGCATATCCGCAGCAATAGAAGGGAGCAAGCCCTGGCGATGCAAATCTTGAAGATGGCCCAGGAGCCCGCGGCACTCGACGAGCTGGGCATCGGACGCATCCGCGACGCGTTCTCCAACAAGATGTTCCCGGGGACGTCCATACTGCAAAAGCACCTCAAATATTTCTCGCTCCTGCCGCAAGTGTACCGCAAGGCGACGGAGAGGCGATACAACAGTGTGTCGGAGGTCAAGGCAGAAGTCGTGCGCCTGGAGCGCATCATGACAGAGAGACTCTTGGAGGCGTCGCCCGGCGACACGGGCATAACGGGAAGCAACGCCCTAAAAAAGGGCTGAACAGCTTCGTCAAGTACGACCCGGCATACATATACAATTCGGGGCTAAAGGCCCTGGGAATCTTGCGAAGCGCGTCGCCCTACGCCCACATTTTCGAGGCGTCGAAAGCACTGCATGAAACGCCCAGACAACAGAGGAGCGACGACCCCAACACCAACGACGATGCCGACGAGAAGGCGGGCATCCCCCAGTTCTGCGCCTTTCCTAACGTGGAGTACGACTTCACCAAGAAATGCTCGCTAGACTTGACAGCCGCCGACCGCGACTTCATCTTGAGCCATATCCGGACAGCCAAGGACTATGAGGGGACGCTGCTCCTCCACCTCGTAGACCACCCGGAGATTGCCCTGCCGGAAGACTTCTCGGGCCTGGCCGCCTGCCAACTCCCGAAAGAGCTGACGGCAATTCAAGACCAGGCTTGCCGCTTCTCGGACTTCATGAGCATGGTCTACGCACGCTACAACTACATCCGCTCCGGCTACGAGGACGGCCGGCAGGGCGGCAAGTTCGCCGACGAGATGGAGAAATACCAGAAGAGCGGGACGGACATCGACGCCGTGCTTGCCACGGTGGACAACGACGTCCGCGAGGAGAGCTGCAAAATGTTCTGCAAGAAGATTGCGGAGTGCGTCGCCAACGGACAGACGGGCCGGGGCGGCGAACTCGACCAGGCAATCATTGGCCGCGAGCTCCGCGTGAAAGGGACGCGCAGGAAGATTGGCAACCGCGCCTACGCCTATGACAGCAAAAACCCCACGGGGACAAAGCTCACCTACCGGTGGGAGACGATATGGCAGTTCATGTGCGAATTGAGAAAATAGAGAAAGGAGGCCGCCGATGTCTGAACTGTGGAACGACCTGTTGTATACGGACGTCTTGCAGAGCGACGGGTTCGTCGTGGACTATGCCGTTCTCACCACCTACAGCATGGAGCTGCCGCAACTCCTGTCGATTCCGTTCGCCCTCGGGGCCATAGACCTCGGCGACGACGCCCTGCGCACCCCCCACCTGGCGATAGAGGGCATAGACAGGTCGGCCAGGAAGTTCGCCGTCTTCTGCAACGCCGGCAGCATTGCCGCACCGCCGACCGACAACAAGGTCTACCATCTGCTGGGGCGCAGTGTGGTCCCCATATCCCTGCCCGCGAAAGGGGCGGGCTTTGCCAACTTCCACGCCAAGGTCTGGGTGGTCAGCGAGACGAACCCCGACAATGGGGACAGGCAACTGAAGGTGGTGGTACTGTCGCGCAACCTCACAAGCTCCAACGACCTCGACGTGGCGTGCGAGCTTGTGGGGAGAATAGGGGCGCAAGAGTCTTCGCCAGAGGCGAGAGCCAAGCACCGCCCACTTGGCGACTTCCTGACATGGCTCGCCGCATGGGCAAAGGGGAACAGGAGCGTCGCCCGCCGCGTCAGCGGACTCGTTGACGACCTGGGCCGCGTGGAACGATTCGAGACGCAAGGGTCTCCATTCGCGGACTACGCGTTCTTCCCAATGGGCATCGACGGACACGACGGCAGGTCGGCCTGCCTGGAGGCGGACATGCTCGACGGCGCGGAGGGCATGGTAGTCATTTCGCCCTTTGTCGACGACGAGACCCTGCGGGTCATGACGAACCATGCGCCCAAGAGGCCCAAGACCCTCATAACCCGCCATGCGGCGGTCTCGCAAGAGGCGCTAGCCCTCTTCAACGACGGAGTATACGTGCCGAAGGAAGTCCTTACCAGCAAGATGGACAAAGACGTGACTGTAGACCTGCACGAGAAAGTGTACTTCGTCTACAACCGCCACGGGAACTGCCTCTACCTGGGCTCCACCAACGCCACGCGCAACGGCTTCGGCCGCAACGTGGAGTTCCTGCTCCGACTGGACTTCGCCCCCTACGCTACGAGCTACAAGAAATTTAGGGACGAGCTTATCGGCGACGGCAAGGACGCCCCCTTTGAGCAGGCCTCCGCCGCCGTCGCCCCGACCGCAGAGGCGGCAGACGGGAGGCAAGACGAGCTGGCAATCCGCCAAGCCATCTCCGCCGGCTTGGCCGCCGAGGCGCGGAAGTGTGGCGAAACGTACACACTGACCGTGCGAGCCAAGGCGGGGCGACTGCCGGAACAAGAGATAACAATCCACCCATTGGGGTGCGACGCCACGGCGCAAAAGCTGGACGCCGAGGTGGCGTTTTGCGAGATGGGACTAAACATGCTCACTGAGTGGTATGTGGTCAGCACGGGCGACGTCAAGCGCATCGTCAAGATTGAGACCATAGGCATCCCCACAGAGGAGCGCGACGGAGCCATCTTCCGAAGCATCATCGACACGAAAGGCAAGTTCCTCAGCTACCTGTCATACCTGCTGGCCGACGGCGCCGAGCTGCAGGCGAAAGCGGAAAGTGGGCAGACGGCGAAGCATGGGGACTCGGCCGCACAAGAGCAGGAGGCCCACATGGCACTATACGAGGACATGGTGCAGAAAGCATACTCCGCGCCCGAACGCATCGCCGCCATCCGCAAGGCAATGGCAAAAGCCGACCCATCTGTTGTCCCGGACAACTTCGCCGAGATGTTCTCCACATTTGAGAAAGCCATCAATCAAATCCAACATCCATGACAGACAACAGCACAAAAGCCGACAGCCTAAAGGACTTCCAACGCGCCACGGCCGAGCGCATCGTCCACATATTCAAAGACCTGGGGCACCGCCGGGTGCTTCTTGCCGACGAGGTGGGCCTGGGCAAGACTTTCGTGGCGCGGGAGGTGGTCAACCTTGTGCGGCAATGGCACAAGAAAGAGGGCGACGACTTCTTCAAGGTGGTGTATGTCTGCCCAAACGCCAACATTGCGGAGCAAAACATCAAGAAACTAGGCGTGCAAAACAAAATGGAAGTGAGCGACAGCCGCCTCTCCATGCAACACCTGCTCCTCGCCAAGACGGACATGGAAAACAAAGAGAAGACGGCAAGAGGCGAGATGCCCGAGTCCATCATCCCGCTCACTCCGGCCACGTCGTTCTGCCTGTCCAACGGGAAGGGGACGGCCAACGAGCGCAGCTTGATGGCCAGCATCTTGCTCCGTCTGCCGGAATTCCGACAGCATGACGAAAAGATGCGCGAGTTTTTCCGATGCGAAGTGAAGTGGTGGCCGCCCCCCTACGACAAGAAAATCGACCAGTGCGGCCCGGGATACATCGAGCACATGCGCACGGAGCTGCAAAGCAGACTTTCCGACGAGCTGAAATCAAAAATAATAGAGGCTGCACAAAACAGCACAGAGGGAGCAGAGCGCACAGGAATAATCGGCGCCTTGCGCCACATCTTCGCGGAAATAAGCGTCGGGATGCTGGACCCGGACCTTATTATCATGGACGAGTTCCAACGCTTCGACAGCCTGCTCCGACAGGGCGACGACGAGATGTCCATGCTGACGCGCCGCTTCTTCGACGACAGCCGCGCCAACACGAAGATCCTGCTCCTCTCGGCCACGCCCTACAGGCCATACTCGACCCTGGAAGAACTGAACACCGACGGCCGCGACGGCCACTACAGGGACTTCATGAAAGTGATGGACTTCCTTTTCGTCACAAAAGAGAAAGCCGACGGCTTCAAGCAGACGTGGCAAAGCTACTCCGACGCGCTGAAGCAGACCGACGTGGCCGACCTCGCTCCCCTGCTCTCCGCAAAGAGCGAGGCCGAGGAGGCACTCTATGGCGTCATGTGCCGCACGGAGAGGTTCAACAGCGGCATCATAGACGACTCGGGAGTCCGCGACGTGACGGTCTTGCCCGAAGACGTGACGCAATACGCCCAGATGCGCAAGATGATGGACCGACTGAAGAGTGACGGCGCGAAAGTGGGCCACCTGCCGATGGATTACGTCAAAAGCTCCCCCTACCTACTGTCGTTCATGGACAAATATGAACTCAAGAGGGACATTGTTGAGGCACTGCGAAAATCGAATGGCGCGGCGAAATTCAAGACAGACGCCCTACTCATAAAAAAGGCGGACTTGGACAACTACCGCGACATCTCGCCCGCCAGCGGCAAGCTGAAGATGCTTCACGACATGGTCTTCGGCGAGAGGCGGGAGACGAAAGCCCACCAACTGCTGTGGATGCCGGCCTCGAACCCATACTACAAGGCAGGCGGCATATTCGAGACCGACGAGGCGCTGAGCTTCTCGAAAATCCTGCTCTTCTCGGCGTGGGAGATGGTGCCGCGCATGGTGTCGGTGATGATGTCCTACTGGGCCGAGGCGTACGTTTTCGGCAAGCTGAACGAGAAGCAGAGGCAGAAAGGCGAGGCGGAACACCATTTTTTTCAGACGGCGAGCAAGAGGGGGGCAACCGCCTGCGGGGCGATTGGATTGGGATTTTGACATACCCTTGCAGGGCGCTGACCGGCCTGTTCTGCGCCGAAGAGTACTACGGATGGGAGCTTCCGCGCATCAAGAGCGCGATAAAGACTAAGATTTCCAATCTTCTCAAAGCCAACGCGCGGACAGCCAACCTGCAACGGCGCAACAGCGACAGCGCAAAGCAGATTCTCAACATCATGCGCATGCTCGACGGCGAGACGGTAGACAACGCAGAGAGCGTCTTCAGACCCGACAATGCGGTAGACGTGCTGACAGACATTGCGATAGCCTCACCGGCAATATGCGCAATGCGCATCTCGGGGGACGCGGGAGACGCCACAAAGGTCGGGCAGGCATTCGTAAAGCTGTTCAACAAGCCGGAGAGCACCGCCGTCATCGACTCCATATATGACACAAGGAAAAACGACGAGGACTACTATGAGTCCGTCCTCGACTATTGCGTCAAGGGCAACCTGCGGGCTGTGATTGAAGAGTTCGCCCACGTCTACAATGCTAAAAAGAACCTTGGCGGGCTTTTCGAGGACGCCATCCTCGACACCAGCAACCTCGACATCGACACCAAGGACACATTGGCAGAAAGCAGGAAGACGACGATGCGCTGCCACTTCGCCATCCCGTTCATAGACAAGAGCGTGACGGAAAAGAGCGTCTTGCGCACCCAAAACATCCGCAAGGCGTTCAACTCGCCGTTCCGTCCATTCGTCCTCTCGACGACCTCCGTCGGGCAGGAGGGGCTGGACTTCCACCTCTACTCGCGCAAGATTGTCCATTGGAACCTGCCGTCGAACCCCGTCGACCTGGAGCAGCGCGAGGGGCGCATCAACCGCTTCAAGAGCCTGGCCATTCGCCGCAACGTCGCCATGCTCGCCCATAGGGCGGAATTTCAGAAGTGGGACGAAATGTTCGAGACGGTGGCCCGGGAGCTTAAGGGCGGCAACTCCGACATGGTGCCCTACTGGTGCCTGCCCGTGGAGCGACTCTCCGACGAGCAACGCTCCAAGCTTCTGAAGATTGAGCGCATAGCGCCGCTCTACCCCATGAGCCTCGACCAGGGCCGATATGAGCGGTTGATACAAGTCTTGTCGCTCTACCGCATGACCCTCGGCCAGCCGCGGCAGGATGAGCAGGTCGAAATGTTCGAGAGGATGAACCTCGCCCCCGAGCAGCTCCGCCAGCTGACAATAGACCTCTGCCCATTCAATAGAGGCCGAGCGTAGCCGCGCAGCCGCCCCACCCCGCACAAAAAAGTGGGGACGCGCCAAATGGCGCCCCCCCCCGCATATCGGCGGAATGCCGCACAGCCAGCCACGGCTCACTCCACGGCCCGCCCGGTCATCTCCCAACCCATGATTGTCGCCACCTGCGGGATTAGCGACATTGCTATTTTCTTCTGCCCCAAATAGTTGGGATGCCAACTGGCACCGAGGTCGCCGCGTCCGGAGACGACATTGTCGAGCCTGTTCGCCATGAAGACGCGGTCTCGGCCGGCCACCCTGACGCGCAGGACGTCGAGCGCCGCGCTGAGATACGGCGAGGCGGAATGGGGCGTGATGCACAACACGGCGGCATCCGGGTAGCGCGCGCACACGCTGTCGATGAGGGCCACGTAGCCGCCCACATACTGCTCGACGGTAGGGATGGCCGTGGGCGAGAAGTCGTTCGTGCCGACGTTCACCATTACGAGCTGCGGCACGTAGGCGTCGAAAGCGTAGGGCGCGGCCCCATGCTCGTCGTAGACCTGCCGCCAACGGCGGGGCATGTTGTTGGCCGAGACCTGCGCACTGTCGCCATAGTGGCGCACTATGCCCTGCCCGGAGTGGGCCACGAGGGCGTAGTCGGCGTCGAAATAGCGCGCCACGATGCAGGCGTAGGCCTTGTCGCAATTCTCCGTCTCGAGCTCAAAGGGGTCGTCGGCGCGGCCGCTCTCGGTGCCGTAGCCGCAGGTGTAGCTGTCGCCCACGACCTCGATCATGCGCCCCGCGGGCTTGACGGCCGCGAGCTTGGCCTGCCGGTCCACGACGAAGTTGTGGAGCGTCACGACGCCATACTCGCCCTCGGTGCACTTCTGAAGCCGCAGGCGGTGCGTCCCCTTGCCGAGCCCGTCGGCCAGGACGACCCTCTGCGGGTCGATCCCCTCGACCTTAATCTTGCGGACGAAGCGCCCGTCGACGAAGACATTGTGGAAGCTGGCCCCGTCGCACGAGATCGTGGCGGCGATGCGGCCGCCGGTGAAGTCGGTCTGGACATAGACGCCCGCCCAGTCGTAGCGCACGGAGCCGTCGGCCAGGCGCTCGCACCGGCCGGTGACGGAGACCTCGGCGGCGCTGGCGGGGCAGACGCTCTTGTCGGCGGCGCAAGCCAAGAGTGGCGCCGCGGCGGCCACGAGGAGCGCGGCGGCGAGCCGGTAGGTTGTTATTCTCTGCATCTTACTCTCCATAAGTTGCGCTAATATAAACATTTTCGGGACACGCGGCTGTCGGGCGCCGCCGCCTTGCGGCATGTGGAGCCGCCGAACTTGCGCATGTGGGCCTCGAAGCGCCGCTCGCCCACCACTCGGGAGGGTCAACAGCCCTCGCCCAACGCCACCGGCCCGGAGACGTCGAAAGCCGCGGCCAAAACCTCTAAGACCCTGCTGTTCTCCGACTGGTAAGCCTCGCCCCTCTCCAATGCGAGCGAATAGGCGGGCGGGCAGACGCCCGATTGGCAAAGTTTGCCAATGAGCAGCTTGAAATTTCGGGCTATGAACTCCGCGCCATCATTTCCGCCTTTGGGCCTCAAGACGTAGAAATCGTAGCGACACCCCAACTCTCCTTGTATTTCACGGCCAATCTTCTCGCGAACCCTATCCCTCCATGCGACAATTTGGGAATGCGAGCCGCGGGCGTAGAGCGACAGGGCGAAAAGGAAATTGACATCGAGATGGTAGACGCACCGGGTGTCGCGGTCGTAGAGCCTGTTCGGGAATTGCGACTGCCAATAGGAGCGTCTGCCGACGGCTTTCCCCAATCCGTCGGGGCTGAACCGGAGCCCGGCGTCAATCTTGGCAGACACAAAGAAGTTGGGGATTACGCCATACCCCTCCGTCACGTCGTCGCGAAGCCTGACGCTCGGCAACGGCTCTTGGCCTCTGAGAAAACGCTCTATGTTCCATTGGGTGACGTTGCGCGCGTAGGTGTACTGCTTGCACACGGCCTCACGCCCCACAGGGCTGCCCGCCCTGTAATATTTGCTGTCGCCAATGTAGTATGTCTTTCTCCCGCGACCCGCTATCAGGTCTTGCCCGACAAAAAGGTGGTCGAGCACCTTGCCGTCGTCCTGCGTCCTGGCCATGCCGTCGGGCAAAGGGTTGTCTCCGACAAGCTTGTCTATGACGGCCTCGAAAACAGCGTGGAAGTTGCCCGCCAATAGATATTCCGCCTGCCCGCCGCCGTCGGGAGAGACCCTGTGCGCCGCATCGAAGAATGCGTAGCAAAGATGCCACAGCCGCAAAGACCTGTCGGAGAAGTAGTTGTGGCGAATGCGCAGGAGGCGCGTTTTGCCAAGCCCGCGCATATATGCGTCGAAATGGGGCCCGGCAATGAGCGTGTAGCCGAGGTGCGACGGCTCCGCAAAGCCATACCTCTCGCTTGCGTAGTTGAGAATAGAATAGAATATGACAAGCAGCTCCTCGTCAAAGTCGGCGACACGCTTTCTGACAACGGGCCACAGGTAGAGCGGCGTTCCCGACTGCACTGTGGGCCGCTGCCGCCCGACCGTCCGTGACCAATTTACGCGGCAGGAGCAACCGCGAATGTTCCTGGCGACGGTCTGGTGATAATCTTTGTTTTCGCGCCCGAACTGTTGCAACGCGAGCAGAGCGTCTAGCAGCGTGGCCGGCCTCCGGCTCTTTTCGTCCGCTCCGAGCGACGTCCTCGATTGGAGAACCGTGGCAGAGCCTCCCCGGCAGTCGCTCCGGAATACGGATATGGCCCTGTGCGTCCACACGGCCAACGAGGCGAAGAACTCCCTGTGAGCGTTTTGCAAAGCCAACCATCCGTCGGGCGCGGCAAGCCTCTCGGGGTCATAGAGACCCAAAACCGAGGCCCCGCCGCCCGCGGCCTCCGTCAAGACCACCTTGGGCAGGATAAAGACAAAATCTGCAATGGAGGCGTTGTAGAAATAGCCTACAAGGTCAACCTCAAAGCAACCGTCAGCACCCTCGAAAGCCGCAAGCGCGCCGAGAGCTTCCCTGGCGCAACTCCCTCGGTATCGGAATCTCTCGACAAGAATTCGCATCGTCCGTCGGCCGCTACAAGCCGTCCCCCGACTCCTCGTCGGGCAAGGCTTCCACGCCCAGATTGCCCATCAGAATCTCCACCTTGGTCTCGTCGGCCTTGGCCGCGCCACCCTCAACGGCATAGAAATCGCTGAAAGTCAAACGTCTTCCGTCAGGGGCGTCGAACAAGGGGCTGTCCGTTCCATAGTCTTTGAACACGTCGTTCCAAAGGTAGAACAAGACCTTGCCGACGAATGTCTCCGCCGAGATGACGCCGTCCGTGGCTTTGCAGAAGAAATAGCCCAGCTTCTTGTCCTCGGAGCTTGTCAGTGCGGCGATGTTGTCGTTTATCTTCTCCAGGAACTGCCACCAATCGTAGCGCCGCGCGCCCGCGCGCACCACCCACCCCAATGCGGCGTCGTAGATGGGGGTGTAGTGCCAATCCCACCGCCGCTTGAAAGCCGAGTCTACGGGGAAGAGGCTCTGGTCGCTGGTGTTCATCGTGGCCCAGATGTGCAAATTGGGCGGCAGGAGCAAGGTCTCTCCCCGCAGAGCCCTGTCGGCGTCGGCGCCGAGCCAGGGCGCGGCGCACCCCTCGAACTCGGAGCGCAGGTGGCGGCAAAGGTCGGTATCGGCCTCGATGGGGTATGCCGAGAAGCCGTCCGGCGCCCTGTCGAGCAACTGGAACAGGTCTCCGAAGACCTGCGCGCAGTTGCCGCGGTTAATCTCCTCTACGACGAGGAACTGCGGCTCCGGCGCGCCGCCGGCTGCCCCGACCAACTTCTTCCACGCCTTGGCATAGGCTTTGAGGAACGCCTGAGGGACGAACTCGTAGACAATCTTGGTCTCGCGCCGCGCGACGCCCCCGGCGTCTGTCGTCTCCTCGTCTTTTGTCGCCGGCTTGTAGACCCCGACGAAAGTGGAATAGTCGCTGTCGGGGTGGAACGTTGTCCGGACCACGTCGCGCCCCTCCGTCAGCTCGGACACGGCGCGCGACTTGCCGGTGCCAGGGGCGCCGTAGAATATCTGCTGGAGGGGGAGGGGGGAGCACGAGACGATGGGACGAGGCGGGGCAGGTGCAGAAATCTCGCTGTCAAGCACCTCAGCAATATTGTGGAATAGCCAACGTGGGACGACATAGAGAAAATACTCATCGCACCCCGACCTGCATATGGCAAAATAGTCAGAACCGTTCTTCTCCACCGTGAGTTTCAAATCGTTGATGAAGAAATCCTTAATTTGCGAATAACCGTTTCTACCATTCGCATAAGCCTTACGGTCTCCGCGATTTGTCACAGGGGCAAGTTCTAGTTCCACTTGCCTACCGGACCAACTCAAGAACGTCTCCGTAAGCGACTTGAAAGTCAAGGTGACACTTACGCTCTCATTCGCGGGGACGAAGCTGAAAAAATCCGCACACCAACTAGCGCCAAGCTCAAACTGTTTCCCAGAATCCGCAACCAGGTCGTTTTTTCTGAACTGCTGAAATTTTATCTTTCGAGCCATCATTTTGCAAGACATTCTCCCCATTGCTCTGCCACAGCCTGCGCGAATCCAGGGAAAGTTTTACTTCTGAGCCGCCGACGCTCCTCTGTCGATATTTTTGTGTTGAAGGAGTCAGAATACCATTTGGGCAATGACCGTCCGCTAGACAACACGACGCGTTCACCAGGGTCCACAAACTTCGTAGCGTGCAATGGCGGGAGGTTGTGAAGCCAAAGGCAGGTTTTCTTGGAAGCCGAATCCCCGAACCAAAACGGTTGCACAATCTGGTCTGGCTTGCGATATACGGAGTTCATGCACCCGACGGGATTCTCGATAGCCCACCTCTTTATCTTTGTTTGGGTAAACCTCATGAAAAACTCCTCCGCTTCCTTTTTCAACGCCCTGCGCCCGGGATGATGCGGGTGCTCGCGCCTCTGTTCCACCGGTAAGCCGGCATCTTTCGGGTCATATAGCCATCTGGCCCCACTCACAGACAAGTACGTGCATGGCGGATGCGCAATCATCAAGTCCCAGGTCTCCCCGCTCGGCAGGGAATAGTCCTCGCCGGTCTCCAACTTCCCTCCAAAATTCGCAATCACCAGAAAAGCATCCTCTTTGAAATGCCATTCGGGATGCCCGCCGCTACACTCAATTATGTCACAACTATACGCATTATGCCCACTCTCGCGGAACGCCTTGCAAATTGCCTGGCTCTCCTCGCAGGCAATCAAAATGTTCGCCACAGCTCAATCAATCGTTTTATACGCCGCCTCGGCAATCGCCTTGGCAAAATTGACGGGGACAGCGTTGCCAATCATCTTGTAGCAGTCGCTCATGCTACCGACAAAGGCGTAGTCCTCCGGGAACGTCATAAGATTTGCCGCCTCACGCACGCTGATGAACCGCGCTTGCGCGACATCGGGATGCAGAAACATGAAACCGTCTTTCTGCAAATGGGCGACAACCGTAGGCGACGGCACGTCCCACTCCAAATTTCTATATTTCCTGTATAGCGTATCTTTTCCGGTGACCTTTTTGTACATCTCTATGGCCTCCTTTTGGCTACACTTGTTCATGCCTCTTCCAATCCACTCCCGTATAACCTGAATGTCGCGGGCACTACAATGCCTCGGGAGATGGAACGGGTCTGAGTCGTCTGTCGAATAATGAGACAAATTCTTCCCTTTCACTTTCGTTACGCACTCCAATGGATATATTGGGGGAAGATGCCCTATGGCATCGCGGACAGAGCGTCGCCGCTTGGTTGCGACCGACCTCATGTTGTCGTAGAAGCTGTCGACGCGCAGCCCCCCCCCCCTCCTGACTCCCCAGAGGATTACGCGCTCACGGCTCTGCGGGACGCCATAATCCAGCGCATTGAACACGGCTTGCGAAAACAAGCTCGGCGGCTTTGTCTCGTAGCCAATCTCCGCAAAAGCCTTGAATATCCTCTCCACGACGGGTTCGCCCCCAGGCCTAGCACTCAGCATTCCCTTGACGTTCTCAAAGACAAAGGCCCTAGGACGGAACGCATCTACGACCTTGACAAAACTTTCAAACAGGAAGTTGCGATAGTCATCTCTCATGGAGTTCTTGTCGGTCGCCCTGCCGTGGATTGAGTAGGCCTGACAAGGGGGGCCGCCTATGACCAAATCGACCTTTTGCACCCCACATAGCGACTTCATGCCGCGAATGGCCTCTGCCGAGTTGAATCGAGAGTAGGAGAGAGCAGTTTCTTCCGACCAATTGCCATACAGAAGCTCTTCCGACTTTTGAATATCAAACATCAAAACCTTTCGCAAAGCCTCCATCTCGTCGCACCCCCACTTTTCCACCAAACGGCGACGCAATGTTTGAACCATGGGGCGTTCCCACTCCACGTGAGCCAAGCCGACATAATGCCCACTCGCAAAGAAGCCCTCCGAAAGCCCTCCGCAGCCCGCAAACAAGTCAATGAAGGTATATGGCTCTGTTGACATCTTCTTCCGTCATCATCGTCGCTCAATAGCGCAATGGCACGCTTACGACAACGCTCGCAAATATAGCGAACTAAACGAACATTGGGCGGCGGCGCATTTCACATTTTTTTTTTGGGGGGGGGGACATAAGAGACCCGCGCCACTGAGACCATACACTCCTCAGCGTCCGACGGCATGAGCCGACCGACTTGATTATTCTCCGGAGGGGGCGGCCGGCATTCGCCCGGCACAATTGTCATCCGCTCAATCTTGCACCTGCGCCCCCTGCCCCTCTTGACGTATGACGCACCGACGAGCAGGACTAAATGAGGAGGGCGTCATGTGCCTGGCATCACCCCCCCCAGCGAAAAAAGCGGACGCACGGCCCGCTCGCCCATGCGCAACGCCCCCCACAAAAAAGCACAAAGCGCGAAAACGCCAGCCGTCAATTCGCCACCAAAGAGCCCGGCCTCGCCGTTGAGCATTATTTAGTTTTTTTTTGTTTATTAAATAGTCATGCCATCCTGCGCGTCTATATTTGCGACATAATAAAGTCGACCAAGGAATCTATGGCAAAAGCAAAGAAACACGCGGTCTCGGGAGAATATGTCATCACCGTCGAACCCGATGGCTCAATAAGGGTGCGCCGAATCTGCTACGACACGCTCGACACGCTCCGCAAGATTGCCGACGCCGGGGGCATCACGTTCGACCAGAGCTGGGACATTGGCCAATTGGGCGGGAAGATTGTCGCCGACCTGGGCGACGGCGAGACGGCCGAGACCCAAGAGTACACCGTCACGAGCCACGGGGCGGACATCAAGACATGGCGCGTCTGCGACAATGCGAAAGAGGCCCTGCGGCAGGTTGCCGTCGAGGCCGGGTTCGACTTTGACAACGGATGGAACACCCGCGAGTTCGGCAACAAGCTCATAGACTTCATCAACAGCCCCCAGACGGACGAAGACGTCGACGACCGCGCCGCGAGGGTCTTGCGAGGCATGGCGGACAAGCTCGGCGCTGAGGCCCGCAAGATGGGAATCCCGACCACCGGAAGCGGCCTCGCGCGCAAAATAGCTTCCGAAGCGCGGGGGGTGGGGATTCCCACGACCAGAGGCGGCATGGCCCGCATGGCGTGGTCGCTTCTGAAAAACTGGCTCGGCATACAGATTGGGCCGACGGGATGCGCAATTGCCGCGGCAGCCATCCTCCTGGCAGTCGTGGTGGCCTACCTGGCCTGGGGGGGCGCGGCCATCGTCATAGCCGTTCTTGCCGCCGGCCTCATCTACGCGGCATACAGGAAGTTCTTTTGACTTCTGGAGTCATCGACACAAACGGACAAACAATTTCGGACAATGAAAATACAATTAGCACTGACAGCGGCGCTGGTCGCGGTTGTGGCGTTCTTCTCCTACCGCGCGGGGGTGTGGCACGCCGAGATGGGCAAACTGGCCCCCGCACCCGTCGACGTCACCATCTTGGAGCAACGCATTGCGACAGTAAGCGAGCTCGCCACGGTCAGCTACCAGTACACCGACATGGCGCGCCACGAGAAAAGCGAATATCTATGGGGGCGCGCAATTCCCTTGACAACCAGCCGCATCTTGCTCAACTACACGGGCGTAATCAAAGCCGGCATGGACTTGCACAAGGCAAAAATCACCGTGACGAACGACACATCCATCCTCTTCGTACTCCCACCCCCGCAAATTCTCTCGCACAGCATAGACCCCGCCAGCTTCAAGATTGTCGACCTCGACAACGCCATTTTCTCGTCGATCACAATCGAAGACTACAACCAGTTCGTCTCGGCCCACCGCGACAGCATCGAGTCTCTCGCCATCCGCAACGGCCTGCTCGACCAGGCGCGCGAGCGGAGCATCGAGAGCCTGGACATTGTGATTGGCCCGCTCCGCGACATGGGCTACAATGTCACTTTGGAGACAAGGACGGAGGAGGAGCCCCAGGGCGAGATTGAGACGCCCGCGCGCTCGTAAAGTTGCATGGAGTAGCGGCACATCTGAGGACAAAAGATCGAGGCTTGCGGAATGACTAGCGCAAGCCCCGATTTTTTTTTGTGGACAGAACGGAAGCCGACCATTTACGGGCATCCAGAATGGGCCCAAGCCATCGGCAGGTCTTTGCAGAAAGTGGCGGCCGGCGCAATCTTTATCGCGCCGGCCGCCGTCGTACAACCCCTGTAACACAAAACGATGCCCCCCCTCGCCCCGACCGTCGCGGCGGGGCTAAGAGAAGAAACACTCTAGCCGCGAGCCTAGGGGGTGGCTGGACGAGGTTGTCGCCCTGGGCCGCGTCAACGTTTTCGCGGGCGCCATGCAGGGCGCGACCCTGACGGCGTTCTGCATGGGGCTGACGGCGCTGTGCACGCTCCGGCGCCGGCTTTGGAAGACGCAGAGGAAGACAATGCCTATTAAGACAAAAACTGACCTCCTATCAAACATTAGATTTCACAATAGTGTATCTTTGTCTTATTAGTGTTCTCTTCCCGAATGCGAAACAACAAACAAACACAATGAGAGTAGTAATCAGAAAAAACTATGAGGACTTGTCCCGGTGGGCCGCGAACCACGTCGTCGAGGCCATCCGCTCGAAGCGGCCGAGCGGGAGCAGGCCTTTTGTCTTGGGCCTGCCGACGGGCTCGTCGCCCCTCGGAATGTACAGGGCCCTGGCGGCGGCCGTCAAGGAGGGCGCTGTCTCGTTCCGCAACGTCGTGACATTCAACATGGACGAGTATGTAGGCCTGCCCGCGGACCATCCGGAGAGCTACCATGCGTTCATGGCCAAGAACTTCTTCGGGCGCGTCGACTGCCCCCCCGCCAACGTCAACATCCTCGACGGCAACGCCCCCGACCTCGACGCCGAGTGCCGACGCTACGAGCAGAAGATTGCCGACACCGGCGGCATAGACCTCTTCGTGGGCGGCATTGGCGTCGACGGGCACATAGCGTTCAACGAGCCCGGGTCGTCGCTCTGCTCGCGCACGCGCGTCAAGACCCTGACCTCCGACACGCGCCACGCCAACTCCCGCTTCTTCGGCGGCGACACCGAGGCCGTGCCGGCCCGGGCCCTGACCGTCGGCGTCGGGACAATCATGGACGCCCGCGAGGTGATGATTCTCTGCAACGGACACGGCAAGGCGCGGGCCCTCCAGGCCGCCGTCGAGGGCCCGCTGACGCAGCAGTGGACGGTGAGCGCCCTCCAGAACCACCCGCGGGGCATCATTGTGTGCGACGAGGCGGCGACGGTGGAGCTGAAAGTAGGGACATACAGGTATTTCAAGGACATCGAGGGGGACAACGAGTAGCCCCCCCCGCGGGGACCCGCACATTATTTTTTTTTCAGACACATCATGAGACTCAACTTGACTTCCCAAATAGTTCTCAACAAGGTGCCGACCGAGTACTACCGGCCTCAGACCGCCGTGGACTACTCGGCCCTGACGCGCATGGAGAAAATCCGCACCGACGTCTTCGCCCAAGCCTCCGAGGGGGCGCGCCACATTGCCGACCACATCGAGAGGGGCGTGAAAGAGGCGCAGAGCGACGGGCGCGAGTTCGTCATGGCCCTGGGCACCGGCACCTCGCTGGCCCCCGTCTACGACGAGCTGGCGTCGCGGTGCGCGGCCGGGACGCTGAGCTTCCGCGACGTGGTAGTCTTCAACGCCTACGAGTTCTACCCCCTGCCCAAGCAGTCGGCGTTCAGCCGCATAGACCAGCTCCGCGAGCGGCTCTTGAACAGGGTGGACATCGACCCACACAACATCTTCACGCTCGACGGCGCCACGCCGCAGGAGAGCGTCGCCGACCATTGCCGCTTCTACGAGCAGATGATCCGCGAGATGGGCGGCCTCGACGTCGCCCTACTGGGCATTGGGCGCTCGGGCAACATTGCCGGCAACGAACCCGGCTCCGGGCCTCACTCCGCCACGCGGCTGATTCTCACCGGCAACACGTCGCAGACGGAGCTGGCCCACAACACGTCGGCCGGCAAAGAGCACACGCCGCCCTGCACCCTCACCATGGGCGTGGCCACGATTCTCTCCGCCAAGGCCGTATTCCTGGCCGCCTGGGGCGAGGAGAAGGCCGACGTCATGCAGAAGACGGTCGAGGGCGGCGTCTCGGACAGCCTCCCGGCGTCGTTCCTGCAAACTCACGCCAACGCCAATGTCGTCCTCGACCTCAGCGCCGCCGGGGCCCTGACGCGGATTCGGCACCCGTGGCTCGTGACCCGCTGCCGGTGGGACGACAAGCTGACGCGCTCCGCCCTGGTGTGGCTGTGCCAAAAGCTCCACAAGCCGATCCTCAAGCTCACCAACAAGGACTACAACGAGAACGGGCTGAGCGACCTCCTGGCCCTCCACGGCTCGGCCTACAACGCCAACATCAAGATTTTCAACGACCTCCAGCACACCATCACGGGGTGGCCGGGGGGCAAGCCCAACGCCGACGACACCCACAGGCCCGAGAGGGCGCTCCCGTTCCCGAAGAGGGTCGTGGTCTTCTCGCCCCACCCCGACGACGACGTCATCTCGATGGGCGGCACGCTCCGGCGGCTCGTCCAGCAGGGCCACGAGGTGCACGTGGCCTACGAGGTGTCGGGCAACATTGCCGTCGGCGACGAGGAGGTGACGCGCTTCATGCACTTCATCAACGGCTTCAACCAGCTCTTCTCCGACGGCAAGGACTCCGTCATAGCCACCAAATATCGGGAGATAAAGGAGTTCCTGGCCCAGAAGCGCAACGGCGCGCCCGACACGCTCGACGTCCTGACCATCAAGGGCCTGATCCGCCGCGGCGAGGCCCGCACGGCAAGCACCTACAACGGGATTCCGCTCCGCCGCGTCCACTTCCTCGACCTGCCGTTCTACGAGAGCGGGGCCATAGAGAAGCTGCCCATGACGGAGCGCGACGTGGAGATTGTCCGCTCGCTCCTGCGCGAGGTGAGGCCCCACCAGATATACGTGGCCGGCGACCTCGCCGACCCGCACGGGACGCACCGCAAGTGCACCGACGCCGTCTTTGCCGCCGTCGACGCCGAGATTGAGGCCGGGGCGGAGTGGCCCGCCGACTGCCGCATATGGATGTATCGCGGGGCGTGGGCCGAGTGGGAGATTGAGAACATCGAGATGTGCGTGCCGCTTAGCCCCGAGGAGCTCCGCGCCAAGCGCAACTCCATCCTCAAGCACCAGAGCCAGATGGAGAGCGCCCCGTTCATGGGCAACGACTCGCGCCTCTTCTGGCAACGCTCCGAGGACCGCAACCGCGGCACGGCGAAGCTCTACGACGAGCTGGGCCTGGCGTGCTACGAGGCCATGGAGGCGTTCGTGGAATACAAGCCCGCGGCGCGGTAGCCCCCAAAAAAACAATCGCAGGGCGGCCGAAGTCTCAGCCGCCCTGCGTTTTGCCTATTCGTGGCGCGGAGTGCCTACGCGCTCAGCAAGACCGACACCTTGTTGGCCTTGCACTCCACATAGCCTGCCTTGCAGTCGAACGACAGCTCCGCCCCGCCCGCGGGCTGCACGCGGATGGGCCCCTCGGCGAGGGACGCTATGATGGGGGCGTGGTTGCGCAAGATGGCGAAACGGCCTCTCTTGCCGGGGAGCTCGACCATCTCGACGTCGCCGCTGAAGACGACGCTCTCTGGCGAGACGATCTCAAGAGTGAGCGGACTATCCATATCTCTCTAGATGTTGACAGGGCCGTTAGGCGCGCGTCTCCTTGAGCAGGCGCTCTCCCTTGGCTATGGCCTCGTCGATGGTCCCGACGAGGTGGAACGCCGCCTCCGGATACTTGTCCAGCTCGCCGTCCATAATCATGTTGAAGCCCTTGATGGTGTCCTCGATAGAGACGTAGGCGCCCTTGAGGCCCGTGAACTGCTCGGCGACGAAGAACGGCTGCGAGAGGAAGCGCTGGACGCGGCGCGCGCGGGCCACGACGAGCTTGTCCTCTTCCGACAGCTCCTCCATGCCGAGGATGGAGATGATGTCCTGCAGCTCGTTGTAGTGCTGCAGGAGCTGCTTGACGCGCTCGGCGCACTCGTAGTGCGCCTTGCCCACCACCTCCGGCGTGAGGATTCGCGACGTCGAGTCGAGCGGGTCCACGGCGGGGTAGATGCCGAGCTCCGAAATCTTGCGGCTCAAGACGGTCTTGGCGTCGAGGTGGGCAAAGGTCGTGGCGGGGGCGGGGTCGGTGAGGTCGTCGGCGGGGACGTAGACGGCCTGGACGGAGGTGATGGAGCCGTGCTTGGTCGAGGTGATGCGCTCCTGGAGTGCGCCCATCTCCGACGCCAGCGTAGGCTGGTAGCCCACGGCCGAGGGCATACGGCCCAGGAGGGCGGAGACCTCGGAGCCGGCCTGGGTGAATCGGAAGATGTTGTCGATGAAGAGCAGGATGTCGCGGCCGGCGCCCTTGCCGTCGCCGTCGCGGAGGCTCTCGGCCACGGTCAGGCCCGACAGCGCCACGCGGGCGCGGGCTCCGGGCGGCTCGTTCATCTGGCCGAAGACCATGGTGCACTGCGACTTGGCGAGAGCCTCCTGGTCTACCTTGGAGAGGTCCCACTCGCCCCGCTCCATGCTCTCCTTGAAGGCCTCGCCATAGTTGACGATGCCGCTCTCAATCATCTCGCGGAGCAGGTCGTTGCCCTCGCGCGTGCGCTCGCCCACGCCGGCGAAGACCGAGAGGCCGTTGTGGCCCTTGGCAATGTTGTTGATAAGCTCCTGGATGAGGACCGTCTTGCCGACGCCGGCGCCGCCAAAGAGGCCGATCTTGCCGCCCTTGGCGTAGGGCTCGATGAGGTCGATGACCTTGATGCCGGTGAAGAGGACTTCGGACTCCGTCGTGAGCTCCTCGTAGGACGGCGCGGGCTTGTGGATGGGGCTTCCGCCCTCCTTGCCGGGGCTCGGCATCCCGTCGATGGCCTCGCCAATGACGTTGAGCAGGCGGCCGCGCGAGCTGTCGCCCTTGGGCATCACGATTGGCGAGCCCGTCGCCACGACGTCCATGCCTCGGCGGAGGCCGTCGGTGCTCTCCATGGCAATGCAGCGGACTGTGCTCTCGCCGATGTGCTGCTCGCACTCGGCTATGAGCTTCTGCCCATTGTCACGGGTAATCTCCAGGGCGTCATACACCTCCGGGAGTTCGTCCTCGGCGGTGTCGAACGCGACATCCACCACAGGGCCCACTATCTGGATAATCTTACCTTTACTTGCCATATCCTCTAATGTGCTATAATATGTTTTTCCTTACTTGTCGCGCTTGAAGAGCTGCCCGGCGTAGTCGATGAGCAGCCGCTTGCCCTCGGCCGATATTTCCATCTCGCGCAGTTTGGACATGGCCTCGGAGAAGAGCTGGCCCACCTTGGCCTCTGTCTTCTCGCGGGCGCCCGTCACCTCGAAGATGCCGCGGACGGCGTCCACCTTCTCCTCGCGGACGGCGTCGCGGTTGGCAATCCACTCCAGGAGGTCGCGGCGGTGCTGGGCGTCGGAGTGGCCGAGGGCGTTGATGAGCAGGAACGTCTTCTTGTTCTCCATGATGTCGCCCCCGATGGCCTTTCCGAACGTGGCCTCGTCGCCGAAGCTGTCCAGCAGGTCGTCCTGGAGCTGGAAAGCCAGCCCGATGAGGGTCCCATATTCATACAGGGCCTTGGCGTCCTGGCTCGTCGCGCCGCCGGCCAGGGCGCCGATCTTCATCGACGAGGCCAGGAGTACGGCGGTCTTGAGGCGGATCATCTCGAGGTACTCCTCGGCCGAGACGTCGGTGCGGGTCTCGAAGTCCATGTCCATCTGCTGCCCCTCGCACACCTCGCGCGCCATCTTGTTGAACGTGTCGCAGATAATCGAGAACGAGGGCGAGTCGGTCAGCTGCAGGAGCCTGTAGGCCTCGATGAGCATGGCGTCGCCGCTGAGGATGGCGGCGTTGAGGCCGTGCTTGGCGACGACCGTGGGGCTTCCGCGCCGGATTGTGGCGCGGTCCATGATGTCGTCGTGGAGCAGCGTGAAGTTGTGGAAGACCTCCAGGGCCAGGGCCGGCCACTTGGCCTGCGCGTAGTCGTCGCGGAACAGCGAGCACGCCAACAGGCACAGCGTCGGGCGGAGGCGCTTGCCCCCGAGCGACATCGAGTAGCGGATGGGTTCGTAGAGGCCGCGCGGCTCCTTGCCATAGTCGGCCTCGCCAAGCCACTTGTCCACATCGGCCTGCAATTTATCGATAGAAAGCATTCTCAAAGGTACAAAATTTCAGAACCGTCTTCCCTCTATCTCCTCTATTTTCAGCCTCCACCGCTCCAGGATGGGGATGCTCGACTGGGTGCGCTTGCTGAAGCCCGACATGACGGAGTCGGAGACGGCGCACAGCTCGCCCGTCGTCTTGTCGGCCAGGGCCATTATCATGCTAATGCTCTTGTAGCCAATCCGATGGACTGCCACCCGGACTTCGATGTCGTCCTCCAGGTGCACCTGTCGCATGAAGTCGGTGGCGTAGGAGACGACGAGCATGGTCGAGTCTCCCCTGTAGAAGTCGGGGCCGCAGCACTCCTTCATGTACGCCGCCCTGCCGATGTCGAAAAAGGCCTGCATGGAGCTGTTGTTGGCGTGCCCATAGCCGTCGAGGTCGCAGAAGCGCAGCTGGACGCCGGCGCGGACGCGGAACGGGTAGTTCTCGACGTCTATGGGGTAGTCTTTCTTTACCATCTTGTTGTCGTGTCTGAATCGAATTATGGTTGTCGGCGCCGTTCAGGGCCTTATTATCTTGACCTGCCCGTCGGCCCCGATTTTGACGATGCTGCTTGGGCTCGCCTTGGCCCTGTCGTCGCGCCGGTAGCGCACGGCGTAGTCCACCGCCGCCACAATCTCGGGGTCCACGTCGTCGAAGATGGCGGCGGCGGGCCTGCCGCTCACGTTGGCCGACGTCGAGACCACGGGGCGGCCGAACCTGTAGCACAGGTCGCGGCTGAACCGCTCCGCCGTGACGCGCAGGCCTATGGAGCCGTCGGGGCCTATGAGGTTGGGCGCGAGGTTCTTCGCCCCGTCGAGAATCAGCGTCAGGGGGCTCGCGGCAAGCTCCATCATCGAGAAGGCCACGTCGGGGATTCCGCCGGCGTAGGTGGCGGCGCGGTCGGCGCTGTCGACCAGGACCAGCATGCTCTTGCCCTCCTCGCGCCTCTTGAGGGCGTAGACCCGCGCCACGGCGTCGGCGTTGGTGGCGTCGCACCCGATGCCCCACACCGTGTCGGTGGGGTAGAGGATTACGCCCCCACCGCGGAGCGTCTTGACGGCCTGGCGCAGGTCGTCGTCATAGTCTTCTTTGTTCATGTTGTCTCTTTCTTATACGCACGGCACGGGCGCGCGTTCTGAATTTCCACCCCCACCGCGGGGGTCTCAGACGCGGAATTTCTCCATCCGCATCTTCATGCGCCTCTTCTGGACGTTGGAGAAGTAGTCGAGCAGACGCCGCAGGAGGTCGAAATAGAGCGAGAAGTAGAGCGCCCCGGCGAAAGCCCATATGACGAGGCAGTTGAAGACGGCGGTGTCCACAGTCGCGCCCCCCACCCTCTTGGCGGGCGAGTAGAGGTGGGCCCTGCCGTAGCGGTTCTCCGGCATGTCGTAGACGGGCTGGCGCTTCCGTATCGTCTTGTCGGGGTAGACAGCAATCTGGTCGAAGTTGTCCTTGGCCTGGGCGAGCCTGGAGAGGGCCTCGTTGGCGCTGGCCGCCTTGAGGGCCGCCAGGGCGTCGGCCGAGCCGAGCCTCTCGACCAGGCTGACGGCTATGCTGTCGCGGCGCCCGCTTGCCGCCCGGTATCCGTCTTGCGCCCGGCGGCGCAGGAAGTCGATGGCGGCGTCGGCTTTGGCCGAGACGGCGGGCGTGTAGGCCACCGGCAGGGCCAGGCTGTCGGGCAGGGCCACGCCGCCCAGGGCCTCCTGCACGCGCCGGATCTCGCTCAGGAGCAGGGCGCCGCGGGCGGGGTCGCCGACGCTGTGGCGGCTCATGGCGGCGAGCTCGGGGAGCCACGTCGTGGCGACGTAGGACGCGCGGCTGCGCTCCACCTCGGCGCCGAAGAAGTGCGCCTCGTAGGGGTTGTCCTTGTACTCGTTGACGGCCAGGGCCTCGTAGGCCCAGCGCGACACCATGACGTCGCCGATGACGGGCGTGTACTCCCTGTTGGCGAGCGCCGGGTGGAGCTTGCCGAAGTCGACCATGGTCCCGCTGAAGACGAGCTGGGGCACGATGACGAGCGGGATCGAGATGTAGATGGCCACGGCGGTCTTGGGCCCGCTGCTTATGTTGAGCCCGAAGACTATGGCAAAGGCGAAAGTGGAGAAGAGGACCGCCACGTGGGCCGGCCACAGGGACAAGGGGATGCCCATGATGGAGTGGCCTATGCCGACGAGCATCAGCGTGTGGACGACCGACAGGGCCATGAGGTTGACAATCTTGGCGTTGAGATATGACGAGCGGCTCAGGTTCAGGAACTGCTCGCGCATGAGGAGCTTCCGGTCCTTGAACATCTCCTCGGCGGAGCTGTTGAGCCCGACGAAGATGGCCACCACGACGCACATGAAGAGGTAGGTGGGCAGGTTGGAGTTGGCGTAGAGGCTGTAGACGCCGTCGTCGCCCACGTAGTGCGTGGCGAAAGCCAGGAGGAGGGCCAGGACGGGGACCTCGAGCAGGTTGAGGAGGACATATTGCGTGTCCTTGACCTTTTTGAGGGCGTCGCGCAGGGCGAACGTGGCGAACTGGCTCCGCCGCCCGGGGATGGAGTAGAGGTTCTGGGGGAGCTTCTCCCTTGTGGCGTTCTTCTTGCCCTTCCAGTCGAAGTTCGCCTCAATCTCGTCGAGATAGACACGGTACCACTCCTGCGGGGTCACCTTGCGCTTGCGGATGAGCTTGCCCGACGTGTCGACCATGCGGGTCTCGATGATGCGCAGCGGCTGCTCGGTCTTGACGTTGCCGCACAAGAAGCACTCCCTCTCCTCGGGGTTGACGTAGTGGGCCTTCCTCTTGAAGTATACGATGGCGTTCATGGGGTTGCCATTGTAGACGATGTAGCCGCCCTGGTCTATGATGAGGAGCTTGTCGAGGAGCTTGTAGATGTCGCTGTTGGGCTGGTGGATGTTGATTATGACCAGCTTGCCCTTGAGGACCTGCCTCTTGAGGAGCGACATGACCTTTTCGGAGTCGGAGCTGGAGAGACCCGACGTGGGCTCGTCGACGAAGAGTATCGAGGGCTCGCGCATGAGCTCGAGGGCTATGTTGAGCCGCTTGCGCTGCCCCCCGCTCAAGACCTTGTTGAGGGGGTTGCCGACCTTGAGGTCGCGCGCCTCGACGAGGTCGAAGTCCTGCAGGGCCTTGTCCACCAGGCGCGTCTTCTCGGCCCTGCTCTTGTCGCTGAAGATGAGGCGGGCGTTGAACCACAGGTTCTCGTAGACGGTCAGCTCCTCGTTGAGCATGTCGTCTTGCGGGACGTAGCCTATGACGCCCTCCAGGGCCTTGCGGTCGGCGTGGAGGTCGTAGCCGTTGATGGCTATTCTGCCCCCGCTGGGGCGGAGCTTGCCGCAGAGGAGGTTCATGAGCGTGGTCTTGCCCGAGCCGGAGCCGCCCATGATGCCCACGAGCTGGCCGCTCTTGCCCAGGAAGCTGAACTTGTGGACGCCCACGACGGTGTCGGAGAACTTATACTCGATGTCGACCGCCCGGTAGGCGATGCGCCCCGTGTCGGGGCGGGTGATGAACTTCTCGGCGATGTGGCCGTAGTAGACGGGGCGGACGTGCGACGTGTTGATGACGCCGCCGGGGGCCATGGGGTAGACCTGCCCGGGGTCGAGCTTGTGGCCGCTGAGGTAGAGGTTGCGGCCGCCGTCGTAGCGGAAGAGGAACGAGTTGGTCTGCTTGACGTGGAGCACCCACACGCTGACGCCGAATTTGCTTATGAAGATGTGCTTCACGTCGGGGTGGAACTTCTCCGGCCGGCCGTCGATGAGCAGGAGGCGGCTCTTGTCCACGACGTCGGCGGGGCTGTCGAACGTGAAGGTCTTGAGGTTCCAATAGTCGTCGGGGGGGATCCGCAGCAGGTCGGCCAGGGTGTCCACGAACCTCTCCTCGTCATAGCTGATGTCGGGCTTGGCGATGTAGTTGAGCATCGAGCCAAGCAACAGGACTTTCTCGTCGAGGTCCACCTCGGCGTTGATGTCGGCGCAGACGGTCTTCATGCGCCTGAGGTTCTCCATTGTCCGCATCTCGCGCGCCTCGTCGCCCTCGCCATAGGGCGAGTGGAACTTGCCCATGTAGTAGTCGTAGCGCTTGAGGAACTTGCTGACGTACTCGGCGTTGAACTGCGACGCCAGGTATTCGCCCACTTTGGCGCGGCCTCTCGCCCCGCCGACGTGCTTGACGTCGGTCAGGAGCGCGAAAAGCTGCATAAGGGCCTCCAGGAGAACTTCGCTCATTTCTTGATGTCGTGGTGTCCGGGCGCCGCCAAGCCGGCAGACGCCAATCGAGACCCAAATATAAGAAAAGGGGCGAAAACGAGAAAACGAAAGGCCGGGCGGCGCCCCCCCCGCGCGATGCGGGAGGCCGCCGCCCGGCCACATCGGGTTCGGGGGGGGGCTACTTGATGGCGACCTTGCCCTTCGCCCCCGTCTGCCGTCACCACGTAGAGGCCCGGCGCGGCTATGCTGACCGACGACGTGCGCCCGCTGAAGAGGCGCACGCCGCCCAGGCTGAAGACCTCGACGAGAGCCGTCACGGGGCCGTGGGCGTCGTCGAGAGAGAGGCGTCGCCCTCAATGTCGAACTGCTTCCACATCCAGCGCGCCTTGTAGGCCCCGACGCTCCCGCTCGGGACACGGAGCCGCACGTCGTGCTTGGCGAACCCCACGAACGGGTCGCCGCCCACAAGCGGCAAGGACTCCGGCGGCGCGGCGGCGCGGCACACCACCTCGCGGGGGCGGTAGCGGTAGTGTAGTTGGTGAAATATGGCGAGGCCGAGTCAACCTCGATGCTCCGCGACCACTCGGCGTCGGCCAGGAACCCGCAGCCGACGGAGAGACCCATCCGTCAACGCCATCGGCACAGGCAGACGCATTCGGCACTCGGGATTCGCCTTCGGGGTCAACTGCAACAATTGCGAGCTGAAAGCCACAGAGAGGATCCAGTCGTCGCCCAAGACAAAAAACTCGTGCCGCGAACTGCCGACCAGCAAACAGCTCCATGAAGCCTTGCGGCCCTGCTCCCGCTCGCCCTACGTCGTCAGCTCCAGGACGCGCCCAAGCGAGCCGCGCTCGTTGCGGGAGCATCACAACAGGCTGTTGCGCAGTCTCGGCATCGGGCATGTTGTCTTCCACAGCCTCCGTCACACATTCGCGACAAGGTGCGTCGAG
The DNA here is from genome assembly GCA_964481855.1 of uncultured Marinilabiliaceae bacterium. Classification (GTDB taxonomy): domain Bacteria; phylum Bacteroidota; class Bacteroidia; order Bacteroidales; family Marinilabiliaceae; genus W3P20-009. The sequence goes on from CAYZUH010000014.1 coordinate 71,191, forward strand.
AGCCAGTGCGACTACAAGACAATCAGTGCCATCCTGGGCCATGCCAACGTGGCGACGACGCTCAACCTGTACGTCCACCCCGACATGGGCCAGAAGAGACTGTGCGTCGAGCGCATGAGCAGATTCGTCGAGACGCCGACGCAGAAAATCACTACATTTGCCGATGGAGAACAAAACCGTCTCCCGACGCCATGAAATTCATCAACCCTTTCACAGACTACGGCTTCAAGAAAATCTTTGGCCGCGAGGTCTGCAAAGACCTTCTGCTGAGCTTCCTAAACGCCTTGCTTGAGGGCGAGAGGGTCATCACGGACATAGCGTTCGGCAACAAGGAGAGGCTTGGGGGCGGCAAGGGCGGCAGGTCGATGATCTACGACATCTTCTGCCAAACGCAGACAGGCGAGAGGATAATCGTCGAGATGCAGAACCGCGGGCAGGTCAACTTCTTCGACCGCATGCTGTTCTACGCCAGCCGCGCCATAAGCGAGCAGGGCGAGAGGGGCGACGAGTGGGACTATGGGATAAGCGCCGTCTACGCCGTGGCATTCATGAACTTCACAGTGAAAGGCGACGAGAAAGTCCGGACGGACTATAAGCTCACGGACTGCGACGACAGCAAGCGGCACAACAACAAGCTCCACCTCACATTCATACAATTGCCGCGCTACGCCAACGACGACCCTGAGCAGTGCGCAAGCACTTTCGACAAGTGGATATACGTATTGAAACACATGGAGACTATGGAGAGGATGCCATATGCCGCACAAGACGCGGTTTTTCAAAGACTTGAGGCAATCGCCTCGGTCGACGCCATGCCCCCACGCGAGCGGCGCAAATACGAGGCCGCGCTAAAAGCCTACCGCGACGACCTCGCCACAGAGAGGTATTCAGAAATGGTGCGGCAGGAGATTGAGGAACAGAGTCAGCTACTCAAGGAGCAGAGACAGCAGCTCTCTGAGCAGAAACAGCAGCTCTCTGAGCAGAA